>JBIJBE010000038.1:0-34992 GCA_044345405.1 Bdellovibrionota bacterium
ACGAAACGCACGCGTATCACGCGGTGAAGCTCTCCCTTCAGATCTTTGACCAGCTCAAGAGCGTTCATAAGCTGGGAGGAGAGGAACGTGCCCTCTTAGAGGTCGCGGCGCTTCTCCACGATGTTGGGTACTTTGTAAATTCGAACGATCATCATAAACATTCCGAGTACATCCTTCGCTCAAGCCATTTCCCGGGGCTCTCCGATTCGCAACGTGAACTTGTGGCGTTGATCGCCCGCTATCACCGAGGTGATCTCCCTTCCAATCGTGAAGACACCTTCGCGGCGCTCTCGAAGTCCGGAAAAAGAGCCGTGACCGTGTTGGCCGCTATCATTCGGCTTGTCGAGGAGCTCGATCGAGAGCACCTTAAACGAATTGGCACGCTCAAACTCCGAAGAAGGGGTGCCACGGTAACCCTCAAGCTACCCAGTCGCTCACCGCTCCTTGTTGAGCGGATTGGAGCCGAGTCACGAAAGACCGCTCTTGAGGAGTGTTTGGGGTTATCGATCTCGATCGAATAGGGACGATTCTTCGCTTGGGGAGCGCTCCGGGTCGTCACATCCTAGGAGACACCCCGAGAGCTGGAGCGCGCCCTATCTTTCGAGATCTTCATGAGTAAATCCTGAGAACTCAGGGCGACCGTTTGCTCTTCTGGTTTGCGGGGAAGGTACGAGCCGTTTGGCTGAAGGTCCCATCCCGACACGGAATCATAAAGGCACGCCGTGAGTATCTCCCAACAACGTAGGCGGGCTTGAATGTCGATGATCGGCACAGCTACCTCTACCCGGCGATGAAGGTTTCGATACATCGGGTCCGCCGAGCTCATAAACATCGCCCCACCGAGAGGATCCGACGACCCGTTTCGGAAGTAGTATAACCTGGAATGCTCAAGAAATCGGCCGACGATGGAGGTCACCCGCGGATTCATGACGCCATTGGTGACCGTCGGTTTGAGACAACAGATCCCACGTATTATCAGATCTACGGGAACTCCCGCCTGCGCCGCTCGTGAGAGCTCTCTGCACGTTGCGGTATCCTCAAGACTGTTGGCCTTGATGAGGATATGAGCCGGTAGTCCCTTCTTATGATTTTCAACCTCTCTCTCGATCAGGGTGTGGAGCTTATCTTTCAGGGCAACCGGCGCCACGAGAAGAGCGTTGTAATCCCGTTTCAATGAGCGTCCGGTGAGAAAGTGGAAGAGCTCAACCATGTCATCGCATATCGTTTTGTCACACGTGAAGAGACCGAGATCTGTGTAGAAGCGAGCGGTGGTCGAATTATAATTACCGGTTCCAAGGTGCCCATAGCACCGAATAGAGTCGTTCTCTTGTCGGGCGACAAGAATAAGTTTCGCGTGTGTTTTGAGTCCCACCACTCCGTACATCACATGTACTCCCGCGTTCTCCAATAATTGCGCGTGTCTAATATTGCGAGCCTCATCGAAGCTCGCTTTCACCTCAATCAAGCACACGACGTGCTTGTCGTTCTCGGCGGCTTTTATCAGGAGGGGGATGAGAGAGCTATTGTCGCCGGCGCGATAGAGGGTCATTTTAATGGAGAGTACCTTTGGGTCCTCGACCGCCGCGCGAAGAAAGCGTTCGACGCTCCCGTTGAACGATTCATAGGGATGATGGACCAGAATGTCACCGGCTCGAATGACAGAGAAGATGTTCGCGTCTTCATCGACCAATTGGGCCGGCGCGACGGGGGTCCAGTTCTCAAATTTGAGGTGTTGAATTCCCACATCCGCGACCTCCTTCAAAGTGGCGAACTCCATCGCGCTCACCGAGAGATAGACATCGTCATCGGATATTCCTACCTCCTCCATGAGATATCGCAGGATCGGGGCGCTTGGGGACGGGCCGTGTTCAAGTCGCACGACCTGGGCGAATTTTCTCTCCTTCAAACCCTCGGCGATCGACTCAACGAGGTCGTCAGCTTCATATTCATCGACATCGAGCTCCGAGTTTCGGGTGATTCGGAAAGGTAGGACGTCCTGGATTATCATTCCCGGGAAGAGGGCGCTTAAGTTATTGCGGATGATCTCGGTAGTTGAGATCGCGCGAAAATGTTCACCAGCTTTTGGATCCAGTCGAAATAATTGCGGAAGGACGGTAGGTATCTTCACTCGAGCGAACAGCTTCTCATCCCTATCTGGGTGGTTGAGGAGGATTCCGAGCGAGAGTGAAAGGTTCGAGATAGCGGGGAACGGGTGTCCGGGATCTATCGCTTGAGGAGTTAGTACGGGAAAGATGTTTGTTTGAAAATAGGTAGTAGCCGCTTCCCGCTCGGCGCTTGATAGATCCTTCCATCCTACGAGACGAAGCCCGTTTTGCGCGAGACTTGGCTTTAGTTCGTGTTCCAGGATGTGGTCTTGCGTGTTGATCAGGTCGGTCACGGATGTTCGGATCTGTTTTAGTAATTTTTCTGAGTCCGCGCTGAGCCCCGCCAGCCCCTGTCCTTTGATGGCGTCTATCTTCTGTTGCAATCCACCAACTCGGTTCATGAAGAACTCGTCGAGGTTGGATGTGCAGATCGTGACAAATCGAACTCGCTCAAGGAGTGGACATGACGCGTTGTGCGCTTGAGCAAGTACCCGGCGATTAAATTCTATCCAGCTCAATTCCCGGTTGAAAAATTCGTCAGATGTGACAAAGGCGATCGGAGACTGTGAACGTCTCGCTTTTATCTTTCGCCGCCTTTTTGTCGAAGACTGGACCATGTGAAGATGTCGCTATCCTCTCAATCGCTGAGGTAAAGAGCCACTACCAAGTAAGCGCCGATGCGTGCGGCCGCTGCCCGCACCATACCATGGTATAGTATCGGTATAGGTGTTGGGGGTCTAAATAGCTTAAAAATCTATTGGTTTGAGGTGTTTGAGTGCTGTTTCAGGACGTGTTGAATCTCCGCTGCCACCTCCTGTGCCTGCTGGCGGATCTCTCGGACCGCGGTTATCTCCCATAGATCCTCACGTTGGAGAGGTCCAAGGAGCCACAATGAGGCGGCCGCTTCACGTGTCGCACGAGGGCTCACGCCAAGAGGTCCGGGCGAAATGAGGCCATGGGCGCGCAAACTCTGCAGCACGGGCACGTTTGTTTTGGTGATGTCAGCCTCCGGTCCCGTACACCGAAACGCCGCGTCGAAGAGGAGTCGTGGAGTGGTCTCGTTACGGTCGCCTTTTTTTCTGATAGCGACAGCTATTCGCGAGGACTCGAGATCGCAGCTTATGAGTCTCCCCGCCATGAGGTTAAGCCTGCCTGAGCTTCGAAGCTCCTCGATCATGGTCCCGTGTTCAGAGGGGATTCGATGTCGATGGATATCCCATACCGGTCTTACATGGCGAAGAAATCGCTTTCGTTCAGAGAGGGAGAGGTGCCGCCACATCGATTGAATCTTAGGACGCATCGCGTCGAATACCGGTTGCGAGGAACCAAGACGACGACTCTCGGCTCGAATAGTGGAAACGAGGGCCCGAGCGGAACCGCGGGTGTCCCAGTCCTGTGGGAGATGCGCGATCGCGGAGGAGGGGAGCGACTCGTGCGGCCTCGGAAAACGTCCGTGACGAGAGAGAACCGTGTAGGTGCCATGGAAGCCTCTCGCCTCACACTCAAGGATCGTATCGACGGCGGTGAGCCCGCTTCCAAGGATGAAGAGCGTCTGGAATGTCGAGACATCGTCGTAGCTTTTGGGATTATACGGTTCGCGAAACCGAGTGGTGGATTGCGCTGAAGTGGTCGAGGCACTCATGAGGTTTCCGATTGCGATAACGCATCCGTCAACGCTGAGCGCGTCGCCGCTCTTGAGTGAGATCGCCCATTTTCCAGACGTGGGGTTTCGACTGACGCCTACGACCTCATCGGTGAGTCGGTGAAGGGTATTGCCGTGAGCTTGCGCCGCTGCTTCGTTGAGTAGCTCGGAGAGGTACTCACCGTAGTGGAGTCGTGGGGAGAAGTCGTCGGGGGATGTGTAGGGATACCGATTCTTCGCCCATCGATAGAATCCCTCGACGTCATCGGGGAACGCTCCCATGGCTTGCGCTCGCACGTTCAGCTTGAACCGTTCGCTGGGAGGGGAGTAGGCGAGACCAGGCCCGAACGAGCCGCGGGGATCGATAAGGTAGATGTCGATTGGGGCGTCGTTCGCTGGCGTGCGAGCGAGGTGGATTGCGGTAAGGGTGCCGCTGAACCCAGCGCCGATGATGGCAAGGGAGGTACGCATGGTAGGAGGAAGTCTACCGTTGTTCTCTTTCCTCGAGCAAGGAGCGTAGGCGGTGATGGGTGCCTAACGCTCTGCTCGAGGGAAAGGGGTAAGTCGTGACTGACAGGACTTTATCTATCCCAAAAGGGGAATCGATGAGAGTTGCTTGGCGTTGATGTCCGATGGGGTGAAGCCAACGGAGAGAATGCCTGGGTTTTCAAACGATCGAATTTTGTAGGTCTTCGACTTCATGTTCGCGACCACAACCCATTCCGTGTACTCATACGAATTCACTCCTCCGCCATATCCACTTGAGCTATCAAGATGAATCGCTCCGAAGGGGATGTCGAAGTTATTCATGATGTGCCATGCCCGCTGCTCCTGCACGTCGGTGGTAGCCGCAGGAGTGTTCAAAACGAAGAGGGATGCTCGGATGAATCGATCGGGGCTTAGGAAGCTTCCAGGCATGCCGTGAAGGCCGTTCCCGGAGCTGGCAGCATAAAAAGTTTTTCCGTTAACGGTCATCGGCTTCTTGTCGGTGCCGCTTAGGTTTGTGTAGTTGCCGATATTTTGAAGGTGCCACGAAAAAACAGGATCGTTAGTCATAGTGCCGATGGTGTTGTCAGTCATCACCAGCGCTCCATTAACATACTCAACTACCAAGCTTGCGCCCGAGGCATCGTGCAGAGTCATCCTCGACTTAGCTACGCCACCCCACTCCTTCAAGGGAGAGCTATTCACAAACATAGCGGGCAACGCGGCCTTAACTTCAGCGACCGTGGCGAAGTTGGTGAGGGCATAGAGCAGCAATTGTTGGGGGGCGATGCTGTTTGAGGACTGAGCCTGGGTGGGGCTTTGGTATTGCGCTGTGTTGGGCGCGTTCAACAAGCCTCCAGCGAGGCCGACCTCATTGATGCCATCCACATAGAGGGGCATCCCAAACGCGTTGGCGCCAATCACGGCGTATTTTGACACCCAGTTTTTGCCTGACCCCGCGACGCCATCAATTCCTACCCCTTGAAACGCGTAGCCTCGGGGAGTTTTCAGGATGGCCGATTTAAGGGGAATGCCGAATTCCATGGTTCGGGCATAGACATGTCCGTTGTCGGTACCGTCGAGGACAAGTGACGTGCATGCGCGCGCTTGATCGGCTACAAGAAAAGAGATCAGCCCGGCGCAAACGCTGAGACGAAGATACGTGGAAATGGAGTTCAGTCGCATAATCAATAATCCTAAGGGGAGACATTGGTAACGAGGACGACGGCTCTTTATAGCAAGTCGAGGGTCTGAATTGTCAAATAATTTGTAGCGGAGCGGGTGCGTATGATAGCGCTCTCTGTTTGAACTCGCGTTCTGCGCCGCGCGCGATTTAGCCGATGAATGCTTCAAGGAAGTGTGACAGTCGTGACTGACAGGACTCTCTCCAGTACCGCCTTCTCCAACTGTTGCAACCGTTGCTCCCTTGATCCCCATAGTTCGATCAATAGTGGGCCACTAGTAGCCGGAAGTACGTTGAAACGCCCCTCCCGGTATATCTGTTTAAAGATCGCGTCTACCTCATCCCGGTAGGCGTGATCCACCGGCCTTATGCCGTCGGCCTCCATCTCCACTGGCCACGCCTCAGATTTTGGCACAAACGCCAGGATGTCGAGGTGGTCGAGCGATTCCCTGACAACGGGAACCATCGACTCCACAAAGGCATCGTCGATATCTGTGCTGCCCTGGTTAGCGGTGTATTGGGAGTATGCGATGTAGTCTACCGGGGCCCTATCAAAAATGACGTCGTTCGTGCTCTGGGGATACCGATACAGGCGACTAATGTTGTAATACATCTGAAGGCCGTTGTGCAGCTTGGTAGAGGCCTCGCGAAAATGAATCTCGTACGGCCCGAATAACCCCAACGCGCGGTACGGCTCCTCCTCGCGAATGAACTCAGGGTGCTTCGCTACCCAATCGTTGACCACTGTTGATTTGCCTAAAGAGTGAGAGCCTGATATCGCGATACGCATCGTTCCGTTCTGCTCCTTTTCTGGGAGTTTGAACAGCCCTACAATGTATCGGTGCCGCTACGATTCAACTAGTTGCAACCCTCCCCTGGTAGACCCCACTTACGGGTCTGTCTACAGAGCATGTATCATCGCTTGGTAACGCTCGGCGCGCAGCTTTGCAAGCAGGGGAAAGACGCGAGTCTCTTCCATGCCGAGCGAAAGAAGGGATTGCCGTACCATCTCAAGACCAACCTCCAGTTGAGGTTGCACGATCTCATCGAAGGTAAGGGATGAGAGGGTATCGATGTCCTCCACCTCTTCGACCCGTACGACGACCGGGACATCACGACGCACGTCCCTAATTTCACCAACCATCGACGGAAGTATCCTGTCGTTTGTGGTCGTAACGACGACAAGCTGGGCGCCCTTGAGTCCCGCCGCTTCGAGGATCGTGGGTCGAGAGGCGTCACCAAATACCACGGCCACGTTTCTGTCTCGCATCTGTGTGACCGTTTTATAATCGGCCTCTATGACTGTGTAAGGGATCTCAAAGGTCTTGAGTACTCGCGCGACATACTGACCAACAACTCCTCCACCGATAATAATCACGTGGTCCCGGAGTGGCGCCGGGGCTTCGATAACGTGGGAGATCTCTGTTGGGCCTTCGCTCTGAGCGCCGCGCGCGAGCACCTCTCCAAGCCAGAAAAACGCGGGGGTCGCTACCATCGATACTACGGTAACGGCGATCATGAGGGAGAAGGACTCAGCGGAGAGGTTTTGAGAATGCTGGCCGGCCTTGGCGATCACGAACGCGAACTCTCCGACCTGCGCAAGCCCGAGTCCGACCGTCCATGAGAACGCTCGATTGTAGCGAAAGACCCTCATGGTAGACGAGATAACTACTGCTTTGGAGGCGACGATCGCGGCAGTCAAAAGCAGTATCGTCCAGACGTGATCGACGAAGAAGAGGGGATCGAAGAGCATTCCCACCGAGGCGAAGAAGATGAGCGCAAAGAGGTCTCGAAGCGTTGAGACATCGCTCAGCGCTTGGTGGTTAAAATCGGTATCGCTCAGGAGCATTCCCGCGACGAACGCGCCGAGGGCGAAGGAGAGCCCGAGCTCATGAGAGAGATATCCCGTGCCAAACGCGACCGTGAGGGTTGAGAGGAGGAAGAGCTCCCGAGAGCCCTGTCTGGCGATGAGGTTGAAGAGTCGCGGAAAGACGTATACCCCAGCGAAGTACATGATCGTAAGAAAAAGCGCCGACTTTCCTATTGCCGTCGCTATAGGAATAATGGAAATGGTTTCGGCGGTGAGCTGCGGAAGGAGGAGCATCATCGGCACGATCGCCACGTCTTGCGCGATGAGGATGGCGAGCATGACGCGCCCCGCGGTTGATTCGAGCGCATCGCGGGCGGAGAGGGTTTTCAAAACGATCATCGTGCTTGAGAGCGATATCGCCGCGCCGATCCAGATGCCGTCACTCGTGCTTAGTCCGAGCGCGATGGATATGAGGTATCCCATAACCGCGCACAGAAGAAGTTGTAGTGGGGTAGCGAGGAACGCTATGCGCCACACTCGGCGGAGTTCGCCGAATGAGAATTCAAGGCCGAGGGTAAAGAGCAGGAGCGCGACGCCGATCTCAGCGAGCATCTCTATGTCGTGAATGTTCTGAACGGTAATGCCCCCCGTGTAGGGCCCGACCGCGACGCCGGCAAGGATATACCCGAAGATTAACGGTTGGCGACAGAGGTGAGCGATCAAGCCACCAATGAGGGCGGCGATAATAATAAAGACGATGTCAGAGGCTATTCCCATAGCTCTATGACTTAGCAGGGGGTGAGGGTATTCGATAGGGGGGAGGTGAGGGTGCGTGTGCGACACTTTTGAGGTGGCTACGGGTGGTGCTTGCGAGATAACGTGAATACGATTCAGGGGATTTAACGCCCCACATCGGTGTAACCTTTTTCGGGTATAGGTAAGATGTCCTCTACGGTTCTAGCCGCTCAAAAACATCCCTTGAAAGTTGCCGTGATAGGGTGCGGCCATATTGGCTCGCTTCACGCGAAAGCGGTCGATGAATCGTCGTTGGCTGAGCTTGTCGGGCTGTGTGACATCTCTCTAGAGTCACGGCAACACCTGAGCTCCCTGTACGGTGGGATCCCCACCTTTTCGAACGTTGAGGAGTTGCTCTCCCGTTCTCGGCCCGATGTTGTGTCTATCGCTACGCCAGATCACGTACACGCTGAGCCCGCGATCACGGCCGCGCGCGCCGGATGTCACGCATTCGTGGAAAAGCCGATGGCGATGACCCTCGATGAGGCGCGCGCCATGGCGGCTGTCGCTCACGACGCAGGACGCCACATGGCGATAGATTATAATCGTCGATACGGGTTCGCGTACCGTAAGGCGCTCTCGTTGATTCAGGAGGGAGCAATCGGCACCGTGAAGCAGATTACCCTTACCGTCACTGATGGGATCCCCGCCTCCGCGAAGGACCGAGGGCCCCATGCGATACTCTATCTGTTGCTCTCCCATCACATCGACCTGCTGCGCATGGTAGGAGGCGAGATTAAGGATGTTCATGCCGCCATGCGTGAGAACGAGAGCGGGCAGGTCGATACGGTAAGCGCCTCGTTCCGGCATGAGAACGGAGCGCTCTCGCAGCTCTCGGGAGCGTGGATAGCGGGGCAGGGGAGAACGGAAGAACAGATGATACTCACCGGCACCTCCGGTGTACTTACCGTGGATGATGTGTTGCGAGGTGTTCGCCTCCGAAAGCTCAATCCCGACATCGTCGAGAGCTACTCCAATAGCGTCTTCAGTTCAGAGGCGACCTTCTACGATACCGTTCGGATTCATCTGCATAGTTTCTTAAGCGCGGTGGCGGAAGGGCGGACCCCTGAGGTAACGGCTCATGATGGGGTTCGGGGGTTGGAGATTATTGAGGGGATGATTGGGAGCGCGGCTCGGAGGTAGGGGCCGCGACCTGGCGTGGGTGCGGATGACTCCGCGACATTGCCCTTGTAGTAATGAGGCGAATCACGTTGCTTCATCACTAGAGGGGCCTCTTTTTTAATGGCACAGGCACTCTAATCCATCGCTATTTCGTGATCACCTGAATACCTGGGTATCTCTTAGTTGATTTGTGGCGATACCTCAGGGACCGCCCCGACCTTTTCCACTATGAGTTCCCATCCCTCTCGAGGTCCCTGAATTCCCCTTATAGTGGCGTTTCTAGGGGAGGTCGTGACGCAGCCTCTTCGGTACGAGGCGAGTCCTCGGTCTCCAAGATAGGTCTCGTATCCAAGTATCTGTTTGCAGAGTCGATGGAGGAGTCTCCGCGCCATCTGTTGTTGTGCCCCTGTTCTTGGTTCATAAAAAGATGGAAGATCGTGTGGCTTAAAAACAGGACTAGAGTCAAATCGTCCCTCGAATATGTGAGGGGCTCGTTGAAACCTCTTCAAACAGAGGGCCGTGGTGGCGTCAGCGATAACCATGCCGAATCCCCAAAGATGCAGCGAGTACCTGGAGTCACAGGCCATAGCGTAGTGGGTGGAGCCGTGTGTTCCGGTAGGAGGGCGGGTTCGGGAAAATCCAAATTCAGTTAAAATATTGCCTGATGCATTTCGAATGTCACATCCAAAGCACCACATTTGCAAATTGATTAGCCTCTCAAAGTTTTTGCCGAATTCCCCGTTGAATGACCACGAGGCAATCTTCGTTTGGTATCGAGGAAAGAGATTTTGCCGCTCAATCATAGCTCCTCATGGGTTTCCTGTACCGACCATGGCGAGAACGGGTCGGTGAAATTCTTCCAGCCATCTTCGCCAAGCGCGAGCTCCTCGTCTGTGAGGAGACAGCAATCTAACATCGAGGTGAGCTTCTCTTGGCTCATGTCGAGACCGATCAGCACGAGTTCCTGCTTGCCTTTCACAGGCGCCACTTCCGAGCTTATGAGCGAGCCGTCCTCCCCCCTTGCTGCCCAATAACCAGCCGGCTCGGACCGGCACGATCCTCCCGCCTGTGACCACGATCCAGCGAGGCGAGAGCGCGACGCGAGCCAGAAAAAGCCCTTGGAGCGAACGACGCCTGGCCATTCAGATTGAATGCACGCTGAGAATCGCTCGGGATGAAAGGGCCTATCACGGCGGTAGACGAAGCTCGTGATTCCGTACTCCTCTGTCTCTGGTGTGTGTTCGCCTGATAGCTCCTTAATCCAGCCAGGGCTCTGAGCTGCCTTCTCGTAGTCAAAAAGCTTTGTGTTGAGTACGTTTCTAGGATCAAGGTTCCCGAATTGGGCGTGAATCATCTGCGCGTCTGGGTTAAGCTTTTGAATCATAGCTTCAACAAGAGCAAGCTGCTTAGCGGGAAGGAGGTCTGTCTTATTAAGAACGATGATGTTAGCGAACTCGACCTGATCAATAAGCAGATCCACTATCGTTCTGTCGTCTGAGTCGTCAGCGCCGATACCGAGCTTCCTAAGGTCGTCTGATGACTCCATCTGAGAAAAGAAATTAGCTGCGTCAACAACTGTCACCATCGTGTCGAGTCGAGCAACCTGTGACAGACTCCGTCCCTCTTCATCGGTGTGAGCAAATGTCGCTGCTACTGGCATTGGTTCCCCGATCCCAGTTGACTCTATGAGGAGATAATCGTATTTCCCCTCTCCGGCTAACTCTGCTACCTGCTCCAGGAGGTCCTCTCGCAGGGTGCAACAGATACAGCCGTTTGACATCTCCACGAGCCGCTCTTGGCTTCGGTCAAGGCGCGCATCGCCTCGCTCCACGAGCTGCACGTCGATATTCACCTCGCTCATATCATTGACGATTACGGCAACTTTCAGCCCGTCGCGATTCGTAAGGACGTGGTTCAGAAGGGTGGTCTTTCCAGCGCCTAAGAAACCAGAGAGTACGGTTACGGGGAGTCGTTGTCGGCGCGGCAGTTTGTGTGGAGACATATGGGCATCCTTCTTGATAATGCAACCTAGTTGCACCTAGATCTCAGATGGGATATAGTCTTGTCAACAGTGTGGAGTCAAGAAAATGAGAAAAACTCAGGCCAGGCAGGAGATCCTTGAACTTCTGACAAAGGCTGCGCGACCGGTATCAGCTCGGGAGATCGTGGAGGCTACAGCCCGCGCGCGACCGGATATTAACAAGTCGACGGTCTATCGCTTTATCAAGAGTCTACTAGAAGCTAAGCAGCTCGTTGGCATATCTCTCCCCGGGCGAGGGGCCCTCTATGAATTGCGCAACGAAAAGCAGCACTGTCACTTTACCTGCGAAGGTTGTCTCGAAGTTGTGTGTCTTCATGGTACCGAGGTTGGGGTGGACCGGTTGGTTCCGGAAGGCTACACCGTTTTTCCCGACCATCTCGTGCTTTCTGGCCTCTGTCCGAAATGTTCCTGAACACTAGACCTGTAGACGGAGGCTCCTTTGACATTACTTGAACCGCTTTCCTTTACCGCTTTTTCCTTGGGCCTTCTTCATGCCCTGGAGCCCGGGCATGGCAAAACCTTGATGGCGGGCACCTTGGTCGGTTCGTCCCGGAAATGGCTTGATCCGATCGCTATCGGTGTCTCAACAGCAGGCGGGCATGCGGTGGGAATTCTTGTTTTTGTTTCGGCGTCGTTCTTTCTCGCTCATGAGGTCGCGGCTGATGAGGTGCGGCATATGGTGGAGTTAACGATGGGCGCTGTTGTAGTTATTATAGCGCTCTCCTTACTCGTGCGCGTGCTTAAAGTGCGAAAACGAAAAGACACAGCGCTCGGGATAGTTCACGATTCGTGTGGGTCGTGCGGCTGTGGTGGGCATAGCAGCAAGGTGCCATTATCCTTAGTTGGATTCTTAATCGGGATTGTGCCGTGCCCAAGTGCGTTAGCCATTTGCTTGTCTGCTACCAAGGCCGGATCGTATTGGGATGCGATGTTTCTAAGTTCATTGTTCGCGCTTGGGGTTGCGACGACGATCTCAGCTCTCGGAATGGCTATTACACATTCTTCGGGGCAAATTACTCAGTATCTTATCGGGTCGGGTAGGGTCGCTCGTTTCATGGAGATCCTGAGTCCATTAATCGTTCTAGCGCTCGGCATTCTCATGATGTTTCACGCGGCTGCTCACTGAAGAGAGGACGCGGATGTCGGCAGTGGTGGTCACCTTGTTGGTCGAGCCTACTTTTCGCGCAAAGTAACGACAGGGAATCGTTTTTTTGCAAGATCGCTTCCCGGGGATCGTTTTCCGTTAAGATTATTCAGGGATGATACACTCGTAGATTAAGCAGCGGTTGGACTTTTTTGCTCTTTACGGCACCCTCGTCGTGAGGTGACACTAAGCATAAGCTCTAAGTTGGATGGATAAAAAGCTTATGAAAATCTTGAGTCGGGTAGCCCTCATCTCTGCAGTTAGCCTCTCGTGTGCCCTTTCGCAGGTTTCAGAAAGTGCTGCCCAATCCTTAACTGTGGGCGGGGTTCTCTCAAAGGGAGCTGGCTATACGGTGTATCTCGTTGAGGGAAGTGGCAAGTCGACATCAGCTGTTGTGAGTTCTGGCGGGCAGTTCTCTTTTAAGAAAGTGACAAAGGCCCGTCTCAAAGGAGCGAGTCTTCAATTGAGCGATGCCGATGGGCGCTATGCGGGTCCGATTGTTCTTGGCGGCACGAACAGCAAAGTTTCAACCACGTTCTCCGGCAAACTCGTAAGCCCAAAGCAAAAGAAGCTTGTCCTTGGTAAGGTCACTCTCAAGTCAGGATATGCACAGGTTGGCAAGGCAGCTACCAAATCCCTAGGAGTCGCAGTATCAAAGGCGACCACCAAAGCGCTTCAAGGTAAGCCGCTAGGTGCTGGACAGCTGGGGCTTGTAAGTACGGATTCAACAGCAAACGTTAGCGCCTTCGTAACGGGCGCGGCAAGCGCGTCTGGCTCAGATGAGGACCGAGATGGGATTCCAAATGCATTCGACGCGGATGATGATGGAGATCTGATCCTGGACCCTTCAGACCCAGATTCAGCTGGCAGTGATATCCCCTACACGACGATCGTCTTAGAGTTTCGGAACTCTCTCAATGCCCACGTCCGCAGTGGACTCTCGGATACCGCGATTGATGCAGTGATTGGCGGCGAAAATCTCTTCGCGTTGTTGACGTTTATCTCGCTCCCTCAAAATCAAAGCAGCCTTGCAACCGGTGGCTATATCGTCTGCGATGACGCTCTCGTATACTGCAGACGGAACACTCCGGTGGCGTTTTTTAGCGGAGTCTCTGAGAGCTCGAATGATTTCCGTAGGCCGTGGGCGGAGCTCCTTACTTCAGCCGGGTACCCTCGAATGGAGAAGATTAGCAGCTTGGGCGCGGTCGTAGCGGCTATTCAACCACGAGTTGGTCGAAGTCAATTTAGACCGGGGGATGTATTTGAAGCGGTCGTCACCTCAGATACCGGTGAGATAACAAGAAAAACCTTTACCCTTGCGCCATACTTTGTCTCTGTGCCGGCCCTAAAAAGCTACAACGCAGGGGCGGGCGAGGTAACAGTTGACTACAATTCGGTGAGTCCTACCTCGGGGTCGATTCCAGGAACGTCGTCATCAGACCCAATAGTGCTGCCTCCAAGTGGACAGCTCACCATGACCTTCTGGCGACCACAACGTGCTGCCATTCGCACCGATGAGACCGGATACCAGGATTGGGGAACGTTAAACTATGGTGTTGGTGTGGGAGATGTTCAAGCTACATGCGCTGGACTCTATACCAACGAGTCAAATGAGCTTGTAGCCGACACCACACCATTTGGAACAGGAGATAGTATCTTCTTTAATCAAGGCGCTAACGGCACGCCGTATCGCGATTCGCTCGGAGACCGTGCGGCTTCAGTTGGGAATACTCTGACCTTTACCGTCGATCTCAAGACGTGCGCAACGCGTGGTGGTGGAACCGGAACGGGTACAGCCATGGTCTCGCTTGAGGCTCGCGGCGAGAGTGTTACGGGTGGACAAACTACTGCGCGACAGTCGTTCTACGTCCAGTTCCAATAATAGAAGAAGGGAGAACTTCAGCGCGTGCCTACGGTTTCACCTGGGCCCCTAGTGGGGGGCGGGCTTACAAAGTGAATGCGGGAAACGCACTATTCACCAAAGGTACGCGTCACCGTTCAGGAGATGACAAGAGAGAAACGGCCGCCAAGATGCTGGTTTTAGGCATAGCTCTGCGGCCCCTATCTCATTCATCTGGTGAATAGTGACGAAGAACGCTTTTTATGCCCCTTGCTAGCGAGGGCGTGTCACGCCCTCCCTCACATGACGTGTTTGCATAGACGTAGTCGGTCCTCGCTGACTATTGCGCGTATTTTTTTGATTTGGCGTTCTTGTGCAGAGGTGAGTAAAATTATCCAAAACTCTAATTGCAACCCGGTTGCGTGTGGGGTAGCCTCGTACCGCGAGGTAAGCCGTATGCCCCTGTATGACTACAAAGTTTGTGAGACTGGCGAAGTGGTAGAGGTTATGCACAGTAGCTCTACGGAAATTTCGACCTGGGGAGAGCTGGCCCAGCTCATCGGCCGAGAGCTTGAGGGGCTCCAGAGTGACGGGCCCGTGATTCGTCAAATAACCGGAAGGGTTTTTGTCAACGGGAACCTTGAAGACCTGTCAAAGGGGAAGGTTGTTCAAAAATCTCCAAATCGGCTTAGAGGGGGATGTTGTGGAGGGGGCTGTGGACACTGACTCTTCTGCCGTTCATACCAAGCGAGAGGTTCTTGCGCAGGCGGCTGTTTGTCTCGGGTGTTGTTGTGGAAGAGAGGACCGCGGTAAGCCTGAGGTTCCCGTCGATTTTCTGAAAAGTGAATGGAAACGCCTTAGGCTCAACACCGATGTTCAGCTCACGATCTCAGGTTGTCTAGGGCCGTGTGATTGCACGAATGTCGTGGCGATCTTGGATTCTTCAGGATCTCGTTGGTTCGGCAATATTTCAGGCCGGCTCGTGTACCAGAAGCTCGTCGATTGGGCGAGGGCCGTTAAGGAGGCTGGGAAGGTACTGCCCCTAGATGCAGAACTTGAGAGGCACCACTTCAACAGGTGGGGTGAATCCCGATGAGTTGTAGCGGCAGAGCAGGGAACTACCGCACGCTTAGTCGTTCCGTGACTGCACTTTAGTAGTATTGAAAAGGATAGAGGTAGCATATGACAGATAAGAAAATACCAGTAACCGTACTCACAGGGTTTTTGGGGTCTGGTAAGACCACGCTTCTCAACCACATCCTTACGGCTAATCACGGGCGAAGAATCGCGGTGATCGAGAATGAGTTTGGCGAAGTCGGCATTGATCAAGAGCTCGTTGTTCGAGCGGAAGAGGAGATCTTTGAGATGAATAACGGGTGCATCTGCTGCACTGTTCGAGGTGACTTAATCCGAATCCTTGGGAACCTCATAAAACGCAAAGAGTCATTCGATCATATCCTCATCGAAACTACTGGAATGGCTGACCCAGGGCCTGTGGCTCAAACGTTTTTTGTTGATGAGGAGATGCAGCGGCATCTTTGTTTGGATGGGATTGTGACGATCGTTGACGCAAAGCACGTATGGGAACATCTTGACTCAAGCGAGGAGGTTCGAGAGCAGATAGCTTTTGCGGACCGCATCCTGATAAACAAGATAGATCTTGCGACGCCGTCCCAGATTGAGGACCTGCAGCATCGTATCAAGAAGATGAACGGAGTCGCGAAGCAGTACCTAACTCAGGATTCCATCATCGATATGGATCATATTCTGGGCCTCGGTGGGTTTAATATTCAACGAGCTCTTGATGTTGATCCGAAATTTCTGGAACCGGAGTACCCTTTTGAGTGGGGGGGCGTGTTCGAGCTTCCCACTTCGACCTGTTCGATTGAATGCAATCAAGGCCCAGATCCTTCTATGCGCATATTGCTGCTACCGTGCGCAACCGAGGAGCATGACCGCCTGGAGGCGATCTTGAGGGATGCGGTAGTTCGCTTCTCCGATGATGCGAGAGAAGTAGCCTCTGGGGATGAGATACGGAGTGTGGGGGACCCCATCGATCTTGTTTTCGCTGACAAGGTCTCAAGTTCGTACGAGGTGCTGTTTGGTAGTCCAGGAAGATACGCGCTCTTCACTGAGCATCAACCAAGCGAGTTCGAGTTGGTTATTAAAGCCGCGGGCCATATCTGTAACCCTGTGCAAGAGCGATTTTTCAAGCCGGACCATGAGCATGATGATGAGATCTCTTCTGCAGGATTTGAATTGGAAGAGGATATAGACGCAGAGAAGTTACAGCTTTGGCTCTCGGACTTACTCAGGGACAAGGGTAATGACATCTTTAGGATGAAAGGTGTCTTTGCGATTGCTGGCGAAGATAGGCGGTTGGCGTTCCAGGGCGTGCACATGTTGCTCAAAGCAGAGCGACTAGATTCTTGGGGGTCTCGTCCACGGCGAAGTACACTTGTATTCATTGGGAGAAATCTCGATAGGGAAAGCTTGGAGGCCGGAGTGCGGGAGTGTGTGGCCGGTGACTGATACGCTGCCCTTTAAGAAACTGCGGTGTGATATTGCATCGCCCGTTGATGAATTTGTGTCCGTCATTAGAACGGCTAGCGACGACCTGTTTTTAGTTGGAGACCAGGCCGGCAAGCTGACTGCCCTAAGCTGTCAGGACGGTCGTAGCGTCTGGTCACGGCAAGTGCATACAGGGGGTATAAGGGGGCTTGATGTTAGCCACGATAGCTTCATCTGCTACTCCGGCGGAGATGATGGATTTTTAGTCGCCACCGATATTTCAACCGGTGAGGAGCGCTACCGAGTATCTCTTAGGGCGGACCCTCGTCTCTCCGATTGGGTGTCTCATCTTTGTTGGTCTGCCAACGAAAACGTTTTAGCGGCATCGTGTGGGAAGCGCTTGTTCTTTCTCTCCGATGATTTACGACCTACCGCCGAACCGCGAGTTCATCCTAGTACGATCCAAGACATCACTTGGGACGAGAAGGGCAAACGTGTAGCGACGGTTTGTTGTGGAGGTGGAACGATCTGGTCACCAAACAGCGACGAAGCTCTAAGCACCTGGCATGACAAGGTGGTTATGTTATCTGTTCGCTGGGCATCGAGTGGAAAATATGTCGCGTGTGGCTGCCAAGATTCTTCCATACTGGTGTGGGATGTTAACCAGAAGCAAAATCTTCGAATGTGGGGATACCCGGGGAAAGTGAGCACCCTGGCTTGGGATCGCGCTGGCCGATACTTGGCCACGTCGGGACAAGGAGACCTTATCGTGTGGGACTTTAGCGGCGAGGGCCCCTCTGGAAAGGAGCCTATTCATAGAGGGATTCATCAAGGAATCATTTCGGCTATAGCGTTCAACCCCAAAGGCTCAATGTTGTGCACGACCGGGGATGACGGTTCGATCATAGTATGGAGAACAGGTTCATTTGAGCCTTGTCTGTATGGGGTGGGATCTGCGGGAATTTCCGCGCTTACCTGGAGTAGGGATGGTCGCCGGATCCTTGTTGGGCAACAGGATGGCGGAGTACGTATCTTTGCAGTTGACGCCTGAGGCTCTGTTGTTGCGCAGTTAAAAAGCAGCTTTGTGGCACGGACCAGTTGTCGCTGATGCGAGGCATATTCCGCTAGGATTTCGAGTCAGGAGGCGAAGAGCGTTCAGGCGATGTCGGCTCCAGGAATTCCCTGAATTTAGTCACCAACTCTGAACACCATGATCTGTCTTGTCCAGGGACGGGCAGGGGCTGTGCCGTTCTTCTCTCTTCCTGACTTAATACACGACCATGTTGTCTCGCTTCTTGCATCAGGTAACCAGCATGAGTGGGTGAGAATGGCGTCATGCTATACTCCCTGACCTGCATTGATGGAGAGCCGGCTCGGGTCGCTCAGTAAGCTTAAAGCCCGATTCCATGACTTGTCGAGGCAGAGCCGCGCGCAGGTGCGTATCGCGTGGTTAGCAAGAGCGGGGGATGCGCCCTCATTTTCCAGCATCACTAAACGAGTCTTGAGATATGGTACGTCACCCTCTTTAAACGAACCTATGTGTCGTGCGTCTCGAGCGTTTTGAAGCCCGGTGAAATAGAGGGTAGCCGGCTTGGTTTCTCTAATGGTGGTGTCCAAGTTCCATTTAGCAAGTAGCCCGCCGCAATCGATGAGGAACCACGAGAGGTTGTATCCTACCTCGCGCTGGTAGTATGGCAGCGTCGGATGGGAATCGAACGCGCCTGATTTCAGAGCTTCGTATTGTTTGAGGTAAAATTCACACAGAGATCGTAGAAATGCCTCTTTGGTCTCTACTGGAAATCCGGGGAGAGAGACATACCGCCAAGCCTCCCCAGCGTCAGTCTCGGTGATAAGTCGACTATTTTCCACCACGTTGATCGGGATGCGAGACATAAGATCGTTCACTAACTGGACCGCTTTCTCGCGGACGAGAGGATCGCTCATATCTATCGATAATTCATCTCCTGTTGGTGTGGATGCGAGTTCTGGAAAGGACTCAGCTGTTAGAGGGAGTCTCCCGATTAGGGTAATAAAGTTTCGTTCACTGCCAGCACGGCATTCAGAGATCTGCCAATCTCCCATAGTACAATCGAGGTCAAAGCGCCCGACCCGACCCTTAGCTCGGAGAAGGCCAGTCGGAGCCCCAGCTTTTACTGCGGATATGACGGTATCAGGACTCATACCTGAGGGGACGTTCAATGTGATGGTAAATTCTTGGTGCGCTTTGGGTAGGGGTTTGCTCGCAAATTGAACACCGCGGGTGAAAAGAGATATCTCCCTCAATGCGGGCAGTGGGGTGTCAGAATGCACTTGTGTTAAAGAAGCGACCGAAACGAGCGGGGAGGGCACGTTAAGGCACAGCTCACCGAGAGGTTTGCCCGATGGAGCGATCTCTATTTTCTGGGCGGTAGGATTGAACCTCTCGACCTCTGTCATCACTCTGTGGAGAGTCGCGTCATCGCGAATCCCAGCATCATTTTGAGTCCACGTGAGCGCAACTATGTCTGCGTGTGGAATCGTATCGGCGGTACGTCCCAAGAGTGTGTTGTCATCAAAATGTTTTACATCGACAGTTACGATCACCATCGTTGGGATTTTAAGCTTATGAAGGAGGTTTTTCACGGCGGACGGCTTCGCGATTCCCGTTGTTTCAATGAAGAGCGTCGTTATCTCAGGTTGCGCACGTAGCTGAGTGACGGCCGCCTGGAGTGAGTGTAGGTCGTTGCAGCAGATGCATCCCGCAGTAACTTCGAGCACGTTCTCTGGGCTGGTCCGCAAGCGGTTTTTGTCAGTATTGGTTGCGCCGATGTCGTTTTCAATAACAACAAAAGAGCCAGGCTTGTTCGATGCCGCGGTCGTTTGCAGGAGATGGTTAAGGAGGGTTGTCTTTCCGCTGCCTAAGGTGCCTGAGATGACAATCGCTCTTGGGGGCAAGGAAAGGGGAGCTTCTGTGAAAGAGTGGAGCGGGACGTGGGCAGGGGATGACATAACTACTAAGGCCTCGTAAAAACGCCGAACATCGGGCGAGGGGGGACTATACGCAACTCGGTTGCATATGGCAAGGGCCCGTGGTACATCACGGGGATGAATGTTGTAACAAACCACTCCACTCATGTAATTGTTGTCGGCTCCGGGATTATAGGGGGGAGCATCTCATTAGCTCTTCTGCGGAAGGGGGTTTCGGTCTGTCAGGTTCGACCCTTATCCGGTCGACGGGAGAGCGCTTCGCTCGCGGCTGGTGCGATGCTTGGGGCGTTCGCGGAGGTTACAGCGGATAAGAATTCTGCCCTCGATAAAGAGGAGACCGCTTTTCGCGTTCGGTCGAGTTCCCTCTATCCTGAATGGCTAGCTGAGCTGTCTGCTCTGAGTGGTAGCGCTATAGATAGTGGCATGGGCACGTTTATCGTAGCGAACACGTTCGGTCGACATGATCTAAGGAATATTCAGGCGATAGAGAGGGAGCTCGCACGATTTGGGAGCCCGTATGAAACGGTCGATGAGTGTGATGTTCCCGGCTATCATCCAAACGAGCGGTATCTACCGCGCAAGATTCTCTGGCTCCCTCAAGAGGGATTTGTGGACACCGTTGCTCTCATGTCCGCGCTGGACGCCGCCACAGAGAGCCATCCTCGCTTCTCCCACGAGAATTGTTGGGTAGACCGCCTTATGCTCCGTGGCGGTAAGGTGTGTGGTGTTGTGCTCCCCGACGGTAGAGAGCTTGAGGGAGACCATGTGGTGTTGGCCGCAGGCGTTGGAACGCAGGCTCTTCTTGAGGCGCTTCCCGATGAAGCACGACTGTCATCTCCACGGCTCATGCCGGGCAAGGGCACTTCCCTTATTCTTGAGACCTCCGAACACTTTCCTCATGTGCTACGTTCTCCTAATCGTGATTTTGCTTGTGGAATTCACGTTGTCCCACGTGGCAAGGGAAGAATTTACGTGGGAGCAACCAATCGCACTGCCTCCTGTCCCGGGACATCAACGGGAGCATCTGTTGAGGAGGTTCACGACCTCCTGCATGAGGTTGTTCATGAATTTAATACCTCCCTCGATTCGGCAACCATTGAGTCTATTCGGGTGGGAAGCCGACCTATCTGCGTTGACGGATACCCTTTAGTTGGATCGACCGAGTGTCCCGGACTTTCCTTAGCGACGGGTACCTATCGAAATGGCGTGCTCATGGCTCCTCTGATTGGCCGTATTATCGCGAGTGAGATAGTGGGGGACGCCATAAATGAAGCGAACCCTTTCTCTCCACGAGGGAGAAAACTTCGGGATGACACGCTCAGCTCCTCGGCTCTCTTCAAAAGTGGCGCCGAGGGGATCGTATCATTCTTGCCATCTCCTCACGGTGCGCTTCCCTATAAACGGTCGGAGGAGCTGAGCGGGTTCTTGCATACGCTCCTATCGATGGCGCTCAAGGATGGTGATGAGCTTGAATCGCTGCGACAAGAGGCTCGAAGGTTGCTGCAATCGCAGCCGATGAACGAGTCCTTTGCTCAGCTCTTCTTCATGCTCGGCGAACACCAGCCAGTCGGATAAAGGATTTTCTTTCCCCTTGAAAATGTTCGCCATAACCACCCATAAGATGGACGTCTGTCTGCGAGAAGCAAATTCTAGGGAGATATTCGAAAGCTAGTGTCCCTTTAAGAAAGCCGCACTAATTACAAAAGCCGCTTCTTGTGCTCGTGATGTCCTCACGAGAGAGCATTGAGCAATTCTCTCACCTCTGAGTATTTTCGGCGACTGACTGGCAACGTCCTGCCATTTGAAAGAACGCACTCGGTGTTTCCATCCTTTTTTGTGAGCTGTTTAACATGATCTCGCGATACCCAGTGGGATCTGTGAACCTGCACTCCGGAGTTAGACGGAAGCTCCTCGATGGCGTCTTTTAGGTTGTAGAGAAACATGACCTCCGCGTCAGTGGTGGTCACACGGAGGTAATGCAGCTCCGAGCTGATCGAAATCAAATCACCTGAAGCTCGGTTCCTCAGCTCCTGAAGAAATCGCCCGGTTTGTTGTGTGTCCTCGGAAAGGTTCTTTTTACTATCGCCAGGCTGTTCAGGAGCCACTTCAGGTGGTTTTAGAGAAAAATCCAGCTGGAATATCCACGGGGCATTTAGAGCTATCCAGGTTATTGTCACAGGGACGAGCACGCCCGCGGCTTCGTCAATCAATCCAAGTAAGATACTGTCGGAAGATACATCGTCAGGGATCGCGAAAAGCAGATCAAGAGAGTAGGCAATAGGCACGAACAGTAGGGACGCCACCACTCCAGACAGCGCTGTTTGTATCCATGGGTTCTGGGGAGTTCTGAGATTAACGTACTGAGAGGCGATATGTTGGGTGGCAATCAAAAGGGGGATGAGGATGGATATTTGAATAGTCCAGAAAACAAGCCCCTTCCACCAACCGATACCGGCCGCCCCAGCAGGTTCCATCCATGCGAAGATTACAATGAGCGCCACTGAGCTGAAGAGGAAGTACCTCTCGACGGACACCGCGTTTGAGTTAAACAAACTTACCGACTGTTTTTTCGTTCCGCTCATGTGAGGAGCTTACCACTCGTGCATTTTGCTCGCCACTGATGCATTCCAAATACTTAGGGAGTTGAAGAAGGGCTACAGCTCAGTCTACAAGGGAATTTTAGGGCCTATTTTTTTTGGAGGTATGCGGAACATGGGAGCTCAAAATGGTTTGAACAGAGTTATGCGCATAGGCTGTGTGGCAGTGATGCTCATGATGTTTGGGGGATCCCAACAATCATTCGCGGACAATCCGGATTACCAGGGACCGTTTGTTAAACTCCATGGGGGCCTCAATTTTGCGCTCGACTCGGACTTTGACGGGAGCGGTCCAAGCTTTCCCTCTGGTGACGCTAGCTTAGAGGCAGGAGCGATAGTGGGGATGGCTGGGGGGTACCGCTTTAACAGGAGCTTCGCCGCCGATCTTGAATATTCGTACCGGCGGAACGACATCGACAAGATTGAGGGATCCGGAGGAATGATAATCGCTGATGGTGGTGACCTTGCGTCAGTGGCAATTATCGCAAATGGGTACTACTTCCTTGATTTTTCCGACACTTGGTCGCCGTACGTAGGATTAGGAGTTGGGCTTCTTCAAGAAATTGATTCTGACGTCGAATTGGTGGGGATATCGGACCAAAAAGATCTCGAGGACCAAGTCTTCGCATGGCAGGCAATACTGGGAGCTGAGGTTCCACTGGACGAAAGCTGGCGCTTTTATGGGGAGGGGCGATTTATGTCCGCACCAGGAACAGACCTGAGCAACGGCAACGGCTCTTACAGAGTAGATTATAACAATCTCTCCTTAATTGCCGGTATTGGATATCAGTTCTAAGTAGGCAAGCCCTAAGCCGTATTTGGGCGTAAGAGCGGTCGAACCCTGTGGCGGGGAAAAACCCCACCCAGGATCGAGAGCGCCCCAGAAATCTGGTCCACCCCAACTTCTCTCCCGCAACTTCTCTCCCGAGGGGCCTCGGGGATAAGAGAGGGTGAGTCTCGTCAACGTGGCAAGCCCAATAGTGAAGTTCGTAAGGGTCGTGTGGTATCACTGGCTGGCTTTGGGTGGATATAAACTTAAGAAGGAATAGTATAAGCCAGCTTAAAGGTTGTCATCGAAAACACAAAGTCCGGCTTCTTGTTCGAGTTAAAGCTACTACGTTGATCGCTGCGTTAGAAAGAATTGCACAACCTACTCCCTGGTAGTTTTACTCCCTGGTAGTTTTAGGTGGGTTTGCCATCTGACTCAAATGGTCCATCGAGACCGGTATGTAGGGTCTGATTGTAGTAGGCGTTGTACCACCATTCGCAGTTCTTCTGATGAATCTCATGAAGGCGCGTTTGGAACGCTCCCCAGGAGCGTCGACGCCGACTACATTCACTCTTAAGGGTTCTCCACACGTTGTCGTGCTCGTCGACAAAGGCTCGAAACGCGGCAGGATCTCCCTGCTCACTGTGGCGAAGGTGTCCTGAGTGAGAGACGCTACCAACGATGCACGCGTCAGGAAGCGCCTTTCGAACAAAATCAAGGTCACTTTCTGATACTACCTTATTGATCAGTACGACCGTGCGCGTCGCTGACTCCGCGTCCGTAGCGAGGTAATCTTTGTAGACATTTATCGACTTAGTAGTCGGCTCAATCACAAAGACGTTCAGGTCGTATGCCGCAACGAGCGAAGTAGAGAGTGTGTCGACACCCGCAGTCGCGTCTACGACTACCCAATCATTTTCAGTATCTTTGAGATGGTTGAGGACTACGCACATAGAGTGCAGCTTGGTATGATAGCAGTTCGCGCCGACATCATGTTCTTGAAAACCTCCGACCCGTAAGAAGGACAGCGAGCCACGTGTTGTCGCGTAGCGCGCAAGAAACGGATCCTCTTCGTCGCAAGTAATAAACCGAGAATCTGGGGACGGAGGTGTTGTGGATAGTAGCGGACGCTCTCCAAGGTCTTTGCGTTCTCCGCGAACATAGCCAGCTATCTCATCGTACAATCTGCCGAGTTGAGGTGGAGCGGGCTCTATATCAAGAGCCTCTTGAAGATGCGTGTTAACATCACCGTCAATTGCTATGACTCGGGTTCCCATCCCCTCCAGCCAGCGAGTAAAAGCGGCGGTAATAGTCGTTTTACCGCTTCCCCCCTTGCCAAGAAATCCGATTCTCATGATCTACCTCTTCGTTGTTGAAATAATTATGTATTCGCGACGAACTTTACAGCCTCAGGCGCGTTCAGCCACGCGCGGTATCCGCCCTCCAGCGAGAACGCCTCGAATCCCCGTTTCGCGAGGTACGCCGCGACGGGACGAGTGAATACTCCATGTTGACACACAAAGACTATCGCGCGCTCCCTCGGGAAAGGAACGCTTGTTTGAAGAATACGTTGGAGATCCTCGAGTGGATAATTAAGTGCCTCTGGCAGGTGCTCAAGGGAGTAGGCAACTGTTGAGCGAGTATCGATGATTAAGGGAGGCCTATCCCTTATAAGAGTTCGCAGTTGTAGCGCGTTTACGGCAGGTGCCTCAGATATCTCCTCCTCTTCGAGGTCGTGCCATAGTTTTCCACGGGACTCCAGTCCAAAGATATCAGGCCGTCGTTCCTTAACGTAGGAGATATAACTTTCCATACGATCACACGCGAAGAGCACGGCGGTATGTTGTCGTGTGAGCTCGCTGTCGATCGTGCGTAGGTATTCAACTGCTCCGTAAAAATTCGCGCCAGATGAGGGGCCCGCTGGTATTCCGCATCTTCGAATAAGGGTCACCATTCCCTCGATAGCGTCTCGTGAGCTGACTGACAGGAGTTGATGGTAGGCGTCACGGCGAAATACCCCATTCTCCCATAGCTCCTCGGCGCTCCTAATGCCTGGTATGAAATCATGCCTCCGAGCCGTTAAGCCTATCAGCTTAAGCTCACTATTTGCGAGCCTAAGAGTATCTGCGGTGCCGCAGGAGCTTCCCGCTGTGCCAACACCTGCTATGAGAAAATCGACTCGGGGCAGATCCGCGCCTATCTCAATTCCTGTCGTCTCGGCATGTGCTCGCGGGTTATCTCGATTGGTAAATTGCGATGTAAAGAAAACCTGATTAGGGGATTCGGCAGCTCGCCGCTCAAGCGCGTACTGAGGATCATTGGGGTCGTTCGGATCGAAACAGTCGCTGGCATTTGGGACCTCTTCAATTGAAGCTCCCATCAGTCGCAAAATATCCTTCTGTTCTTTTACTCTGGTCAGGCCACTGACGAGAGAGAAAGGAATGCCATCAATTGAGCATAGAGCCTGGAGAGCTTTCGCCGTATTTCCACTGGAGTTCTCTACGACAACCGCGTTTTCCTGTTGTAGTCGTTCGCGATGGGGCGCAAGCATCGCTTTCGCGATGCGGTCCTTGATTGAGCCAAATGGATTGAGGAGCTCAAGCTTGGCGTAGAGGCGGACGTTGCGTAATCCATGGACCGACGCTGGGATCTCAAGCAGAGGGGTATTTCCAATAAGCTCATGGATTGATGAGGCTATCATAGCTCCTCCTTAAGGTAGGGACGGTACTCTTCATCTAAGGCCCACTTAGTCTCGTGTTCGCGAAACCATACCGCGACTTTGCGCGCGACAGGTTGGTGAAGGGTCGGGGATTCAGCAAAATCCATGATGTAAGGAGCGGTATTCGCGAAAGCGATAAGATCTCCTGGTGCGACTCGTTGTCCGAAGTGAATCGAGCGGGGAGTTAAAAGCTCATTAGCGACGCAAAGGTTGCCCGTCAGAAAATACCCATGGTCGCACGGTTCGGCAGAAAACTTTCTAGGAAGTAAAATAGGATCGGTTAGGAGAGTGAGTTCAAAAGCATTGAGGTTTGAGCGATTCATCCGTAACACAACAAGCGGGTGCCCCTGTTCAGATCTTCGGACACTGAGTACCTCTGCCACGGTGAGGCCCACCTGATCGAGCAGGGCTCTTCCCGGTTCAATCCACAATTCCAATACAGACTCGCTCAATAGGCGTCCCGCTGGCACGGCGGAAAATGAGGGTAATTCCTGACGAAGGAGAGCGCACAACTGATCCGCAGGTGGAAGTGGCTCGGCATGGTCCATGAATCGAGGCGAGCCTTTGATGCGACCATTTTCGGTGCTGAAGCCCAGACCGGACCGGTTCCATGTGCAGGCCTTACCCTGTCCGGTGATAGAGCCTTTGAGGCGTACGATGAAGTTCTCCCATTCGTAGGTATTTTTCGCGTACCTGATGCGGAAACCACCACCAATGTTCACTACCCGAGGGGTGAAACCTCTTTGCTTGGCGGCGAAGAGAATTGAGAGGGTCTGCTCAAGCGCGAGAACCCGATATTCGATTGAATCGGTATTGAGGTGGTAGGAGAACCCGAGCAGCGATACTTCGTGGGTGTGAGCGTGAAGCTTCGGCCATAAATCGGGGATGCTGTCGATAGAGACACCAAAGGTGCCATCACTCACCGCAAAAGCGTTGCGCGGACTCTTGAATCCGGAGAGGCGAACGAGGATTTGAGTTTTCTCCGCAATTCCGAGCTTTTTCTTGAGCGCGCAAATCAGATCGATCTCGGCGATGTCATCAACGTTGATGACGATCCCTTGCAGAAGTGCGAAGGAGAGGTATCCCTGATCTTTGGGACCGGTCGCCTCAATTCGTGAAGGAGGGACGCCAGCTGAGAGAGCCGCAGCGAGGGATCCTTCGGATGACACGTCCACCCCGATGGTAGGAGAGCACGCGATTTCTCGAACGATGGAAGATGAGCGGTTGGGCTTGGTTGTAAGAAAAACTCTGCCGTCTATGCCATAGTGTTCGAACGTCTCATGAAATGGTCTTACGTTTTCGGATACGCGTTCGGGGAATAGAACGTTTAGAGGTGAGCTTAGTGATGCGACGAGGCGCTTCAGGAGTTCGCTTTCTAATAGGCGACCGGATTCAGAGCTAAGAAGGGCCTCTATTCTAGAGCCCTCCGGCGTATGGATCTTAGATGCGCCAGCTGTGGGGAGAACTGTATATTCCATGGTTGAATACCGTTGGTCATCTTATATGCAACTGAGTTGCGAAAGCAAGACCTCGCCCCAAGCGCTTTTCGGTCTGATGAACAGGGGAGCCGAATTTCACGTGTAATGAGCGACTTGAGCTGCCAATGATGGCGGACCGCCCCCTGAAGGGGCCGATGTTAGCCAATCTCGTCCGTCTTCTAAAGAAGACGAGACGGATGGCGGAGCCGACCCCCCTTCGCTAAAGCTTCGGGGGGCATGCGGGACTCGAACCCTGCTATGAAAGAAACGCTGCGCTAGCTTTCCCCTTCGCACCTACGGCGCTACGTGGGACAAGCGCGTCTTATTATTGGGGGGATATGTTATCGGGGTGAAGCACGCTTCCCGCGTGCGGGAGGGGCGAAGCCCCTGCGCGACAGCGCGGAGCGGGAATAGTGGCGGACCGCCCCCTAAAGGGGGCGAGTCTCGCCAATCGCCCGTGAAGATATTTGAAGCTATGAAGATGTTTGAGGGCGATTGGCGGAGCCGACGGGACTCGAACCCGCGACCTCTCACGTGACAGGCGAGCGTTCTAACCAACTGAACTACGGCTCCGCATACTGTGTGAACAGTGGGTGGTTAAGTACCTAAAAATGAGATCGAAGTAAAGATTTCGGACGAGGTCTTTTGCATCAATATGATATCTCGGGAGGGATACGTCGAGAAACGAGGGGGTTAGGCACCTGATTTGAGGGGATCTGAATCCTCTACGCTTCGACAACTTCTCAAAGTTATTTTACACTTAGCTCGCTTTCGGTGGGTTGGACGGGTGTTTGACCCCCATCTTTTTGTAACGGACGAGGTTTCACGTGGCCGAATATTCACCTTCAAGTATCGAACCCAAATGGCAGTCATATTGGGCGAAGAACACTACCTTCAAGACGGGCGAGACGGGGAAGGAGAAGGTCTACGTTCTCGATATGTTCCCGTATCCATCCGGGTCGGGTCTCCACATCGGACATCCGCTCGGATACACCGCTACCGATATCTACTCACGCTACAAGCGCATGAAGGGGTTCGATGTTCTTCACCCGATGGGGTGGGACGCGTTCGGTCTTCCCGCTGAGCAACACGCCGTGAATACGGGAGAGCATCCCGCGATCATCACCGCGAAGAACTGCCAAACGTTCGCCCGGCAGATGAAGGAGCTTGGCTTCTCGTACGATTGGGATCGAGAGATCTCAACAACGAACGAGGACTACTATAAGTGGACGCAGTGGATCTTTGTTCTCCTCTATAATTCATATTTCGATGAGAAGGAGCAAAAGGCTCGCCCTATTGAGGAGCTTCCGATCCCAGCGGATATCGCGAAGCAGGGTGAGGTTGCGGTTCAGGCCTACCAAGCTGAACACCGCCTCGCGTACTACGCTGACGCGATGGTGAACTGGTGTCCGGCGCTTGGAACGGTTCTCGCGAATGAAGAGGTTATTGACGGTAAATCTGAGCGTGGAAACCACGACGTTGTCCGTAAGCCGATGAAGCAGTGGATGATGCGGATTACGAAGTACTCTGAGCGTCTTCTCTCTGAGCTTGAGGAGGTTGATTGGCCCGAGGCGATTAAGGAGCAACAGCGAAACTGGATCGGCCGAAAGACCGGTGCGGAGATCAACTTCAACGTTGAGGGAACAGACAAGGAGCTCATCGCGTTTACGACCCGCGCGGATACCCTTTTCGGTGTGACCTTCTTCGTGATCGCCCCTGAGCATCCCCTTGTTGATGAGGTCACGACCGACGCCTGCCGCGATAGCGTTTCGGCGTATCGTGAGAAGGCCGCTCGCATGAGTGACTTCGATCGAACCTTTGAGAACCGCAAGAAGACCGGTGTCTTCACCGGTGGATATGTGAAGAACCCGATCACGGGTGAGAAGGTTCCGGTGTACGTTGGCGACTACGTCTTGGCAACGTTTGGAACGGGCGCGGTGATGGGCGTTCCGGCGCATGATGAGCGTGACTTTGAGTTCGCGCGCACCTTTAATCTTCCGATCGTCCCCGTTCTTGTTCCCACGCAGGCCGCCGAGAAGGTGATCGCGGCGGTTAAGGAAGGGGAGGTCTCCTGGACTGACGCCGGCGTGATGCTTCCAAACGCGCACCCCGTAGCACTTGAGCTGAAACTTGAGGGGATTCCGAACGAGGAAGCGGCGGCGCGGATCGTCTCGTGGCTCGCCAAGAACTCATTCGGTCGTAAGGTTGTTAATTACAAGCTTCGTGACTGGCTCTTCTCTCGTCAACGTTACTGGGGTGAGCCGATCCCGATCATCCACTGGGAAGATGGGACATCTACATCGCTCTCTGCGAGCGAATTGCCCCTTCTTTTGCCGAAGGTTGAGGATTACAAGCCCTCAGATGGGGGCGAGTCCCCACTCGCGAAGGCGACCGAGTGGCTGTACGTCACGGATCCGAAGACGGGCAAGAAGGGTAAGCGCGAGACGAACACGATGCCGCAGTGGGCCGGTTCGTGTTGGTACTACCTCCGCTTCATCGATCCAAAGAACCCGAACGCGGCGTGGGATCCTGCGCTTGAGAAGAAGTGGATGCCGGTTGATCTCTACGTCGGTGGAGCGGAGCACGCGGTGTTACACCTGCTCTACTCACGGTTCTGGCACAAGGTGCTCTACGATCTCGGAAAGGTCTCCACAAAGGAGCCGTTCAAGAAGCTCTTTAACCAGGGAATGATTCAGTCGCACGCGTTTAAGGATAAGCGTGGGGCGCTCGTATCCGTTGACCTTGTGAAAGAGGAATCCGACGGTTCCTTCACGCATACGGAGACTGGCGAGAAGCTTGAGCGCATCGTGGCGAAGATGTCGAAGTCGCTCAAGAACGTTATTAACCCCGACGAGGTGGTGAAGCAGTTCGGCGCCGATACCCTTCGTACCTATCTCATGTTCATGGGGCCACTTGAGGCGTCACGGCCGTGGGATTCAAAGGCTATTAACGGTAATCACCGCTTCCTTCGACGCGCCTTCGCGTTTGTAACGGGGGGCGCTGAGAGCGGTGTTCGTGAAACAGTAGCCGTGGACGTCGAGGCCGAAGAGATCCGTCGAGCCATCAACAAGGTGGTAAAGAAGATCGGCGAGGACCTGGAGGGCTTGCGCTTCAACACTCCGATCTCAACGATGATGGAGTTTCTCAACACCGTCGGTGACAAGCCGGTATCGAGGGATACCCTTGAGAAGTTTGTGGCGGTCTTGTGTCCGTTCGCGCCGCACCTCGCTGAGGAGTTGTGGGAGCGATTGGGGCATACAACAGCCGCGAGCCTCTCTCCGTGGCCGAGCTTTGATCCAGCGCTCGTGCAGGATGACGTGGTGACGGTGGTGATTCAGATCGGTGGTAAGAAGCGAGCGACGGTAGAGGTTCCGCCTTCTATCGCTGAAGCGGAACTCAAGGCCAAGGTGATTGAGGCGATGGCTGGTACCGCCTATAAGGTGGGCACCGGTGACCGATTTATCACGGTGTTTACTACGGGAACGAAGATTCCGAGGTTGGTCAACGTCCTGCCACAGGGCTAAGGCTCTTAGAACGAGAACTCAGAAACGCCGCATACGACCCGCTTTTCGGGCTCGCATGCGGCGTTTCTCTATCCCGGGAGCCTGGCATGGACCATGGCTCGCCAGACCTTCCCTCAATTATTCTCTTGCCCTCTCAATAGGTCGTGCGATGCTCGGACCGTATCGACGAGAGTGCGCTATGTTTCCCTCGAACCAACCTCATTCGAATCAGGTCGGCGGGGTCCCTCGGGATCTCATCATTAGGGCGTGCATTCAGGGCAATGTGGGATTCACTCCGGTTGTGGAGGCGTATGACGCCTGCGTCGCGAGACTTCCTCAGTCGGGGCTCTCCCGAGAGGAGCGAGACCGCTGCGCCCAAAGTCTAGGGACGATATTCAATAATTTTATCGAGACCGGTAATTGGAAGGCGCTCCAGGAGGTGCAGTTCGATCGTGGTCTCGATGGGGTTGAGGTCGTGGACCGATTGGAGGTCGCGGAGCTGGTCAGTGAGCTTCTCGTGGTCCCTCGTATCTCAAGTCGGGATGAGAGTTTGCGGGAGCAGATCGCCTTTTCCTGTCTCAAGGATATTTTTTCCGCTCCGCTCGCACCATCGGCAAGCGCGATGTCGGAGCTTCAAACCTTTTTGAAGAACGCTCCCGCGTTTATTGATCGGATCCTGGCTTTTGAGCGATCCCGTCAACAACTGCCGGAGAGTCGGGATCTTACGCCGACCGATATCCGCTTCCTGTATCGGGCCGACGAGGTTGTCGTGAGTAATCTCCGGTTGCTTATTGATAACTCAATGCCCGCCGATGTGTGCGCGAAGATCAGTGAGACCTTCATTCGTATCGAAAAGCAGTCTCTGCGTGATGAGGTCGTCGACATGTGGAAGTGGTTCGCGCACTCCTCGATGTGCTCCTCAGTGGTTGATGAACCCCGAGTTCCGGAGCCTGTGGGACGACCCGCGCTCCTTGGAGCGATTAAGGGACACCAGTTTCCGGGGAGGAGGTTCAATTTAGGTGGCCCACAGATTGTGCATCAGTTTCCCGTATCCCTTCCGGACTCACCTCACCCGTGGCGCTACTTCGCGCAGCGGTTGACCGCGCTAGGATCGATCAAAGACACGCACGTGCGTGATAGTCGCGTCGCCGCCTTTGTTGTTTCCTTCCGCGAATACTTCGCGGCGCAGTCGTTCTACAAACAGGAGGAGGAATATTTTCGGGAGATTAATCTGCTTGGCAGGGGATCTAAAGAGGCGCGCTCCTTTTATTCTGAGGTGTATGGCATCGATAGCCCTCCCGGTCCCGAAAATTCTAGGATGATCGAGAAGCCCCTTCGAGAGGCCGCGCAGGCGTTCCGATTGATGGCGGCGGCTCGGTACGGACTCAATGTACGGAAGGGGTATACCCGAAGCTTGAAAGAATCCAATAAGTGGCTTTTGGAGCACCTGGCGGATGAGCTCAAGGGGGAGTGTATTCGATATCGATATAAAGATATCGAGGCCTATCCCGGATCGGGAGCGCGACTGCGGGGGCTGGATCCCCGCAACGCGATCGATCTCTCGACCCGTGAATCTCGACAGCGTTGGCTGAAGATGTGCCCGTGGCTCGCTGCCTCAATGCGAGTTGGAGGAGAGACCGAGTATCACTTCACGCGGGGCTTTAAGGCGATCGCTCGCTCCCTTGAGGCCGCGGCTCGTCCCCTCTCTCAGGAGTGGGCGCGCAAGGGATCGTATGATGGGGAGCCGTACGCCGCGCTTATCTTTAACGACCACTTTCACAACGATCTCTTGCCAGAAGTTCGGATGTGGCTCGTGCCTGAACGGGTTTTTCATCGAAAGATCGTGTGGGCTATCGAGAACGGTGTAGATATCAACACCCTCGATCTCACACCGGAGGGGCTTGCTGAGGAGGCCGAGGCGCTGAAGCTCCCGATCTTTGATGTTGGTACCTCTTGTTGCCGATGGGCGAGTTTCGCGAACGCGTGGCCGCACGGAAAAGGGCCAGCGTTTCGGTGGGAGAACTATAACGAGTGGGCGTACTCGCGGTGGCAGTCCCCGCGACATATTCATCGGGGGCTCGCGGGAGAGCGATATTCGGAGTCCCTTACCCTTCCGGTAGTGGAGGCGATGGTCGCCGCACGGGTCGAGCACGATAAAATTAATCCCATGGTCAATTTCTTTCTCGACCTGCACTCCTCCTTCTTGTCGATGGAGGAGGCGTGGGCGAAGGGATACGCCAACGTTGACGAGGCTCCAGCGCGAGAGGAGACTCCACCCTCTCGTGAGTCAGAGGGAGGCCCTCCGCAACGGCAGGAGGAGGGGACACAGGATAGTGGCGAGCCCTTCGACTTCGCGCCCCAGCGGCTTCGCAATCGGATGTTGGATCACTTTCTTGAACTACGTAACCAACTCCTTGATTCTGGCGCGCATCGGAGGAAGCAAAGCAGCAAGGCGCTCGATATCCGCGTTGAGCTGCAGTACACCCGGCTCTTCGTTCGACAGGAGGGTACCCCGTATATCTCAGGGAGCGATATGATGTTGGTATTTCCCGATGACAAAAAGATCTCCTTGCTCGGTGGTCGCCACCAGCCAGGAGAGATCGTTACTCAGAGGGTCGAACGGAACGAGCGGATGGAGGCGTTGTGGGACCAACACATCGTGTCCCGCTTCGCGCCGAACAACTGTCCACGTATTATCTATCCATAGGAGGTGGGTATGATCGTTACTCGAGGTAAAGAAGCGTGTCTACATGAGTTGAGTATGCCGAATCTTCGCGCGGCGCTCGTCGTGAACGGGGAGCCCGCGGTCGCTCCCACCAAAGATCCTGATGTCGTTCCGACCCGTCCTGATGTTGAGCCTGAACGAGAGCCGAATACCGTTCCTCAGCGCGATCCGGTGCCAGAGCCGCACGTTGATCCGTGTGAGCGGCCCGGCACGACCTGCCCAGTGCATGAGTAAGTAGTTCATGTGTCATTTCGCACCGTATGGCGAGTAGACGTTACGGCTTGTTCGTTGTACTTCGACAGCGTAGGTCCCTAAAATCGATGGGTTAGGCGTTCCAGCCGCATGAAAGTTTCTTAGTCTTCCTTTCTTCGATATCCTGCATTTTCAGTGATTCCACGCCAATGGGGGGCTCCAGCGGCGCACGATCTCTTTGTGACAATTTCATACGGGTAGTTCGAGTCTTGTGCTGTACGAGGTTTTCTCTATCCCCGTTTCGCTTCTAGAAGAAGGAGTGTCACATGTTTGCGGTTTTTGTGGTTGTCAGCGTCATGGTCGTTACGATCGTCCTGCATGAGGCAGGGCATCTGGTCGCGGCCCGATTATTCGGGATGTCCGTGTCGACCTTCTCTATCGGCCTCGGGCCGAAGATCTTCGGATTTCGAACCCGTCGTGGTCGGATGAGGGAGATCGAGTGGGTCGTGCGTGCCCTCCCACTGGGAGGATATGTGCGCATTCACGGTATGTTCGAAGGTATGCAGGGCCAAGAGCGCACGTTGCTTCTCTCTGAGGGACGAACCGAAGATGAGAGCGCGATGTTGCTCGCCGCCGATCGCTTGTATTGCAATCAACCTGGGTACAAGCAAGCGATAGTCATGTCAGCGGGCGTGTGTGTGAATCTGGCGTGCTCGATGGGCACGCTAATCCTCACTCTGTGGTTGCTTGGAGCTCCACAGCCTGTTGATAAGGTGGACACTGATTCCCCGACCTCTGTGGGAGTTCATCTCCCGAACGAGGGCACTAAGGCGGTGGGACAGCCCATCACGTTGTGGAAGGCTACTGGCCTGGCCTGCTCGATGGTGAAGGAGGCGAGCGTTGATATGCTCGTTGCTCTCCAGAGGCCGGTCGAAAATGTCAGCTCGCCCATACAGATGGTCGAGCAGACTAATCGGATCGTGCAGCGAAAGCTGCATCCGGGCTTCATTTGGGTCATGACCTTTGCGGCGTTGAATTGCGCAATCGCGCTCTTCAATATCTTGCCGATTCCCGCTCTTGACGGTGGGCACCTCGTGTGTGCCATCTTCAAGGGGATCGGCATGCCGGTGCCATTCGTCGTTCAGGTCGTAAGCTCGACAGCCTGCATTTTGCTGCTCTCGGGTTTGATGGGGTACGGATTGATTCGGGACGTGATTGCGCTGTTGTGGTAAATGTACCAAGAAAGGATTAGCTATTAGGGGTTCGTTCCTCTCATGGCCTCATGAGACTCGAACCCCTTCCTTTTTGGGGCGCTACGCTCCAACTCCAAATAACTGCTGAGCGAGTGGCTTCATCGCCTCAA
>JBIJBE010000081.1:0-2933 GCA_044345405.1 Bdellovibrionota bacterium
TCATCGAACGAATCAAACTTAACCGTAACGTTGGCGGTGTTGCCACTTCCCGTAACGCTCTCAACGCACCCTTTGCCGAACGTTGGGTGAATCACCTCAACGCCGGGGGCAAGCTGCTCAATCGCGGCGGATGGTTTCCCGTGATACTCCGCGGGAGTCTTCGATTCCTGCTTCATCGAGTCAGCGGGCACCAAGAGATTCCGAATCTGATCAAGCGACACGTTTGTCTTCGATGAATACGTTGGCTCCGAGTCGTTACGTGAAGGATACTTCTTCTTTCTGCGCCACGTATTGGAGTAATCATCCTCGATACGAGTGTCGATATCATCGTCATCATCAAACGAGAACCGAGGGTATCCCTCAATGAATGACGCGCCCTGCGAACGCTCCGTTCCAACAGCGGTAAGGCTCTTCGGGTCGATATCTTTCGCGAAGCGGCTCACCACTCGGGCTCCACCAGCGCTTCCGGCGCTTCCGCCTGCCGCGAACATACCGCGGTTGTGCGCCCGACTCAGATAGAGAACCTTCATCGCTCGCGTAACGCCCACGTAACAAAGCCGTCGTTCCTCTTCGAGTCCAACAACGTCATCGAGGGAGCGGTAGTGAGGAAGGAGCCCCTCCTCCATACCCGCAAGGAACACCACCGGGAACTCCAACCCCTTCGCGAGGTGAAGGGTCATGAGCGAAACCGTATCGGTTTTTTGATTTGGGTCGTTCGCTCCCGCCTCGCCAGCCGGCACATCAGCGCTGGAGGTGAGTGAGATACGATCCAAGAAGTCCTTCATGACCTCCTCAGTTGGGGTCTCAGGTCTCTCCATGGTGCGACCGAGGGACTCTAACTCTTGTAAGTTCTCTATTCGGGATTGAGCTGTCGGATCCTTCATCGCGGCCAAGCGTGGGCCGTACTCAGTCTTCTCGACGATGAATCCGAGGAACTCTCCCAACTTCATCGTTTGAGCTGCCTGCTTCAACTCTCCCATGAGCTCAACGAACTTCTTCACGTGCTTGTTCGACTGAGCGACCGTAACTGAAGCGTGCAAGAACGGCATCGAGGTCTCGCGAGCCTCATCGGCTATCGCCTGTACCGCTTGAGCGCCGATACCGCGAGGCGGCGTATTCACCACCCGCTGAAAAGCCTGATTGTCCGCTGGATTTATCAGAAGCCGAACGTACCCGAGGATGTCCTTAACCTCTTTACGGTCGAAGAACTTTAAACCTCCAAAGATCTTGTACGGGATCTTTCCTCGTACCAACGACTCCTCAAGCGCTCGCGTTTGCGCGTTCGTTCGATAGAGGATCGCCATCTCAGAATACTTATAACCCTGGGTGCTAAGCTTACGAATCTCAGAGGTGATGAACTCCGCCTCTTGGTTCTCATCGTACCCAATAAAGGTTCGGATAGGGTCGCCGTCATCTCCCGCGGTCCAGAGCTTCTTCGCCTTTCGAGATTTATTCTTTTCGATAACGGCGTGCGCGGCGTTAAGGATCGTTCCGGTTGAGCGATAGTTTTGCTCAAGCTTTACAACTTTGGTGCTCGGATAGTCCTTCTCAAACTCAAGGATGTTACTGATAGTCGCGCCCCTGAATCCGTAAATGGACTGGTCGTCATCGCCTACCACGAAAAGGTTGCGTCGCGGCTCCGCGAGCAAGCGGATGAACATGTACTGAACCTTGTTCGTATCCTGGAACTCATCAACCAAGATGTAGTGAAGGGTTCGGCGGTAGTAATCAAGAACCTCTGGGAACTCTCGCAACACTCGCACCGCATTCACGAGGAGGTCGCCGAAATCCATCGCGTTCGCCGCGAGGAGGATCTTTTGATATCGGTCGTACACCTGCGCCTGCAGATCGGTCTCAATACTTGACGCTCGCTGTCCAGCCTCGGCGGGAAGGATGTAGTTGTTCTTAAACTTATCGATAGCTCGTGAGAAGGTATCGAGTGGATAGCGGTCCTCATTAATGTTGAGTTCCTTCAACACCTGCTTCAGCACGCCCTTTGTATCTTGATCGTCGTAGATGACGAATTGGTTACTATAGGAAAGACGGGACGCGTTATGTCGAAGAATTCTTAATCCCGCTGAGTGGAAGGTAGTTATCCACAGATTTTCCCCATCTGTGCCTAACAGGGAGTGCAACCGTTCGCGCATCTCCTGCGCGGCTTTGTTGGTAAAGGTAACCGCGAGTATACGAGAGGCGGGAACACCTTGCTCAAGTACAAGCTGCGCGACTCTATGGGTCAGCACCCGAGTCTTGCCGCTTCCCGCGCCAGCGAGAACGAGGATAGGCCCATCTCCATGAACCACAGCCTCCGCTTGAGGGTCGTTAAGCCCCTTGGTCAGGTTAGGTTGCGGTCGGGAAGAATCCTCTGAGGAGAACATCTGAGCTTGGTCGCCAATCATGAAAGGTAGAGGTCCAAATCTTAAACAAAAAAGGGAGATGAAACATCTCCCTTCGGCTACAAAAGCCGACGATACCCCTGCGGAGGATCGCTGTACATTGTTCCGTTCGTCTTATCGCAACCGACGAGCTACTTGTTGCCCACGAAGTGAAACTTTAGCGACGCCATAGACCTCACCAAGTTGTCCGTGCGGCATCGCCTGGCAGAGGAGCTTAGCGATGAAGGCAAGTGTAAGTACAGCGCACACGAAGTCGATTCCCATTACCAATAAATCGTTACCCATGATGTCCTCCACAATTCGTTTCTATAGTTTTTCTATAGCAGACTTCGGCGTCTTTCAAGTCTTTTTCTATATCCAATCGAAATATTACAATCCGAAGACATTCCCGACCTAAGTTCAAGCAGTTAATGAATAAAACGAGGGTGTATCGGTGCTTTCAGGGGGGCAAGGTGCTAGGTTAGCGCCTATGGCTGACTACAATCGCAAAGACCATCTCTACCATAAGGCCAAGGAGGAGGGTTTCGAATCCCGCGC
>JBIJBE010000028.1:0-44971 GCA_044345405.1 Bdellovibrionota bacterium
TCGCCGACGCCTCACGTTTCGGATTCACGATCCAGTTAGCGTGAAGCTCTGAGATCATCGCGCCCCCGACCACAAATCCCTTCATCCCGATCCGCTCAAGGAGCATCCCGGCAGGAAGGTCAGGTGATGGGTTCTTAAAAACAGATCCCGCCGAGGGAAGTGAAAGCGGCTGTCGAGCCCTTCTCTCCGCGAGGTTATGCGCGCATCGCTCCGAGATCGTCGTTTTGTCCCCCTCTACGAGGGAGAGGCGAACCGAGGTAATAACGGCACCAACCGGCAATCCGGAGTGCCGATACCGCCACGGAAGCTCATCCCGACTCCACACAACACCCGCGCCATCGGCGAGCACGCCTCGAACCTCAACGATCCGAGAGCAGATCTCGCTCCCATGCGCGCCAGCGTTCATAAAGACAGCGCCACCGATAGAAGCGGGAATACCCGCCGCGAATTCGAGCCCGGAAAGTCCGTCATCCGATAGCTTTCGAGCGAAACTCATCAGGGGAACGGAACCAAACACCTCCAGCTCTCCCCGCGAGAGCGTATCCACACGCCGAAAGCCACTCCCTAATTTGATAATCCAGAGAGCGAGGGGCTCATCACCGAAGAGCACGTTACTTCCGTTACCGATAACCCGATACTCCTGCCCCTCTCGTGAGAGGAACGCCAGAACGTGCGACAACTCATCGGGACTCTCAACAGTTACAACGGCGCGTACCATTCCACCGATGGCGAAGGTCGAAAGGGATGAACCTAGAACGCGCTCCCGGATCGGAGCCGTAACCAACCCCTGAACAACGGCGATTAGTCGCTCATCAAAGGGAACATTCGTGAGGGGTGCGCGCGCTACCGACATCTCCCTGCCCGTGAATTACAGCCCCATGCCCGCGACAAGCGCTACGGCCTCATCGACGGTAGCTTGCGGAAGTGGCGCCTCATCGAGCGCGGCGAGAAACTTCTCCGGCATCGAGCCAATGGATCCGGCGCCAAGGCACAACACGAGGTCACCAGCCCGGAGCTGCGGAACAAGCGCGGCGACTGAATTCTCAATCGCGGGAACAAACTCCTTTGATGGGTGAACAACGGCGTCAAAGAATCTCTCGCTCGTAATGCCAACGAGCGGCTTCTCACTCGCCGCGTAGATATCCGTGATCACCAGATGGTCGGTGTCGCCAAATACGGAGAGGAACTCATTCCAGCTCTGTTGTGTGCGGGAATACCGGTGTGGTTGAAACACGGTAAAGATGCGACCCTGAGAGCCGGCTCTGCACTCGCGAATGGCGCGCAAGGTAGCGCGAATCTCGGTCGGGTGGTGTCCGTAATCACTCATCACGGTAACGCCGGCGGCCTCACCGATCACCTCAAGACGACGCTTCACACCACCGAACGCGGCGAGCGCGCCGCGAATCGTCTCCACATCAACATTGAATTCCAATCCCACACCGATCGCCGCGAGGCAGTTCTGAACGAGGTGACGCCCCCACATCGGCAGGGTGAATCGACCGAGGTTCTCGCCCTTGCGAACCACATCGAAGTGCATGCCGTGAAGGGTCGCCTCGATGTTCATCGCCTGGAGGTCCGCGTCAGGAGAGAATCCGTAGGTTAAGACACGTCGCTTTACGCTCGAAGCGATCTCACGAACCACCGGATCGTCGATACACAAGATAGCGAGCCCGTAAAATGGGACCGATTGCACAAATCGATTGAAGGACTCCTCAAGATCTCGCCGTGAGCGGTAAGCGTTCATGTGCTCGTCATCGATATTTGTGACGATCGCGACGGTGGGTTTCAGCAAAAGGAAGCTTCGATCGCTCTCATCGGTCTCGGCTACAAGAAAGTCACCCTTTCCGAGACGGCCGCCCGTTCCGAGCGACTTAACCTGCCCACCGATCACAACGGTTGGATCGAGATGCGCGGCGTCAAGAATCGCGCTCGTCATACTCGTGGTTGTTGTCTTACCGTGAGAACCGGCGACCCCTACTCCGTACTTGAGCCGCATAAGCTCAGCGAGCACCTCGGCGCGTCGAACGATCGGAAGTTTTCGTTTCTTAGCCTCACGAATCTCCGGATTCGTCCCGGTGATAGCGGAGGAGTACACGACAAGGGAAGCTGATTGCGGGATGTTAGAAGCCGCGTGTCCGATGAACACCTGCGCGCCGAGCTGCTCAAGTCGCCGAGAGACATCGGATGCCTTCACATCGGAACCCGAGACCTTAAATCCGGAGGTAAGAAGGATCTCGGCCAATCCAGACATCCCCGATCCGCCGATACCGATGAAGTGAAAGTGTAGCCCCGGATTGTACATGATTCCCTACTGCTCTACGAAATGACGTCACAGAGGTATCATAGAGGAGCACCTCATGGAAGAATTGACCGCGCTCGGGGAGCTTTATTCAAGCTGAACTACCTCCCCATCAGCCGCTGCACCAACCACGCGATCATACTCACAATAACGCTCACCACGAGCATCGACACGATCGGCGCGTAGACGAAGGTCCGCTCCCCCTCTATCCGAATATCCCCAGGGAGGTGGCCGAACCACGAGTACAACCACGGGACCCGTTGAGCGCCCCATGCGACCACGCCGAGCAGAACGATACTAAAACCGATAATGATCAAGGTCTTGGGAAGTTCCATAGTTTTCACCCTCCCGCTGTTGCGCCGGGAGGCTCTATCCTGCCATTATTACTCACGTTGTAGCCTTCTCTGGTATGTCACTGCGTGGGTGTTAACCTTTCAGAAATCGTGGTCATCTTCTTGGTAGCGCTCGTCCTCTTCGGACCTGAGCAGCTCCCTGTGCTCGCTCGAACCCTCGGCAAGCTCACCGGCCAGGTGAAGCGAACATCGGACTCTCTCCGAAGGGAATTCTACAACTCGGTCTACACACCCGGTCAAGACGCTCGCAACGCGTTCAACGGTGAGTTCCAAGCCCTTAGAAGCCTCAAGACAGAGATCCTCTCACCCCCGACCGGCGCCGTGGGAACCTCCTCTCGGCCCCTTGCTACCGAGAGAGCACCCGAGGAACCATCGTCACAACCATCCACTCCGAACGACGCCCCGCCAGCCGACGCGACCCGGATTGAAAACGCATGAGGGAGTACGATCCGAACCACAACAAGATGCACCTGATGGAGCACCTGCGGGAGCTCCGGAAGCGTCTCGTGATCTCGTTTCTCCTCATCACTATAGGAGCGGTGGGAGCGTACTGCTACGCGGGAGAGATCTTCGAGATACTCTGCGCCCCCTATTTCCTAGCTTTTCCGAATAGCCCCCTGATCGGAACCTCCCCGACCGAGGCGTGGATACTCAAACTCAAGGTCTCTGTGGTCGCTGGAGCTTTCCTGATGTCTCCAGCGCTCTTCTACCAACTCTGGCTTTTCATCGCGCCCGGTCTCTACTCCCATGAGCGACGACTGGTACTTCCCTTCGTATTCTTGAGTACAACGCTCTTTCTCGGAGGCGCTATCTTTTGCTACCTCTCCGTACTCCCGTTGAGCTACGCCTTCTTCCACGAGGAGTTCAAATCTATCGGCGTGACCCCAACGATCCGCATCGGCGACCAGATCTCGATGACCCTCACGACCGTCGTTGGATTTGGGGCCGTCTTTGAGTTACCACTTGTCACCTACTTTCTCGCCCGAGTCGGCGTCGTCGATCACACAATCCTTCTTCGATTCTTCCGGCACGCCGTTGTGGGAATCTTCCTGATCGCCGCGATCATCACACCGCCGGATGTCTTCACGCAGTTTTTGATGGCGGTGCCCCTAACCGTTCTCTACGCGATCAGCATCGGAATTGCGTACCTGGTCACTAAGAAGCGGCCTGAGGGCGAACTTTCGCTTGAGACGTCACAAGCGCCATCCTCGGTGTCGTAGTCGCACACGTACACGCCCCCAAAGTAGCCCTATTGACGTCTCTGTTGGGTTTGGGGAGTCCTTGACCGGAAGCGCCCATCGGACCGGTTCGTTTGCGTGCACCGCTACGTAGGAACAGGCACTTAAACCTAAAAACAACATGTTGCTAATTCTCATCCCCCTCCGCCATTCCCTCCTCTGGTCAGAGGTGGAAAATAAAAGCGGCCCCACAGCACCCTTACCTCAAGGGAATGCGTAGAAAAGCCGCTAGCAACTAGGTGGTAACGGCAGGACAGCTATAGGTCTATGAACAGAATGGACGAATTACACGACGAGAGTTGGAGTCACGCGTACTCCATCGTTCGCGCTACAGCTCGCATCCCGACCAACCTCCCGCACCTGGTGCGAGCATGCTGGAACGATCTTGTTTCTCCCACAGAATTTGTGCGACTTCTGGCGAGCCCCGGCCTTCCACTCCGTAGCCTCCTCCGCGCTGCGAATCTTCCCCAACTTAACGACTCGATTAAACAACCAGAGCTCGCGGCAGCTGTAGATATCCTCGGAGTCAAAGCGTCGGCGCTTATCCTCGCCATCAATTGCATCTGCGAGAGAACCCTCGATTCAGGGCCCGCAACGAAGGTGTGGTCACCCCTTTTTAAGGATATGATGTCGGAGATCGAGATCGGATACCACCTCGGGTTGAGCGTTGGTCGAGTGGGACACGAACAGGGGATGTTGGTAGGATTCTCTCGCTTGGCGGGACTCGCGCTCCTTCTCATCAAAGACCAGAAAACGTTCGGCGTCTGGTACGAAAACACGAAGGGTGACTCAACAGACAGACAGGAGACCGCCCTGGCGTTTGGGTGCGAACCGTATCAGGTTAGCTCGATACTGATGCAACACCTCGGGCTCGGCACCGAGGTAGCGCTCGCGACCGCCTCGACCCTTGCTGGTGGAGATACGACGATCATCGAGGCGCAACCAACGATGCAGACGTGGCGGGCTACTTACCACTGGCTCCACGCGCTGAAAAACGGCGAGGAATCGCCGTCATGTGATATCGCCCGAGAAACCTTCTCAGAGTTGTGCGTGCCCCATGATAGACAACGCGTTCCAGAACACCTCTCGATGCTGCGCGAACAGGTCGCCGAGGTGAGAGAGGCGCAGTCTCTATGGACCTGGCACCTCCCATACGCAACCTACGAGGAAACCGCACAGGCGATCGTGTACCGGGTGAACTCAAACGCAAACGGAACCACCTGGACGAAGGGATTGGTCCAGCCGGGCCGCTAGCAAATTCTTCGAACTGGTCCGGGCACGACCACGAAGCAACACAAAAGGACAAGGAAACTGGACATATACGGCCAGGCCGCGTGCGCATCGAGTACATGCACCTGCGAATGCGCCAATCGTGCGCCCCTTTCAGCGCCTCTCGAAACACACGAACGCTCACCATCGACAAGGCACCTGTTGGCTCGGGGACTACGAGATTCTCGCTTCGAAATATAAATTTGTTTTGTTGACGCAAACGATCGCCATCACGCACAATAAGGATAGGTCGTGACTTGTAGGGACCGGTCATTAAATCCCTCCCCATGTACTTAGCTTCCCTAATGGCCGGGCACTAAAAGTAAACGAACCGACACTGGGGCACTTACCTGGAGACAGGTAAGTGCCGTTTTTTTTGCCCTTGCGCCTCGATTCTCACCTTTTACCTTTTTCCCCAATCGCGCGAGTTCGCTACAATGCAGGGATGCGAAATCTCAATAAAACACACGCGCTCTCTCATCTTGCCGAGCAGATCAGCGCAAAGATCCTCGGGAGCGACTCACTCGCCATCTCCGGCCTCTGCTCCCTTGAAAATCCATTACCAAACTCTATCACCTTTATTCGAAGCGAATCGAAGGAAGCCGTGCAACGCGCCCTTGCTAATGTTCCGGCGACCACAGCGGTGATCGTACCAGAGTCCGTAGCGCCAACCAGCGCTCTCCCAGAGGCTGCGCCACTTCTCCTCGTAAAAGAGAGCTTTCCGGCCTTTCTTAACCTCATTCCGTTCTTCTTCGCTGAGGAGCGTCCACCCGTAGGAATCCATGCGACAGCGCAGATCGATCCCACCGCCTCGATTGGCGAGGGAGCCTCCATCGGCGCCTTCGTTTCGGTCGGTGCCCGGTGCTGTGTTGGCAAGAACGTCACGCTGCATTGCCACGCGCGACTCTCTGAGGATGTAACAATCGGAGATGATGTAACCCTCTTCAGCGGTGTCTCGGTCCGTAACGGCACTCAGATCAAGGATCGCGTAACGATCCACGACAACTCAGTCATCGGGGCGGATGGATTCGGCTACACACCGGATCCGAAACTCGGCCTCCGAAAGGTGCCACAACTCGGAAACGTCATCATCGAGAGCGACGTTGAGATCGGAGCGAACACATGCGTTGATCGGGGCGCGTTCGGCCCAACCGTCATCGGACGCGGGACGAAGATAGATAACCTCTGTCAAATTGGACATAACGTCACGCTCGGTAACTTCTCTATCGTGTGCGGCGCGTCCGCTATCGGAGGCAGTACCAAGATCGGAGACGGCGTGGTTCTGGGCGGAAAATCCGGCGTAGCCGATCACCTTACGCTGGTGAGCGGAGTTCGCGTCGGAGGTGGGTCGGGAGTGATCAACTCCCTCACAGAGCCGGGTGACTACATGGGTTTCCCAGCTATTAAAGCAACCGATTGGCGACGGGTGCAAGTAACGTTACGCAACACCACCCGTGGAGCACGAAAGAGATAGCCCGTTACCAACACCGGTGACATAGGAGAACCACATCACCATGAGCGCCCAGAGATTCACACTACGAACATTCGCCCCCTCACTGTGCTCCCTCGCGCTCCTCCTGAGCACGGTTGGATGCGATTCGCAAACGGCTGAACAAGCAGCCCCTGCGCCGATTAAGGTGCACAACATCCGGATGCTGTATCCCCCAGAAACACGGGGCGTCATCATGGGCGCGATCGAACGGTTCAACGCAAAAAACATCGCTCTATCTAACGGCTCGGTCGCACGTCTCACCGGAGCATCCTTCGACGACTACGCGGCGACCGGAAAGATAGGAACGCCATCCCTCGAGACCTCCCTCTGGATTCCCCCGTTCTCACCACTGTCTGCAGAGGCACTCCCTCAAACCGACCGTGAGATTAGCGGGTGTGTTCCTCTCATGAGCACCCGGCTCGGAGTCACGGTGCGTCCGATCGATACCTTCGTCCTCCCATCAGACAAAGAGAAGCTCTCCATTACCTCACTCCTTACACCACAAGAGGGAGCGAATCGACCTCAGCCAGCGATCATCGTCGGCGCGCCCCGCTTCGCCTCCTCGGGGCTCCTGGCGGCGCTTCTAACTACAGCGGAGGCTTCGAAGACACCCCTCGAACAACTCTCTCCTCAAGCGATCTCCTCTAACGCACCCACGCTAGCAAAAGTTCAGGAGCGGGTTCGTAACTATTTCGTTAACGATGACAACGCCCTTGAGTGGCTCGCGAACCGCCAAGGAGGAGAACCTCTTGAGGTCATTACGACGGAACAAGCTGTACGGTCCTTCAAAGGCTACCATCCCTCAGCGGCCCTAGAGTGGTTCCCGTTCACCTCGCCGGGAGCCTCCCTCGACTATCCGCTCTGCGATGTTACATCAAAGAACGACAGTCCAGATGACCTCGAAGCCGCTAAACTCGCGCGGACCTTCTTCTCAACCGATGAATTTAAGAGCCTGATTGCACCTGTGGGATTCTCCGCACCGCTACCAGCTAGCAGTACCCCTCAGGAAAACCTGGCGGCCGCCATCCGGCAGCTTCTCTCCACATGGGCACAGATCCGCCGCCCATCAAGCACGGTATTCGTGGTAGATACCTCGATCAAAACAGACCTAACGAACATGGAGACGATCCGGCGCGAGCTCTCCCTCTTTGTCGATCGGAGACCCTCTAAGGATGACACCGTCGCGCTCGTAAGCGCCTCCTCAGACCCGGACGTTTTGCGCGAGCCGGAAACAGACCCAGAGCTCCTCAAACTCTCGATCTCTCGGCTCACCACCGCTGGCGGCAACGCGATTCGGGACGGCATAAGGACCGCTTTCAATATCTTTGAAGACACCTCCTCAACGAATTACCGCCGCTCCGTGGTGGTCTTCACATCAGCGAAGGACACCTCATCGCAAACAACGATCGATCAACTCACCAACCGCGCGAGCCAGCTTGTCGGACGAAAGAACGTCGATCTCTTCGTTATCGCGATCGGCGGCTCGGAGCAGGATTTCGGAGAGCTTCCGGCGGTCACGAGAAAGGTCGGTGGAACCTTTGTGTTGACCGATATCCCATCACTTCCAGGAAAGTTTTACGCGATTGGGCGGAGGGTTCAGTAGAGCTATTGCCGCTCCGCTGCCAAACCGTTCTCGATAAACCGGCGGGCACGTGTCCACACGCGCCCTCGGGGGAAGTGCGCGAGCCCACCATTCAAATGGTCAGCTATCGACCAATATACTCCGCGACCCTCTTCTCAAAACCACTCATTCCGTCGTGGTATACAACGTAAGAACACGGGTCTCCATTCTTCAGTCGTCGCGCGACGAAATGGTCGCCATCTTTATCAACGGCATAGATCACGACCTGCCCCTGGTATCCACCTTTGAGGCCGGAGAGATCCTCCATGCCCTCAGCGACCGCGTCCCGAACTGAGGCGCCTTTTTTCATATAGAGCACAACGCTTCGAGCGAGCGAGGTGCGAATCGCGTTCTCACCACAGTGCGTGCACGCGGCGCCACCGTATCGACTATCAACGTACAATCCGGCACCGATAACGGGGGAGTCTCCGAGACGGCCTGGATATTTGAAATCCCACCCAGAGGTGCTAATCCCACCAGCCATAGATCCCGATTGATTTCGCACGAGGCTAATCACCGTGCCGTGACACCCCTTTCCCTCCTCGTGATTAAAGAGATCAAGAACCTCCTTGAACGGATTCCGTTGCTTCCACTCCTCAAATGCGGCATTCGATTCCGGCGAGAGGAGATCGGATTCTGAGAAACCACATTCAAGGGCAAATTGCTTAGCCCCAGCGCCAACGAGCATCACATGAGGAAGCCTTTTCATCAGCTCTCGGGTAACGCTGATCGGATGCATAATGCCCTCGAGAGCACCAACGGCGGCGGTCTCTAAGGTATCCCCATCCATCAACGAGGCATCCAGCTGCATAACGCCGAGCGCGTTTGGAAGGCCTCCGTACCCAACGGTACGAACGGAACTCTCAAGCTCAACGAGCTTTATACTCTCCTCAATAACATCGAAATTTTCGGCGCCATTTTGCAAGAGATGAGCCGCTCGCTCGATCCCTGGCCATCCCTCACCGTTCATGATGACTATTCGCTTCATGGTGCACCTCATGTTTCACTCTGTACACCGTTTATATCCCAACTGCTTCCGCCCTGCAGTGGGCAAGTTATCTCCCACGGGGCTGAGGGCGTCCCAACCAAAACAGCCGACAAGACCGGACAGGGCTGACATCCCTGGAGCCTTTTCCGGCCCGTGTGGATACGGGACCTCCGGGTCTCATGTGATGAAGTGGCATCCAGAAGGGCCGCCCACCATACACCCTCCGGATGGAGCACCTCCGCCGGACACAACACGGCGGTCAGTATCCCCCTCCGCGAAGCTCCGGGGGATAAGCTGACCGCTCTCCGGATTTACGGGTCACCCCCGCAGCGATCGAAAGGACAACAGATGCCCCGAATGAAACGGCTGTATCCGACCATCCACGGTTAACAGCAACGAACCTCGCTCATCGATGCCCGCATAGATCCCCGCAACCTGCCGCTCCCCGAGATCAAGATTGATCTCAGTCTCACCCTTGATAAAACACGCGGCATCTTCCCACCTAGCTTGAAAGCGAGGGAACCCATCAAAGGAGACGAAGAGTTCGTGTGCGAGGCGCAGCTGCTCACTGACCGCCGTAAGAGCATCAGGAACAGTGATACGAGAACCTGAGATCTCCTCAATCGACATAGCGTGCGCGACATCCTCTGGGGTGCGAGCGAGATTAACGCCGACACCTACGAGGATGACCCGCGTGGCTCCGAGATCCTGAACCTCGATAAGGATACCTCCCACTTTCCGCAGGGAATCATCGCGCACAACGACGAGATCGTTTGGCCACTTAAGTTGAAGGCGCGCGCCGAATCGCTCAAAGGCGTCAACGAGTCCGAGACCAACAACGAGCGAGTAGCCACTGAGCGACGCGAGCGGTTGCGAGGTCTGAAAGAGGAAGGTCGCCATCATGGCACCATCGGTTGAACTCCACTTCCGTCCCTGCCTGCCCCGTCCAGCGCTTTGGGAGAGCGCGCAGACAACCCCTGCTCCGTCTTTGAGTGACGGGATGAGGTCGCGCGCAACATCCATCGTAGAGGTGACCTCATCGTAGATACGCGCGAAGGTGAAACCGGGGAGTGAGAGCTCTCGCATAAGGAATTATATGATCCGCATCGAGATATCGACGTTCGGCGCCTGCGTTGTCAGAGCGCCCACTGAGGCGGCATCAACGCCGGCCGCGTGAATCTTCGCGAGCCTATCCTTAGATACTCCGCCCGAAACCTCAATCATCGCAGGGTGTGGCACCGCTTTCACAAGAGCCACCGCCTCTTTGAGAACATCATCACTAAAATTATCCAACATCACGATCGTGGGGTTAAAGGTAAGCGCGACCTTGAGTTCATCAAGATTTCGCACCTCAACCTCCCACGGCATATAGAGGGGTTTCTTCGCCACGATATCAGCGAGTGCTCCCTCAATCCCGTGTGGATGAGCGTCGATGTGGTTATTCTTCACGAGCACCATATCACCGAGCGAGAAGCGGTGGTTCGACGCGCCGCCGATCTTCGTGGCGTATTTATCGAGGAGTCGCCACCCTGGCATCGTCTTGCGGGTATCGAGGATCTTAAGTCCCGTCTGAGGTTCGCAGAAGTTTCGGGTGAACGTTGCTACCCCGCACAGACGCTGAAGAAAGTTCAAGATCGTTCGCTCAGCGGAGAGCAGATCGCGAGTACGTCCAGCGAGCTCAACGAGGATATCGCCGTCTTTGGCGCTCGCGCCATCAACCGCTTTCGTGGTGACCGAGATGCTCCAGCCCCCAGCCTTAACGATCTCTGCAACGATATCAACACCACACACTACGAGATTTTGCCGGGCGATAACCTTGGCTTTCGATGTATGCTGCTCGGGGACCGTGAGTTGCGCGGTGATATCGCCAAGAGCGAGATCCTCTTCGAGCGCCAAATCGATCAACTTACGAACGAGGGGTGAATCGAACATAGAAACTCCTAACGGGCGATCACCCACTGGTAGGACGATCGAGCAAGCACACGCAACGTCGCCGCGGCGGGCACGGCGAGAAAGATTCCGAGCAAACCAAAAAGCTGTCCACCGGCAAAGAGGGCAAGGATAATAACCAACGGTGAGAGCCCGACGGATTCGCCCATGATGCGGGGCGTGATAAAGGTTCCCTCAAGGGCCTGCACGATACCGTAAACACCCCACACCCAGAGGAGGTGCGAGATGTCGCCGAAGGTCACAAGTGCCATGAGTGAGCTCAAGATAATTCCGGTCAGAAACCCAACGTACGGGATGATATTACCAAAGCCCGAAATCGCGGCGAGAAGGAGCCAGAGATCAACCCCCACAAGCCCGAGCCCAATAGCGTAAAGCACAAAGAGGATCGTACACACGATCGCCTGTCCACGTACAAACGCCGATACGTAGGTATCGATCTCTCGAAACACCGACACGAACTTCGAGCGTCGAGTGAGCGGAACAAGCCCAACTACCGCGGAGTGGATTTTTGGGAGATCAAGAGCGAGGTAGTAAACGATAAAGGGAAGGAGCGCGATGTTTACGAGGGCAAGCGCCTTGTTGTATCCCTGAAGAAGGGTTCCGCCGATAGTCGCGAACACCTTCTTTACCGCCTCGCCGTTTACATCTGAGAGCATCTGCGGAAGACGCGCTACGGTGTCGGCGAGGTCCTGCTCCTCATCACTCGGAAGCGGAAGCGCGGCGATAATCTTATCCCAGTACGGCCCTAATCGCTCACGGCCGATCTGGATGTAGTGACTGAGGTTCGCGGTGAGCTTATGAAACTCATCGATAATCGTTGGTACGGCTGTGACCCCGATCAGAACGAGCAGCCCGACAACCACCACGCAGACGAGGGTGAATCCGAGCCCACGGGAGAGCCCCTTCGACTCAAGCTTAGAGAGGATCGGGTCGATCGCGTAGGCGATAAAGTACCCGATCACCAAGAGCACCACGAGCTCACGGAGCTGCGCCGCGAGCCAGATAAGCCCAACGATCGTGACCGAGGTCAGAACCCAAAGGGGTGGCAGGAACGACTCTTTGGATTTCGACATGAACTCCTCACGTAAAGGTCAACACAGGCCGGCCAAACAGCTGCTCAACCTCTTCACACAGAGCCTCAGAGGGCCCCACACAGACGGGACTATTGCCTGAATCACGAAGAACGATAGATACCTCTCCATCATCGAGCTGCAACCGAACCTTCACTGGACACGAGCCGGTGTACTTACGAAAGATCGTTTGCACAGCGGGCATCCGTTGTTCGATATCGTCGTTGGCGGTCAACATAAGGAACCCCTGCGTAGCGCTCCTATCGCGCAACTGAATCAGGGACTCCATCTTGTCGATCACGAGCACGCACCGCTCCTCGGTGACATCGGCGCGACCGGATACCATAACCGGCTCATCCGGAACGATGAGGTGCTGAATCTTTTTGTAGGTGTCAGGCCACACAAGGGAATCGATCGTGCCGAGCCAATCCTCAAGGGCGAAGCTCGCGTACCGATCTCCCTTCTTCGTGTTCTTAAGCTTAAGCGCGGTGATAACGCCGCCCACACGAACCTCTTTCGCTTTCTTAACTTTCACGTCTGCGGTCGAGAGCGCGCCGAGGCGCTTAAGATCCCACTTAAACTTCTCAAGGGGGTGACCGGAGATATAGAAACCGAGCGCCTCGCGCTCAAAGGAGAGCTTTTGATTGACGGGCCACTCGGGGACCGTTACCGCGCGGCGAGCGACCACGGGCTTCGGAGCCACGGCCCCAAAGAGGTTCATCTGATTCGGGTCCACATCCTTACGGGACGCGTACACCTTGAGAAGATCCTCAAGCCGATCACTCATCTCACGACGACTTACCTTCGAAAAGTCGAAGCCGCCGCTCTTAATCATATTCTCGAACACCCGCTTGTTGACGCTGTTGAGATCAACGCGAGAGATAAGGTCTTCAAGATCCTTGAACGGTCCATCCTCTCGAGCGCGCAGGATCGCCTCGACCGCTTTCTGTCCAGTGCCCTTTACCGCCTCAAGTCCGAAAAGGATCTTTCCTGAGCGTACCGTGAAGCTCGCCAAGCTCTCGTTGAGATTTGGCGGCAATACGGCGATCCCCTGCTTTCGGCACTCGTTGAAGTTCTTGAAGGTCTTATCGGTGTCCTCCATGTCGTGCGTCATAAGCGCCGCCATGAACTCAACACCGTAGTGCGCCTTGAGGTACGCAGTTTGGAACGACACCAGCGCGTACGCGGCGGTGTGACTTCGGTTGAACCCGTAGCGGGCGAAGGTCTCCATCTGTTGGAAGATCTCATCCGCCAATTTTTGCGGAATCCCCTTTTCGACGGCGCCGCTTACAAAGCGGGTCTTCTGCTTCGCCATCTCCTCAGGGTTCTTCTTACCCATCGCCTTACGGAGAAGGTCCGCCTCGCCGAGGCTATATCCGGAGAGCGCCCGCGCAAGCTGCATGATCTGCTCTTGGTAGAGAATTACCCCGTAGGTATCCATGAGGATATCCTTCATCAGCGGATGGAGGTACGAGATGGGCTCCCGTCCGTGTTTACGCTCGATGTAGTGATCCACCATCCCCGCGTCGAGAGGACCGGGTCGGTAGAGGGCGAGGATAGCCACGATATCGTCGAAGCCGCTCGGTTTAAGCCGCACCACCATCTCGGTAATACCGCTCGACTCAAGCTGGAACACCCCCGTTGTATTACCACCGCAAAGAAGTGTGTAGGTCTTCGGATCGTTAAGCGGCAGGGCGTTCAAGTCGATATCGACACCTCTGCTCTCTTTGATGATCTGGCAGGCGGTGTGAAGAACGGTGAGGGTTTTGAGACCGAGGAAGTCGAACTTCACGAGGCCAACCTTCTCAACGTAGGTCATCGAGTACTGCGTAACGTCGTTGCCGTCCTTATCGACCATCATCGGAAGGAGCTCATCGAGTGGACGGTCTCCGATGACAACCCCCGCCGCGTGCGTTGAGCTATGCCGGGTGAGTCCCTCAAGCTTCTGCGCAAGCTCAATCAGCTCACGCCCCTCACCCGCCGCGTACTCAGCGAGCTTCGGCTCCATCTTGAGCGCTTCAGCGATCGGGTAGTCGAAACCTTGTCGTGGCGCTGGGACGAGCTGCGCGATCCGATCGGTCTCGGCGTAGCTCATGCCGAGCGCGCGACCGACGTCCTTAATCGCCGCCTTCGCCTTGAGCGTTCCGAAGGTGGCGATCTGCGAAACCTTCTCCTTACCGTACTTTTCGATCACGTACTTGATGACGTGCTCACGCCCGTGAATACAGAAGTCCACGTCGATATCAGGCATGCTGATACGTTCTGGATTGAGGAATCGCTCGAAGAATAATTTGTTTGAGATCGGATCGACCTCCGTGATTCGCATGGCGTACGCCACAAGCGATCCAGCCACCGAACCACGGCCTGGTCCTACAGGGATACCGTGATCCTTAGCCCATACGATGAAGTCCGCTACCACGAGAAAGTATCCCGCGAACCCCATCTTACCGATGAGCGAGATCTCCTCCTCTACTCGATCCAGGTACTGTTGCTTCATCGCCGGACCCCAACCTGGGAGCGCGGAGAGCGCGTCCTCGCGGCTGGTTAGCCCCTCGCGAGCCATCTCAGCCATAATGTCGATGAGTGGTCGTTCGTCGGCGCACTCATACTTGGGCATGTAGTAGGTCTTGGACTCGAGGGAGAGATCGCACTGAGAGGCGATTAAAGCTGAGTTTCGAACGGCCTCGGCGCACCGGTCGTTATGCTCAAACTCCTTGACCATCTCCTGCTCGGTCTTTAGGTGAAGGGTGAAACCTTCGTGGCGGAGGCGATCGGGATCGAGGATCGTCTTACCAGTTGAGATGCACATGAGCACTTCCTGCGCGAAGTGATCGTCCTTGTTGAGGTAGTGGCAATCGGTGGTACCGACGAGTGGAACACCCATGGACTGAGCCAGATCCATGATCGCGGCGTTGTGCTTGCGTTGATCGTCGATCGGGTGCGGTTGAAGCTCGAGGTAATATCGATCCTTGAAGGTCTTGGCGTAGAACTCAACGAGCTCCTTAGCACCCTTGTAGTCATCGACCATGGTGGCTTGCGCCACCTCTCCGGCGAGACATCCGCTTAGGACGATCAACCCTTCGGAGTACCGTTCAAGGAGTTCATGATCTACTCGTGGCTTGAAATAGAAACCCTCCTTGTACGCCAAGCTGGAGAGCTTACAGAGGTTGTGATAGCCGGCCTTGTTCGCGGCGAGCACCGTTAAGTGACACGTTCCAGCACCACCCTGCGCACGCATCTTCCGTTCATGACGGGAACCGGGGGTAACGTAGAGCTCGCATCCGATGATCGGTTTAATGCCCGCTTTCTTTGCCTCGTAGTAGAACTCAACGGCGCCGTGCATATTGCCGTGGTCGGTCATCGCGATAGCTGGCTGACCGAGCTGCGCCGCGTGCGCGACAACTTCCTTGAGCTTATTAGCCCCATCGAGGAGGCTGTACTGGGTGTGAAGATGGAGGTGAACGAACTGCGACACGTCGCCTCAAAAAAGAGTGAAAAAAGACGGTGATAATCGACCCCCAATCCTATCCCCTCCGGGGCGAACCCTCAAGCATAAGAAAGGGAAATGGGGTGGGGTTTTGGGGGGCATTGCGGGTTAACTGAGGAACTCGTACGTTCGGAGGGCGCTCATTCCTGAGCGCCATATGGTTGCTACAGGCGCAGGCCGTTCGCCATATGGGGGCTTTTCGGCGACCAGGAATGGTCGCCCTCCGACGTATCGGGTTCGACGACATCGAGGCCAGCACCTACACCGCCAGCTTCGCCCACCCCGGCACCAACTCATCCCCGGCAACGCGGACGATCTCGGAGTCTCGGTAGAAGCGCTCTAACGAATCCAATAACTTGATATCCGCCTCATTCCCCTGTTGGACGGCGATATCCCTCGCGCGCACGAGCTCGGCCATCAGATCGGAGAGCTTCGGATGGTAATTATCGGGATCATTGGGGTTTCGAATCGTCTTCACGAGCTGCAGCTTCCCTCCGTAGCGGTAGGTAGCGTACTGCCGCAAAAGGTCCGTTGACCGGGGGTCTGACAGGTTAAGATCCGCGTTGGCGAGCTGGTACCGAACCCACAACTTCTTCGCGTCGGGGTTGGTTGTGCCGGCAAGAAGCTCCTTCTTCCCCTCCCGAAGCGCTCGGTAGTAGACATCCTGCGCGTCGAAATCGAGCCGATAGATATCCTGCTCGATATCCGCCTCGCTCTTCTCGAAGTAGTTCGAGAGGGTCACGTTTTTGAATTGCGCCAATGCTTTGCGCGCGAGCTGCTGAACCTCAGGGGTCGTTACCGCTCTCCCCGAGGTAAAGAATGAGTGCTTCATCGATTGCCGCCACGAGATCGACCTCGGGGATGGCTCCTCGGCGTACCGCTCAAGGTTCACCCAAAGAGAGGCTCGCTTATTCTCATCGAGGAGACACATCGGCACTCGCCGGCTGTAGCTCCCCTCAAAAAGATCGTAGTTCGGCTCCTCAATCTCGTAGACCGTTCCGCTTCGAACGGTTGAATGAAGCGACACACCCTCATATGCCTCATACGTGCGAACATCCACCTGGCATCGCTCCTGCAACCACGTCGCGAGCTTAATAGTCAGAAGAACGTCCTCGCGTGATTCATGCGCCTGCACCCCCTCAAGAAGCCCCAATGCGTGACTCACCGTTTGCAAGGAGAGGGAAAGTCGCTTCTCCCCTTTGCACTGAGCTCGCACCTTCTCCCGGAACTCCGAATTCGTGAGGTATGCTTTATGAACCGCGTGAAGGAGATCCCGCGAGGAGAGGAGCCCCTTGAAGTAGGGATTCAAACCGTTTCGAATAAAGCTCGTGCGAAGGTAGTTAAGATCAAACCGCGAGGAATTATATCCTACGAAAGCGATCGCCCCCTGTGCTGTTTGAATGCACGATGAGAGGAACTGTTCGATCTTTTTCATCGCTTGAGGCTCGCTGTCCGTCGCGAGCTTTTGGTGCTCAAGCACATCGGTTCGGTTCGCGAGGATCGCGCCAGGTTCTGGAAGTTGGAGCCGATTCAACTTTACGAGCCCTGAGAGCTCACCGATCGGCTTCAACGCGTCATCGACGAGGATAAAAGAGTAGTTGAGGATCTGACCAACGGTATTTTTGGTGGTGGTTTCGAGGTCGTAGAAGACGGCGTACATGAGCGGGATCGTACACTAAAAGGTAGCCAGAAACACGCTTAAAACAGGACAAAGCCCATAGGGTGAGCGATGACTCCGAGGGACGCCCGATTATAGCTTCACTCCTATGGCTCCCCTCGAACGCCACATCAGGGTTACAGCGGCAAGCAGCACGGCCCACGAGAAGGCGACCCACACTATCTGGAGATGCGCATCAAGAATAAGGGGAAGGCAAACAGCCGCCACACCTGTAATCGCGTAGAGCAGCCTGGATTCGGAGACGTAAGTTCCAAAACGACCCAAGAGCCAAACAAAACACGGAACAAGCACAACGAAGTAATGCATCCACGCGTAGGGCGCAACACACACCGAAAGTGGCACCACCACGCATAACATCGACTCCAACGAGTATCCAAGACGGCGCACCAACCAAATCGCGACGAGAGAGCCCATCACCAAAAAGGTCGGCTTAAAATACATCACCCTGCACGCACACTCCACCTGTTGAGCAACCGTTGCGCCGCATACGCGCAAGAGTTGGCTAGAAATTCCATCAAATGCATCCGAATACCAAACCAAGCAATCCGGAGCCACCACAAGAGAAGCCGCTATTTGAAGCGCCAATCCGATCCCACACCCGGCCAAAAGAGCGATTCGCCGATGAGCGAGCTCCCACACGGTCAGGACAACGAAGAACGGAATCAAGATATGAGGCTTGAACAGGGCAAGACTCAAACCAACGCCTGCTCTACAATAGCTTTTATCGCGCCAATACCTGGCAAAGATGACAAGTCCCGCGAGGAGCATAACGTTCATTTGCCCCCATATGAGATGACCAAGGGTCGGGGGGAATAAAACAGCCGCGAACGCGATGATTCTTAGGGATAGGGCATCTCGACACTCAAGCGTCTTTGCCACAGACACTGCGCACCAAACTATAATCGCTAAAGAAACAACGCTCCACACCACCAGTGACACCCTAAATGGAAGAAGCGCCAACAACCAGTACAACCAAACGGTATTTATCGGATGAGGATGCGGTAGAGGGGTCTCAGTGGCTGGCCATCCACTGGCAGCGAGTTGCGCCCGATAGAGCTCCATATCGTACGGATTTAACCCACCATGGACGAGAGCGCCGGCAGACCAAATAAAATAGAAGTCGTACCCAAAGAGAAAGGGAACCATCTACTTGCTTAACCGCCCCAGGAGCTCGGAAATAATCCCCTTCTGCTCAATCGCATGGTGCTTCGACGAGCCCGTAGCGGTCGCTGCCGACGCTGGACGTCCGATATACTCTGGATCAAAACCGAGGCTCTCTCGAAGGAGTGGTGCGATGTAGCTCCACGCCCCCATATTCTGAGGCTCCTCTTGAACCCAGAACGCGTTCGTGGCCCCTGTCTCCTTAAGGATCCGAGCGATCTCATCCTGCGGGAACGGATAGAGCTCCTCAACCCGAATCAAGCGAGCCGAGATCTTCTCCGCGCCTTGAAGCGCGGCTTGAACATCGTGCCCCACCTTACCGGTCATAAAGACAAGATTCTTGCAGCTCTTTTTCCCCGCAAGGTCGGTCTCAAGCACAGGCTGGAAGGTCCCCTTCACCATCTCCTTGAGCGAGCTCATCGCCGCTGGCAATCGAAGAAGGCTTTTCGGGGTCATAATGATAAGGGGACGCTTAATCTCTGAGAGACCTTGACGTCGCATGAGGTGGAAGTACTGCGCCGCTGTCGAAGGATAACACACACGCATATTCCCCTCAGCGCACATCTGAAGATATCGCTCTAAGCGGGCACTGGAGTGCTCCGGGCCCTGCCCCTCGAAACCGTGTGGAAGCATCATGACAACACCTGAAAGCTGTCCCCACTTCGACTCAGAGCTCGTAATGAACTGATCGATGATAACCTGAGCGCCGTTTGCGAAATCGCCGAACTGCCCCTCCCACATCACGAGGGAATCGCGATTTGTGGCGGAGTATCCGAACTCAAATCCGAGCACCGAAGCCTCAGAGAGTGAGCTGTTGTACACCTCAAACATCCCCGTGGCCCCTTCACGCTCCGCAAGATCAACGAGCGGGCTGAAGGTGCTCCGAGCCTCACTGTCGTCAAGCACAAGATGTCGGTGACTAAACGTTCCTCGACAGCAATCCTGTCCGCTCAAACGAACCGAGTGACCTTCGAGCACAAGCGATCCGAAGGCGAGCGCTTCCGCGACTCCCCACTCGATCCCCTCTCCCGCCTCAACGGTCTCGACCCGCTTCTCAATAATCTTCTGCAATTTCGGATGGGGCTTGAACCCCTCAGGCCACTGCGTGAGCGCTCGCGCGATGGTGAGAAGGGTCTCCTTCTTTACACCGGTCTCGCCCACGGGAACCTCTAGGCGGCCGTGGACGCAGCACGCCTCAGCCCCAAGTGAAGTCCCAACGCCCTCTGACGCCGCCGCGAACTCGCCCTTGTAGACCTCAACCTCGCTATCGACATCGGACTGAGAAACAACACCCGCCGCGACAAGACGCTCAGCGTATTGTTGCCAGATGAGCTTCTTTCCCTTTACCTCAGCATAGGTCGTTGGCTGCGTGAAGCTTGGATCGTCCCCCTCGTTGTGGCCGTGCTTGCGGTGTCCGATGAGGTCGATAATAACGTCTTTGCCAAACGCCATGCGGTACTCCAACGCGAGTTGGGTCAACCAACATGCCGCCTCAGGATCCTCAGCGTTCACATGGAACACAGGACAATCGATTCCCTTCGCCAAATCGGTGCAATACCGAGTAGAGCGAGACTCATCCGGAGTTGTGGTGAAGCCGATCTGGTTATTGATAACGATATGGAACGTCCCGCCGGTGTAGTATCCACTAATACCGGAGTAGTTAATCGTCTCGAAGACGATTCCCTGCCCAGCGAAGGCCGCGTCACCATGCATCGCGAGCGGAAGGTACGCGCCACGGTTGCTTCGGTCGTTCTTATCTTGGAGAGCGCGAACAACACCCTCAACAACGGGGTTCACGAACTCAAGGTGAGATGGATTTGGCACGATCGAGAGCTCGATCTCAGCGCCGTTTGGAGCGCGATTCGTTTCCCATCCGAGGTGGTACTTCACATCACCCGACCCGGCGATCGTCGCCACAGTCTTATCCTCGAACTCAGCGAAGATAGTCGACAGTGGCTTGCCGATCGAATTAGCGAGGACGTTCAACCGACCGCGGTGTGCCATACCGCACACGATCCCCTTTACTCCAACCTGGGCGGCTGAAGATGCCAGAACCGAAAGCATCGGAATGAGAGTGTCGTTCCCCTCAAGGGAGAATCGCTTTGTTCCTACGTACTTTCTGTGAAGCTCCGACTCGAACATCTCAGCGCGGATGAGGTCTCGAAGAACCTGCTTCTTCTCCTGCGCGGAAAAAGTCGGGGACTTCCCCTCAATACGAGCTTGCAACCACCGACGCTCCTCAACCTTGGTGAGATGCGAAAATTCGTAGCCGATAGTTCCGCAATAGGTCTCTTTGAGAGCCTGCATGAGCTGCGCGCACGATGAATAGCTCTTTCCGCCAAACAAGAATCCGGAGAGCCCGACCTGTGACGCATCCCTCAACTCTCCGTGATACGAGAGCTGGAGCTCGGCTGGGTTCTCAGCCTTCATTCCCCCGGCCCCGAGGGGACTCAGATTCGCGGCGGCATGTCCATAAACTCGGAACGCCTCAACGAGCTTCTCTCCAACGGCGTTACTTGAGGTGGCGCCACGCACACCCTCCGCTACCGCCGCGTGCCCATTGGCGCGCCCGTTCGTGTACCCATTACCGACCCCGTTGTGATCAAGCGATCGAAAGAAATCGGCCCACGCTGGGTCTACGAGGGTTGGGTCCGTGAGGTAGAGCTGATAGAGCTCGGCAAGGTAGCCCGCGTTTTCCCCGAATTTGACAAAACTTTCACCGTTCATAACGTATCAAAAATACTAACCGATTGCGGATCTGATCCTACCAGATGCAAGACCGTCCTCAAAGTGCCCAGGTGCGCCTGAATTCAGCTTTTAGATGCAGTGATGGTCGTCCCCTACAAGGGGAGTCGGAGGGTATCAGGCTAAACTTTAGTACAACTAACCACCTCAATATATTTAGGGATTATAACCGGGACGCTCAATGGCAAAGAGCTCAAAGACTACCCCTTCCCCATACCCATCTAGTCGTCCTGCGACGTGACCGCGAGGAGTCCAGCCGCCATGATGGAGTTAAGGTTATGCGCCTCAGAGAGGTTAGCCGACGCCTTAGACCTGATCGCAGTCCGTATTTCAAGCGCAACCACGTCGGCGTCTTTATCTCCCGTTACGTCTTTCGAAGCGTCAAGGAACGCGAATCCCGCAGTTCGCACAAGCTCAATGTTCTTCTGAACCAATTCGGCGGCGCTATTAAGGGCGTCGATGTTCTTCTCAACCTTTTCCTTGATCTCCTTAACCGCGATTCGAATCTTGTTGAACGCGGCGGAGCCGTCATCGCTTTGCACCGGATCCTCGGGATCGCGCGTTGCCTGTCGAAGGGCTCGATAGAAATCCTCCGCGGGGAAAAGCTGTCCACTCGCTCTGGTTTCTCCGTTTGAAAGAACATCCACCCCGGAGAATGAGGTTACCTCCTTGAAAGCCGCCTCGAGTTCATCAACCTTTTCGGCATCAAGTCCACCCCTCCTCAACACGGCCGCCATCTGATCGGTAGAGAGGATATCTCGCCCTTTCACGACGGAACCCACCACGAGCTCTTCATACGTTTGAGAGAGCTGATCGAACTGGCTCTTGTAGAGCTTCGCTTTGCTTGGAGGAATGTTTCCCTTTCCGGCCTTCTGCACCAAGGCATCGAGCCCATTCACGACATTGAGCATGTTGTTGGTGTACTCAGCGGCGATATTAATGAATGAGATACCCGAATTGAGTGACTGAATCGCCGCGGCCGCGCCTCGAGCTCCCCGTTGAAGGGTGACGGAAAGCGGTTCGGTGGGCTCTTTATTCAAGCCGATCTTCGGCTTCGAGCTCGCGGAGCCCGAGGCTATATTCTTAATGAAGTCACCGGTGATGACGTTGTTGATCGTTGATATTCCCATGGCCGTCCGATAGACACCCCCGTGCATTTAAGATGACGCGGTCACAGAGAAGGCTTCTGGGAGCGTAAAAATGTCCGCAACCCGCTAAAATATAGAGTGTTTACCAGCGCACCGGGCTACAAAAGTAGATTCGCGAGAGGTCCTAGCCTGCCACCCCAGCGAACCACTCCTTAAGGGCTCGCATCCCTTGAATACCGAGTTTGTGGCCCACCCCCTCCTCCTCAACGTAGGTGACGGGAAGACCATACGAACGGAGACGCTCAACCCCCTTTCGAGCCTTCTCGACGGACAGCACCTCATCAGCGGTCCCGTGCGCCACGAAAACATCTGGATGGCCCTGAATGAGGCGCTGCTCTCCGATGTTCGACACAAAGCCCGCGAGAATACCAAGACCGTCGAGCCGAATGACGCCGGTCAACACCGCCGCGGAGAGGAGGACGGACCCTTGCGAAAAACCAGCCGCGAACACCTTACTCGGTTGGAGGGAGAAGAGCTCGAGGTAGCGATCGAGCGCGAAATGGAACCTATCGCGAGCGAGCATAATAGCGGGCTCGAGGGGTTGGTCAGAGGTCATATCCCACCAACTGAATCCTCCGAGCGCGTCCGGAAGAAACGCCTGAAAGGAGACTACGTTCGCCCGCTCCGGAAGGGTACGATCGAATGCCCACATCACTTGCGCGGAACCCGCCCGCCCGTGCACCAACACGATGAGCGGCGCCGTGGGGTCTCCACACAAACGATGAATGAAGGTAAGACCAACGAACTCTTCTTCAATAGCATCCGACTGCACACGCATGGTCAGAGCGTAGCGGAAGACCAAAGGGAATGGCAACTACATCACGACTGGGAGTTTGGAGGCATGGGTTCGTCCTCCACAACCTCGTCCTGAGGCGCGTTCTTGAGCGGCTTCCTCACCACATAGCGGTCCGATTGCTCCAGCCCCGTGATCACCAGGATGTGATGCGGGTTAATATTGAGGAAGGAACAGACCGATTGAAAGGAGAAGATGTAGTCGTCCTCTTTGCTCAGTAAGTAATCTTTGGCTCGACGAGAGAATTCGCCCGGCCTGTTAACATCAGCGATCGCGTTAAGCAAAATCGCTCGCAGAAGATTCTTTTCGGGCGTAGCCAGCTCTGGCTGCTCAAAATCATCGAACCCTACGTAAATCGCTGTGTTTTTCCCTTCCCTCATCATATACCCCTTAAGATGCTGCGAAGTTCCCGCAGGCCCGCGGTTTTATTCCCCCGGACCTATAATGAGGTTCGACGCACCCGGGCCATTCCTAAACGACTAGGGGCTAAATCGTCGGTTTTATAGAGGGGTTACGAACTTTCCCTACGAAAAAAAGCTACCTGAGGCTACCTGAGACATTCCACTTAAGCTCTGAACACAAAGAACCGATGGTCTTTATAGGGGAACATTCCCCGGTTGCCACGGAGGGCATCATGAAGATTGAACGGATTCAATATTCGCTGACTTCAGCGACGCGAGAGATATCACGGTACGCGGCTACTCGTCGCTTCACCGCCGCCGCCGACCTCACAAAGGACGAGGCAGGCTACCACCACCACAAACCTGAACAGGAAGATGACGAGGACGTTGAGGAGCCAGTCGTCGCCACCGCGGCGGGACTTCAAGCTCAGGTGCGGCTGCTCAATATCACGGCGTAATAGAAACAGCCTTTATAGTCGAACGAACCCGTGACCGGCGGTGAGGCGACAGATCCGCGCGCCCGCGTGCAAAGAGGCCACAGCAAAACCCGGTCGCACCGTGTCCATTCCACAAAATCTAGGCGCGATTCGCGCGATACACCTTAAACACACACCGCTCCCCCAACTCGGAGGAGACCTCGTGAAAACGATCCTCAAAATGAGGGAACCGAGCATCTCCCTCATGGTAACCACGAACGAGCGTTAGATGAAGTTCATCACAGAGTGGCAATCCCGCCGCATAGAGCTCAGCGCCTCCGATGCACCACAACATCTGGTCCGGCTTGCCGAGACGTTCGACTATCGTAAGCGCTTCTTCGATTGAGCTGACACCGTGCGTCCCTGCAGGAAGATTGAGCGCCGCGGGCGTGCGTGACATCACGATGTTGACGCGCCCTGGAAGTGGGCGAAATTTAGAGGGCAATGAATCCCACGTTTTTCGCCCCATCAACACGAAGTGCCCCGAGGTTTTTGACTTGAAATGCGCGAGATCCTCTGGAAGGTGCCACGGCAACGCGCCATCTTTTCCGATGACACGTCCCTCATCCATGGCGACGATTGCTGCGATGGTGGGCTTCGACATCTTTACCTACACAGCGATATCGAACTTAATTCGCTCGTGCGGCTCGTACCCCTCGAGTTGGAAGTCCTCGTACTTGAACGAGAAGAGATCCGTTACGTTCGGATTAAGCTTCATCGTTGGAAGCGGTCGTGGCTCGCGCTCGAGTTGAAGAAGCGCTCCCTCGACGTGATTCGAGTAGATGTGACAATCACCGAAGGTATGCACGAACTCATACGGCTTAAGCCCGGTGACCTGCGCGACCATCATGAGAAGGAGCGCGTAGCTCGCGATATTAAACGGAACGCCGAGCATGAGATCGGCGGAGCGTTGGTAGAGCTGCAAGCTCAACCTGTCGCCAGCGACGTAGAACTGAAAGAGGGTGTGGCACGCGGGTGGAGCGACCTCCGGGAGATCCGCTGGATTGAACGAGATGACCACTATCCGTCGGCTTGAAGGGTTCGATTTGATCGTCTCAATCGCGCGTTTGATCTGATCCACTTTGCCTCGGGGACCTTCCCATGAACGCCACTGTTTTCCGTACACCGGACCGAGGTCGCCGTTAGCGTCGGCCCATTCGTCCCAGATCGACACGTTGTGGTCTTTGAGATACTTGATATTGGTCTCTCCGTTCAGGAACCAAAGGAGCTCGTAGATTATCGACTTGAGGTGAACCTTCTTGGTCGTCACGAGCGGGAATCCGTGCTCGAGATTAAACCTCATCTGCCGTCCGAATACCGAATAGGTACCAACGCCTGTGCGATCGGGGCGAACGATAGCTCCGTTTTTCTCTACTCCAGCTTCTGGCTTTCCGTTTTCAAGGACGTCTCTGATCAGGTCGAGGTATTGCTTCATAGGTTAACGAGAGGGTTACGATCTGCGTTGGCTACTCACCGAAGGTGATAGACGTGGTAGAGCATAATCGCACTGCCCGCTCCACATCAACGGTGGGTTCCTGACAGGCCGAATGCCGACACACATATATCGTAGCTTTATCCCCGAGAGCACCCCTACTTTCAAGCATTTTCGCCCGTTTGCCCCCACTTCGTTCCCATACAACCGTTGTAAAGGGTAGAAACCGAGTCCAAAGCTCTCGAACCTCGGGGGACGGTGCCTGGCCGGGCGTCGGAGCCACAACGGAACACGAGGCAGCGCCGGCCATACGAAGCATGACGCCGTTGAGGGTCGACATATACACCATCGGCAGAGATGATGCCTCTTGCGGGATCCCCTGCTCCAGGCGCTGCGCCCGATAGGCGAAGGCTGGATCGCCGGTTACCTCAGCCAAGACGAGAAGATTCGAGAGCGCGATCCCGTTCGGTGAGGGGGCAGCGCCATCAACCCACTCGGTCATCTGAACGATGAGACCGGGAGCCGAAGAGCTCACGTACGCGCGACGCTCGCCACTCCAGAGATACTTATCCTGCTCACGTTGCAGCGCAGCGGCCCGCTCGATCCACGCGGCATCTCCGGTCGATTCGAAGAGCGCTCGATATCCCTCAATCAGGTAGGAGTAGTCCTCAAGAAGCGCGGGGATCCCCGCCTGACCGGCACAGTATCGACGCTGTAATCGTCCGTCGATGACGAGAGCGCGCTCGATGAAGCTCGCCGCGCGAAGCGCGGCGGTCAAAAGATCTTCTCGCCCCAGAACCTGATAGCCCCGACACAACGCGGTGATCGCGAGCCCGTTCCAACCGGTGAGGATCTTCTCATCACGGTGAGGTCGCGGACGCTCCGCGCGCGCCGCGAAGAGAAGTTCACGAGCCTCTTGAATCTCTTTCGACTCACTCTCTCGCCACGCCTCATTCGAGGGGATAATGAGCGCCGAGCGACCGTGCTCGAAGTTCCCCTCAAGAATGACCGAGTAGAGCGCGCAGAACCACTCCGCCATCGCCGGGGGAAGAACCGCTCGAATATCATCCTGCGTCCATGAATAGTATTCCCCTTCTCGCTCCACCTCTCCAGCATCCTCCGCAGAGTAGAAACCCCCTTCAGGGGAGGTCATCTCACGAACGATGTAGTCGAGCGTTCGCTCAGCGACACCGCGGTAGAGCGAATCGCCGGTGACCCGATATCCATCGAGGTAGATCGGCGCCAGGAGCGCGTTGTCGTACAGCATCTTCTCGAAATGCGGAATCTTCCATTCAGCGTCAACCGAATATCGGTGGAAACCTCCACCAAGTTGATCGAAGAACCCACCTCGCGCCATTCCGGAGAGCGTTGTGGTGACCGCCTCAAGCGCGGCGGCATTCGGTCGAACGGCGTGCGCTCGCAACAGAAACGCAAGCGATTGCGTTGGTGGAAACTTTGGAGCCTGACCAAATCCACCGTACTCACGGTCGTACCGTTTGAAGAGCTGGTGCATCGCGAGTCCCAGCACGTTAACATCGATCGGCGCCTCGGCGAGTTTGGGCCTTCGAGCCTCAAGGAAGCGAGTTAACTCAGCGCTGGAGTTCGTCACCTTCTCGCGGTCCTTTTTCCACGCGTCCGACATCGCCCGCAGAACGCCGATAAAGTTCGCGCGATAGAAAAACGTGCCCCCCCAGAATGGTTGTCGATCGGGGGTCAAGAAAACCGACATCGGCCATCCGCCGTGCCCGTGAATCCCCATCACCACATCCATGTAGATCTGATCGACATCGGGAAACTCCTCACGGTCCACCTTGATGCTCACGAAGTTCTCGTTCAGCACTCGCGCGACCTCTTCGTGCTCAAAGGAGTCGTGCTCCATGACGTGACACCAATAGCAGGTAGAATACCCAATTGAGAGAAAGACAGGCTTATCCTCTCGACGAGCCCGCTCAAAGGCGGCATCGCCCCACGGGTGCCACCAGACCGGGTTATCTTTGTGCTGTCGTAAGTACGGGCTCGTTTCAGCCCCAAGTAAGTTCTTCATAGCTTCACAAAAGTCGTGTCAATCACTGAGGTATCCCACAACGTATCGGATAATTCTCAGCTAGTGGGGTGAGTTATACATGATGATGCGCACGAGCGACTACTGTAGCTCGAATTTTTGGCCGTAGCGTACCTCCGATACCCCGGTAGGACCCTACCATGAGGAACGTTTCCAATCTTCCTCTGCATCCACGGGCGATTTGAGCTAGAACCCGGACGCAACCGGCCGAGAACAATACACCACCTCAGGCCCCACCGAAGCCACCAGCGCGTACGACAAGGTCTCCGGCTCCGTAAAGACATCGTGACACAGTCGGGCCGCGACATCCTCTTGCGCCACTAGGGGGAAGCCATCAGCGATCAGCGCCTCAAGGGATTCGAAGAGAAGGGTTTCGTTAAGACTGGTGAGCGGCCGGGAGAACGCGCAGATGATATCATCTCCCTGCAACTCAACTGACGCCATCTCAACATCAACCAAGGAGTTCGTTCCAACGAAGGAGTACTTGCGAGTGGCGAACACATCGGGAAACTCTTGCGCGTCACCGACTTTGTCGATCTCCCCCTCCGGAGCGTCGAAGAATGGATAGAGCTGGTTCTTACGGAAGAGGTAGACACTTCCAAAGCCGACTCGACCGGTCGCGATCCTCCCATCTTGAATAGCGACCCCAAGGAGCGATGCTGCCATCCGGCCACCAGCGGAGAGCTTGTGTCCGAACGAGTACACCGAGGAGTTGGCGCTGCGAAAGGCGTCCTCAAGCACTTTAACGACAGACTCGTCACCCTTCGACTGGGAAGACTTCGCAGCCTGCGCCACGTAGGAGTCCTCTACGCCCTTGAGGAAGTAATCGATCGCCAAACGGTACGCGACCTGACTTCCGAGACTATCTCGTGCGGCAGATGACCCAGCGAAGACCATGCGTGAGGGCGTCATCTCTGGATTGAAGGCAACGAACGACGATACATCGTGAGCCGCCTTATCTCCTCGGTAGAGGTGGCAATCGAGCCGGGTTAACGCCATAACAGAAAAACTCTCCACAGCCAGGTGCTTCCTAGCCGCCTATCCCCATTAAATCGGGGGTTCACCGTGTTAGCAATGAGTATTTCGTCACACAGACCATCTGCAGCCCTTCCTTTGCGACGGGCGGGAGCGTACCCACGCAGTTCACCGCCAACTCGCGCACTTTCTTTAGGTTACGGGGCAAAGAACCCTTGTGATACCCGCAGGTTCCAGTTAATAACCCTTACAGAGATTTGCCCCGATTTTGTGACCTTTCTTAAAACTACCCGTATGAAGATCACCCCTACAAAGTACCTCCTCGCTACCTGTCTCACCGCTTCTTTTATCACCTCTCCCCTCACCGGGTGCTCCAAGAAGGAGGGTGAATCTGCGACTCAACAGAAGTCACTTGCGGTCCCCTCGCTTTTAGATGCCCCCCTTCTCCAAAAGGTCCCTAACACCACCGCGGCGTTCGCGGTGATGGACTTTGCGGGTGATGGGTATAAGCGGTTCATCACGAGTCCGTGGGGTAACGATATGAAGGGGCTTAACGCTCTCAAATCAGCGGTCGACGAACTTGAGTCGAGCGGGGCCTCAGAGGAGCAGATCAAGGTCGCAAAGACGATCCTCGACTCCCTGCAAAAGCTCGGACTCGTTTCGCCTGAGGGCAAGTCCCAGGTAGAGAAGGTACTGACCGACGCGGTTGGCTTCCTCAGCATCAGAAAAGAGGACAAGATCCCCGTAGACATCGGCGTATTCGCTCGCGGAGTGTCCGGCGTGAACCTGGCGGATCGAGCGGCGACCCTCAAGCAAGTCCTTACGGACGCGGGACTAAAGATAGCCGACGAGCAGTTCGGATCGACCAAGGGATTCGCCGCGACGATGCCCGTGCCTGAGGAAGAGGATGTCACGATCTCACTCTACGTCGTAGGGACGCAGGACAAGTTCGGTATGGCGTTCTCGAAGGAAGCCATCCAGGGGCTTCTCGCTGATGGCTCCACTCAAGGATTCGCCAACCTCAAAGCACTCCCTGAGTTCACCAAGGCAGAGGAGAGCGTTCGATCCTCTGAGTCCCCTCTCTCGTTCGCCTTCCTCTCGGTTAAGACCATCGTAACGAGCTTCGCGCCGGAGCAAGGTGAGAGCGACGATGCCTTCGACCCGAAGGATCTCCCAGTGACATCGGTCGCGATGGGGCAGGCATATTCCGATCAGATGGTGACATCAGCCGGTGTGACCGTTACTCCGATGAACGAACTTCAGAAGAGCGTATTCGCCGCGTTTGAGAACAGCGGCATCCCAGCGAACGCCTTTAAGCTTCCAGCCGACACGGCCGTTTCGCTCTCGCTCGACACCCGGGTTATCAGCAAGCTTGAGAGCGCGCTCAAGAGCCTGAACGATCCATCCGCCGCGATGGTCGTTGAGCAACTCAAGAACATTCAAGGGATCACCCTTGGCCTCCGTAACGGCGACCGCACCTCTCCAGTGCCTGACATCTACCTCACCCTCGATAGCTCAGCTCGCGACCAGGTCGCGTCGACGGTAGAGACGGGAATCGGACTCGGCATGATGGCGACGGGCCAACAGCTTCAATGGAACTCGAAAGAGATCAGTGGCGCTCCTACCCGCTACCTGATGACTCCACTTGGAGTTGGGGTCTACGTGAGCTCGCCGAAGAGTTCAAACACCCTCGTGGTAGCCTCATCTGAGCGCGCCGTGCAGGACATCGCGAGCTCAAACGGTGGAGGAGCCTCACTTGATAGCGCGATGCCGAAGGGGCTTCGAAATCGGGTCGCGGCATCATCAACTGGATCGCTCTATCTCAACTTCGTTCAACTCGGCACCGTGGTTGACGCCGTAAAGGGAACCGTCGCGTCGATGATGGGACCAAACCCAGAGCTCGATCAGGCGCTCGATGCGGAACAGCTCAGGAAGCTCGGGGTGGGCATCGGAAGTCTCTCCTACGCAAACGGAGTGTTCAAAATCCAATCGGCCTTTGAGCGGGGAGACTCCAAGTAAGGAATCTCTTAGGTAAGGGGTAACGAAAATGGGGGCTTAGCCCCCATTTTTTTGCTCTTCGTCTACCCCGTCTCCGAACTGGCATATCGAACCTGCCATTTCAGCCCCGATATTTCGAAGCCACTCACCCCCTAATCCTCATCGTAAGAGATAGTTTGAGAGATATCTTTCCATGAGGCCTACCATGAATACCCTTGCTCAAGTTCTCGAAATCGCAAGCCGCCTCGATCACCTCGGCACCTGTGCTGAGTGGATCGCTCGTGAGACCGTTCATACCGACAATTCAATCTCGCAGACAGGAACTCTTATCTCCGTTCTCACTGAGGACATCCGAGAGAAGCTTACCGCTCTTATCTCAGAGCTTGAGCAAGCGGCGGTAATGGACGGGTCGCACTAAGCTCCCATCCGGGCTATCCGAGAATTTCTTAGGGGCCCCAAACGACCTTTCAATCACTTATCGATTTACCTGATTCACTCAGGCCCATATTCCGGATATGAGTCTAGCTTCGGCGGACTTGTAAGAAGGACACTATGGGCCAATTTGCTGTACAGACCCAAGACGCGCAACCACAGACACCACGCACCCTTCATCTCGTGCGTGGAGGACGGTTCAACGCTCAGGCCGCGGTCGCCACCCGCCTTCCTACCGACATCATCGTTCTCGGCTTCATCCTCGCTACCTTGCAGGTTCTTGATGGAGTGCTTACCGGAATCGGGATGGCGCAATACGGAACCTCGATGGAGGGAAATATCCTCCTCCGTTCCTTGATGACCACGATCGGTTACGTTCCCGCTCTTTTCTTGGTGAAGAGCGCCTCAATCGCTCTCATCGTTGCTCTCTGTCACCAAACCACAAAGATCACATGGCTCAAGCCCGCGCTCTACGGTGTTATGGCGCTCTACGTTATCGGAGCGGTGGTGCCATGGACCTATATCTTGGTTACGGATCTGTTGGCGTAAGCGCGGGCCGCCGCGCATAATCATCCCGATCTGCATCTCGGACCAAACAATAGCCACATATCGCTTTGGGGGATTACGTAAGCAATAAGAGGACGTATCCCACTGGTTAACCGACACACCACGTGAACGTGCTCGTAAACGTGAACGTCGACGTCCCCGACCAAGGAGGTACCTTCGCCCGCCTTATGTTTTGGAAATCATCCTATCAAAGCCCCCCTCGGTATTACCGGCGAAGCCTACCGTTCATTTTGGGGTACGTTTACGCGCACGAGCACGTTCACGTTTGGATCTACCTTATCCTCACCAACTAGAAGCCCAGGAGCACCAAATAATAGACATAACCCCCAGAGTAAGGTACGGATCTCTCATCCTGCATCTCTTTAAGGTAGGTAGTATGAGAGTCACGAAATGGGGAGAGTGCGGTATCTTATGCGCTCTTCACCTCGCCAAAAATTACGGAGAGGTCGCGATCGGCGCGGCTGAGATCGCCGAAAGTCAGGGGATCGATCTCCCCTACACCCAGCAGATCCTTCAACGGCTCCGTAAGGGAGATATCATCGAGAGTGTGCGTGGACCTAAGGGGGGCTACAAACTTCTTCGCCCGCCAGCGGAGATAACCCTCAAAGATATCCTCTACGCGGTAGAGGGGGATACATTCCAGGTGATCTGCGAACACTCCCCTCTCCATCCCGAAACCGATGTGCCTACGCGGTGCTCAACACGCGAAACGTGCGGACTCCATGGGGTATGGCAAGAACTTCGTGACGCCATCGACAAACTCCTTGAGGAGAGAACCCTTGAGGATCTGATCGGCAAAGAAACAGCTCATCCGCTCGTCCAACTAAACGCGCCTCACCGAACGTAAGGTCGCGAACGGACCACCGACAGTTTGCCAACCTTACGATTGGCGACCTTACGAGTTCGACCTCTTCCCCACAGCGGGAACGAAGCTATATTTGAAAAGTTTCGACTCTCCTCCCCGCCGAATCTCTATCGATGCCTCATCGACCCCAGCGAGGAGTCCGACGAAGCTTGGGAACTGATCCGCCCGCTTGATAAGATATCTATCTGCCGCGACCACGACGTCAGAGCTCTGTAATCCCAGCAAGGAGTAGGCGCTACCCTCTTGCACATCGAAGAGGCGATAGGAGTAGGTCTGACTGACGGAGAGATTGTCGAATACGGGCACAAGCCGGATGGTGTTTATCCCCTGCTGCACAAGGGCGTCCTGGAGGTCCTTGCGTTGAATGGAGTAGTGAAGCACCTTCATGGGTGGTGGAACGGGACGGATATCGTCGATAAATCTGGGCTCCCGAATAGAGGAGGCGGAACAACCAACCCCAAGGAACCCCACCGCGACCAAACATAGAGCTATCACACGCTTCATACGGCACTAACTCCCACCAACCTTGCAAAACTTCGCGACGGAATCTCCGTCCATTCGAAGATACCTCGAACGCTCAGCTAAGACGATACCCTTCATCTGCGCGTAGGTCTCCTCGATATCTTGATTCAGGAGGAGGTAATCGATCTTGTCGTGCTGCGCTCGAAGCGAGAGGAGCGCCTCATACTCCTGGCGAGCCGTACCGAAACGCCGCTCTAACTCAGCGGTATCAACGGGCCCACGGGCAACGAGCCGCTCCCGCAACGCCTCAAAGCTCGGTGGAATGATAAAAACCGAGACCGTGTTATCAGGGAAGTGGGTCTTCATCGTGAGCGCGCCACGGATATCGATCTGAAAGAGGAGATCATGTCCCCCATCGATCCCGTTTTGAAGGGTCGCGCGGAGCGTTCCGTACAGATTACCGTGCGTCTCCTCCCACTCAAAAAACTCACCCCGTTCTCGGCGAGCGATGAACTCCTCACGAGACACGAAATGATAACTCTTTCCCTGCACCTCGCCGTTCCGTGGTGGGCGGGACGTTACGGAGGTTGAGTAGTGAAGATCGTCGAAGTCCTTAACCAAACGGGAACAGAAGGTCGACTTACCGCTCCCAGATGGACCGATCAGAACGAACAAAATCCCCTTGCGCTGCAATTCCTGCTTCATACCCTACTCGATGTTCTGAACCTGTTCACGGATCCGCTCAAGCTCCGCTTTCGCCTCGACCACAAGGCCCTGCACAGCGGCGTCCTGGGCCTTCGATCCGATGGTATTGAACTCCCGTCCGATCTCCTGGGTCAGGAAATCAAGCTTGCGCCCCACCCCTTCAGCCTCACCCTTCAGCGCCTCCCGAAACGCGGCGAGATGAATCCCCGCTCGTGAGAGCTCCTCGGAGATATCAATTCGGTCACTCAGGAACGCGACCTCAGCGGCGAACCGTTGATCATCGGCGCGAACATCGGGGGCGATCAGACGAATCCGCTCCACCAGTCGCTCCCGTAAACGCGCGGGCGCGACAGCGCTCATCCCTTGAATAGCGCTCACCTGTCCCTCAAGGATCTCAAGACGCTTTGAGAGATCGCCGTGAAGAGCGGATCCCTCACTCTCTCGCATTACGGAGAGAGCTTCGCTCGCCTCGTCCATCACCCGAAGGAGAACCCCGACCTCATCCTCCGGAACGAGGGAACTTTCATCAACGAGGTTTCCCTCACGCAGGATTACCTGTCCAATAAAAGCTCCAAGGGAATCCGTAGAGACCCCGTATCGCTTACACGCGGCGCCGTACAATTTAACGTAGCGATCGATAGACGCGGGAAGAACCTCGGCGTCACCACCATCTGCGACCGGGCGCCGAGTGATCGAAACCTCAATTCGTCCCCGACGGTGGAGACGTTGGAAGATGTTTTTGATATCCCGCTCAAACGATGAGTAACAACGGGGGCCTTTAACGACCACGTCAAGGAAGCGGTGATTAACGGATCGCACCTCAACATCGAGTTCGACCCCGTGACCACCGAAGGACACGCGGGAGAAACCGGTCATGCTCCGCACCATTCCTGACCTCTTTTTCGCCGTCATACCTTGCCGCTGCCCCACTTCTCGATCTCATCACGGAGACGCTTCACGTCCACCGCCACGGTACCGATCTCTGATACGACGATACCGGCCGCGATATTCGCGAGTACACCCGCCGTGGTTGGCGACGCGCCCACCGCGAGCGCCGAGCAGAACAACGCGGTTACGGTATCTCCGGCGCCGCTCACATCGAATACCTCCTGCGCCATCGTCTCAAGATGAACACCACGATGCTCGCCCGCCTGCTTGACGACCATTCCATCCTCTCCAAGGGTAATGACCATCATCTCCGAGTTCCACTTACGCATGAGGAGATCCGCCGCGGCGTACGCGTCCTCAATTGAATTTATAGCGTGGCCAGAGGCTATCTCAGCCTCTTTCCGATTCGGCTTCGCGACGCTCATGGAGCGATAATTGTTGTAATTTCTTGGATGAGGATCCACGAAGAGCGGACGAGCTGCGAGCTCAAGTCGATGGTCCGCGCTCGCGCGTTGCAACACATCAAGCACAGCGGAACAAACCGCGCCTTTGCCGTAGTCTGAAAGGATAACTGCCCGACTCCCCTCGATAGACCGATTGATCGCCTCGACCATCTTATTCGATGCCTCAGGGGAATCGCCAACCTTCTTCTCACGATCAATTCGAACGATCTGCTGCGTAGCGGCGATCACACGGGTCTTAACGGTTGTTGGGCGCGTTTGGTCTACCACAACCCCGTCGACGTTAACCCCCATCTCTTTGAAGAGCTTGGTTAGGTCCCTACCATCTTCGTCGTCACCGACCAATCCACACACGATCGGCTTCGCGCCGATGGCGGAGAGGTTCCACACCACGTTCCCCGCGCCCCCGAGACGATCCTCAGTCTTTACCACCTCAACAACCGGCACCGGAGCCTCAGGAGAGATCCGTTCGACCTTGCCCCAGACGTACCTATCGAGAATTAAGTCCCCGACGACCAGGATCGGCGTCCCCGCGATCTTATCCAGGGTGGCAAGAAGCTGTTCTTTTTTGATGGCTAGCATGGGGAAGGTTATAGCAAGGGAGTCCCCCTTGCGCTACCTGCATCACCGCCGCCTACCTATAAAAAGTGAACTAATTGGGGCGGATAGCGAGCCGCAGGCGCTCCAAAACCGCGTCAGGACTAATCAATCGCATACAGAGCTTATCCAGCCCCGGACATACTCGACGACGACACGGCGAGCACCCGATCGAGCTCACCACAGCGAGCGCTTCACTCCCACGAGGAGCGTTTCGACCCGCTGGGGTGGGGCCAAAGAGGGTCACGTGAGGAACTCCGAGAGCACCGGCGATATGCCCAGGTCCCGAGTCAGGGCCGACACAGGCGCGCGCGCCGTGGATTATCCCCACAAGCTCTCGAAGGGTTGTCTTACCCACGGCGTTCACGATACGCGCCGGTGATGGCACCTGCTCAAGTTGCCGAGCCATCTCAAGCTTCGAGCCATCCCCAAGCAACACAACCGTTTCAATACCAGGGCCGCTGAATCGCTCAAGGAGCCCCTGATACCCTTCAAGGGGCCAATCCTTGGAGTATCGCGAGGACCCGAGGATAAGCCCCATGTAGGGCCGCTCCAGGATAGTGGGCCATTCACCGGCAAGAGACTCACGCGTAATGTGTGACAATCCGGCGTCAACGACATCGGGAAGCGAAAGACCGAGCGCCGTTACAAAACTGAGGTAGTGATCAATCTTCGAAGCACCGTCACCACGCGACTCGATGTACTCGGTGTTAAAAAACCAATTCCCCTCCTTGGTGTCATCTGGATGGAAACCGATGCGACGGGGAGAGCCTGACAGCCATGAAAAGAGGCCGCTCTTCAGGTGCCGCTGCATATCGAGGGTAACATCGAACGTGCGAGCGTTGAGCGCCTTACGAAGCGCGAGAACGCCTCTCACTCCTTGCTTACGTTGAAAGACGAGCACCTCGTCAACGCCCGGGTGCAATGAAACCACCCCAGCGCTCGCCGGTTCTACCAGCCATGTAATGTGGCTTGTTGGATCGCCTCGCTTAATCGCGTTCACAACGGCCAGGCCGCGAACGACGTCACCCAGAGCACCCAAAAGGATGATAAGGATTCGGCGTTTCGAGGCCGACGAGCCATCACTCATGATAACTCCGAAGCGTTAATGACATAACCTCGGTGAGTACCGGAGAGAGCTTATGTTTGATAACCGCTCTACGCCACCGACGAAGGTAGAGCTCGCGCAGTCGCTCAGCGCCACCTTTGAATTCATGAGCTTTGTCGAAGTCAACTATGGAGACCCGCCCGCCTTCCTGAACGAGTACGTTCCCAGGGTGAAGATCAACGTGAAAGATCTTGTGATTGATAAGCGAGAGGACCTGCTCACCAAGCTTCGTCATCGCCTCGTGTAGGATATCCGCGTCCTCTGCTTTGCCACTCCTGCTCACCTCAGCAAGGTTACGAGAGCCAGCGATCTCTTCCATAAAAAGCCATGTGCTGTAGAAGAACGAGCCCTTGTTCACGAAAAGCATCGGCCTCGGCGCGTTGATGCCTATCTCTCGCACACGCTCAAGCATCAGGAACTCTTGCAAGGAGCGAGAGGGGCCCACACAAAGAAAGCTGCCCCCCGTCACGTGACGAAGCAATCCACCATGCGCGTACTGCTTGACGAACACACGCCCAAGCCCCTCAACGGTTTGAATTCCGGTATATCCCCTCCCCGCTAAGACCCCACGCGGGGCGTCGTCCGGCACATTTCGCATCAGCTGTACGATGCGGGTTGCGACCTCATCCGAGAGATGCTCCCGGCCCCCAATCAGGTATGGACCACGAACTAATTCCTTCATCGGCGCGAGATCGGTTTTTTCTATCGGATTTGCTTGCATGCTCTTATGACTCTACTACGGGAAGATACTGCGGCTGTCGGCGGCTCCCCATTTCTCCCAAAAATCCATCAACGGCGCAAACCACTTCCGTCGCGGAGACCCCCGTCATACACAGTCGGGTTCCGGTTGGACACGAACGACCTCCGTGGCGGTGACACGGTTTGCAAAAGAGATCCCGCTTTTCCAGAACGACGGAGCGATTGCGCCACGGGCCAAACCCAAACTGAGGGGATGTGGCGCAGAAAATGACGACTACCGGGGTCCTCGTCGCGGAGCTGATATGGAGCGCGAGACTATCGTTACAGACAACACACGCGGCCCCACGAATAAGGGATATCAACTCCGCAAGTGTGGTTTCTCCGCAGAGGTCGTCCACATCGAGCCCCTCACTCACACGGCGCGAGGTCGGCAGGTCGGCCTTCGCGCCCACTATCACGACACGAACGCCGCGACCGCGGTAGGTCTTTGCTACCTCGCGAAAGCCTTGAGCGTCCCACTGCTTGGTTGGCCACGCGCTTCCCGGCGCGAGCACAACGTAGGGCTCCCCACTGCCGGTGATAGCGCTCACTCGCTGAGAAGGCCGCTCTCCGTCACTCTCTGGAACCCGAAGATCAGCCCACGGCGCGTGGTCATCAGGATCGAGACAGAGCCGCTCGACCTGGTGACGGGACACATCGTCCAGCTCGTTTTTAATCAGATCGACCGTCCGAAGAACGTCGTGAACCCCAACTCTCTTCGGCACGCGATGAGTATACAGAAAGCCCAGAGAGGCGCCGGCGTATCCAACACGCTCAGGAATACCGGCGAGCTTAAGGAGGAGCGCTGTTCGGGGCGACCCGTGAAAGGCATAGGCAACATCAAACTGACGTTCTTTAAGGGTCGCCGCGAAGGCGCGTAGACCCGAGAACCCTCGGTGCTCCTTGCGTCGATCGTACACGATTACATCGCTCACGAGCGGATCGCGACGAACAAATTCAGCGGTCGCAGGTGTGCAGAGTACGGTAATAGAGCTGGTCGGTCGCGATCGAGACAACGCCGAGAGGGTCGGCGTCATAAGGAGGATATCACCAAAAAAACCTTTCGGTATGAGAAGGATGTTTCTCTTCAACTCGGACCCCTTTTTAGGCCGCCTCTTGATCGAGCACAGGAAGTCGCGGTTGCTTCTTCGACGCGGTGGCTAATTGACCACACGCCGCGGCGATGTCTTGTCCCTTTGACCATCGGATGAAGGCTTGATGCCCTTGGGTGTTCATGTAGCGCTGCCAGTGGTGTACCCACTCCTTTGCTGGCGTATTGAAGCCAAGTCCCGCGTTGTCGTTGTATGGAATGAGATTGATCTTAACAGGGAGGCCTCGCATCATCTTCGCGAGACGCTTCATATCGTCCTCGGTGTCATTGAGACCACCAAGCATCACGTACTCAATCGTAACCTTCTTACGAGGCCCAACCGGGAACGCTTTCACGGCGTCGAGAAGCTCACTGATCGGGAAACGGTCGTTGATCGGCATCACCTGAGAACGGATCTCATCGGTCGTCGCGTTGAGCGATACCGCGAGACTCACGCTCACATCGCTCGCGGCAAGCTTGCGAATAGCGGGAACGAGACCGACCGTTGAAACGGTCACCTTGCGTGGTGACATCCCGAAGCCGAGCGGATCGGTGAGAAGCTTAACCGCGCGTGTCACACCATCGAAGTTGTGCAGCGGCTCGCCCATTCCCATGAACACGATATTGGAGAAGCTATCACCAAAATTTTTGGCGTCCTCAATCACCCCTCGAACCTGACGGATGATCTCTGAGGTCGAGAGGCTGCGCTTGAGCCCCATCGTTCCGGTTCTGCAGAAGCGACACGCCATCGCGCACCCCACCTGCGACGAGACGCAGAGGGTCATGCGATTCGGCTGCTTAATCATCACCGACTCAACGAGATCGCCCCCTTCCACTTCGAAGAGGTACTTTCTCGTTCCATCGGAGCTGATCTGACGGTCGTGAATACGGGCGGCGGGAAAGAAGAAATCTTGCGCCAGCTTTTCGCGGAGTACACGACTGATGTTGGTCATCTGATCGAAATCAGTAACCCCACGTCGGTACACCCACTCGAAAAGCTGGGTCGCTCGAAAGCGGGTAGCGCCGTACTCCTTATCCAGGAGCTCGACCAGTTCGGAGTAGCTATAATTGAAGAAATCCTTGCTGGCCGCTGTCACAACACCACCTCGTAAGAAGAAATCGGCTAGTTGAGCTCAGGGAAGAAAAGCTTGATCTCAGTTACCGCGTTCTCTGGGCTATCAGAGCCGTGCACAGCGTTAGCCGCGATGCTCTCAGCGTAGAGGTTACGGATAGTTCCTGGGTCAGCCTTCTTTGGGTCGGTAGCTCCCATGAGCTTACGATTAAGGTTCACAGCGTCCTCACCCTCAAGAACAGAAACGAGAACTCGACCCGAGCACATGTAATCAACGAGCTCACCGAAGAATGGACGCTCACGATGAATAGCGTAGAACTCACCAGCCTGCTCTGGAGTGAGGGTCATCATCTTAGCCGCCGCGATCGTGAGACCAGCGTCTTCGAAGTGCGCGAGGATCTTTCCTACGAGGTTGCGAGCTGTCGCGTCAGGCTTGATGATTGAGAGGGTTCGCTGCTTTGTCATAATCTTTATCTGTCCTTTGCTTCTAATGTATCCGCTTGCTCGTGGAGCTACCTCCGACACCTTTTCAAAACCCGGATGGGGTAAGCGTCTTGTGCGAGACCAAACGAGGATGTGTCCATCACACCCCACCACGCTGAGGCCCTCAAGGGAACCAGCGTTGGCTGATTACGTAACGGGAATGAAGGGTTATCACCCCCAATTCCGTGCCCGGGTACTATAAACGGCTCTCGGATCCAACTCAAGGTGGGGCAGCGCGGCACACATCCTACCGCAACCAGCTGATTTAACTTTACTTTACCAGCACGATGCGAAAGCCGCCGATCTCCGAAACTCGGTCACTAGCGGCCCCGCAGGGACGACTTGTACTTTCGGGTGAGCGCTGAGGCGATGACCGGAGGGACCATATCGGAAACATCTCCCCCGAGAAGGGCGACCTGCTTCACCACAGTAGAGCTGATGTAGGAATGCTCCTCTCGCGCGGTTAGGAAGAGGGTCTCAATTCGGGGAGAGAGGCGGCGATTCACCAACGCCATCTGGGCCTCGTAATCGTAATCCGATACCGCGCGAAGACCACGGATGACCACCCGACTCTTGGTACGCTCAACGAACTCCACCAAGAGACCAGAGAAGCTAACCACGGACACCCGCCCCTTGTACCGGGCGAACTGCTTTGAGATGAGCGCGACCCGTTCATCCTGGGAAAAGAGGTGATTCTTTGAGGGATTATGGAGAACTCCGATGATAATCCGATCGAAGATCTCAAGAGAGCGCTCAACGATATCGGCGTGCCCGTTGGTAAAGGGATCAAACGAACCGGGAAACACCGCGGTCAACTCCCCTCCCTTTTTTCCCTTTCGTGCTCTTACAGCCATAGCGCGCCTCTCCATACGGTCTCATCACCTCGGGGTTTCCCCAACTGACCGGATTGACTATCATCCCGACAGATAAACTTTTCAAGGACTAACGGTATGGAGTTACCACGGCTTGCGGCGAAACAGAAGCGATACAGGGACGTTCTTCGGTATGCGAACACGGAGCAGATCGATCCCACTACCAAGTCCAAGATCCTAACAACCCTCAAGAGTTACAAAGCGGCCCTGGCCGCGTGTTGGAAGGCTCAAGGTGGAACACCTGAGGATGAGCAGCTCGTAGCGAACCTTGAGCGAGAGATAGACGCCCTCTTTGGCTCAGCCCGACTTCGAACCATGACTCCATAGGGACACCACTATGTCTGACGCGACATCAATCGAATCACACCCAAAAGGAACCTCCCCCCTGCGCGAGAACTGGTCAGGGATCGTTTTCATGATCATCCTCCTGCTCGCCTCTGGCATCACCGCCAGCGTTGCCGGGTATCGAATTAAGATCGCGGACAAGGACCGCAAGGCGCAGCTCTTTCAAGCCTACGAAGCGCTCGGTGGGACCCGCGAGCGTCTGATAAACATCGAGCACTCCATGCTCACAACACCAAGCTCACCGGTCGCGACTACCTTCCTCGCCGCGTATGAGACAAATGAGCGGGCTCGCTCCTTTGGGCTCTACCGAGTTCTGGAATTCGCCAAAGCCCCGAATGTCGGCACAATCATAGCCTCACTTGATCAGATCGGCGCGACAGACCCAGCGCGAATCGTTGAGGAGACATGGAAAGCGATTCAGGAGAACCCAGCGACGGCGCAGCTCTCACACCCCGATCAAGGACCGATGAACGCCAAGGCCGCTCGTATCTCGAAGAAGTACAGTCGATACGCGGCTCGAGATGTCGAGACCAAGCTCTTCAAATACTATTCGGACCACCGAGCGGAGCTCGCCGCCAAGCCGTAACGGCGCCGTGCTATGGCCAAAAAAAACCGGGCCGCACCATGAGGTGGGCCCGGTTTTGTCGATGTTCGACTCGCTACGCTTTGAGAAGCTCAGCGCGTCGCAACCATCTTTAACATCGGCCTACTTGGACTTCTTTGTCGCTGGAGCCTTCTTAGCGCCGGTCGCCTTTGGGGCAGCCGCCTTAGTAGCTGGCACAGCTGACTTTACCTTGTGTTTGCGGGTGTTGCCGTATGAACCCTTAAAGATCTTTCCCTTACGAGAGCGACCATCTCCTCTTCCCATAGTGTATCCTTATCCTATAAATCGTTAGTAGTACGTAATTCCGAACGGCCTAGTGCTAGAACGGAACTTCGAAAGTGCTATCATATAACCTTACTCTATCGAGACAACAGTTTTTTTACGTAACGTTATGAACCCTACGCCAACAGAGATCACCCGTGACGCGCGAAACGGCCTTACCATCTCCTGGCGAGATGGAAGCAGGAGCCACATCCCCACCGAACTTCTGCGCCGAGAATGTCCGTGCGCGAGCTGCAAGGAGCAGCGCGGAGACACCTCTCACGCGAAGCCCCTCACCTCAAAGAAGCGCGGGCTAACTGTGATCCAGAATACGATCGAGGAGCAACTGGACCTGAAAGAGATCTGGGTTGTCGGTCAGTACGCTCTCGGAATGAGATGGGGCGATGGTCACGATTCGGGGATCTACCCCTTCTCGCTCCTCTTTGAATTGGGACAACGATCGTAAGAAAACGCTGAGGAGCCTAGCTCTTCGTGGCGTCGCCGAAATACACCGCTCCACACGACACCGGATTATCCGAGTCGTACTCGGTGCCGGGAGCCGTACAATTGGTGAATTGATAGGTCATAGTGACCTGAGCCTGAGTGTCTCCAGCTGTGAGAAAGCCAACCTCAGCGAGAACACTCTCACAGGTGTACGGAGCGATCGACCCGTAGTTACCGAACACAGGAGCCTGCGCGAGGAAGCTGATATCCTCCCCCTGACCTTGGCCACCGATTGCTACCTGTCCCGCTACATTCACCACGGTATAGACACCATTATCGATCGACACGCTCATGGGAAAGAGCGGATTAATATCTTGCCGCAAGGCGAAGGGACAGTCGTTTTGGAGGGAGGAGGTGTTAAAGGAGCCGTTCCATACACCAGCGAAATCTGGGGAGTCCCCTCCACCACAACCGAGGAGAGCGAGCGCGCAAGAGAGGGTCAATAGGTACTTTTTCATAAGCTTCGGGCACAGTTATAGCCCATGGACCGGGGAAGGCAATCGGCGTTTTCCCCTTTTGCCGGCAGGCCGACGGAAAAGAGCATCGGAGTGGCGATCGACCCGTTTCATAACTCCGAGATAGCCGAGCGAACCGACCGAGGCGCGCGAAAAGGAGAGACCTCCAAGGTCAGTCAAGGAATAATTAATAGTCGATCGAGAGGCGGAAGAGGAGTAAGCGCCAGCGTGGGGCGCCTTACCGATGGAGGACGTACAAATCAAAACGCGCGCACGATCCCGAGGGGCTAACGTGCGCGCGTTACGTGAGAAAGAAACCCTGGAGGGCGGTTCCTTACGATGGCGTCGAATCACTTGGCTTAGGACCACCACGTCCCTCAACGAGACGTCGAACGATGCGGCCCTTGGAAAGGTCATACGGAGAGATCTCCACAACAACTTTGTCACCAGGGAGCACGCGGATGTAGAACTTTCGCATCTTGCCGGCGAGATGCGCGAGCACCTCATGGCCGTTATCACACTGCACACGGAATGCGTTGGGGAAGCACTCCTTCACTACTCCGTTAAGCTCAATCGCGTCCTTTGACATCTTCTCTTCTTTCCAATTCTTCCGTTTACGTTTTTACCGCCGTTTTACAGTGGGGTGACAGTACTCCTCACCACCCCCTTATGCAACACGATGGGTTAGCGGGCCGTAAGACCCCCCTCTTTAGTTATCTCCGTTGAACGCTCCGATACGGCGGAACTTCTCGTACCGCTGCGCCGTCAACTCCTTCACCTTGAGCTTCGCGAGAGGCTCGAGGGTCTTTACGAGCGCCGCTCGCAAGATCTCAGCGGCCTCTTTGTGGTTGCTATGAGCGCCACCAGCTGGCTCAGCCACGATATCGTCGATCAAGTTGAGACGCTTGAGATCTTTAGCGGTCAAATTCAGCGCCTCAGCCGCCATCGCGGCCTGCTCTGGCGATACCGTCGCGGTCTCAGCCGAGTGCCACAAGATCGAAGCGCACCCTTCAGGCGTAATAACTGAGTAGCACGCGTTCTCCATCATGAGGATGCGGTCGGCTACACCGAGGGCGAGCGCTCCACCGCTTCCACCCTCTCCGATCACGACACTGATAACAGGCACGGTGAGCTCTGAGAGCTCCAACAGATTCCGGGCGATAGCCTCAGCCTGTCCACGCTCTTCAGCCTCAAGGCCTGGGAACGCCCCCTGCGTATCGATAAAGGTAATAACCGGCAAACCGAACTTCTCCGCCATGTGGAAGAGACGAAGGGCTTTTCGGTATCCTTCCGGATTCGGCATTCCGAAGTTGCGCTTCAAACGCTCAGCGGTCGTGCGGCCACGTTGATGACCAACGATCATGACAGGAACCTCTCCTAAACGAGCGGTTCCACCAACGATAGCGGGATCATCACGGAACGCGCGATCGCCGTGAAGCTCTACGAAATCGGTGAAGATGAACTTGATGTAATCAAGGGTAAAGGGGCGATCGAAGTGTCGCGAGAGCTGAACTCTTTGATACGGAGTGAGCTTACCGTATATATCCTTTCGGATCTTAGAAACCTTGCTTTCGAGTGCCGCGTACTCTTCACGACGGGCAGCGTTTCCGCTCGCCAGCTCATCCTTCAAGCGCTCAAGCTGATACTCTAACTCAACCAAAGGCCGCTCAAAATCGAGTGGGTGCTCAATTGGACTCATGCGTCTTACACCTTGAAACTACTACGGATACCAGTATCCGGATTAATGCCGGGTGATGATTCCATAGGTGGTGGGGGTAGGTCAAAGGGGGGGGTGGGGCCGCGGTAAAAGCCATTTCTTACAGTAA
>JBIJBE010000031.1:0-42963 GCA_044345405.1 Bdellovibrionota bacterium
ACCCCCCCCCCCCGCGCGCCCCGCCCCCCCGCGCGCCCCCCCCCCCCCCCCCCCCCCCCCCCCCCCCGCGGTAAAAGCCATTTCTTACAGTAAGTTACAGACTACGACCCGCAGCCTCGGAGGGCGCGCATTCCTGCGCGCCGAGAGGTTACGTCCGGCGAAGGGGGCTCGATGCGCACATGCCTAGCGACCAGGAATGGTCGCCCTCCGATTGCGCAACCCGTAACTGGCATTATTGCTTAACACACACATACCAAACCTCCGTCCGCTCCAACGGCGTCCGTAGGCGCTCCTGAACGCGGGCGATGAGTTCCCCCTCGCCGAGCTCCATCGCCCGGAATCCCTTCGTCTCAGCGAGGGCTCGCTTTGATTCAGTGGTAAATCCAACGTTCTCTCGGGCTGGCTCGTCGTCGCTCGGTCGAACGATCCATCCCCGCTTCGCGGGCTCGTTTCGCAAAAAGGTCATCTGCCGCTTCGCGAATCGACGGGTGTGCAGCGCGATCTCTTCCGCCACACGCTCAAGAGGGATATCGCCCGCGATATACTCACACGCCTGCTTGTATCCTATCGTCTCAAGCACAGGGACCTTGCCATATCTGTCGAGCAGTGCGCGCGTCTCCTCGATTACTCCACCCTCAATCATCGCGGATGAACGACGATTAATTCGCTCGTATAACTCATCACGCTCCCGGCAGATAACGATCATTAACGCCGCGACATCGCGATCGCCAAACTTGTGGGCCTCAAAAAACTCAGAGGGTTTCTTTCCCGTAACGCGAAATATCTCAATCGCGCGCGAAACACGTTGCGTATCGTTGACGTGGAGCCTCGCGGCTGTCGCGGGATCCACTCGTGTTAATTCATCGTACTGCTCCTCACGAGAGAGACCCGCGACGGCCGCGCGCACGTGAGCTGGAGTCGCGGGAACCTCGGCGATGCCGTGCAAGAGGATCGTGAGATACATGCCGGACCCTCCAACGAGCACCGGCACCTTTCCTCTCGTCGAGATATCCTTGAGCGCCGCCACCGCGTGCTCACGATACTCACCTGCGTTCATTGGCTTGTCGGGAGTGACGAGATCAAGGAGATGATGAGGGATTCCTTGACGCTCAGCGATCGTCGCTTTGGCGGAGCCGATATCGGCTCCCGCGTACACCTGAACAGAGTCTACGTTAACGACCTCGCCGTTCAGATCTCGCGCAAGAGTGATACCGAGAGCCGTCTTTCCTGATGCCGTTGGCCCGCATACGGCGATCGCTTGAAGCGGCGTTGATGCCATTACCTATCCCTACCGAACCATCGCTCAACGGCGTCCCGTGAGAATTCGGCTACAACAGGCCGTCCGTGAGGACACGCTCCCGCCGTCTCAGCCGCGTCGAGCTGCTGAAGTAGCGCATACGCCTCGGAGCGATTGATAAGATCCCCTCCTCGTACACTCGCGTGACACGCCAGCCTCGCCGTCAGGTGATCGATCCGCTCATCGAGTCGCTCACGCCATCCAGCCATCACAGGCTCCGCGGCGATATCCTTAATAACCCCGATGGCGTCGAGATGAGAGAGCACTCCTGGAACTCCGTGCACCTCCACCGTCTCCGCGTCGACCTGCGCGATCTCAAAGGCGAGCTCCTTAAGAGCCTCCTCTTGCTCAAGCAACCCTACCACCTGCTCAGGGGTTAACCGGACGCGCTCAGGAATAAGAAGCTTCTGCACGGTAAGGGCTCTCTTCGCGCGAGCCTCACGGATCTTGTTGTAGTTCACCCGCTCATGCGCCGCGTGCATATCCACAACCACAAGCCGATTATCGATCTCACACACGAGGTAGCAACCAAGGAGCTGTCCGATATACCGCAAATCTTGATACCTAAAGTCTCTGTTCGCGACGACCTTCGTCGCGTTCTCATACGCGATCGGAGGAGCGGATGCGACAAAGAACGAAGGCTGAAAGGTCCTAGGAGCGAGATCCTCAGCCACGTTCGACGCCGCCGACCCAGCCGCCACCGGAGCCGCCTGAGGAACCTTCGCGACCGGGGCCGGAATCGGCCATTCAAAGCGGGAAACAGGGGTCGGCTGAGGCGGGGCCATCACCGGCGTTGGGGGCACACTCGGAGCAACGAACGCGGCGCGAGGAAAGTCAGGCAGAGCGGTAGATGACACCTCGTGGTGTGAAGCGACAACAGGCGCCGGGGCCGACATGAGTGGACGCTTTATCGAGCGAACACCCGCAAGCACCGCTCCGCGCACAACCGCGAAGACCTGATCGGGGTGACGGAAGCGCACCTCGCTCTTCTGCGGGTGAACGTTCACATCGACATACTCAGGTGGCATCGTGAGTGAGAGGTAGCCGATCGGAAACTCTCTATCTTTGAGCATAGAGTCGTATCCCTCGCGCGCCGCGCGAAGGATGATCTTGTCAGAGACGAGGCGTCCATTGATGAGGATAACGAAACCCGACGCGTCCGAGAGCGCTTGGCCTGGATGTCCGATCATTCCCTGCACCTTAACCCCACCCTCTCGCAGAGAGATCGGAGTGAGATCTCCTGGAAACACGTGCGCGCCACGAGCTTGGATCGAATCAACGAGCGGAAGGTTGAGGATCTCATCACCGTCCGACACAAGACGATACCGAACGTGCGGACGAGAGAGGGCCGAGTGCGCCACCCAGGATCGAACGCGGGATACCTCAGAGCGAGGGGATTTCAGGAACTTTCGACGAGCAGGAGTATTGAAGAAGAGGTGCTCGACCTCCATCTCTGTTCCCTCGTTCCAGGCGACCGCTTGCACATCAACGAGCTTGCCACCTCGGAAGGTTACCGCGGTGCCGATACTGGCGTCTTTGGAGCGTGTCGTGAGCTTAATCTTCGACACCGCGGCGATCGAGGCGAGCGCCTCTCCCCGAAATCCCATGGTGGTAAGGGTATTGAGATCCTCGATCGAGGTTACCTTCGAGGTCGCGTGTCGCTCAAACGCGAGGAGCGCCTCATCGCGGGTCATGCCACACCCGTTGTCACGAACGCGAATCCGATTGTGACCACCGGACTCCAGCGCGATAAAGATATCGGTAGCTCCCGCGTCGACCGCGTTGTCGACAAGCTCGCGGACCACAGAGGCGGGACGCTCCACAACCTCACCAGCTGCGATCTGATTGATAACTACATCAGAGAGTACCTTGATCTTCATTCCCACCTCGGAACGACTTTGACTTCACGTTCACGTCCGTACATACCACCTTTCCGGAGCACGACCGTAACACTTTGTGAGCGGTCGGACCGCCGAATGGCGTCCTCGACCTCATCTCGATTTCGAACCTTAGCGCCATTAACCTTGTAGATGAGATCAGCGCTCTCGATATCTTCACGGTAACCCCGCACAAAGGCGTTGGTGGGAAGTGGTCGCTCAATTGGGGAGATTCCGGCCAACGCAGCGACTCCGTCACGTGCGACACGCAGAACCATCGGACCTTGGTCGGTATCCACGAGCTGCCATCCCATGCGAGGACGACTTACCTTGCCACTTGAGAGAAGCTCTGGAAGAACCCGTCGAATGTTGTTGATAGGAACCGCGAAACCGATACCGGCCGAAGAACCGGACTGGCTCAAGATAGCCGTGTTAATCCCGATTAACCGACCATCGCTATCAAGCAAAGGACCACCCGAGTTACCAGGGTTAATAGCGGCGTCCGTTTGAATGAGATCGCGAAGGGCCGTCCCGTTACCGGTCTTCATCGTTCTATCGAGCGAGGAGACGATACCTGAGGTCAAGCTGCGGTAGAGTCCGAAGGGATTACCGATAGCGAACACCCGCTGCCCGATCTCAAGCTTCGAGGAGTCACCAAAGGGAACCGCGACCACTTCCCGCACCGAATCGGAGAGCTTGAGCACCGCGATGTCATTCTCTTGATCGTATCCCACAAGGGTCGCCTTACTGCTCTCCCCTGACGAAAGCATGATCTCAACGGTCCCCCCCGACTGGAGAGCCCCCTGCACGACGTGGAGATTTGTGACGACGAGCTTCTTGTCCGCGTCAATAATAGTTCCGCTCCCCGTTCCCTCCTGAGGTTTGATGTCGTCGAAGAAGGTGAAGGGATCAATCACGTAGCTGCGGGTCGTGATGAACACGACCGCTCGATTAACACGCTTGTAGAGATCTATAGTTTTCTGCTCTTCGGCGGTGCGCGAAGGCAGATTAGGAACTTGAGCGTTCACCACACCCGCTCCCATCCCCCACACCACGAAGACGACAAGCAAGGTTAGGTACCTCACGCGTCCTCCCTCTCGGTGTCGAGCTCTCCCGGACCGGAGAGGTGTCGCACTCGCTCCACCTTAATAACCCCGGGAACCATCTCGATCGCTCGCTTAATCTTTTGGAGCTGCTTCGCGTCGGCGATCGTCAGCTCGAAGCTAATGACCGCCTTGCCACGTTCGGTTTTAATCTGCGCGCTCGCGATGTTCACGCCGATCGTTGTGATCGCCTGCGTTACAGACGCGAGCAATCCAAGCTGATCCTGAGAGTGCACCGTAATGCGAACACGACGGGGAGCGCGAACACCCGTGTCCCACTCGACATCGATCTGCCGCATCACATCGCTGCTCAAAACGAAGGGGCATTCAGCGTTGTGGACCGTCACGCCACGACCACGGGTGATGAATCCAACGATCCGGTCACCTGGAAGAGGCTCACAACACTTCGCGAAACGAACAAGGATATCATCGAGGCCCGAGACCCGAACACCAACTCGGTCGCGACTTACCGCGGCGGCGCGTTGGAAGATGCGCTGGAGTGGTGACGGTTGCGACTCAAGCTTGGCGACAACGGATTTGTCCTCAGGCAGAAGTTTCGCGATTACCTTCGCGGAGCTGATCTTGCCGTAGCCGATCCCCGCGAAGAGATCCCCCACCGCCTTAAGTCCCATGTCCTCAGCTACCGATTGAAGACTTCCATCCTTCTCAAGCTTCTTTAAACTGAGCTTTACTTTACGGAGATCCTTGGTGAGGAGATCCATGCCCAGGACGAGCGAACGGGCGTGTTCCTCCGCCTTAAGGAACGCGCGAACACGTTGCTTCGCCTTCGAGGTCTTGACGAATCGAAGCCAATCCTTGCTCGGAACGTGGGTCTTTGAGGTAACAACCTCGACCGTATCCCCATTTGAGAGGGTGTGATCGAGCGGCACCATCTGCCCGTTGACGCGGGCGCCGACCGTTCGGTGTCCCACGTCCGTATGCACAGCGTAGGCGAAATCGACCGGCGTGGCGCCGTACGCGAGCCGAATGAGATCGCCCCGAGGCGTGAAGATGAACACCTCCTCAGGATAGAGCTCTCCCTTTACAGACTGCAGGAACTCATCTGGGTTCTTCAGATATTGCTGCGTCTCAACGAGCTCTTTCACCCACTGAAGATCGAACGCGGGGGCGCCATCGCCCTCCTTGTAACGCCAGTGCGCGGCGATACCTTCCTCAGCGATGCGGTGCATCTCAGGGGTTCGGATCTGGATCTCGATGCGCTGCCCCTCAGGACCGATCACTGACGTATGCAGCGATTGGTACATGTTCGGTTTCGGCATCGCGATAAAATCTTTGAAGCGCCCTGGGATCGGCTTCCACGCGGAGTGAACTACACCGAGCGATTCGTAGCAGGCCCGCACGGTGGGAACGATCACTCGGAACCCGAGGATATCGTACACATCCTCGAAGGAGAGTTTGTCCTTATCCATCTTCTGCCAGATGGAGTAGTAGTGTTTTCCACGCCCCTTTACTGATGCCGAGATACCGGCCTCAGCCAGGGTCTTCTGAATCTCAATAGTCGCCTTGTCGACGTACGCCTCACGCTCCGGAGCGGACTTCTTGATATGCGCCTCAATCTGATCATACAGCTCAGGCCGTAGATACAAGAGACAGAGATCCTCAAGCTCCGACTTGAGCCAATGAATACCGAGGCGATTCGCGAGCGGCGCGTAGATCTCACGAGTCTCCGTCGCGATGCGTTGCTGCTTATCCTCAGAGAAGTATTTGAGGGTACGCATATTGTGCAAACGGTCGCACAACTTAACCAACACCACTCGGATATCTTTCGCCATCGCGAGAAGCATCTTGCGGAAGTTCTCCGCCTGTTTCTCTTCACGGGACTCGAATTCTATTCTCGTAAGTTTGGTGACGCCCTCAACGATATCGGCGACACCCGGCCCGAACTCGCGTTGAATGTCCTCACGAGTGACCTCACTATCCTCGATCGTATCGTGGAGCAACGAGGCGACGACCGATGGCTCATCAAGTTTGAGTTTACAAACGAGGAGCGCGGTTTCCTCAATGTGATTGAAATATGGATCTCCCGACGCTCGAATCTGCCCCTTGTGGCACTCAAACGCGAACTCATACGCCTTCTTGAGCGTATCGAGGTCGGGATTAGGGTGGTATTTCTTTAGTGCGTCCGCGAGCTGCTCAAACGACATAGCGGGACACCACCTACGATCTTCTCATTAAACCTTCAGATTTCGAAAAACGATCTACTCCTCGTCGTCGTCATCAGCGGCCACTGGACCGGTCTTGGCGAGTGACTCACGAAGGAAATCTGTCGAACGAGTGTCTCCACCGTTACCGAAGAGACCTGCGCCGATATCTGGACGACGCTCACGCTCAGCCGCGGCCGCGATACGAGCCTCTTCAGCCTCTCGAGCCTTCTCAGCTTCGTATTGAACCGTCTCCTCGGGAGTCATGAAACGAACCTTTCCGTCAGCGATCTCGCGAAGCGCTGTCACAACGGACTTGTTTCGGCGGTCTGTCGTCTGTGGCGAAGAACCCTGCAAGAGCTGCTTCGTGCGCTTCGACGCGAGCTGCACGAGTGAGAAACGGTTATTCTCTTGGACGAGACAATCTTCTACGGTAATGCGGGCCATATCTTACAAACTCCCTCTCGGACACAATCAGATGAGAGACGCCAAAAAAAAAGAAGCGCTCAAACATCCGCCAAACTCTACCTTACGCAACCGGTAGGAGGCGTGAAGAGATAGAAATATCTTTAGCTATCGCAACAGGTTATCAAAGGGCATCGGCCCTGTAAATAACCAGGTATCGCGGCCCGACCCTGACCATGGACGCCATAGAGACCCTCCGACGGGGTCGAGCCTATTAAGCTAACCACCTGTCATAACATCATCTTTCACCAAGCGTGGCCGCAACGAGCCGGAATCTTCGCTGGGGGTTTCCCTCGGGGCTACCGTGAAAAGCGGTGGATTCCTAACCGGAGTTACGTACAATACGGCCGAGGCCGCTACGTTATGGGACACGACCCCCTTTTTTCACATTCACGCGCGGAGCTCACTGGAGCTCCCAGCGAGCTCAAGCTCCCCAAACTCTCTCCCGAGCGGAAGGGAACCCTTGAGTCTATTCACGCGCGTATCGACGCATTCGCGGAACACCTCTTCACGGCGCACACCATTTTTTCTGAGACACAGAAACGGGAGCCCGGATCCCTTGAGGCTAAGGCGGCTATCTTTAACGCGAAGCAACACGTGCAATCCGCGTTGCATGAACTCGCTTCAACCATGCACCTGATCGATCTCAATCCTGGTCAGGTTTCACACATCGCCACACACCTTCACCGAGCCTCACACCAACTTACCCGGATCAAGGCGCTCACGGAGCTCGTTCTTCGCACCGATCGGACGACGCACTATCCAAAGGCTTTGGACATTCTCGCGCTCGCGTGCCCTCGCGCTTCCTATGACCTTGAAAGCTCACTCGGGGAACCCCTCAAGCGAGCGCTCAGGGCGCCGCGGGACTCGGAGGGAGAAAACCCTCCACCCGCGCTTACCTCATAGCGGCCGAGGCTGCACGAGGCGCGGACTCTGACACAGGCGGACGAAGATAATCCTGCAACGCGCGAACAGAGAGGTAACTCTTATCCTTTACCATCTGCAGCGCCTCTGACACGGCCCGACCAGCGGCGATAGTTGTGTAGGTTGGAATACGCATCTCATTCGCCACGATGCGGATCGACTTAGAATCCATGACGGGCTGCCATCCTTCAGGGGTGTTGATCACCATCACGATCTCGCCCCGTCCGAGCATATCAACGATATGCGGCGATCCCTCTCGCACCTTGTTCACGACATCCACCTGAAGGCCATGCTCCTTGAGGAACTGGGCGGAGCCCTTCGTACCAACGACCGAGAAGCCAAGCCCCGAGAGGCGTTTCACGATCTCAGGCAAAGCGTCCTTGTCACGATCCCGAATACTCACGAATACCTTTCCGGTAGCGGGAAGGGTGGTATTTGAGGCGAACTGACTCTTAGCGAACGCTCCGCCGAAGTTGGCGTGAATCCCCATCACCTCTCCGGTTGACTTCATCTCAGGTCCAAGGATCGTATCGACACCTGGGAACTTACTGAACGGGAACACCGATGCCTTCACGGACACGTACCCGACCGGCTCAACCTCGGTAACTCCAAGCTCTCTGAGTGTCTTGCCGGCCATAACGCGGGAAGCCACTTTCGCCCATGGAACTCCGGTCGCTTTACTGACAAATGGCACCGTACGCGACGCGCGAGGATTCACCTCAAGGATGTAGATCTCGCCAGCTTGTGTCACCGCGAACTGAATGTTCATGAGACCAACAACGTTAAGCTCTTTCGCGAGGATCTTCGCTTGTCGCTTCATCTCGTCAACAACGGTCTTAGAGAGTGTCTGCGGCGGCAAACAACACGAGCTGTCACCTGAGTGAATACCCGCCGGCTCGATGTGCTCCATGACTCCAGCGATAAGCACCTCTTTGCCATCACTCACCGCGTCAACGTCCACCTCAATCGCGGAGTCGAGGAAGCGATCAAGCAATACCGGACGATCGTGAGAAACCTCTACACCCTCTTGCATGTAGGCCCGAACCTCATCCTCGGTGTAGATAACGCGCATCGCGCGTCCGCCGAGTACGAAGGATGGGCGGATCATGAGTGGGAAACCAACATAGCGCGCCGCCTCAAGCGCCTCATCCGCTGACCGAGCGGTAGCGTACTGTGGCTGGCGGAGCCCAAGCCTCTTGATCAACGCGGAGAACCGTTCTCGATCCTCCGCGACATCGATAGAATCAACGGAGGTACCGATGATGGGCACGCCCAGTGACGCGAGCTCGTTCGAGATCCGAAGTGGGGTCTGCCCACCGAACTGAACGATAACGCCGTGCGGCTTCTCACGCTCAACGATTGAGAGCACCGACTCAACAGTAAGTGGCTCGAAGTAGAGACGGTCGCTCGTATCGTAGTCCGTCGATACGGTCTCCGGATTACAGTTGACCATGATCGTCTCATAGCCATCCTCTTTGAGCGCCATCGCCGCGTGTACACAGCAGTAGTCGAACTCAATCCCCTGCCCGATTCGATTCGGTCCAGCGCCGAGGATCATCACCTTCTTGCGATTCGTTGGAGGGGCGTCCTCGCCCGTATCGTACGTTGAGTAGAGGTACGGCGTGTGCGCGACGAACTCAGCCGCGCACGTGTCAACCGACTTGAAGGAGCTCTTTACCTTGAGCTTCTTGCGGTACTCACGAACAACGGATTCCTTGACCTCAAAAAGCTGCGCGAGTCGACGGTCCGTAAATCCGAGGCTCTTCAATTCGTGGAGGGCCTCACCATCGAGGCTCTCAAGCGAGGTGCCCTTGAGGGACTCCTCACGTTGAATGAGCTCCTCGATCTGCCCGAGGAACCATGGGTCGATAGCGGTAGTTTGGTAGAGATCACGAACGGAGAACTTCGAGCGAAGCGCCTCGCCGACGATCCACAACCGGTGCGGCCCTGACACACCAGCCGCATCGAGGATCTCCTGCCTCCCCATATCCTTGATGAGCTTGGCTCGATCAAAGCCGTAGGTGTCCATCTCCATCGAGCTCATAGCTTTTTGGAGCGCCTCCTGGAAGGTACGACCGAAGGAGAGGACCTCTCCCACCGACTTCATCTGTGTCCCAAGCGTCGTATCCGCGGTTGGAAACTTCTCAAAGTTGAATCGTGGGATCTTCACCACCACGTAATCGATCGAAGGCTCAAAACACGCCGGAGTTTCCTTCGTAATGTCGTTGGAGATCTCATCGAGGGTATACCCAACGGCGAGCTTCGCCGCGATCTTGGCGATCGGGAATCCGGTCGCCTTTGACGCGAGCGCGGAGCTTCGCGATACGCGAGGGTTCATCTCGATAACGATGATTCGTCCATCTTTCGGATTCATGGAGAACTGGACGTTCGAACCACCGGTGTCAACACCGATACGACGCATCACCTTGATGGCGGCGTCACGCAGAAGCTGATACTCCTTGTCCGTCAACGTTTGAATCGGAGCTACGGTGATAGAATCTCCCGTGTGCACACCCATCGGATCGAAGTTCTCGATACCGCAGACGATCACGACGTTATCCTTGAGGTCACGCATCACCTCAAGCTCTATCTCCTTCCATCCTAGGAGAGACTCCTCGATAAGTACTTCGTGGTTCGGGCTCGCGGCGAGCGCGATGCCGACCTTGCGGTGAAGCTCATCAGGGGACTTCACGATTCCACCACCCGTTCCACCGAGAGTTCGAGATGGACGGAGTACGAGCGGATACCCAAGGGTCTTTGCCGCTTCTTCGGCGTCCTTAATCGAGGTCGCGAGAACCGAACGAGCGGACTCAAGTCCGATCTCATCCATCGCCTTTCGAAAGAGGTCACGGTCCTCAGCGGTCTTGATCGCCTCGACGTTCGCGCCGATCAACTTACAACCGTATTTCTCGAAAACTCCTCGCTCCTCAAGCTCAAGGGCTGTGTTAAGCGCGGTCTGACCTCCCATCGTTGGAAGAACAGCGTCAGGTCGCTCAATTCTGATGATCTCCTCAACGAAGTCAGCGGTGATCGGCTCGATGTAGGTCCGATCCGCGAACTCAGGGTCCGTCATGATGGTGGCCGGATTCGAGTTCACCAAGATTACCTTGTATCCCTCTTGCTTGAGCGCCTTTATCGCTTGAGTGCCCGAGTAATCGAACTCGCACGCCTGTCCGATAACGATCGGCCCCGAACCGATGAGGAGGATGGACTTAATATCAGTTCTTTTTGGCATCTTACGCTCCTGCCCCTACGACGAGATCAAAAAATCGCTTGAAGAGGTACCGTGAATCGTGCGGCCCCGGCGAAGCCTCGGGATGGTATTGCACCGAGAACGCCTTGAGCGCCTTCGATTCAAGTCCCTCAACGGTGTTGTCATTAAGATTAATGTGGGAGACCTTCACCTTATCGGAGAGCCCCTCTTTTTTGACGGCGAAGCCGTGGTTCTGCACGGTGATCTCAACTTTTCCGGTGGTCTCATCTCGCACCGGGTGGTTTCCACCACGGTGACCGAACTTCAACTTGTAGGTCGTACCACCGAATGCCTGTCCGAGAATTTGATGTCCGAGACAGATCCCGAACATCGGAACCTTTCCGAGCAGCTCCTTGGCCGGCTTCACAACGTAACCCAGGGTCGCTGGGTCGCCCGGTCCGTTCGAGAGGAACACTCCGTCAGGTCTAAGCGCGATGATATCATCCGCGCTCGTACCAGCGGGCACAACCGTCACACGGAAACCAACATCGACAAGGAGTCGGAGGATGTTCGTCTTCACACCGCAATCAACCGCCACTACATGGGGCCGGGACACGAGCTGCTCCTGCGAAAGCTTTCGAGAGTTTCCGTGCGCGAGGCTCCACGAGAGGTGATCCCAGGTGTAGGTCTCTTTGCACGCGACGTGCTTGACGTAATCCTTTCCTTCCATGGAGCCGAGCGCCTTCGCTCGATCAACCAGTTCATCAGGCTTCACACCTTCGCCACCAGCCATCACCGACATCTGCGCGCCGTGGTCGCGGAGATGCGACACAATCACGCGGGTATCGATCCCTTCAAGTCCCATAACACCGCTGCGAGCGAGGTAGCTTTGCAGCGATACGGTCGAACGGAAATTTGAAGGTGTCTTGTGAGCGGCCCGAACGACCAACCCCTCGGTGAATATCTGTGAGGACTCAACATCCTCTTCGTTGCATCCAACGTTACCGATGTGCGGGTAGGTGAAGCACATGATCTGACCGGCATAGCTTGGGTCGGTCAGGATCTCTTGGTAGCCGTACATCGATGTGTTGAACACCGCCTCGCCAGTTACCGGATCCGAGGATCCGCGCAACGCCCCGAAACACTTCCCCTTGAAGATCGTCCCGTCCGCGAATGCCAGGTACCCTACCTCGCCTCTCGCCTCAGGTGCCCCTGTGTGTGGTCGCTCGTTCTTCATAGTGTGTTCTCTCTTATTTTGAATTCGCGGCTACCGTCGCTCCCAACTCCGACACCAAACGTCCATCGCTCACGACGTGCCGGCCGCCCACAAAGGTGTGTACCGCCTGACCGGTCAGAGTGCGCCCAACAAACGGGCTGTTCTTTGACTTCGAACGGATCTCATCCGAGGAGAAGGTCCACGAGTGAGACGGGTCGACAACGATGACGTCAGCGTCACGACCGATCTTCAAGGTTCCGTAATCGAGACCGAAGGAGCGACACGGACCGGAGCAGAGCAGGTCCACCATCCGCGTGCGAGAGATCACGCCATGAGCGGTCATCTCCATCAGAAGCGGCAAGCTCGTTTGAAGTCCAAGGATTCCGACCGTTGCTCGCGAAAACTCAACCAGCTTGCTATCAGCGTGATGCGGAGCGTGATCGCTCGCGATAGCGTCGATCGTTCCGTCCTTAAGGCCTTCGATCAAACCATCGATATCCTCGTTCCCCTTAAGAGGAGGCATCATCTTGTAGGAGGTGTCGTAGGTCTCAACGCAACACTCACTGAGAAGCAAGTGATGAGGCGCAACCTCACAGGTGATGTTAATACCATCGTTCTTCGCGCGGCGAATAAGCTCAACACCACGCGCGGTGGAGACGTGACAGATATGAACTTTACCTTTGGTGAATCGCGCAAGCTCGATATCGCGGGCGATCATCACGTCCTCAGCCACACCAGGGAAACCCTTCAAGCCTAAGCGCAGTGAGAGGGGCGACTCATTCATGCAGCCACCACAGCTCAAATTTCGATCCTCTTCGTGGCACGAAAGCGGCAACCCAAGCATCAAGCACCACTCAAGAGCCCGACGCATCAAGCCAGCGTCAGCGACCGGATCGCCATCGTCTGAGAACGCCACGCACCCAGCCTTCGCGAGCTCGTGGTACGGGGCGAGCTGTTGTCCCTTTCGCTCCATCGAGATGGCGCCGATCGGAAGAACGCGCGAAGCACCAGCGGCCTTCGCCTTTTCAAGGATAAATCGTGTCACCTCAGGTGAATCGTTCGCCGGTTTGGTGTTCGGCATACAACAAATCGAGGTGTATCCACCAAGCGCGGCGGCTTCAGCGCCCGTTTGGATCGTCTCCTTCCACTCCTCTCCCGGCTCCCGAAGATGGACGTGAAGATCAACACACCCAGGCATCACCCATTGGCCCTTAGCGTCGATGTGGTCAGCCTCTACTTTCGACGTCAAGACACCGGGCTTCTCAATAGCGGCGACCTTTCCATCCTCAATGAGGAGATCGAAATCACCGTCACGAGCTGACGCGGCGTCGATCAGCTTTCCACCATGAATAACGACTGGCTTAACACTAGCCATGAGCAACCTCCTCAATGGACTCAACGGTACGGGCAAGGAGGTAGAGAACCGCCATGCGCACAGCTACTCCGTTTGTGACCTGTTGTCGGATTAATGAACGGGGACCATCGGCGACATCGCTCGTGATCTCAGTTCCCCGATTCATCGGACCGGGATGAATAACGATACTGTTCGGGGCGACCTTCGAGAGGAGCCGCTCACTGATGCAGTACTCACGGCTATACTCGTCGAGATTTGGAACGAAGTGCTCCTCTTGGCGCTCAAGCTGCATACGGAGCGCGACCACCACGTCGAGACCCTCAAGACCGGGCTCGAGCTTATCGAACACCTGCACCTTCCCATCGCCGAACGTCCCGCGAGCGAAGTCCTCAGGCACCAAGGTGTTTGGACCGATCAGTCGAACCTCATTACCGAGCGCGAGGTGGGCCCACACACTGCTGCGCGCCACACGCGAGTGGCGCACATCGCCTACGTAGCCGACCTTGAGCCCCTCGATACCACGGCCTTTGAAGTGTTGACGCATCGTCAGGAGATCGAGGAGCGCTTGGGTTGGATGTTCGTGCTGACCATCACCGGCGTTCACGACAGATGTGTTCGCCAGGCATCGCGCGGCGAAGTGTGGAGCTCCGCTCTCCGAGTGTCTCATAACGAGAACATCGGGCTTCATTGATTCAAGTGTGCGTACGGTATCAAGGAGCGTCTCCCCCTTCTTGACCGAACTCGACCCGATACTAACGTTAATCGTATCGGCAGAGAGACGCTTACCAGCTATGTCGAAGCTGGCGAGCGTCCGAGTGCTCGGTTCAAAGAAGATATTGACGATTGTTTTTCCGCGGAGAGTTGGAACTTTTTTGATGTCCCGCTCGGAAACCTCTACAAACGAGTGTGCCGTGTCGAGGTACCGATAAATTTCACTCTTCGAAAGCCCTTGTATTCCCAACAGGTGGTCGACCATCGAGTCGTGAGTTAATCCCACTGGCGCGAACTTTACAAGAGCTTACCAGCTCATTATTTTCAGAAAATTACGAACCAGCGAATGATCCTGCGAAAGGAACACGATCAGTGGCAACCGTCAGGAAAAAGACCACCGCCGCCCTCCCCTACAGAATGCGGGGGAACCTTCAGAACACCTGTTGATAGCCCTACCGTTCCTCTCGATCGATGAGGTAGGCGCCATCCCGGTACCCCATCTCACTGAGCCGTACGCGTACCAATTGGTTACGCTGGCACGGAACGACCTTCCCTACGTAGTCGGCCTGGATCGGTAACTCGCGGTAGCCGCGGTCGCACAGAACAGCCAACTCTACCCGCCGGGGACGGCCGAAATCGATAACAGCGTCGAGCGCCGACCGGATCGTTCGTCCGGTAAAAAGAACGTCGTCCACCAGGACGATTCGGGAGCCCGCGATCCGGAACGGAAGGTCGGTTCCCCGCAGGGTCGGTTGAGACTGTGAGGCGGATAGGTCGTCACGGTAGAGGGTGATGTCGATAATGCCGTAAGATACCTCGACACCCTCAATACGCTGGATCTCCTGCTGGAGCCGCTTACCGAGGTACTCACCTCCGGTACGGATACCGACGATCGCCAGGTGCTTTATGTCACGGTCCTTCTCAAGGATCTCGTAACTCATCCGGGAGATAGCTCGCGAGATGGTCTCTTCATCCATGACGACCTGCCACTCTCGCGGTACCGGCTTAAACTTCTCTGTCATACGTCGACTTCCTTACTCCTCGACCCCTACTTCCGCTGAGGGGGTAAAATCAAATGTGTAGAGGGTGAAACTTCGTCCCAAAAGGGAAACATAAAGGGGCTCTTGATAGTGTAGCCACATTTTTACCCGGCCACCAATCCTCTGTATACCGATATCTCTGGGCTCCTTCTCGATCCCATGAACGCGGATGACCTCCAGCCACTCCCGACGAAGCTCCTCATCAGACCACACTGCGGCGTTTTGTAGTACCTGCGCACAGTTACTCTTAATATCGAAGTAATAGTAGTAGAACGGCACTACCTTGTAACCTAAAAACAACACGAGCGCGGTCAGCCCCAAGCGAACTAAGGGGTCCCCCTTCTCCCTTCCCTTTGGGACGGCGGGAACCGCTTGAACCGGGGACTCAACCGATGCCTGAACCGTGGTGTCTCGGACCTCTCCACTCATAGGTTTCTCTTATAGCGCCCCTCCAAATTACACCAGACAGAAGTTTCGGCCTAGAGGCCCCGACTGCTCGTAATTATGTTCTCTCCGTGCCCATCCGGAGTATAGTCCCCACGGGGCCTTTGGCTGGTCCTTTATCCACGCCGTGCGTATGCGATACCGACGACACCTCACCACAATGACCATGTGCGCCCTCCTCTTTCTCGTGATCGGAACGGGTAACGTAGTCATGGGATATCGCAAAGGGGTCTACTTCGATGAAGCGGTACAAGCGGTCCACCAAAAACGGGTCGAGATGGGAACGTTCGACCCAGTGCTGCTCGAGCGACTTGAGTCGAAGCAGAGCTTCTACCGGATCGTGTCGATGGGAGGGATGGGGCTGCTGTGTGTGGCTGCCGTTCTGTTAGGGGTGGATGTCGCACGGCATCGACGACCGTAAGGGAGATCTCAAGTAACCCCAGGACGTGCCGCTACAAGATCTTATATCCGAAGGTAGCTCGACCTGACCGGAGCTCATCCCGCAGAGCATACCCGCAGAGCCCTCGCCCCTCCTTCAACAATCTCTCATTCCATACGACCACGGGCACGTACAGACTTTGAAATTCAGAGGACTCGTGCACCCGCTTCATCGAACTCGCGTAAAAATCATGGGTCTCTAAGGTCTTCTCAGGACGCGCAAGTTCACAGTAGTCCCCCATCAAAAAGAGGAACGGAGGTCGTTGCCGAAGAAAAACGTCCCTCTCGAAAGCGGAGTGACTCTTGATAAAAGATTTTCGATCAGTTGAGGCGTGCGCCATCTCAACGTTGTTCAGCCCCAAAAGATCATTAATCGGTCCGTTGTAGGAATACCCAACGCCCCCTACGGTTAACGCGCCAACCACGGGAAGAACGGGGTATCCCGCGAACACGTCGTTCAGATCATTTCCAACCAACCTTCCCTTCGTGGTGATTCCGAACTCGTGCTCGAGACCGAAGGGCGTGCGAAAGTCCTCCCACCGCGCGCCAGGCTGCGGTGATTGCGCACAGAGAAATCCTACCGCAACGAGAGACACAACCACGCTTCGGATCATCGGAGGAATAAAGATCGGAAGAATCCTCTCGGCAAGAAGTAAGGCTCCTACCAGGAGAGCTATCCAATACGGTTGCAGGAATCGCCACCAGGTAAAGTGATCCCCGCCCACCCAGAGAGGTACGAACGCTCCAGCGGCGAGGATTGGAGCCCACACGATAAAGGCTACCGGATACCATCGGGGACGCCCGATAAGACGCGCCAGACAAACCACAACGGTGGTCGCCACACTCACGCCTACTACAAAGACCGCCACGTTCGACGCGTATGGAAACTGCACGGCGAAACTCGTGAGATAGCGCCATCCCTCAGTCATATTAAACCACCGGTCGCCGTCCACCTTGGCGTAGTAGGTATTCGGGAAAGGATAGCCAAAATAGAACCAGCGGAACGAGTAGAGCGCGCAAACGCTCGCGGCGAACATACCCGCGCACCTCGCGATGAAACGGGAAGCCCTGCCCATGACAGGTCCACGACTCCATACCGCGACAGAAAATATCACGACCCCAACCGCTCCGAGCAGAGTTCCCTCGGGACGGCACCAGGGAAGGAGAACGATGGTGGCGTATGAGACGTTCCGAAAGATAGCCCTATCAGACACCGCGTAACAGGTCGTAGCGCAGGCCAACGTCGTCAGGAGAGCTCCCCACAATCCTGTCTCCAAGAGACTCACCACATTCCACACAATAAAGGGAGGGTTGCGAGCAATCCACCACAATAGAATCGCGGTAGTGCACGAAGAGATACCTACCGTTCCGATGAGATACGCGAACCTAGAGCGCGTCTTCGCGTCCCTTGCACTCGCGACGTAGGTGACGGTAAACACTGAGGCCCAAAGAGAGAGAGCCACCAAGACGATATTCAACGCGAGGAGCACTCGCTCAGGAAACCTTGAGAACTGCGCGACACCAACACATACCGCTAACCACAAAAGGGAGCTGATCCCTTCGACCCGCTCAGAACCGACATTCCACACGACCCCATGACCCGCGATGATGTGGCGCGCGTAGCGAAAGTAAATATTTGAGTCATCGATACCGACGTTTTCACCGATCAGGAGGTTAAGCCCGGACTCGGTCATGAAATTCACGCCGAGCAACAAGACAGCGGCGATCACCAACCACCACACATAGAGTTCTATCCGAAACCGGCTCTCACGCATCGCTCCTCCTCGACAGGGATATAGTGACGTGGAGGCACGCGGGAGACAACACGATCATTGGGGTTGACTATATGCTCTCAGGACTCGACATCCTCAGACGCTGTGACCGAGAGCGCGGAACGGGTCGTAGCGCTCGCCTTGAGGAGCCCTTCCATCCCCGATTCGACGAGCCCATTCGGCAGGGTCGCGGGGAGCGCCCTCTCAATTTTTTTGATGTCATCTTTTTCAAGTTCGTACGGCATCTTCGCGAAGAATACCTGAGTCGCGAGTATCACGGTCGCGACTGAGCACACCATCAGAAAGGCCGCGGATTTGAAAACGCGTATGAGGGTCAGACCGACACTCGCTATCATCGTCGTAAGGAGGATCCCCCCTACCGATTCCCTCCAGGTTGGAGCGACGTCGTGAAGGGTCTTCGGATCAGCTATGAGTAACACCACAACGAGCCCGGCAGTACCAAGCAGAAGCGAGTATATCGCTCGAAAGAGCCCCGCCGGTCCTTTGAGCGCTCGAAGTATCGCTCGAAAGAGCACCCATGCGATCGCGAGCCCGAGCATGATTCCCCACCCTCCGAGGATCTGCACGGGAGGTTTCGAAAGAAGTGAATGAGAGGAAACCGAAAGGTCAGCATAGGGTAATCCGAGCGGAAGCGCGGCCCCAAAAAACGATGCGAGCTGTGATATATTGAGCACCTTACTGACAGCTATAGCGCCGATGATTGCGCATACCGGTACCACCGTTATGTACCATGGCAGAGAGAGAAATTCGGTCATGAGGTTCTACGTTTTGGTTGCTAGTCGACACCGCTACACCACGAGAAACAACACACCACTATGGGGGCTCGGAAGCTTCGATACACCGCCACACCACTACCTATAGTATCGGGCGAGGAGCCAAGAGCCCTGAAGGAGTTTAGCCCTTGGATATGGGGTTTATTGGGGTTGGATAGGAAAAACGGGGGGTTGGAGGTTAAAACGGGGGTTCAATTCCCCTATTCCCTTCTCGCCGTCCCCTTGGGGAAACAACAAAATGGGACTTTTAGACAAAGAGGCTCGGTAGCACCCGCACGAATTTCGACCGCGGCATCACCTCTCCGAGTCCAAGCTCCACAGCCTCTCCCGCTACCTCTTCGTGTACATGGGAGAAGAAACTCACCACCCGCCATCCCTGGGCTACGAGCTTCGCCACAGGTTCGCCGAGATCGCTTTTCTGTATGCCGGTTTTCTCAAGATCGATCATGAGCGTGCCCGGCGCCGTCATCTCGCCGATCGCTTGCTCAAGCGCTTGGAGCGAACGAGCGACCTTCACCTGCCCCTGAGCGGCAGCAGCGGCCTCCTTCACCTTGGAGATAAACATAAGATCACTAGAGACAAGGATACCGATCGACATGATCACCTATTCAATGCAAAAACCTTACTCAATACCAAAACTCTGCGCCTTCGCGATCAGGTTCGAGCGCGAGATACCGAGCTGCCGAGCGGCCTCGCTCTTATTCCCTTCGCACCGCTTCAAGGTCGCGACGATCATATCCCGCTCAACGCTCTCAAGCACATCCTTGAGTTTTCCCTCTTGAGGGAACTCTACATCCCCTTCCGCGGTTGAACCGCTTGCGACAACCGCCGGAGAGAGACACGCCCGAGTAATAACCGAGTCCTTCCCCGCCATCACGTACGCGCGTTGAAGCTCGTTCTCAAGTTGTCGGATATTTCCGGGCCAGGAGAAGGACTCAAGCGCCGACATCGCCTCAGGAGCGATCTCTTTCAGCGCCTTGCCACTCTTCTCTGAAACCTTCTTCAAGAAGAACTCAACGAGGAGCGGAACGTCCCCTCTCCGCTCACGAAGCGGTGGGAGGGAAAGATTGACGACATTGAGTCGGTAGTAGAGGTCCTCACGGAAGGTACCCGCTTTGACCATCTCCTCAAGATTCCGATTCGTCGCCGCGATAACACGCACATCGACCCGTATCTGCTTCGTTCCGCCAACCGGCATGAAGGTGCCGTCCTGCAAAACACGGAGCAACTTAACTTGGAGCGCCGGGCTCATCTCACCTAATTCATCCAGAAAGAACGTACCGCCATCGGCGACCTCAAAGAGACCCTGCTTATCTCGTAACGCTCCCGTGAAGGCGCCCTTCACGTGACCGAAGAGCTCAGACTCAAGGAGGTTCTCATTAAACGCCGAGCAATTCGCGACGACGAACGGTTTATCTTTACGTGGTCCATTCGTGTGGAGAGCAGTAGCGACCAACTCCTTTCCAGTACCGGACTCGCCGGTGACAAGTACCGGGACATCGGAATCAGCGACCTTGGTCATCACCTCATACAACGAGGTCATCGCTGGACTTCGCCCGATGATGTTCGCGAAGGAGAAGCTCTCCGACATCCGCGCTTGCAGACGTCGGTTCTCGACCTTTGTCTCTCGCAGCTCACCGTAGATAGATCGCACTCGGAGCGCGGCGTGAACCCTGGCGATCAACTCCTGCGAGTTGTACGGCTTGCAAATGTAATCGTCCGCTCCCTGATTGAGCCCGTGAATGATATCCTCAAGCTCATCCTTTCCGGTAAGGAGCACGATCGGGACGTACCGAAGATCGGGATCACCCTTCAGGATCTTCGCCACCTGATACCCGTTCGGCTCAGGCATCATGACATCAAGAAGGATAAGGTCGGGACTCTCAGCGCGAGCCTTCTCAAGGGTCTCGGTCCCTGACGAGGCGGTAACCACGGAGTAGCCACGGAGCAAAAGGAGCTGCTCAAGGGCGTACAACCCATCTGGCTCATCATCAACGGCGAGGATCTTTACGTTACGGTCTTCGGACATGGGTAAAACATTAGCTTGAAGTGGTTAGCGCGGAAAGACCTCCGATTCACCCGAACTGGCACATCCGGAGGGCGACGAGCCTGCCTCGACGTAGCGTAGCGAAGGTGGGTCCTGGTCGCCGCAACATTTCCTCGTAGCGGACGGTATTCGCCTCACGCAACACGGCGGTCAGGATCCCACTTCGCTCCGCTACGAGGGACAAGCTGACCGCCCTCCGATGTCACGGGTCGCAAGCCGAGTAACGACCACGGCCGGTATCACCTCCCTCCCTCCGTCCGCACAACCCCCTGCGGCCGCACCAACGAGAACCCCTTCGGCAACTTAAACAGCTCAGTGGTCCGACCACCTTTTGAAAGAAGTCGACGGGACACCATACGGGTAGCTCGGTCTGCCCAGAAGATACCAGAGACCTGTTCATTCGTTTCAGTGGTGAAGGTTCCGTTGCCGATCGTAGCGCCTCGCTCGACGAAGAACCGAGGGAAGGCGAAGCTTCCCGCCATCGTGGTGATCTTTACCTGCCTGCCTCGTCGCTCTGTTCCACCAATGACGGCAACGAGTGGTACGGTGGAATTCGGACGATCAACAACAAAACCGCGGACGAAGGAGTTATACTTACTTTCGAACCTCCGTTGACCGCTCGTGTCGTATCCGACGACTCGGGTTCGGTTATCAACTCCCCGTGTTGTGAAGAGAAGCTCATCTACGCCATCGCCATCGGTGTCGCCGCAGCCGATCACGTTGCAGCTTCCTAATCCACTCAAGACTACCTCTCGAGTTGAGGAATCACCGAGGCTCTTAAAGTGTAGTGCCCGCGTCTCGCTCTTAAAGACGGCGAAGGAGGCGCCTTTGTTGGCGGCGAAATTACAGCCGGACACGAGGGTATCACCGGCGGCTCCAACTGAGACGTTCACGGCTTTGCCGGTCGTTGAGAGCTCTACATTCCATTCGAGATTTCCGTCTCGTACTCCAACAGCGGCGACGTCACTCACGCCGTCGTCATCGTAATCGGCGATTGCGGGATACCGTCCGGCAATAGTACGCGTTGTCCATGCTCCACTTGATGAGCGCCGCGTCTTAACCCGAACCTCATTCCGCGCTCTTCGCCACGTCGTGATCGCGGTATCCCCCACCCCGGTGAAGTCAAGAGGGGCGGCTGCAACGATGACGACCTTTACCGGGGCGGATGGCGCGCTTCTATCAACCTCAGACGCGACGTTCACGGTTGAAATCTCCCGGTACCCCGGAGCGAGCGCGGGAAGGGTAAATGTCCACGCTCCCGCCCCACTTCCGCTCGATGATGTAATCGGAACCTTTCCAACAACGATACCGTCTACATGGACCTCAACGGTGTATCCGACCGCTCCAGTACCAGAGAGAACAACGTTGCGTCCACGCACGACGATGTTGGGTCCCTGAGGTTGGTCGCCAGGGCGCCCGAAGTCGATGTCAGGAGGCGGCGGCGCGGCGAGGGTTGGAGTGTAGGTGGGAGTAACGGTCGGAGTAGAGGTAGGGGTCGGTGTCACCGTAGGGGTAGGCGTAGGCGTTGGAGAAGTTCCGCTCAACGAACCGACGACCTCTCCAGCCGATCCCCCACCACGATTCCATGTCGCCAGCATCTGGCTGTGACTTCCTGTGCTGTTCACTACAGATATACTGCGGGGAGAACCGGTTGAACTTACCGATACCGGAGAGGACCACACTGCATACGGTGAAGTTGACTCGGTATACTTAACCGTACCACCCTCGATAAACCACGAAACCAACCCCGAGGTAGTCCCGTAGATGCCAGTAGCTTGAGAGGATACAGTCCCGCTCACGATAGAGGTCGCGGCGCTCCAGGTTGCGGAGCTACTGGTGTAGCTCTTCATCATGACATCGTTGTTCGTATCAATGTAGGCAAGGTGTGCCGTGCCGTCCTCTCCAGCAATCAGAGATGCCTCAGACCCCGCTACCTGGTTTGCCACCGGGATACGCCGGATGGTTGAGAGACCGCCCGACCCACCGACATAGAGCGTTTTGCTTGAGTCCGTCGTTAATGCATACACCTGCTTTGTGACCCCTGTCCCAAGGGAGCCCCATGCACTACCGTTCCACACGGCTACATAGCTCGCCGCGCTACCACCTGCGCTGGTGAAAGATCCCCCCACGTAGAGATTATCATCGCTATCGATCGTCAAAGCATTTGCGGGTGAGCTTAGCCCTGTGCCAAGCGCAGACCACGATGTACCGTTCCACTTCGCGACCCTGTTAGCTGGACTTCCCCCGGCGGTTGTAAAGTCACCCACAACGTAGAGGTTTCCGGTCGAATCGAATGCGAGATCATTTCCGCTAAAGTTGAGCCCCGCCCCAAGACCAGACCACAACGTCCCGTTCCACTTAGCGATGCGCGAAGCGGATACCCCACCTGCCGTGCTAAACGATCCTGTAGCATAGAGGTTTCCATCTCGATCGAGAGCAAGCGAATTCGGATTAGCGTTAAGGCCGGCCCCCAGAGCAGACCAGGTGCTCCCATCCCACTTGGCTATTCTGCTCACTGGCACTTCACCTGCGGAAGAAAAATTCCCTCCTGCGTAAAGGTGCCCATCTGCGTCGAGAATCATAGCTGTCACGTTACCGCCGAGCCCGTCTCCAAGCGCAGACCACGACGTTCCGTTCCACTTCGCTATATTCCACACCAATGTTCCGCCCGCGCTCGAAAACCAACCTCCCGCATAGACGTTGCCATGTGCATCAGCGGCCAAGGCACTCACAGAGTCCAAAAGGCCGACCCCCGTTCCTAAAGCAGACCATGATGTGCCGTTCCACTTGGCGATGTGATTAACTGCGACTCCTCCCGCTGTTGTAAAACTCCCACCTGCGTAGAGGTTGCCGCTTGCGTCAGAAGTGACGGCATACACTGTACCGTTCAATCCCGCATCGAGCCCAGACCATGAGGTACCGTCCCACGAGGCTATGTAGTTGGTAGTGATTGCACCGATCGTACCGAATTGCCCCCCTGCATACAGCTTACCGCTGGTGGTAACAGCAAGAGCGCTTATGACGCTATTCGTCGACGTGCTCAGGCCCGTCCACGTGCTTCCATCCCATTTAGCGATGGAGCGAGCTGCTACATCGCCGGCAGTGTAAAACATTCCACCCGCATAAAGGTTACCATCTGCGTCAACCGCCAAGGCTTCTACCCCGTTCACGTCCATCCCGACACCAAGAGCTGACCACGCACTACCATCCCATTTCGCGATGAGGTTTGCCGCCGTTCCTCCGGCGGTAGTAAAATATCCCCCCGCATACAGATTCCCATCACGGTCAAGGGTGAGGGCATATACTGCCTCATCCATACCCGTGCCCACCGCTGACCACGCAGCGCCATCCCACTTCGCTATCCGGTCAATCGATGTTCCTCCCGCGGTCGTAAACCGCCCACCAGCGTAGAGATTTCCACTGGCATCAACGATCATAGCCAATACGGAGTTATTCATCCCCGTCCCAAGCGCGGACCACGAGGATCCGTTCCACGTGGCGATTCGGTTAACCGTGACCCCGCCTGCAGTTGTAAAAGCACCTGCCACATAGACGTTACCACCTGGCCCAAAGGCGATCTCATGTACACTGCTATTCACCCCCGTCCCCAGGGCTGACCACGAAGTTCCATCCCACTTCGCTATACGGTTGGCGGGAACGCCGCCTGCCGTCGTAAAACTACCACCCGCATAGACGTTACCGCTCGCATCAACGGCTAGCTCCCACACGCTATCATTCACTCCACTGCCCAGTGCGGACCACGACGTACCGTTCCACTTAGCGATACGATTAACCGTTACTCCAGCAGCGGCTGTAAAAGTACCACCGACATAGAGATTGCCACTAGCGTCAAGAGCCAGAGCATAAACATGGGAACTGAGACCAGCCGACGCAAAGCTTAGCGTTGCATACTCCCCGCCCGCTCCCACGACATTCCAAGCTGTGCCATCGAATTCATACGTCACAACATTCGTGCCACTGTCGCCAGACACGGCGGCGAGCATTTTCTCCCCAGAGATTGGCACCATGGCAACGCTTGAAACCGAAGGAGAGGGTTTACCCATCGAGGTTGCGGCGTTAAATGAAAGTGCTTGATCGCCTCTGTTCGTAGTGCGGCGTGCCGTAAGGTGGTACCGATCTCCTACATTCCCAAGATCCTTAAACGCCGCGGTCCACACCTTTCCGCTCGTGTCGCACACAACGTGCGGACGGATATAGGCATCACTCGCGGACGTCCCATCCAGTACCGTTTCTTCACTATCAAAAGATACGCTCGTCCCCGACAAAGTTCCCCTCCGCATCACAACGTCGTAGGTGTTCGACTCTGAAACGAGGAAGAAGTACGAGGTGCTACCAAGCACCTTGTGCGTCACTGAGAAGTTCGGCGTGTTATACGCAAGAGTCCCGCGTGAGGTCCACGTTGCGCCATCAGGTGACGACGCATACTCGATCGCGGTGCCGTTGTACCAAAATACCCAGTGCGTGTTTGACGAGGAGTCAAAGAAGCTTTTGCGAGCGCCCTCGGTGGTGGAGTTTGTTGAGTTTGATTGCCCTACTATGGAGGTCTGCGCATGCGAGACATGCGGAGACAACAAAGCGATTATGAACACCAGCGTGAGAGGAAGCGACACCAAGAGCGCACAGGGGCTCTTGCGGGTGCGAGGCACACCGTTTATTGCACAACCGTTTGTCGACACCGCTTCGTGATCCATTCACAGCGGATGTCGGCATTCTTGCGAAATAGCTAAAGAGAAGCAGACACCTATTGGATAAGGGGTTATAATTGTGGATGATATTTTTTCAGGGTGCGGCCCGATTTAGCACATCGGGAGGGCGACCAGCTTGCACGCCGTAGCGTAGCAAAGGTGGGTCCTGGTCGCCGCAACATTTCCTCGTAGCGGACGGTATTCGCCTCACGCAACACGGCGGTCAGGATCCCACTTCGCTCCGCTACGAGGGACAAGCTGACCGCCCTCCCGAAACGCGGGACAGGCGACGCTCATCTTTCCCTCTTCGTAGTGCGGACGATCCCCTGCGGCCTCACCAACGAGAACCCCCTCGGTAACTTGAACAGCTCCGTAGTCTCGGCACCTCTCGAAAGAAGTCTACGGGACACCATGCGATTTTTGCGGTCTGCCCAGAAGATACCAGAGACCTGTTCATTCGTTTCGGTGGTGAAGGTTCCGTTGCCGATCGTAGCTCCTCGCTCGACGAAGAACCGAGGGAAGGCGAAGCTTCCCGCCATCGTGGTGATCTTTACCTGCCTGCCCCGTCGCTCTGTTCCACCAATGACGGCAACGAGTGGTACGGTGGAATTCGGACGATCAACCACAAAGCCGCGAACAAATGAATTGTACTTACTCTCAAATCTTCGCTGCCCGGTCGTATCGTATCCGACAACTCGGGTTCGGTTATCAGATCCCCGTGTTGTGAAGAGAAGCTCATCTACGCCATCGCCATCGGTGTCGCCGCAGCCGATCACGTTGCAACTTCCTAACTTATGTAGCGTAACGGCGCGAGCCGTTGCGTCCCCGGCACTCTGATACTGCAACGTCCGCTGCCCACTCGAAAACACCGCAAGAGATGCGCCTTTACCCGAAACGAAATTGCACCCAGAGAGGATCGTATCACCGGCTTTTCCAAGGGTGGTTGTCATCGCTTTTTCCGCGCTGGACCGGTGTAGCGTCCACTCTAAAGCGCCTTCATGCACCCTCACGGCTCCGAGATCGCTCACGCCATCATCATCGTAGTCGGCAACGACAGGATGCCTACCGCGAATAGTTTTCGTCGTCCACTCGGCGCTTGAGGCGCGACGGATCTTAAATAGTATCGAGTCGCTCGCCTTTCGCCACGCCGTAATTGCAGTGTCTCCCACTCCCTCAAAGTCGAGCGGAGCAGCAGCAACAACAACGACTTTGACAGGAGCCGATGGCGCACTTCGATTCACGTCGGAAGCGACATAGGTGGTAGCGATCTCCCGCTCTCCTGGCGCAAGAGATGGAAGGGTGTAGCTCCACGTTCCGGTTCCATCACCATTCGAGGCGATGATAGGCACCGTCGCGACAACGATACCATCAACCTGAATCTCGACCTTGTAGCCAATCAGTCCCGTACCCGAGACGACGACGTCACGTCCGCGCACCACGACCGTTGGACCAGCACGCACATCGCCAGGGTTGCCGAAGTCTATGTCGGGCGGTGGTGGAGATGGGATGGTAGGAGTAGCGGTTGGGGTTGACGTTGAAGTGAATGTCGGAGTTACCGTAGGTGTCACAGTCGGAGTTGCGGTCGGAGATAATCCGCTCAAAGACGCGACTACCTCCCCTGCCGAACCGCCAACCGCGTTCCATATCGCAAGGGTTAGGCTGTGGGATCCCGAACTCGCGTGCACCGAGATACCTGTCGGCGTGCCGACTGCGCTCACGGTTGTTGGAGCTGACCACACCGAGTACGGCGCGCTCGCTTCCGTGTACTTAACGGCGCCCCCTTCAATAAACCAGGAGACCAACGCAGAGTTCGTTCCATAGATGCCAGCGGCTTGAGACGAGACCGGCCCAGCAACGACGGATGTAGCAGCGCTCCACGTTCCAGGTGAGCCGGTATAGCTCTTCATCTTCACACTATTGTTTGTATCGATGTAGAACAGATGCGCAGCACCACCATCGCCTGGAACGAGAGATGCGGTGGATCCATATTGTTGATTACCCACCGCACTTTGTTGGATGAAAGATAGAGCAGAAGACCCACCCACATAGAGGTTTCCGTGAAGGTCAAACGTAAGGGCGTTAAGCCCATATCCGGCCGAACCATACGGGGCCCACGAACTCCCATCCCACTTCGCAACACCAGAAGCCGCGATACCTCCAGCAGTTGTAAAACTCCCTCCTGCGTACAGCGCACCGGCGGCATCGAGCGTCAGCGCCTGCACACCACTATCCATCCCGGTCGACATCGTTGTCCAGGACGCGCCATCCCATTTCGCGATACGGTTGGCAGTTATGCCACCGGCTGTGGTGAAGCTGCCTCCAGCGTAGAGATTTCCGCTGCCATCTACCTTGAGCGCATACACAGGGCCGTTCATACCTGTCGAGAGTGTCGACCACGAACTACCGTTCCACTTGGCTACTCGGGTAGCCCCCGCGCCACCTGCCGTGGTGAAAGTACCCCCGGCATAAAGATTTCCACTTCCGTCAAAAGCCACGGCACACACAGTGTCATTAACCCCACTCCCAAGAGCGGACCACGCACTGCCGTCCCACTTAGCTATGCGGTTAGCAGCTCCACTACCCGCAGAAGTGAAGCCGCCACCAGCATAGACATTTCCGCTCCCATCAGAGGTCAAGGTAAAGATACCATTATTCACACCAGCCCCAAGGGCTGACCACGTGGTCCCATTCCATTTAGCGATCCGATTAGCCGCAACCCCGCCGGCTGTAGTGAAATCCCCTCCAGCAAAGAGGTTACCACTGGAGTCAAGGTGCAAGGCGTACACATTTCCATTCATCCCCGTCGACAGGGGGGACCAAGAGGTTCCGTTCCATCGAGCGATGTAGGTAGCGGGGCCTCCACCGATAGTTGTAAAATTTCCTCCCGCATAGAGGTTACCGCTCGTATCCCCAGCCACGGCAAACACTTCGCCATCCAGTCCTGTTCCAAATGAGCGCCACGAGTTCCCGTTCCATGAAGCAACGCCGTTACATTGTTTAGTGCCCGCGCTTACCATTGCGCCGCCGGCAAAGATAGTTCCACTTGCGTCAGTGGTCAGGGCTAAAACAGCACCATTGACCTCCTCTGCAAGGGCAGACCAGGAAGTGCCGTTCCATTTGGCCATGCCGTTCGCCGACGCACCACCTGCTGTGGTAAAATAACCCGCTGCATAGAGGTTGCCGCTCGCGTCAACAGCTAGGGCATGCACAATACTATTCACCCCACTCCCAAGCGGAGCCCAAGACGCGCCGTTCCACTTAGCGATCCTGTTCGCTGAAGCACCACCGGCTGAGGTAAAATAACCCGCTGCATAGAGGTTGCCGCTCGCGTCAACGACCAAGGAAGACACCATACCATCCATTCCACTCCCAAGCGCAGACCACGAGGAGCCATTCCACTTCGCTATGAAGTCAACATCAACTCCTCCCGCTGAAAAAAAGGCACCCCCCGCATACAGGTTCCCGCTCGCATCAAAAGCCAGAGCGCGCACAGAACTATCCATCCCACTCCCAAGCGCAGCCCACGACGTTCCGTTCCAGGTGGCGATTCTGTTCGCCGAAGCACCATCTGCTGTTGTAAAGTCACCCCCTGCATAGAGGATGCCGCTCGCGTTCAATTTCAGCGCGCGTACGGTGCCATTCACTCCAGCGCCAAGCGCGGACCACGATGCGCCGTTCCACTTGGCGATTCTGTTCGCCGAAACCCCACCCGCCGTTGTAAAGCTCCCTCCCACATAGAGGTTTCCGGCAGCGTCGACGGCCAGAGCGCGCACAACGCCACTAACTCCGGCGCCAAGCGCAGACCACGAGGCTCCATTCCACTTGGCAACATTGCTAGCCGTCTCACCGCCTGCGTCGATAAAACTACCACCAACGTACATGTTTCCACTGGCATCGACAGCCACAGCGTTTACGACACCATCCACCCCCGTCGTTCCACCACCACCGACAACAGAGGCAAAGCTTAGAGTCCCATAGTCTCCCCCGGAACCTGCAAAGTTCCAATTAGTTCCATCAAACTCATAGGTGATCACATTGCTGCCACTCTCCCCTGAAACAGCAGCAAGCATCTTCTCACCAGTAGTGGGAGCCATGCTAACACTTGAAACTACAACCGAAGGCTTGCCCATCGAAGCTGCGGCGTTGAACGAGAGCGCTTGATCGCCTGCATTCGCAGTCCGCCGTGCCGTCAGATGGTACCGATCACCTACGTTCCCAAGATCCTTAAACGCCGCAGTCCACACCTTTCCGTTGGTGTCGCAGACAACGTGCGGGCGGATGTAGGCATCGTTCACAGATGTCCCATCGAGTACGGTTGCTTCACTCTCAAACGTGATGCTCGTCCCAGAGATAGTTCCCCTCCGCATCACAACGTCGTAGGTGTTCGCCTCCGAGACGAGAAAGACGTAGGACCTAGTGCCAATAAGCTTGTGCGTTACCGAGAAGTTTGGCGTGTTGTATGCAAGCGTGCCGCGTGAGGTCCACGTTGAACCATCGGGTGATGATGCATACTCAACAGCGGTGCCGTTGTACCAGAATACCCAGTGCGTGTTTGACGTGGAGTCGAAGAAGCTTTTGCGAGCACCCTCCGTGGTGGAATTTGTTGAGGTGGATTGCCCCACTACGGAGGTCTGCGCGGAGGCAGTGGAGGTAAGAAAAGATATAAGGACGAACATAGCGGCAAGAACCGCGGACACACGGCCAGTGAGGGACCACCGCCCCCCTGACTTACATAGTGATGTGCAGAAACCGTTCGTCGCCACGGGCCTATATCATTACCGATTCATCCACCTCGTAGATCGGTAGTTCAACCTAAGATCTTTAGGAATTCAGGGATGTAGGGGATAAGAACCAAAGATTACTCAAGATAATTGTGGGCATCCATGCGGTAGACGAAGTTCATTTGCGTTGCGCGATTTTTCGGCGGTCAGGATCCCACTTCGCTCCGCTACGAGGGACAAGCTGACCGCCCTCCCAGGTCACGGGTCGCCCTCGCGAAACGCGCAATAGGCGAGGCGACACTTCGCTCATCTTTTGCTCGTCGTCGTCCGCACGATCCCCTGCGGCCTCACCAACGAGAACCCCCTCGGCAACTTGAACAGCTCCGTAGTCTCGGCACCTCTCGAAAGAAGTCTACGAGACACCATACGGGTAGCTAGGTTTGCCCAGAAGATTCCGGAGACCTGCTGATTGTTTTCGGTAGTAAACGTTCCGTTACCGATCGTTGCGCCTCGCTCGACGAAGAACCTCGGGAACGCGAAGCTTCCCGCCATCGTGGTGATCTTTACCTGCCTGCCTCGTCGCTCTGTTCCACCAATCACCGCAACGAGTGGTACGGTGGAATTCGGACGATCAACCACAAAGCCGCGAACAAATGAATTGTACTTACTCTCAAACCTTCGCTGACCGGTCGTATCGTATCCGACGACTCGGGTTCGGTTATCAGCTCCCCGTGTTGTGAAGAGAAGTTCATCAACGCCATCGCCATCCGTGTCGCCGCATCCGATCACGTTGCAGCTTCCTAATCCACTCAAGACAACCTCCTGAGTTGCGGAATCACCGAGGCTCCTAAAGTGCAGTGCCCGCGTCTCACTCTTGAAGACGGCGAAGGAGGCGCCTTTGTTGGCGGCGAAATTACAGCCGGACACGAGGGTATCACCGGCGGCTCCAACTGAGAGGTCCAGGGCTTTGCCGGTCGTTGAGAGCTCTACATTCCATTCGAGATTTCCGTCTCGTACTCCAACAGCGGCAACGTCACTCACGCCGTCGTCATCGTAATCCGCTATCGCGGGATACCGTCCGGCAATAGTACGCGTTGTCCATGCCCCACTTGATGAGCGCCGCGTCTTAACCCGAACCTCATTCCGCGCTCTTCGCCACGTCGTGATCGCGGTATCCCCCACCCCGGTGAAGTCAAGAGGGGCGGCTGCAACGATGACGACCTTTACCGGGGCGGATGGCGCGCTTCTATCAACCTCAGACGCGACGTTCACGGTTGAAATCTCCCGGTACCCCGGAGCGAGCGCCGGAAGGGTAAATGTCCACGCTCCGGTCGATGATGTGATTGGAATCCGTCCAACCACGATACCATCCACCTGAACCTCTACGGTGTAGCCGACCGCTCCAGTACCAGAGAGAACAACGTTGCGTCCACGCACGACGATGTTGGGGCCCTGAGGTTGGTCGCCGGGCTGTCCGAAATCGATATCGGGAGGGGGAGGCGCGGGAACCGTTGGAGTGTATGTCGGAGTGACGGTGGGCGTGACTGTCGGGGTAGAAGTCACAGTCGCGGTGGCAGTCATAGTAGGAGTCGATGTTGGCGTGGCGGTCATGGTAGGGGTCGGTGTTGGCGTCGCTGGCATCAGACTTAACGCCGAAGCTACCTCCCCTGCAGATCCTCCAACCCGATTCCACACCGCCACCATGTCGCTTGTGGTGCCAGAGGTGAGAGGCGCAGATATATTCTTTGCAGTCGCGTCGGAACTTACAGATGTTGGAGGATACCAGGAGGTGTACGGCCAATTCGCCTCGGTGTGCTTCACCGTTCCGTCCTCGAGGAACCACGACACCATGGCGGAGCTCAGCTCGTACATTCCCGTGGCGTGAGAGGTAACGTTTCCGGTAACCACCGGCGTTGCAGCGCTCCACGTACTGGTGCTGCCTGAGTAGCTCTTCAACATCAGATCGTTATTCGTATCGATGTAGGTGAGGTGCGCGGTACCCTCGCTACCTGAAACAAGGGAGGCACTTGTACCCGCGAGCTGATTATTCACCGGCGCGGGGCGTATCACCTTAAGCCCTGAGTCACCCCCGCCGTTACCCCCAATAGCATAGAGGTTGCCGCTTGCATCGCTCGTAAGAGAGCTGAACCAGGTTGCCCCGTCAGCCACCGTTCCGAGGGCAGACCATGAGCTACCATCCCACTTTGCAAGGCCGTCAGCGGCAGTACCACCCGCCGTCGTAAAACTTCCCGTAGCGTAGAGGTTTCCACCTGCGTCAACCGTAAGAAAGGATACGCTCCCATTCATGCCGGTGGACAGGGATGACCACGACGTCCCATTCCACCGAGCGATATTGGCAGCAGCTACCCCACCGGCGGAGGTGAAGGTTCCGCCAACATAGAGGGTACCACTCGCATCAACCACCATCGGCTGCACGCCACCATCAACCCCTCCACCAACGGTAGACCACGTTGAGCCGTTCCATTGAGCGAAACCATTAACAGTGACCCCATCAGCCGTCGTAAACCCACCCGTCGCATACAACGTGCCACCTCCGTCGACGGCGAGCCCGATTACATAATCATTCATTCCCGTTCCGAGGGGGGACCACGAGGTACCGTTCCACTTCGCTATTCTGTCAGCCGCAACACCACCCGCCTCTGTAAAATCCCCTCCCGCATAAACGTTCCCACCTGCGTCAACGGCCAGAGCAGAGACAATGCTTGTGTCTACGGTTCCTATTCCCGATCCAAGCGCAGACCAGGCTGTACCGTCCCAGCGGGCGATGTTGTTGACAGCCACCCCACCGGCAGACGAGAAAGAACCTCCAACGTAGAGGTTGCCACTCGCATCGAATGCGAGGGCATAGACGGTCCCATCAACCCCTGTTCCCAAAGCACTCCACGACGAGCCGTTCCATTTCGCTATCCCGTTAGCCCTCAATCCACCCGCGGCGCCGATGTACCCTCCGGCATACAAGTTCCCAGTTGCATCAACGAGCAGCGCTGAGACGTAGTTTATCTCCTTTACTCCAATCGGTTGCCACTCCGTCCCGCTCCAGGTAGCGACGTTTCTAACTACAATGCCATTCAAAGTTGTTTCGAAGTTGCCCCCTACGTGAAGATTACCGGCACCGTCACAAACGAGGGCATTAACCCACAAACCTATCCCCCCCAAGAGGGACGACCACGACGTGCCGTTCCATTTCGCTATGTATTGAGCCGGGATGCCTCCGGCCGAAAGAAACCGGCCTCCCGCATAGAGGTTATCACTCGCGTCAACGGCCAGGGCTCTTACCTCACTGTTGACACCACTCCCCAGCGCTGACCACGACGTTCCGTTCCACTTGGCTATTCTGTTAACGGTAACTCCACCGGCAGTAGTAAAATTGCCTCCTGCATAAACGTTACCGCCTCCATCAATGGCCAGGGCAAACACGGTTAGGCCTGCGCCGGTGCCGAGAGATGACCACGAGGTACCGTTCCATTTCGCGATCTTGTTCCTGGTCGCACCACCTGCGGTGTTAAAGGTTCCTCCCACATAGACGTTCCCACTTCCGTCGATTGCTACGGCATTCACAGTTCCGCTCGTACCCGAACCGAGCGCCGACCACGACGATCCATCCCATTTCGCTACCCGATTCGCACTTAGCCCGCCCGCTGTCGTGAAATCACCACCAACATACAGGTTGCCGCTCGAGTCGAATTTGAGAGCATTTACAGTTCCATTCAATCCCTCTCCAAGCGCAGACCATGACGTACCGTCCCACTTCGCTATTCTGTTTGCGGCCACTCCGCCGGCGGTAGTGAAGCCGCCCCCCGCGTAGAGATTACCGCTGGAGTCTACAGCCAGAGCGTCCACCGAGACATTTATCCCCGAGCCAAGCGTCGACCACGCGGAGCCGTTCCATTTCGCAATGTTCTGAGCTGGAATGTCACCAGCCTTTGAGAAAAAGCCGGCTACGTAGAGGTTGCCGGCACCATCAACAGCGACCGCATCGACAAAGCCAGTTACTCCGGGAGTCGCAGAGGCGAAGGTCATGGCACTGTACTCTCCCCCCCCTCCGGCGAGGCTCCACGCTGTGCCATCGAACTCGTAGGCGACAACGTTCGTGCCACTCTCACCGGAGGCCGCCGCCAGCATCTTCTCCCCAGTAGTAGGCACCATCGCTATGGTGCTGACTGAAATAGATGGCTTTCCCATCGAGGTTGCTGCGTCAAACGAGATAGTGTGGTTTCCAGCGGCCGCGGTGCGACGGGCAGTAAGGTGGTATCGATCGCCTACGCTCGCACGATCCTTAAACGCCGCAGTCCAAACCTTTCCATTGAGATCGAGTGCAACGTGGGGACGAATGTAGGCATCGTTCACTGAGGTTCCGTCGAATACCGTGACGTCGCTCTCAAAGGCGATGCTCGTACCCGAGATCGTTCCCCGCCGCATCACGACGTCGTAGGTGTTCGCCTCTGACACCAAGAAGATGTAGGAAGTGCCGCCTATATTCCTATACGCCACCGAGAAGTTCGGACTGTTGTACGCAAGCGTGCCGCGTGAGGTCCACGTCGAACCATCGGGTGACGACGCATACTCAACTGCGGTCCCGTTGTACCAAAATACCCAGTGCGTGTTTGACGAGGAGTCAAAGAAGCTTTTGCGAGCACCCTCGGTGGTGGAATTTGTTGAGGTGGATGCTCCGACTACGGAGGTCTGCGCATACGAAGCGCACGGGAGGATCCACGCGATTGCGAACACAAGGAAAAGAGCGAGCGACACCGAGAGCGCATACGCGCTCTTGAGGGTACGGGGCACACCCTTCATGGGACGACCGTTTGTCGACACCGCTTCGTGATCCATTCACAACGGAGGTCGGCGTTTTTACGAAATACCTAAAGAGAAGCAGACACCTAGCGGATAAGGGGCTAGAATTGTGGAGGATATTGTTTCGGGTTACGCCTCGAATTGGCACACAGGGAGGGCGACCAGCTTGCACGCCGTAGCGTAGCGAAGGCGGGTCCCCGGTCGCCGAAATCTCACGGAATGTAACCGGTCTGCACAACACGAATCACGGCGGTCGGGGACGACCGCCCTCCCTTTAAACGAAATGAGGTCGCTACCCACCTCACCTCGCTCCTTCCGTCCTCACAACCCCCTGCGGTCGCAATAACGAATACCCCTTCGGCAACTTAAACAGCTCAGTACTCCTCTCCCCTCTTGCGAGACGTCTACGGGACACCATGCGATTTTTGCGGTTCGCCCAGAAGATGCCGGACACCTGTTGATTATTATCGGTCGTAAAAGTTCCGTTGCCGATAGTCGCTCCTCGCTCCACAAAGAATCGGGGGAAGGCGAAGCTCCCTGCCATCGTCGTAATCTTTACCTGCCTGCCGCGACGTTCCGCTCCACCGATCACCGCAACGAGCGGCACCGATGAGTTCGGACGATCCACGACGAAACCACGAACGAAGGAGTTATACTTACTTTCGAAGCGCCGCTGCCCCGTAGTGTCATATCCTACAACTCGAATTCGGTTATCCGCTCCCCGCGTTGTAAACAAGAGCTCATCAACACCATCTCCATCGGTGTCGCCGCAGCCGATAACGTTACAGCTGCCCAAGCCTCTCAAGACAACCTGTCGGGGTGTGGAATCCCCGAGACTCATAAATTTTAGCGTTCGCGTTTCACTCTTAAAGACGGCGAACGATGCTCCCTTATTGGCGGCGAGATTACAACCGGACACGATCGCATCGCCGACAGATCCGACCGAAGCTTTTTCACGTTCGCCGGTCGTTGAGAGGATGACATTCCATTCGAGCGAACCGTCTTGGGCTCCAACGGCAGCGATGTCGCTCACGCCATCATCGTCATAATCAGAGATTGCGGGATATCGTCCGCTCATCGTTTGCGTTGTCCACGCCATGCTTGATGCGCGACGGATCTTAAAACGGATGTCCTTGCCGACTCTTCGCCATGCCGTAATTGCGGTGTCACCAACCCCCGTGAAGTCGAGAGGAGCTGGGGCAACGATGACCACCTTAACCGAGGTGGACGGTGCGCTTCGATTGGTCTCCGACGCGACGGTGACCGTTGTAATCTCTCGCTCACCGGGGGCAAGTGCGGGAAGGATAAAGGTCCAGGCGCCCGTAGCCCCACCACTTGATGACATAATCGGAACGCTTCCAACCACGATGCCGTCCACCTGAACCTCAACGGCATACCCAACCGTTCCCGTTCCCGAGACGACAACGTTACGTCCGCGCACCACGACATTGGGGCCATTAGGCGAGTCTCCCGGTTTTCCGAAATCGACATCGGGTGGTGGAGGCGCAGGAAGTGTTGGAGTGGAGGTCGGAGTCTCTGTTGGAGTTGACGTCGGCGTCACCGTGAACGTTGGCGTGAAGGTCGGCGTCGCAGTTGGCGCAATACCACTCAACGATGCCACCACCTCACCTGCAGATGCGCCGACCGCATTCCAACTCGCGAGAGTTTGGCTATGCGTCCCCGAACTCGCGTGCACCGAGATACCTGTCGGTGTGCCGACTGCGCTCACGGTTGTTGGAGCGGACCACACGGAGTACGGTGCGCTTGCTTCGGTGTACTTCACCGTACCGCCCGCTATGAACCACGATACCAACGCAGAGTTGGTTCCGTAGATGCCAGCAGCTTGAGACGTAACAGGCCCCGTGGCAACCAAGGTCGAAGCGCTCCACGTTCCAGGAGAGCCTGAGTAGGTCTTCATCCTTACCGACTTGCTAGTGAGGTCGATGTAGAGGAGGTGCGCAGTGCCACTGTCTCCCACCACAAGAGATGCTATCGTTCCGTGTTCTTGGTTGCTTACGGCTATTTGCTTTATCAGAGATAGTCCGACTGGATTGCCCGCATAAAGATCGCCGTTTGCATCAAGCGAGAGGGCATCCACACCCCAGGAACTCCCAACACCAGACCATGCGCTACCGTCCCACCTAGCTAAGTTGTACGTCGAAATTCCGCCTATGTTACTGAAGGCTCCCCCGGCATACAGGGCTCCACTTGAATCAATCGCAAGCGCACTTACGCTTCCATCAGTCCCGGTTCCCAGAGCAGACCACGAACTACCATTCCACTTCGCTATTCTGTTAACGGTGACACCACTCGCTGTTGTGAAACTTCCTCCCGCATAGAGGCTGCCGCTGGCATCTAGTTTTAAGGCATACACGGGGCCGTCCATACCGGTCGAGAGTGTCGACCACGAAGCACCGTTCCACTTAGCTATTCGACTCGCCGCCGCACCGCCCGCTGTTGTAAAACCGCCACCAGTATACAGCGTGCCACTAGCATCAATAATCACAGCGGATACAAAGTCATTGACCCCACTCCCGAGCGCAGACCATCCACTGCCGTTCCACGTAGCGATCCGGTTAGCCGCTCCACCCCCCGCAGTGGTGAAGGAACCACCAGCATAGACGTTTCCGCTGCCATCACAGCCCAAGGCCAATACAGCACTATTCATGCCCGTTCCAAGCGCAGACCACGACGTGCCATTCCACTTAGCGACTCGATTAACCGTAATCCCGCCAGCGGTCGTGAATTCTCCTCCTGCGTAGAGATTGCCACTTGCGTCCAAGGCCAAGGCTGTAACAACCCCGTTCATGCCCGTCGACAGCGTCGACCAAGACACGCCGTTCCATCGTGCGATATAATTCGCCACCCCACCGCCTGCCGTCGTGAAGCTGCCTCCCACATAGAGATTTCCAGTTGCGTCAGCGGTAGCAGCGTACACGGCGCCGTTAAACCCAGTCCCGAGAGAAGACCACGACGAACCGTTCCACGATGCCACGCTGTAGGCAAATATATCGCCAGCGGACCAGAAATATCCTCCCGCAAAGATACGTCCGCTTGCGTCCGCAGTCACGGCCTCCACTGATCCATCCACCTGTTCCACCAGGGCAGACCACGACGTGCCGTTCCATTTTGCCATATAAGATGCCGCAACTCCGCCCGCACTCGTAAACCAACCACCCGCATAGAGGTTGCCACTCGCATCAAAAGCCAGGGCCTTCACCATATTATTCAGGCCACTCCCCAGCGCTGACCACGACGTGCCGTTCCACTTGGCTGTATATCCTGCGCCGACACCGCCGCCTCCTGCATAGAGGTTCCCACTTCCGTCGAACGTCAACGCATAAACGGTACTAGTGGTCCCTGACCCGAGGGCGGACCACGCCGTACCGTTCCATTTCGCTATCCTGTTAGCGGTGACACCACCTGCTGCCGTAAAGCTTCCTCCCGCATAGAGATTGCCACTGGCGTCAAAGGTGAGAGCTCGGACTGAGCCACCCATCCCGATCCCCAGCGCTGACCACGAAGCGCCGTCCCACTTAGCTACTCGGTTTACGGTCACGCCCCCTGCCGTCGTAAAGCCACCACCAGCATACAGGTTTCCGCTGGCATCAAACTTCAGCGCGAATACCGTGCCACTGACGCCCGAGGCGAGCGGTGACCAAGCTGTACCGTCCCATTTCGCTATCCTGTTAGCAGCTACACCACCAGCAGTCGTGAAGGAGCCACCCGCATAGAGGTTTCCACTTGCATCAACGGCGAGAGCGTACACCTGGTTGTTCACCCCCGCGCCGAGGGATGACCACGACGTGCCGTTCCACTTTGCTACATTGTTGGCCGAAGCTCCGCCTGCGAATTCAAAATAGCCGCCGACATACAGGTTACCACTTCCGTCAACAGCGACCGCGATCACGCTACCGTCCACGCCCGTCAATCCCCAGTTCGCATTCCCAAACGCGAGAGCGCCATACTCTCCCCCAGAGCCTATAAAGCGCCACGTAGTCCCATCGAACTCATAGGTGACCACATTTGGACCACTATCAGCGGAAACAGCCGCAAGCATCTTATCGCCAGAGGTTGGCACTATAGAAACATTCGAAACTGTCACTGAGGGCTTTCCCATCGATGTCGCAGCGCTGAATGAAATGGCTTGAGAGCCGTTGCTCATGGTGCGACGCGCTGTGAGGTGATAGCGGTCGCCAACGTTTCCAAGATCCTTAAACGCCGCGGTCCACACCTTTCCATTCAGATCGAGTGCAACGTGCGGACGAATGTAGGCATCGTTCGCTGAGGTTCCGTCGAATACCGTGACGTCGCTCTCAAAGGTGATGTTCGTACCCGAGATCGTTCCCCGCCGCATCACGACGTCGTAGGTGTTCGCCTCTGACACCAAGAAGATGTAGGAAGTGCCGCCTATATTCCTATACGCCACCGAGAAGTTCGGAGTGTTGTAGGCAAGCGTGCCGCGTGAGGTCCACGTTGAACCATCGGGTGATGATGCATACTCAACAGCGGTGCCGTTGTACCAGAATACCCAGTGGGTGTTTGACGTAGTGTCGATGAAGCTCTTGCGAGCACCCTCGGTGGTGGAACTTGTTGAGGTTGAGGAACCAACCACTGAGGTTTGAGCCTCCGCCATGGAAGCAAGAAAAGAGAGCACGAGGACTAGAATAGCGACTACGGTCGATACACGAGCAGCTAAGGGACGGATATCCCGGTCAAAGAGCACAGGTACAAAGCGCCCGATCGTTCTCACAAACGAGCTCGTGTGGTGATCCATTCACCAAGAAGATCGACTAACTACCCCACTACCTTGAGGGAAATGGGGGATACCGCAGGCGTGGGCGAAGGATTATTCACCACAGATATCCCTAACCTGCTGATTGCAGGTTTCCCGCGCTCCTTCGCAATGGCTCCCCGTAGCGCGGGGAGCTCTGGAGCTCTCATGATTCAAGGGATGGTGACTTTAAGCGAGAGCTCCTCCAAAAAGCAGTTCTCACTGCTACTCGGAACTCGTCTAACCTCGCACCTCAAACCACCCTCAATGAGAGCGGCGGCGACCCGCTCAGTCGCCTGAATGCGAACGGTGTGGTCAAACGGCAACATCGAGAGATCGAGCGGGCCGGAGATAGAACCATCAGCGCAGATCTGCGCGAATTTCCATCCCACGGATTCATGGCGAAATATCGAATTGAACGTCACCGACGATCTCCCCTCACTCGTCGCGGCATGAAGGCGACCGATCATATTCTGGAAGAGCGTTCCCGACCTCTCGGCTACCGCCTGCTCGAGGCGTTCAGGGGTGTGTCGGGCGAGCTGTTGCTCGTACCACTCACGACGCGCCTCCTCTTTGAGATTCTGGAAGTGATCGCGTTGGGCTGCGAGCGCTGGCAACGTGCTCTCGTCGAGCTTAAGAGGCGCGGAGGATTGAGCGGCTGAGGGGTGAGCGTTCATGGTGTCTCCAGGTGTAAGTATGGGTAAGGGTGCCACTGGGAGCGACGTTAATCAAAGGGTTTGCGGGGTGGTGGGACAGGTGCGGACAGCAGCGAACTCAAGAGCACTGAGCTAATAATCGGAGGGCGACCATTCCTCCCCCGTCGCTAAAGCTATGGGGGACAGGTCGGTCGCCGAAAGGTTGCGTGTCACAAACGACCTTCACCTCACGCAACGCGGCTTGTGCCCCATAGCTTTAGCGTCGGGGCACGGTCAGGATCCCACTTCGCTTCGCTACGAGGGACAAGCTGACCGCCCTCCGAGGTCACGGGTCTACGAAATGGGGTACATGCCACAAACAAAAAAAGGCCGCCCTCTCGGACGACCTCTTTTCGCGAAGAAGGGAATTCCCTACCCCTTCATCTTATCCAAGAACTCCTTGTTGCTCTTGGTTCCGTCCATCTTGCTGACGAGGAACTCCATAGCCTCAACGGAGTTGAGTGGGTTGAGCACCCGTCGGAGCGCCCAGACCTTCTGCATGACGTCGTTCTCAAGGAGGAGGTCCTCTTTACGAGTTCCCGACGCCTTGATGTCCATTGCAGGGTAGACACGTCGCTCGGCGAGCTTACGATCGAGCACGATCTCGCTGTTACCGGTTCCTTTGAATTCCTCGAAGATAACTTCATCCATTCGGCTTCCGGTCTCGATGAGCGCGGTACCGATGATGGTGAGGCTTCCGCCCTCTTCAACGTTACGAGCTGCACCGAAGAAACGCTTCGGCTTGTGGAGCGCGTTAGCGTCAACACCTCCGGAGAGGATCTTGCCGCTTGGTGGAACGACAGTGTTGTACGCGCGCGCGAGACGGGTAATAGAATCCAGAAGGATCACTACGTCACGCTTGTGCTCAACGAGACGCTTCGCCTTCTCGATCACCATATCCGCGACCTGTACGTGGCGCTGAGCTGGCTCGTCGAAGGTTGAGCTCACAACCTCGCCCTTTACGGAGCGGGCCATGTCCAAGCGTTGAGAGAATCTGTCAGGAAGTACGAGCTATCTGCGGATAGAGTAAGAGCCTACCCAAAAAGCGAGGCGCTGATTATGCCGGTTATTCCCTTCAAAGAGAAAACCCCGGTGGTCAGCGCCTCAGCTTTTGTTGCGCCTGATGCCTGGATAATCGGCGATACAACCGTAGGCGAAAACGTCTCGATATTTTTCAATGCCGTGCTTCGAGGGGACATCCAACCCATTCGAGTAGGTCGCGGCACTAATCTCCAAGAACACACCCTTGTCCACACCAGTCACGGCATGTCCCCTGCCCTTATCGGTGAAGATGTAACCGTCGGACACCGAGCTATCATCCACGGATGCTCGATCGGCGATCGGTGTCTTATAGGCATGGGAGCGACCGTTCTCGACAACGCGGAGATCGGAGAGGAGTGCATCATCGGCGCGCACACCCTTGTGCCAAAAGGGATGAAGATATCGCCTCGAAGTTTGGTTATTGGCACGCCGGGTAAGGTGGTGCGAACTCTTACTGAGGATGAGATTAAGAGCCTCACCGAATCCGCGCGTGGATATCAAACTCTCGGCGCGACGTATGGCTCTATCTTCCCTCGGCTTGGGACTTAGGAATTACGACAACCTCAGCACCATCCTGGTATCTAGTGAGGAGCACCATCTGAGTACGCTCTGAAACCACTCCTGAATACCCCACATCTGTCCTGCCCGCATCTAACACACCCCCTCCCCTATCCCTCCCGAATCAGCCTGTATGCTCAGGCGCTACACGTGGGAGACGGCAAAGGAGAAGCTCCAGCACTACAGGAGACGAACACCGGAAGCATCGGTGCTCTACCAGATCGTCTACCACTCCAGGGACGACCTCCAGTTCCAGTGGGAATCCAGGTTCCAGCACCAGTATGGGTGTTTACGGGACGAGGTGTTGAAGACCTTCGATGAATATCTCAACTGCGGGATCCTCGCTCACGGGGCTGCTAGAGTATACTGTGATGGGTGTAAATACTCCCTCCTTATCGCCTTCTCCTGCAAGCGCCGTGGGGTGTGCCCATCCTGCGGAGCTAAGCGGGCAGTGAAGTTCGCCGAGCATATCTACAACGAAGTGATCGAGGACGTACCCCATCGCCACACCGTCTTCACCATCCCCAAACGCTTGCGAGTCTTCTTTAAGTACGACCGAAAACTCAATACAATCCTCTTCCGTGCCGCGTGGGGAGCACTGTCTCAGGCACTCGGCATTGACGAGCGTGAACTCGCCGCTATCTTCACCGTACAAACAGCCGGCGAGGCACTCAACTATCATCCGCACCTTCACGGACTTCTTGCTGACGGATATTGGAAAGATGGTGTTTTCTGCGGATTCGGGGAGGTAGAACTTAAAGCACTTGAGGAAGCCTTCGCTGAGCGGGTGCTCGCGCAGCTCCATAGGCGAGAGCT
>JBIJBE010000011.1:0-85211 GCA_044345405.1 Bdellovibrionota bacterium
AAAGAGCATAACGTTGGCTTAGCCTCTATAGAATTGGAATGTAGCCCCTAAGTCCATAGAAACATTCGCAGATGCTTGGCCATGAGGCTTGGAGGAGCCGTGCCCGTTCGTAGGCGGAAGGACTAGGTTTTGGGTAAATCGATAAACTCTCTTAACTTTTTGCGACTAGGTGTCGACAAATCGGACATAGTGGTTGGTACTGATGTGGCGATACGAGACTCTCTCTCGCAACGGCTCGTGCGACCAGCTTTAGCCCATGCCATTCAGCTCATGCTCTCGTTGTTCATGGTATCTTTCGCTACAACGGTGGTAGCTCAGGCTCATCCACCGATGGCTCGAAGCGATTCTAATGGGTACCGAACGCTCGATAATTCGACTGCTTCTGTGGCTCCATTGAGCGTGGGATTTGTCGCTAGAACAAGTGTTCGATTGAGGGGATTTCCTGCGACCACTAGTATTCTGTGTGTCGATCAAAGTGGCACAAATCTCACTGTTGAGAGTGTGAACGGCACGTGGGTGCGTCTCAAGAACCTGCGCCCAGGCACAACGTACTCGGTGGTCTGCTCTCGTTCCGGCGATTCCGACACCTATACAGCCACTTTCCGAACCTTTACTCAAAAAGAGGTCGTAGTCCCTCACGTAGGAGTGACCTCACAGCTTGGATCTCACACGATTGGGGGAACGAACTGCTTCGCGCAGAGCCGCCATATGGGGTACAATCCCGTGACCGGTCGTTACTCGATTTTTGGTAAGGGTATTCACCTTCTGGCCGGATACCAAGCCCGGGTCTGTTTCGCCGAATACAACGGACTTACATGGGACGTGCTGGAGATAGACGCTCCACTCACGTCGTCCTCTGGGTCTTGGTCTCGTAATCATCCGCAAGGTATGGCCTTTGACTCCTCAGGCACCGTCTATGCGTACGAGCGGGCATCGAACGCGTATCGCATTCACAAGTGTGCATCAAATTGCGCGGCATCGGCGAGTAACTGGTCGCACGGGGCGATACCTATCGTCTGGCAGGGTGAGATGATTACGACCAACGACGGGTCTGCTCTTCTGTCGACTGCATACTCTAGCGGTAACGTCGTGCTGCAGAGGTGTTCTTTGTCGAGCGACTGTTTGGATACTGCAAATTGGGCTACGAGCGCTTCCTTAGTCACAGGGCAGGGCGGCTATGCGCAGACCCGCCTCTTCCAGGACAGTAGCGGAGGTTTATGGGTGCTAGCGAGCAACACCACCACGCCGTTACTCCATTGCTCAAGTGGGCAGGATTGTATGGTTGCGTCAAATTGGGTGAAGGGAAAAATTAACAGCGGGCATACCAATGGGTACAACAGCGGCGATCAGTACCGAGCTTTCATCGGTGAAAGGGATGGAAAGCTCGTTATCCACTATAGCTACCTCAAGATGTCAGCAGGATATTGCGAGCTTGCTGGCGGATCTTGCGGAACGGTCTCAGGAGGAGTTTTCACGAGCTTCACCAGTTCGGCGACTTCAACCGGTATAGCAGGAGAATATGCGGGCATGTCATCTTCACAAATGGTGTATGCATCGTCTAGCGGTTCGGGATCGAGGTGTACTGGGTCCCTGGATGAGTGCCTTGTACCTACGAACTGGAGCTCATTCACCTATCCTGATTTGGAGACCACCGACGGGGCATGGACTGGGCTCGGAGGAAACACGATCATCGGTGATGATGATTCCGTGCAGTTTTCGCTGATAGGTGGCGTCTCACCATACTACGGCGTGATGCTCTATTCCCTCGACACCGTGGCTGAGGTGCCGACACCAACTCCTACCCACACACCGACTCCAACCAGCACCGTGACGGCTACCTCGACACCGACAACCACTCCGACTCAAACGACCACCGCTACACCAACGCCGACCGCTACAGCGACCTTGACGCCGACACAGACTGCGACCCTGGCGCCGCCGCCTGCTTTGGCGTTGCCAGCGATGCCCGAGGAGGTGCCTATTGTTTCGTCAAACACCGCGGTCATTCGAGGGACGGGAAATCCTGGAGAAACGCTCGTTGTTCTCGTCAATGACTTCGTGGCGGTCCGAACTAACATTGACGAGCGTGGCGACTGGCAGGCGCGTCTTCCGCGACTTGTCCCGGGAATGCATGAGCTTGAAACGTATAGTGAAACAGCGGATGGAGTGAAGAGTGGGGTTTCTGCTGCTGTGCCCATCCTCATCGTCGAATCGGCACCCCTCGACTTCGCTCGTACTGGACATTCCTCGATAACGGCGTGGCGTCGACTTGGAGAGACAATTCGATATAAAACCCGCAGCGAAACAAGCGCATTGTGGCAGACCAACGACATACCTGGTCGTTACCCGGTTCCTGGTGATTACGATGATGATGGTGTTACTGATGTTGCGGCGGTAGCGGTTGAGAATCGCTACCTTCTGTGGACAATTAACTCCTCCAGTTCAGGAGAGATCATTAGGGAGCGCTTGGGTAAAGATGGCGACAAGATTCTGACAGGGTGCAAACTTCAAACATCCACAAAGCATTCCTTAGTGACGTTTCGAAGTCGAGAACGCACTATTTTCACGAAAGAGCTGGGGGAACGGCGAGTGCGCTGGTTCGCCGCGCCAGGAATCGAGCAGGGCGATATCTTGGGATGCGGAGATACCAATGGAGATGGAATTGATGAGGTGTTGTTCAAGGTTCCGGGTAGTCGTAACGGTAAAGATAGGATCATAGCTGTTGATGCGCGCTCTCGCACGACTACAGGTAACGAACTCACCCGGTCGGGAAGGATAGAGATCGTTTCTCGATTGGCAAGCGAAGCTCCACTCGTTGCCATCATCGGTAATAGGACAGGACGAGGCGCGCCTATCCGGGTTGAATCACTGGCAGGAACGTTTTCATTCCCCTCATTCTATGTGGCGAGCCGCGAGTTGATAAGCAATGGAATTTTCGGGGACACGGCGTTCGAACAGGTGCCCGGACTTGTTTCGGCTAACCCTCGCACTCGAATAATTCGTCTACACCTGATGCGCGCTCAACCGCATTCGCGTGCGCTCTTCCGGCTCCCGAGAGGCTTCAAGCTAGCGAGGCCAAGGGATGTCATTACCACTGCAGGACGCTGAGCCTTAGGGTCGTGGTCCCAGCATAACTAGAAAAGACCCTGTAGGTATCTGAGATTAAAGGTCTCAGGGAGGTATGCTGCAAAGGCCTGGTGGGCGATCGTGAGCTGGAGCGTCGGATTTGGCGGAAAAGCTAAACCTAACTATGAGAGGTGTCGACAGACCTATAGGGCACAATTGGTGAAAAGCCATTCCGGGAGGGGCATATGAATAGTCGATGCAATCAACGGCGCAGGTTCATGGGCGTCCTAGTGGCTGTAGTCGCAGCAGCACTTCCCGAAACTAGCTTTGGGGATTCGAGCTCCTCCGCTGATAAGCGAGTTACATACCTCGAACCGATTATCCTGAGCGACCGTATTGTAGCGTCGGCGGCAAGTCTCTCGGGTTCTCCGGGGAATCAGACAGAGGTCGACTTTATTCGGTACGCGGTAGAGGTTCGCCGGTCGTATGGGTACGGACGACGCCCCTCGGCGGCGCTGCAGAAACTTCGAGATTCTCTCAAGCGTAATCCCGGAGCGGTCTTTGACTTTTTAATGCGGTGGGAGCGTGAGGCGCAAGATTGCACCGGGACAGCGACGGCGAGTCTTTTCGCTACCTTCGCGGACCTTGCCCCTTCCTACGGCGCTTTGAGGGAGTGGGTGGATATCAGACTGACAGACATTGCGAGATCGTCCGACACGAAAACTGCCTTCCGATTTCTTCGGTGCGCTGAGGACCCGCATGCCATCACGCAGAGTGACGTAGATCTACTCACCTCAATTTTTGTAGGGATTAGGTACCAGTTGGCAGCGAAGGGAAAGGGCAAGCCGTTCACCGTTCCGACAGAGCAGGTGCTGTCAAAGATATCGCAGCCGGCGCTGAGGGCGGCGGTCGCTAGGCTTGAAGCGATAACAGATGTACGTGGATCTGGAGTGAGGTAATCATATGGAAAGGGTTATCGAAAGAGGATGCAGGACGGCAATAGCGGTTTGTATCCTTGCATGGGCCTTGGTGTGCATCTGTCCAGCGCATGCAATTGATCCTGATCGGTGCTCCTCTCGGGAGTTGGGTCGCATGGGTGACGAGGCGGCAGATGAGATTTTAGACCTCATACGAGGTCTTGAGTCCGAGATCGCGTCCTATAGACAGATGATGGATGATTCAGTTCGGCGTTTATCCCTCGCAGAGAGACGTCTCAAGGAGCTAATGGAAGAGCTCAAGGATATTCAGTTTCGAATTCGTTTGGGCCTTAACTTACCCGGATGGCCATCCTACGAGCTCAAGGCAGAGGAGTCACGCCGGCTCGCGGAGATCGCAAGTCTTCAGGAGTCTGTTGCGAGCTGGAGACGGAACTTCGCGGCAATTCAAGAAAATATCGATTTTAGGTTGAAACAAATAACCATACTCCGCGAGAAGCTTAACGCGTTGGTCAACGCATTCGCTAACCTCATTAGCAATTCCTCAAACCATTCTCGATCGATTGTCTATGAAACTGCATGTAAATTGAAAAATGCTACTGATAGCGAGGATGTCTCAAACATCATGAATCCAATCAAGGACCCCCCTTCGATGTGGCGCCGTCTTCTGCCGGATCCTTCCCGGGATATGCGGTCTCAACAAGGAGGTAACTACAGAAGCAGTTGGAGTGGATGTTTCAACGCAGTCGCTGCGATAGGCGGTGCCATCATCACGCTATGGCCATCCGATTCCGTGCAGGCGGGCCAATCCCCAGCCCCTTCAGTGAACTATCCTATTTGGCGAGGTCCGAACACACATGGCTCGCCGATCTGTCCTCCTGAGCCGCCTTTGTCTTGCCCTCCGTCCCCCTATGTGTGTCCGGAAGAACCTCCGGTGGCACCGACAGCGACCGCAGTACCCACCCGAGGTAGTTCGAGTTCCTCTCATTCATCGAGCAGCTCTCAAGCGAATGAGGAGTAGGGAGGAAACATGAGATCTGGAAAGAGAAGAATCGGGTTTCTTGTCCTCATGGGGAGTTTCCTCTCGGTGCTCAATCCAAGTGTGGGGGCTTGCCAAGGACTCTCCTTTGCCGCAAGTCATGCGCCTCCGCAGATCCTGGACGTTGTGATGTCGACGATGGCGAACCTTCCAAAGGTGGAGCAGCTCAAGACGTATACGACAGCAGAGGAATATAATCGTGCCAAGCTGTACCTATCGGGTTCCGAGCAGCTTGTAGATCAGCTGTTGGGTCGTCAATATCGATCGTATGTCCGGTTCGGTGTAGCACTGCGGCGTGCCTCCGTCAGTAAGGGAGCGGCGCTCGTTGCGGATCGAGAGCTCGGGACGTTGAAGCAACTAACCCGGTCTGCGGGGGCGGGATGGATCCACAGTATCATCAGTACTCTACAACGAAGCTCGATGTGTCTTAATTCAGTATGGGTCGATGCTCTCTTTCCGCTCCTGGAGTTGCCGGAGGGGCGCGAGATCGTTCAAGACTACGCGGTTCGGGCGATCCAACGATGGAGTACTGGTGGCGGCTTCTCATGGGCCTGTCAAAATCTCCGAGTGTCACCAATTCACCGGCAACGATTCGCGATTGATCTCTTTTATCTTTATCTCTACACCATCCCTGATCCGATTGAAGCGATGGGTCTATATCAGAATATTAATGAACGTTTGACTATCAAGCAGTCTCAGATAACCCTCGGTAGGGCAATGACACTCTTCTATCGCTCGCCGGCCGCGAGTCTAAAACTCTCTGACTTCCCACAAGAGGAATACTCCGAGGCAGGTGATCCCGGAAAACTAAGAGCTTTAAGTGATGCGGTTTCGCTCAAGGGGAGGGGGGGAAGATGAGGTCCATCTACCGTTATGCTCATGTGGCTTTGCTGTGTGTCGTCGCAGCACTTCCTGCGCGAGAGCTAGTGGCGTCGCCGATTGAAACTGTGGGTAAGGCGTGTTGGAAACAGTTGTCGAATGGTAACGCAAACGCCGCAGTCGATGTGGCGGCAGCCGCAGCGATGATTAAAAATGATACGATTAAAGGGATCGAGAATTTTGAATCAGGTATGAACATGTGGCAAGAGGACGGCGCATCATTCGATGCGTGTGGACGGATTGTCGAAGGCGCCACTACGGTAGGTGAGATAGCGGTTGTAGCGACTGACGCGGGAGCTGCCGGCCTGATAGTGGTGTCCCAGGCTGCCGGGGCGTCCAGTGGAGCTGCCCTGGGTGGTAGCGTACTATCTTTCACAACTCCCCTTGGGCTTGCCTTTTTGGGTGGCATGGGGTTGAGCGCCTGTGTGGGTGGAGTGTCGGACTTGGACGCGCAGTATTCTCTGAAATGTATGGAGAAGGAGCATAGTAGACTCAATGATGATGGCCTCGATTGTGGATGGTTTGACCGTCAGATAGCATCCAAAAAACGTACGCTCGTGAACCTTCCTGAAGACGGCTCTGCAAGAAAACGTATTGAGGACGGTATACGAGATCTTGAGAAACGAAAAGCGGACTGTAAAGCGAGTAGAGAGGTCATCCGCGATGCGCTCAGCGTTGGTGATTGTCATGGCCCAGGGATGAACTCTGAGTTCATGATAACGCGCTGCGAGAGTATTCGAGCGCTCTTCTGTTCTAAGGATCCACGGTGGGAACGCAGGAAGAACAGGTTGAAGGCAACCTTTCCGGAGTGGGGAGTCGAGTACATCCACTGCGGAACTCCGATCGCTCAACCAACACCAACCGCCACCATGGAAGAGCAATTCTATCTTTACTGAGCGTATTCACGGCGCTTAGTGCCGGACTTTGATCTGTCGCTGAGCCGCATCTCCAATCAGACGGATTGACTGTTCGATGCGCGATGAAAGAGAGGTGCCGAAGGGGAAACGAAAGAAACGTTTGGCGTCTCGGTGGTTTCCAAAGATAATACCAGGTGTGAGCCCAGTATGTGCCGATGCTAGAGAATGAAAGAGCTGTGTGGTGTCGGTTCCGTGCGGAAGTTCTATCCATAATAGAAATCCTCCCAGGGGCCGTGTAATGCGGGAGTCCGCCGGGAGTACCTCTTGCAGGGCCGCGCGGTAGGACTGCGCGTACATCGCGAGTTTATTCCCAGTCAATCGACTGTGGCGTCTTAGTCCGTCGCATGAAAGAAACTCGGCCACAACCTCTTGCGTGAGAGTTGGACACGAAATCGATTGAAGAAACTGCGACTGCTCAATTAGCGGTCGAAATTTTCGTGAGATCGACCATCCCACCCGAAATCCTGGCCCCAAAACCTTGCTGACGGAACTGCAGTGAATAACCACCCCTTTGGTGTCAACCGTAACAAGGGGGAGCGGTCGCTCCGCGCTGTGAGAGAGCTCTCCATAGACATCGTCCTCAATTATAAGGGTCTCATGTTTCGCGGCGAGCCGGACGAGCTTTTCCTTGGTGGAAAGAGCCATGCACGAGCCCGTTGGGTTGTGATAATTGGGAATAGTGAGGAGTGCCTTGATGGTTCGGGAGGCAAGCGCGTTGGCGAGCGCCCTGAGGTCTATTCCCTCACCCGGAATGTGGGGCACGGAGACAACCCGAAGATTGAGCGCCGCCGCCGCGTGCATAAATAGATAGTAGGTCGGAGACTCTAGTACGATGGTGTCTCCGGGGCGGGTTATCGCCCTGAGCGTGGTCGTAATAGCGTCGAGCGCCCCGTTATGAATGACGATGTCACTTGGAAGGACCTTAGCGCCAAGGGAGCGATAGTGGCGGGCTATCTCCACCCGTAGGCGCTCGCATCCTGAGGGTGGTCCGTATTCGCTAAATGCCTCTCCGGTTCTTCTCGCTATTCGAGCGGAGTAGCGACTCAGTGCTTTGAGCGGTAAAAGCTCTGGTCCCGGAATAGCCGCTCCCAGCGCGCGAAAGCCAAGGTTGGAGTTTGCTCCAATGATCTGACTGATGATACGAAGCTCATCATTTGGGGAGGAGATCTCTTCCCGAGGAGTGTACGGCGTAGGCTCCTGCCGAGCGCTTTGAGGAAGCACGTAGTACCCGCTCTGCGGGCGAGCTTCAATGAATCCTTGACGCTCAAGAAGTCTGTATGCGCCCTTTGCGGTGATAAGACTAACCCTCCATCGCGCGCACGCGTCGCGAAGTGATGGCAGCTTGTCTCCACTACCAAGCGCGCCGCTTTCGATGTCCTCAGTAATTTCGCTAGCGATCTCCCGGTATCGTGCCATGGGCATCCTCCAAACTGTATATATGAATAATTCATATAACTAAGTCTGTATATATACACTGAGCGGTTTGGTACTTCTTGGATACTTCATAGGAGGAACGTATGACCACCGCATTGGCGCAGACTATTGAAAAACGTGAGATATCGCCGAGCCTGCCTGCTCTCTCTACCCTTGATCGTCTTGAGGGCGAGGCGTTCGATATCTTATGGACGAGCCGAGCGGAGCTAGCTCCGGCGGGACTCATGTTCTCTGCGGGGAAGGATTCCGCGTGCGTAGTTCACCTCGCGGAGAAGGCGTTTCGAGAGTCGTCTGGAAGACTTGAGTTCCCATTCTCCCTCGTTCACTACGACAGCGGCGCCAATTTTCCCGAAGTTCTTGAGTTTAGAGAGGAGACCGCGCGACGATTACACGCGGACCTCAAAGTTTTTCATCTGCCCACCGCGGCCGCCGAAGGTATCGTAACGGCCCCGCTCGATAGCGTCGAGGATCCGGGGAACGTGCGCGGCTTGGTACAGCTCATCAATTATTCCGCTCGCTCACTTGAGGTGCGGGCCTTGATCGGGGGAGGGCGCAGGGATGAGGAGTTGGTGCGCGCGAAAGAGCGGATCTTTTCGGTACGCGACAGCGCTGGACGGTGGGATCCTCACGCGCAACGGCCCGAGCCGTGGTCGCTCTACAACACTAGGCTTAGGCCGGACGAGCACATGCGAGTGTTTCCGATCAGCAACTGGACCGAACGAAACGTGTGGGAATACATCGCTCGGGAAAATATCGCGTTGCCCTCGATCTACTATGCGCACGAACGCGATGTGGTGCGGCGAAACGGCGCATGGTTGGCCGTTTTTTCAGATACCAGGCTGAACGCCAACGAGCGAGTCGAGCGGCGAATAGTGAGGTGCCGTACCGTTGGCGATCGTCATACGACAGGATTTATTGATTCCGAGGCACGCACACCGGCCGAGGTTCTCAGCGAGATCCTTCGCGCTCGAACCAGCGAACGTGCGGGTAGGATCGAGGATGGTGGGGCGGGAACCGACATGGAGAGCCGCAAACGATTGGGATGGCCTTAAGAGGAGTATAGTTATGACAGCGATAGAGACACGTACTTACACAAGCCGGACGTCACTTCGTGATGAGAGTTTCGGCAGAGAGCTTGTTCGATTCAATACGGCGGGATCGGTCGATAATGGGAAGAGCACCTTGATAGGACGACTGCTGTACGATTCAGGAGGATTGCCTGAGGACGTTATCGCCTCCATCGCGGCGCGTTCCCAACGCGCCGGAAAGCTCAACCTCGCGGCTTTTACTGATGGATTAAAAGCTGAACGTGAGCGAGGGATCACAATCGACGCCTCCTATCGGTACTTCCAGCGCGGGCAGCGCGATTTTATTGTAGCGGACTCCCCCGGTCATTTTGAGTATACCCGCAACATGCTCACGGCGACCTCTCACTCTGACGCCACGCTCATACTGGTGGACGCGGAGCACGGAATCGTGGAGCAGAATCGTCGACACGCGTATCTCACCTCCATGGCTGGTGTGAGGAACATCGCGATACTCGTGAATAAGCTCGATCTCTTCGCGTATTCGCGAGCTCGGTTTGATGAGATTCGGGGAGAGTTTTCGGAGCTGCTGGAAAAGTTGCCTGGTGTTCAGGTGACCTTCATTCCAGTCTCCGCTCTTCATGGCGAGAATATAGTCCAGTCTTCCCAGGTTACTCCGTGGTATGAGGGACCCTCGGTGCTCGGGTATCTTGAGGGGCTCTCTCCACATAAGGATGTTCCGCTCGATAGGATCCGAGCGGTGGTGCAGTGGCTTGAGCGGGGGAGTGAAGCGTCCGGCCGGGAAGTTGTCGTTCGAATCGATCAGGGCTCCCTCGCGAATGGGGATCGACTGTGGGCGAGTTCGAGCGATGAGCGGGTCGATGTGGCGGGATTGAGTCTCCCCTCAGGGCTTACCGTGCGAAGCGCGACCGCGAGCCAAGCTCGGTTTAAGGTCCCGTGGACGACCCGTCTGCAGCGTGGCGATGTGCTATCACGGGTAGATGTTCCCCTCAGAACGGTAAACCGCCTTGAGGCCCAAATCTGCTGGATGGACGATCAACCGCTCCGAGTGGGGGATCGCTACCTGGTGAGGGTCGGAGGCCAAGCTGCGGAGGGGGTGCTTGAACGGATCGTCCGACGGGTGAATATCGGAACGTACGAGAGCGTTGATGACATTCGCCCACTGCGGCTCAATGAGGTAGGGTCGGTAGTGGTGTCGCTCTCGAAGGCCTTGGTTGTTGCTCCGTTGAGAGAGGATCGCCGAGCTGGTGCCCTCATTCTCGTCGATCCAGTAAGTGGGAATACGGTAGCCGCTGGAGGAGCTCAGTAAGGGACGCGGTTGCCAGCGGCGCGGAAATAGAAACGGCCCCGGAAAGGGGCCGTTTCTTGGTTACTTGGGGTGAAGCGAGAAAAACTACTCCTCGGTCTCCTCCTCTGTCCCTTGTTGGCGCAAGAACGCGAACCGTTCCATGCCTTGCGATTCCACGACCATTCGGATTCCTTTCTTGAGATCTCCCTTCGCGAGAGCGTCCTTGAAATCCGTGATCGTTGCGATCTCTTTGCCGTTGATGCTCACAACGATGTCTCCCGGTCTGATCTCGGCCTTCGCGGCGAGACCTTGCGGTGCCACCTCTGTTACCACCAGTCCCGAGGTTCGGGAGGTACGTGAGCGTTTAGCGGAGCTCTCATTGAGAGGCTCAACGGAGAGGCCGAGTTGCTCGTTCTCTCCATCACTTGAGACCTCAGGACTCTCCTCAGCTTGCACAGGGAGTTCGCCGATCGTCACGGTTACCGCTTTCTTCTCTCCACCGCGAATGACCGTCACATCGAGGTCGACCCCTGGTTTCAGTGACGCGATGTAGTTGCGAAGTTGATTAACGTTCTTGATGCGCTCCTTGCCAGCTTGAACGATGATGTCGCCTTGCTTGAGTCCGGCCTTCTTAGCTGGTCCCTTCGGATCAACGTGACCAACAAGCGACCCTTCGGTGCTCTCGTAGTTGAACGATTCAGCGAGATCCTCTGAGAGGTTCTGAATTCCCACACCAAGCCATCCGCGGGTAACTTTACCCTTGGTGATGAGGCTCTCCATAACCTGACGGCCCATGTTGATCGGAATGGCGAATCCGATACCCATGTAGCCCCCAGACTTTGAGACGATTGCGGTGTTGATACCGACAACCTCTCCGCGTAGGTTTACGAGCGGTCCACCACTGTTTCCAGGATTGATCGCCGCGTCGGTTTGAATGAAATCCTCGTACTGAGCGCCACCTGAGATTGCGCGCCCCTTCGCGGACACGATTCCGGCGGTGATCGTGTTGTCGAGCCCGAAGCTCGCTCCCGCCGCGATAACCCATTCACCGATCTTCAATTTGTCGGAGTCTCCAAGTTTCGCGGACTTTGGAAGTCCCTCCTTAACCTTAATCTTGATGACCGCGAGGTCTGTGCGTGGATCAACGCCTACTACTTTTGCTTTGACGCTCTTCTCGGTGCTGAGCCGAACCGTTACCTCGTCCGCGTCTCCGATGACGTGGTTGTTGGTGAGGATGTGTCCTTGATCGTCAACGATCACACCGGTACCCAATCCTCGTTGAGGGGAGGGAACCATCTTGTCGAAAAAGTCCTCTCCGAGGAAATCTCTAAGCTGCTCTGTGCCCTTGGGGCCGCCCTTCTTGGGCTTCGTTTCGGTCGAGATAGTCACAACGGATGGGGTGATGCTCTCCGCTACCTGTTCGAAGGCCTGCGACAGTTCATCCGCTAGGCGAGCCCCCGGCAGCGCTGGGGCGGTCTCGGCTCGCGTCTCAGTTGGGAGCGTGGTAGAGAGGAGGCTCATGCCTACCATGAGTCCCGCTACGACCTTTTTTGAAGCTCTAACGGACTGAAGTGTCTGGGATAGTGAAAGGGTTCGATTCATAATGAGGAAAACCACCACAATTACAATTATTTGCGATTAGGATCGTGTAGCATGAAAGACGGCTGCTCGAAAGAAAAATTCAGGCTGCTGTAATGTCTCACAAACCCCACATCATCTACCTACACGGTTTAGGGTCCGGCCCAGCCTCTCAGAAGGGTGTACTCGTCCGTGAGCACTTTAGTGCGCGGGGCTACACGGTCTCACTGCCGTCGGTCACGGTTCCAAGCCTCGAAACGCTCTCTCCGCGGGCGGCAGTGGATCTCGTTAAAGAGCTGGTGCTTCAGAACCGGGATACCGGACTGGTGATGATGGGGAGTAGTTTCGGCGCGTTCCTCGCTCTTCACGGGTACAACGAGTTGTCGAACGATGAGCGCGCTCATGTTCGAGCTCTTGTTCTCTTGGCCCCCGCCTTAAATCCATGGGACCCGTGTAGCGGTCTTCTCACCCCAGAGCGGGAGCGACTGTGGAGGGAACGTGGAAGTGCCCCGGTGCTTAACCTTGAGACAGGGAGAGAGGTGCTGGTGCATTATCGGTTCGTAGAGGAGTTGCGAGCCTTTGACTCCCGAACGGTCGTGCCGGAGGTGCCCACACTGCTCGTTCACGGCGTTAACGATGAGGTCGTGCCGGTAGCGCAGAGTCGGGAATTCGTCGTGGCGCGTCCCGGGACGGTGCTTGAGGTGCTCGATGATACCCACCAGCTTCTCGGTGATCCGGCAAAAATGTTGAGTATCATAGAGCGTTTTATCCTTTCGGGTGGCACCGACTCGCGTTAATTCGTATCCTATGTGGTAGCGGCTTTCGTCACCGCAGGGAGGATACCCGTACCGTCTATGACCAGGTTCACCGAATTCAGAGTGCGATTACTGGCGGCGATAGCGATAGGGCTCGCGCTCGCGCTCGTATCGCTGGCGGTGGCGAGGCAACCTTCGAACGGCTCCTCATGGTGGCGATACGGTAGCTCGTCTTCTCATAGTGAGTCGGTGGTCTCTATCCCGAATGAAGAGGCCTCTGGTGGGGATGCTTCATCGCTGGAATCTCAGAACGGCCCGGCGACTCCCCGACCAGGCGCTCTCCTCATTGACGGTGGTGATTACACGGGGCCTGACGAAACACCAACGCCGTCAGTAATCATGAGTCCCTCTCCAGCTCCCTCGTTCGACGATGAAGACGGTGATGACGCCGCGGCCCGAGAGCGAGGGGGAGTATCAATTTCAATCCCGTCCACGCCGACGCCTGCTGGAACCTCTGACGATGGTATGCTCGCTGGGATAGTCAATCGTGGGGGGAGTGGAGGTATCGTCCCCTCGACGCCCCTACCTGACGAAGGGGGGCTTCCCTGGGTGGGCGGGCAGGGACGAGGCTACGCGATGCTCTATGCGCTCCAACCTGAAGCTCGAGCGGCCGTTGAGTCGAATGTCTCCACACTTCTGGCCGCGCGAGTCCGTGAGCCGTTCATCGGGGTTCTGATTGATGGAACCTTTGGAAAGGATTTTGGCTATCTTCGTGAGCTGGTCCGTCGCCTTAACGCGGATGGTCGTAATTTGCAGCTCGCCCTCTACCTCGCGAACGGTCCGGCGCAGCGGCGATACAAAAATCCTCCCTATGAGGTTCCCTTTGTTCGTATTCGTCCCGAGGATTTTCGACGGGAGATCCGACGGTCAAATAGCGACTCGCAAATTCAGTATCTTCAGATGGTGTCGGACGCGCGAATGCTTTTTGAGTACAATCTCAAGACAAATCCAGACGCCCGTAATTTCGCCGTTGTTATGCTTGAGGACAATCTTGAGCGCGATTCTTTTCGCGCAATGGCGCAGCTTGCGCGCGATCAGTTAGAGGCGGTGGCTACTATCGTGCGGAATCCATGTCTGAATTGTTACTCCGGCAATGACGCCGAGTCACTTGGCTACGCTCTCGAGGATCACTCGGTAGAGCGATTCGATCTCCTTGATAGCAACTCTGGATTTACCCTCGACGGGGTCGGGTTTAAGTATCCGAACGAGATCGGAGGAACGGGGGTAACGCCTGAGCAAGTTGTGTCGCTCGTGAACGGCGCCTATCAACGAGGGCTTCGTTACTTTGGACTGTGGCGCGAGGAGTGGCAGGGAATTGAGAATGGACAGTTGCTCAAGGATCCGAAGAGCCGGGTGTATATCGCTTCAACCGCTGAGGAGACCGATTTCGAGGTAACCGTGCTCCGATCGGGATTGCCATTCCTTAACTCGCAAGATAGTGACGAGAGCTCGGATGACGGGATCGACGATAGGTTTATTACGGTGAACGAATAGGAAAGGTAGTAAGGTATGGAACACAGTGATCTGGACGCTCTTGGTGAGGAGCTACGAACGGCGTGCAAGAACGAGGGGATCTCTCATTTCTCGATTGAGCGAGCCTACCAGATCGGAGAGGGGCTTCGTGGCGCGAGAGAGGCGCGCTTAGCGAGCATCGCGCCTGCGGATGTCGTTAAAGGCGAGCCGTTCGATCTCTTGCTCCTCTTTGATGTTATCGCCGCTACCGCCTCGCTCGAAGCGGCGAGCGTAGGTGGTGCACCGGAGACTGCTCCTGTGTCGTCCGATGTGATCGACCTCTGGATTCGAGCCACCGCCGCTCGCGCGCTCTGGTTTGAGCGTTTTGCGCAGTGGCCAAATGAAAATTCCTCTAAAAAATTAGAGCATCTCCGAGATACGGCCCGGAAGCTCGGGGCCGAATCTATCGCTCGAGGACTTGTTGAGCGGGTGCAACCCGTTAAATTTACAGAGTTTGTCGGACGTTTCTCATGCGCCTAGCGCCTGTGCCCCGTCGAAAAGACTGAAATGGCGCAGACTTGACCGAGATAGTGGTTGTGGTACCTTCCGGTACTCATTTTGGGTTGATAGAAGAGGGGCCCAAAGGCGTTGATACAGCGAGTTATCCAATGATAACGAGGGGTTTAACGAAGTGAGTAGGGCGGTTGTCGTCCGCAAAATTTCCTCTCCTTAGACCGGTTAAGTCTTAGTTACGTAGTTATGAGCACCGAATTTCTTTCGTCAGAAGCCGCCCGTCAGGGTGCAAAGTGGTGGGTTATCGATGCAGCAGAGGTTCCTGTTGGTCGTTTGGCTACCGAAGCAGCTAATCTCCTCCGCGGCAAGAATAAGCCAACCTACACGCCAAACGTAGACAGTGGCGATTTCGTGGTTGTTATCAATGCGGAAAAGGTTCGCCTCACTGGAAACAAGGGCGAGACCAAGTTCTACCGACACCACACCGGCTTCATCGGTCACCTCAAAGAGGTTGCCGGAGCTGACATGCTTCAAAATAAGCCAGAGAGGGCTATTCAGTTGGCTGTTCGTGGAATGTTGACCGAGGGAGTTCTCGGGCATCAACAGCTCGGCAAGTTGAAGATCTACAAGGGCAGTGAGCACCCTCATGCGGCTCAGCTCCCACAAGCACACACAATCGTTAAAAAGTAGGTAAGGAGTTCAGATGATCAAGGGTGGTGGATTTCATGCGATCGGTCGCCGCAAAGAAGCGGTAGCTCGTGTATATCTTCGTCCAGGAACTGGAAAGTTCACGGTAAACGGCACAGAGACGAAGGAGTACTTCGGACGCGTTAGCCTTGAGCTCCTTATCAAGGAGCCTCTCGTTGTTACAGGTCTCTCTGAGAGCTACGACGTTCTCGCTAACGTAACTGGTGGCGGAAAGAGTGGACAGGCTGGCGCGCTTCGTATGGCGCTCGGGCGTGTTCTTGTCGCTGTGGATTCAGCTCATCGCAAAACTCTCAAGGCAGGCCAGATGCTTACTCGAGATGCTCGTGAAGTTGAGCGTAAGAAGTACGGACGTCACAAAGCTCGTCGACGACCACAGTTCTCGAAGCGTTAATCGAGAAGCCGATTTTTCGGCGTCTTGCTTCGAAAGCACAAACAAAAAGCCCGGTGGCAGAGATGCCCCGGGTTTTTTGTTTGTGGCATGTCAGATTGATTGCGACCCGTGACGTGGGCGGGCGGTCATTCCTGACCGCCGTGTTACGTGGGGCGACGGTCCTGTCGAATAACGAAACCTTTCGGCGACCGGCATGTCCCCCGAAGCTTTAGCGAAGGGGGAGGAATAGTCGCCCTCCCAGGTCACGGGTTGTGAAAGAATGGAACCTACCCCCTCACCGTCGAGTAAAAGCCCAGGACCCTCGTCTCAACCGTCGCGCGCCGCGCACGCTCAACGGCGTCGTACAGGGTTCCCTTCGCCTCTGGAGTGCTCTCTAAATCGATATGGAAGGAGTACTCGAAGGGCTTCCCCGGGATCGGCCGTGACTCAATCTTAGTGACGTTTATCGCAAGCTCCGCGAATTCACCCAAAAGCTTATAGAGGCTCGCTGGCTCATGACGGAGCGAAAGGATCAGCGTGCACTTCGATGGCGCTTCGAGCGTTTCGAGGTTCACGGATACCGCGAAGAATCGCGTCATGTTACTGGCGTGGTTCTGAATAGCGGGGGCTATGATGGAGAGTTTGTATTCCCGGGCCGCCTCATCGCTCGCTATCGCGGCCACCCCTGAGGCGCCAAGTTGCTGGACATGTGCGGCCGCGCCAGCGGTATCCGAGAAGACAACAGGTGACATCGAGGGGTGTCGCTCAAGGAAGTTTGAGCACTGCTCAAGCGCTTTGGGATGAGAGAATACCTGGGTGATTGAGTCGATCGTCTCCGTTGGTGACGCGGTCATGAGGTGAAGCTGCACCGGACAGTAGAACTCACCGACGATGGAGCATCGGTACTCCGAGAGCAGGTCGTAGTTCTCGTGGATAGAGCCGGCGAGGGCATTTTCGATCGGCACAACCCCAACATCCGCTCGACCAGATGTAACGTGTTCGAATATCTCCCGAAAGCGGGTGGTTTGCAGGGGGATGAGGTCAGCGCCATAGAGGGCCCGAGCGGCCATGCTGCTGAACGATCCTGTTATTCCTTGATAGGCTACCCTCTTTTTCATGGATGGTGGATGATACCGCAGAATTTGTATGGAAACCATTATCGTTATACCCGCTCGTTACGGCTCTAGCCGTTTTCCCGGTAAACCCCTCGCTCACATCATGGGCCACTCGCTTTTGGAGCGTGTGTGGCGGATAGGGAAGGCCGTAGAGGGGGTGAGCAGGGTGGTTGTGGCGACCGATGATGCTCGGATCGTTGAGCACGTTTGTTCCTTTGGGGGCGAGGCGGTTATGACCTCAGAGTCGTGCTCCAACGGGTCTGAGCGCGCCTACGAGGCGGCTCAAAACCTGGGGAGCAAGGCCGATGTCATCGTGAACCTCCAAGGTGACGCGGTGCTCATGCCCCCGTGGGTAATTGGTGCGCTTGTAAAGGCGATGACCGAAGACCCTTCGATTCAAGTCGCTACCCCCGCAGTACGCCTTAACGGCGAGCAATACAAGAGCATGAGCGCGATGAAGGGAGCGGGGATCGTATCAGGGACCACGGTCACATTCGCCAAAAACGGCGACGCGCTCTACTTTTCCAAGGGGATAATCCCGTTCATGCGGACCGCTCCAGCGAGTGGGGAGCCGCCTATCTTCCAACACATCGGGGTTTACGCGTATCGATCTGACGCGCTTAAAAAATACATCGGACTCCCTCAAGGAATGTTCGAGGAGGTTGAACAGCTCGAGCAACTTCGCGCGATAGAGAACGGCATGCCGATCCGAGTCGTTCAAGTTTCACTTCAGGGGCGTACGATGTGGTCGGTTGATAATCCACAAGATGTCGCGCGCGTTGAGGAGATCATTCGCGCCGAAGGTGAATTGGTATGAGATCGGTGGTTATCCTGTGCCGACACGGAAACACCTTTGAGAGGGGTGACAAGGTTGTCATGGTTGGAGCGAACGAAGATCTCCCGCTGACCTCGCACGGAATCCAGCAAGCTCGCTCCGTCGGTGTAGCGCTCGCGGCGGTAAACGCGGTGCCGTCACGAATTATCAGTGGGCCACTCCAGCGGACGAAGGTATTCGCCGAGCAGGTTCGTTCTGAGACGAACGCCGCCGCTCCGATCGAGATCGACGAGCGGTTGATAGAGTTCGACTACGGAGCGTGGAGCGGTCTCTCGAATGATGAGATCGTGGAGATCTCCGGGCAGCCCGCGCTTGACGCGTGGCAGGAGCGGAGTGAGCGTCCCAGTGGAGTTACCTTCGTTCCCTCAGTGGAGCGCGCTCGCGCCGACGCCGTCGACCTGATGCGAGAGCTTGAGTCCCTCGCGGGTGTAGCCGTTATCGTCACAAGCAACGGGCGGTTGCGGGAGTTCGGACAACTTCTCTCCCGAGGGTCCTCGTTGCCTTCGTACAAAGTGAGGACTGGGCATTCGTGCGTTCTTGTTCGTGAGGGAGATCAGTGGAAGGTTCTCGGATGGGATCTCAATCCAGACCAGCTCAAAGCGCTTGTTGGTCAAGGCTAGTTCGAGACCCGACGACCTTTCGATCGTCGAGTCTTAAACATTTCCGGGTTCGTTACCGCTCAATTCTTCTGCTCGTATCGTTGATTCTCAAGTGACGCGTCGTTCCATCCTCAAGCTTGATGTAGACGAGTGAGCGATCAGGATACTCGCTCCCTGGTTTGGAGAAGCGGAAGTGTTCTCTATCTCCATTTCCAACACCCGAGTATTTGCCTTTGCCGAGGGTCTTCTTGCCATCAGCGGAGAGGACGCGAACCTCTTGCACCTTACCCGTGAATTTTTTCGGAAGTAGCACTACGAGATCTCCGTTCTTGTCGGATACTGGTTTCCAAAGAAAACCTCCGCTCTTCGCTAACAGGAAGCCCGGATCGAAGGGCGCTGGTTGGGGTGTCGTGACCTCCGCGTGTTGCTCTGTCGTCGTCACTACCGGTGGGTCTGTATCTACCGATGGAATCATATCGATGGCGGGTGTCACAGCCGTCGTATCAGCCGATTGTGGTGTTGTCGTGCTGGGCGGGGCGATCGCGTCTTGGGGCGTCGCGCTTTCTCCAGTGCTTGGGGTTATGGTGCTCGCGGTGGATACCGCGGCTTGCGCCACGGCTGGTTGTTGCTCCGTCGCCCCTCTAAAGTTTGCGAACGCGTCGATCAGTCGGGCGAGGGAGTCAACTAATCGCTCAATCCGAGTGAGCATCCTGCTCTTGCCGTGGGACTTTTGCATCGTTGATGTGGTTAGCCCCATCAGGGCATCGGCTATCGACGATAACGTTGCCTCGGTCGTTTTCTTCGATGCCGCCGTGACCTCCGCGGACACCATCGCGTTGGTTGCTAACGTTTGCGTGGGAAGGGTCGAGGAAATTGATGTTGTCATACTTTGAATCTCCTAAATGAGAGTCGGGCACCGATGCCCCAACTTGGGGCGCGGTAAGCCGCGAGCTGCTTGTTGAGGGGTGTATCGGGGATGATGAGATGGAGTTGCGTTGATTGAGCCAGCAACATGGCAGGGCGCTCGTCCCCGACCGCCGTGTTACACGAGGCAAAGGTCAATTGAGGGGCGCAACATTTCGGCGACCGAGGACGGTCGCCCTCCCGACGTGCGAGTTCCAAAAGCCGCTAGGCTAAACTGGAGGGCTTCAAATTGGAGGGGGGAGGAATAAGAATGTGCCCGAGGCCGGAATCGAACCAGCGACACGCGGATTTTCAGTCCGCTGCTCTACCAACTGAGCTACCCGGGCATGCGGGATAGGGGCTCATGGGTATCATGGAGGCCGATAAATGACAAGAGTTCTAGCCCTCTAGGCTGCCACTTCCCTGATTTTTTTCCTAAGGGGTTCTAGGCGCTTATCCTGGCGGAGGGAGGACAATCGAGCGGCGTAATTTCTGTCTGAGGGCCGCTCCTTTCTGAAGGTTCTTCGATGGAGACTCCGGAAGGCTTGCGGAGGTCGCTGGAAGCTCCTGAGCGGGTATCTCCGCCTCCTTAAAGGTCACCGCACCCTCCCCGGAGTCTGCTTCCCTGGCCTCTGTGGATGGCGTGGACGGGGACGCGACGAGCGGCTCCTCGTTGGTGAACGGGGAGAGGGCGGCTCCTGATCTCTCCATCAGCGGCACAAGGGAGGTTCTCACGATCTTCAGCAGCTCCGCCGCGAGGGCGCTCGTAAAGTCGAACTTGGCGGCCTCCTCTCCGGGAACGTGAGCTGAGATTACGCCGAAGAATCGGTCGCCGACATAGAATGCGAACGTGGCGGTTCGGTTGACGACACGAGAGGAGATAACGTGACCACCCGGACCGTAGGTTTCGTGTCTATGATCTCCCGTTCCGGTCTTTCCACCGATAGTGTAGGCCTTTCCGTCTGAGCGCGTGTAGGTCTTGTGCACGCGACGGGCGGTTCCCGATTCGACGACGTTCGCCATCGCCCGTTTTAACGCTCTCGCCACCTCAGGCTTAAGAACCTGCTCGTGGGTAGGTTGGTCTTGCCGAACGAGCTTGGTTTCATACGGCGTGCCCGCGGCCAGGTGAAGTTCATTCAGCCGCACGAGAGGGAGTTTCTTGCCGTCGTTTAAGATAATACCGACCAGCTCCGCGAGCGCGACCGGCCGGTCCCCAGAGCTGCCGATAGAGGAGGCGAGGGAGGGGACCATGGAGTTAAAGGGATAGCCGACCTTCTTCCACTGTTTATGGATCTCCTCGAACGACTCCATCTCCATGAGCGTTCGAATGCGGATGTCCTGCGCGCGGACCGATGGGGTCTTAAAGAGCCACTCGTACACGGTCTGTCGCTCATCTTTGCTGTTCTGTAGAGCTTCCGTGAGCGTCGCCTTCGGATGCCCTTGCAGGTACGCGACGAGCCACAGTTCGAGCGGGTGTACGCGAGCGAGGAAGCCTTGGTCTTGGAGGTTAAACCGCCCCGGAGAGAACTCGTTGTACCATTTCTCAGCCAGCGCCGGAGAAATCGACTTTGTTGGCGCCGTTTGTTGAATGAACGCGATCATGTGATCGAGCGATCCGTCGGGCCGTACATATCGGAACATCACAGCCGCTTGGCGTGGCGATGCTCGTGACCCCTTGGCGAGTGTTGGAAGGAGATCGCTCGCGGAGACACCTTTGTATCGGTCGTAGAATTTCTTGAGGAAGTAACTGCCCTCTTGGTCGGCGAACTTGCTGAGAAAGTGCATTCGCACAGGGTCAGCTCGTCCGCTGTCATTCTCGCTCTTCGCCGTTCTCGTCTTGGTATTAGCCGCGACGGTGATCTTAGAGGCGTGTGTCGCGCTCTTCGTCGAGCTGCTGAGCTTCAATCCCATGTGATAGACGTAGTATCGGGAGATATCCCGCATCAGTCGCACGAATGGGAGATTGATCGAGTGGGTGAGCGCTTCCTGGATCGTTGGATTCTTGCCGTTGTCCTCCTTCTTGAAGTTCACGAAGGTGTGCATGCCACCGCCAGTAAAGAATGACTCCCCGGGATTCGCGGAGTAGCGTCGTTGGAGCGCGGCGTTAAGAAGTTGGGGGAGGGTGATCTTTGGGTTCTTTATGAACTCAGAGAGCGCGAAGCGAGAGATGGGGTCGAGATCTCGCGTGTTCGTGGCCCTGATTTGAGCTGGAAGCATCTTCGAGTATTGATCGTGAAGATCGCCGACGATGTCGAGATACGTCGTAAGCGTTCTGAGCTTCGCGGTTGAGCCCAGGTCAAGGCGGGTACCCTCGTTAATACTGAAAGGGTTGTCAAAGTTATCGGTTTGTACACGAAGCACGTTCGCGTTCCCCACGCGTTCGTAGAGGGTCAGGCTATATATAACCTTCGAAGGATCTCCCCGATCAAGATTCCGCGCTCCACTCAGTCCGAACTTCTTCACGCTCTCGGCGTCCTTAATTTGGCGAAGAACCGAGGTCACGCCCTCATTGGCCTCGTTGTCCATGGTGCTGCGCACGGTAAGATCGGCTTGGTCGAGGTCGTAGAGTTGGGGATACTGCATCAGTTGAAGAAGTCGGGTGCGAATAGCGTTGGCGGCTTTTCGTTGAACAAACGAGACCTGAGTGGTCTTCGGCGCGGCGCGACGAAGGGTGAGCTTAACCTCCTTGGCGGCGTCTCGAAGTTTGGTGGATATCACGCCCTCTTTAGCGAGGAGATCAAGATAGGTATTCGTCAAAGAGTTTAACTCAGAGAGTCCGGCGATGAGGTAAAAGCTCGGACGACGGTGCGCGATGAAAAGGCTCAGCATCTGCTTATAGCTCTCCGCGTGCGCGGTGAGATCTTTGCTCTCTTGCTTTTGGCTGAGCGCGGTCAGTTTGGCGTTAATCTCCTGGAAGTCGGCGCCGAACCACGCCCACATACCATCCCCGAGGCCGTTGACCTCGCCATAACCCCGAAGCGCGGCGAGCGGAATCGAGTTGATGTAATTAAGAGTGATGGTCTTTCGAGTCTCAAGGGTATTCCGTCCATACATGTACGCGCGCAAACTCGCGGACGCCATCTGACGGAACTTATCTTTAATGCCTTTGGTGCGGCCTTCTTTTGAGTGACGGTACTTTTCCAGCTGGGTCGCGATCGTGCTTCCGCCTGGGGCGTTAATGTCAGGTTTGATGATCTGTTTCAGCTTCTCAAGGATAGCCAATCCGAATCGATCCCACTCAACGGCGGGATTCTTGTACGGGTACGTTTGATCAAGGATCTCTTTGTTCTCGATGAAGAGCAGAGACTTCACGATGATCTCTGGAATCGAATCGAACGACTCGTATACGCGCTCGGGACGATACATTGAATAGATCGTGGTGTTGTTTCTGTCGAGGATCGTGAGACCCGCTCGAGTCTTCTCAGGATAGGGCGGAAACAATCCCATATCCGCGAGTTGTTTGAAGCGTTTCGAAAAACGGGTCTGCTCCGCGATCTGGAAGCCGTTGTTCGCGAGATTCTCGATCATCGATTTGATACGAGTGTAGCCGAGACGCTGATCGTATGGGCCGTAACTCGGATAGTACGGCTCAGGGTTTGGGCCCTTCTCGAGACGGTAGGTCGCCTGCGATGCGATCTTGGTGAGGTACATTGATTGCCAGTACGAGGTCTTGAGCTCAAACACGAGGAGCATTCCCAGCACGATCCAGAGAGGAGCCGTGATGAAGAGGAATTTCACCGCGCGCCGTTGGACTTTCGCCAGGAGGCTTTTCAGGCGAGTCCTCAAGGGGATCTGAAGTGGGGTGACCTTGGAACCATCGGCGGAAAGGTCTGGTGTGGGAGGGACAGAGAGGTCGTTGAGGCGCAACGGCACCACCTTGCTCTTTGTGGGCTCGTCCGGCTTTTTGTTTTTCGTAGAGGTCTTGTCTGTCACGGGATTAACGAGAAAGAGGCCAACAACTTCTAGATGCTTAGTAATTTCCCTTAGGATCGCCTGTGCCGAAAGAAGTACTTACATTACAGCAAAAAAACTTAGGGCTCCTTGTGGAGGTAGGTGTTGAGGGGTAGGTTGTATCCTCGTCGCTCGTCGAAACGGATGTGACGGGGCTACCCAAAAGCGAGTGAAATCCGTAGTCTGAAACAATGTCTCCAAGCGAACTCTCTATCCTTAATACCTTTGACCATCGGCCAACCTGCGCTGAGGTTGACCTCGGTATCTTGCGGGAAAATCTTAACGCTATCAGGGCCTTTGTGTCCCCAAGCAAGATCATGGCGGTCGTCAAGGCCAACGGCTACGGGCACGGATTAGAGCGAACGGCGCTCTGCCTGCAAGGGGCGGGGGTGGATTCCCTCGGGGTGGCGTACATCGAAGAGGCGATCGCCCTTCGTCAGAGTGGGATCACGATCCCCATCCTCGTCTTTGGCGGACTCCTGCAGGACCAACTCGAACTTTATATCAAACACGATATTGATGTTACCGCGTCCTCGGTCAGTAAGTTGGAGCAGATTGAGTCAACCGCGCAGCGACTCAAACGGCGCGCGAGGGTGCACCTGAAGATAGACACCGGTCTTGAGCGCATAGGAGTACACTACTACAGCGCGGATAAGCTCTTTGACGCCGCGCTTCGCGCGCGACACTCCGATGTTGTTGGCGTGTACTCGCACTTCGCCGATGTTAACTTGGGAGACCTGAAGATCGCTGAGGTGCAGCTTGAGCGGTTTCTCTCCGCGCTTCGGTACTATGAAGATCGAGCCAACCAACCCTTTTTGAGACACATCGCCTCTTCGAGTGGCTTGATGGCGATCAAGTCGAGTCATCTCGATATGGTGCGACCGGGGCTCTCGCTCTATGGGGTCTATCCTGGTCCCGGCTACTCATCGATCGTCTCGGTGAAACCCGCCCTGACTCTCAAGAGCCAGGTCGTCTATTTCAAAGTTGTGAAGAAGGGTGCCGGAGTCAGTTACGGGCACACCTGGTTCGCGCCTGAAGATACTCGCCTAGTCACCGTGCCGATCGGATATGGAGACGGCTACCTTCGCGCACTCTCTAATAAAGCCTCGGTCATTATTCGGGGGAAAAAGTCACCGGTTGTTGGTGTCGTGTGCATGGATCAGCTCATGGTGAATCTCGGGCCAAACGGGATCGGGTACAACGGCGACGACGTCATCCTCATCGGAGAGTCCGATGGCGAGCGTGTTTCCGTTGAGGAGCTCGCGGGCCTTATCGGCACAACGCCGCACGAAATCTTGGTGTCGTTGAATCAGCGGATTCCGCGGGTGTATCGGGGGTAAACGTCGAGCTCGCACGAAGGGAGGGCGACCAGCTTGTCCCTCGTAGCGGAGCGAAGCGGGATCCTGGTCGCCCTCCCGTCGTGCGGGTTCAGGTAGGCTTAACCCTACACTACTTCTCCACCCGCCGCGCGTACACCTTGCTCATCAATTCACTGGTGACAATAAACTCAGCCGACGCTCGGTTGCAGGCGATCGGGATCTCGTAGAGCGCCGCAATGCGAAGTAACGCCTTCACATCGGGGTCATGCGGTTGCGAGGTGAGCGGGTCCCAGAAAAAGAAGAGGATATCGATCTTCTCCTCGACGATCATCGCGCCGATCTGTTGGTCACCGCCTAATGGTCCCGATAGGCACTTCGTAACAGGAAGACCGGTCGCGGTTTCAAGGTATCTTCCCGTTGTTCCGGTGGCATACAAATCATGTTGAGCGAATATCGCTTTGTGTTTCTGCGCCCAGTCGCACATCTCACGCTTCTTCGCGTCGTGCGCGACGAGCGCGATACGCTTCTTGGCTGGTAGGGGGGCGAGGGGGTGATCAAACGTTATGATGCTCATGGGGCAACCTTAGCGGTCTTAACCCCGATGTGCCAGATCTCTCACGCTGGTCGCGTGGTTTTGGCGGTGATGATCGCGGTAACGACGGCTAGCTCTGATCGGAGGACCTGGTGTCCAAGAGATGCCGCCTTGAATCCTTGGTGGTAGAGGGTTTGCAACTCATCGGGTGTGAGATCTCCCTCTGGACCGATGACGATGCAGATTGAGCTTCCTGGTTGAAGGTGAGGTGTCAGCTCCTCAAGCGGAGGCGCCTGGTGCTCGAGTGAGCAGCACACCTTGAGAATGTTTTCCGAAGTGGGAAGATGAGAGAGTGCGCTCTTTAAGGAGGTTTCGACCCTCACGTTTGGGGGCCTTGCCTGACGACTCTGTTGCGCCGCCGCAATAGCCGCCTTCGTGAACTTCTGGGCTTTGACGTGTGCGTCCCCCTCGCTTTTTAATCGAACGATACTGCGTTGGGCCTGCCAGAAAATTATTTGAGAGCATCCGAGTTCGGTCGCCCAGTCGGTGATCAGTTCATTCTTCTCTCCCTTGCACAGAGCGCAGAGAAGGATGATGGAGAGGTCCGTCGTGGTCGTGTCTAATTTTCCGATTACTGAGAGCGTAACGCCGTCGGTGATCGAGGCGATAGATGCGGTAAAGGTCTCGCCGGAGTCAGGGTCTCCGATCTCCACGATTGCGCCCACGGGTAAACGCAGTACGTCTCTAAGGTAGTGGCTATCGTTGGGGGGGAGGGGGAAGAGGGAGTTTGGTTCTACGGCGCCTCGCTTGTGTAATCCCTCAACGAAAAGGCGAGGTCCTTTGCACTCACGAGGCGCCATAATGCTTTGGTCAAAAGTCTTTGATGGATACTACTTCTTACGAAGGCCCATCTTCTCAAGGCGCTGAGCGAGGTATCCGATCTTGTCGTAACCTACGATGCGCTCACCGCTCTCGAATACGAAGGTCGGAGTATCGAATACGCCGAGCTTGCGTCCACGCTTGTAGATCCCCTTCACACGCTCGCGGGTGTCTGAGGAGGAAACCTTGCTCAAGAAATCGCCGAGGTCGATATCGAGATCGTCGCAGAGCTCGTTCATGAAGGAATCCTCATTCGGATTCTCTCCAAGGCCCCACCACTTGTTGAATACCTTGATGTTGTACTCCATGAGAACGCCCATATCGTTGGCGATGAGAGCGCCACGAGTAAGACGTCCTGGATCGTGTTCTACCTCTGGCCAGCCCTCTGGGTAGACAAGGGAAAGGGACCGCTCCTCAGCGAGGCGCTTAGTGTCCTCGAAGAGGTAGGAAAGCTTATCAGGAAGGATGCCTTGCTGAGGAACCGGTTGTCCGGAAGCCTTAGCTGAAAAAGGTTGCCAGAGGAGCTCTACATCGTACTTCTCAGCGATGTCGTACACAGGGTCGAGCGCGAGGTAGGAATACGGGCTCTGGAACGAATAAAAAACTTCAACATTCACCGTCATAAGCTCACTTTAACTATAGAAAAACACTCTCCGTTATCCGCGTTACGAGACGCGTTTGAAACGAACGACGGGGCACACCCCGCTACCAGATTGTGTTGTCTGAGCTTGTTAGGGAAGGGCACCGCGCATGACGAGCACCCCCTAGAGGCGCATCTTCACGGCTGGCAGCCCTCGTGGTGTAGACCATCGAACTGGCCATGAAGGTAGTCGGATTTCCGTGAGTTTGCAAGGATATCTTGCTTGTTTCGCACAAGAATCGGTAAGTTCAGTTCGGCCCTCTTCAGGCGGTAGCCAGATGGGCCCGTATAAGATAGGGTTAGTATCTTCATGGACTTACGGGGTTCTCTGCCCCATGGTTATTCAACCACGTCGTGAAGACCCGCCGCGGGGTACGAGGACTCTCTCCCGCCGCCTAAAGTTGTGAAGGTGTTTTGTTTTGAGTGTGATGACTACGACGAAGGGAATCGAGCGGCTTCTCCCCCCTGGTATCCGGACCGACCGGCCGCTGTTGTGTGTTGAGATTAACCCTCCTCGGGGATGCGATGTCGATGCCATTGTGAAGCGATATGAGAGTGTTCGAGGTATCGACTTCCTAAATATTACTGATAGCGCCCTCGCGAAGATGAAGCTCTCATCGCTCGCGTTCGCTTCGATCATTAAGCACCGCTTAGGGATCGAACCCGTCGTTAACGTGTCATGTCGAGATCGCAACGTCATCGCGCTGCAGTCAGATCTCTTAGGGGCGTGGGCTCTTGGCGTTCGTTCTATTGTGGCGCTTACCGGAGACGCGGTCACGGTGGGTGACCTGCCTGAGGCGAAGGGTGTGTTCGAGGTTAACTCCGTCGGATTGCTCAACCTGATCGCCACGCTCAACCAAGGTCGAGATCTCGCCGGTAATGAGTTAAAGGGACATCCCGCGTACACGCCAGGCGTCGTGGTAAATCCGAATGTGAAAAATCCGAACGCCGAAATTAAGCGGCTGCTTCGAAAGAAGGAGGCCGGAGCGGTATACGCGTTGAGTCAGCCTGTATTTGACCCGGAGCAGGCTTGCGCGTTCTTCGAGGCGGCGTCGAGCGTTGGCATCGATCTCTTTGTTGGTCTTCTCCCCTTTAAGTCTGTACAATCGTTCGAGGGGATTTCGAAAGTTCCGGGCATCAAGATTCCAGAGGCCGTGGCGCAGAAGGTTCGCGCGGTCGCCCCTGAGAAGGTAGGGGAGACCTCCCTCGAGGTCGCGATGGAGGTCGCCGAGCGCGTGAAGCCGTTCGTTCGAGGGTTTCACGTTGTGAGTGGTGGCTCGCCCCTTCTTGCCTTAGATTTGTGCCAGCGATTATCAGATTGGATTGAACGTTCGTTAGTAAAGGAAGTGGTATGAAGCGTCGCGAAGAGATGTCGTTTCTTGAGAAGATCTATGTTGTGGAGATCTTCAAGGGCCTCACCATCACGTACGGTAGATTGCTGAAGAATCTTTGGCTGCACACCCTTGAGTTTTTTGGCGTGAAGCTTACTGAAGGACCTGGCGTGGCCATTCAGTATCCCAACGAGCGTCGCGCCTATCCCGCCCGTTATCGTGGCCGTCACCGGCTCACGCTCTACGACAATGGTGATGTGAAGTGTACCTCCTGTTTCCTCTGCGCGACCGCGTGTCCCGCTCGGTGTATTTACATCGAGGCGTGTGAGCACGAGGATCCGAGCGTCGAGAAGTTTCCGAAGCGCTACGAGATCGATACCCTCCTGTGTATCTACTGCGGCTACTGCGTTGAGGCGTGTCCCGTTGACGCGATTCGCATGGATACCGGTCTTCACCCTGAGGTGTACCCAGCGGATCCTCGACTCTTCATCGAGGATAAGGAGACCCTCATGGAGCGCTCCCGTATCCTTGATGATCAGGGTCCAGAGCGTCTCTACGAGATGCACATGAAGCGTATGCAGGACCTTGAAAAGGTTACCTTCTAAGCGTAGGGCACGGTAACGATAGATGGCTTATCGCCGCGTATCCGCTGGTATTCGTAATCGAAGCTACGTAGCTATCAAAACGTTGAGTTTTGTCGCCTCGATTGTGGCGCCAATTTTGGCGTACGCGTCGCCGGTGACCGCTCCTGAAGGGGTCGGGCCACTCCCAGACCTTCAAGGTGGCGCCAAGACGGGCGCTCTCGTTACCAAGGGCTACATCGACAAGTACCGCTCCGTGATCCCTCCCGAACTCGCCGAGCTCGTTGATCAAAATGAGTTCGCCTTCGAGGCGGTGTTGCGACCCAAGAGCGGCGATCTTCTGGGCGAGCCTCAAACCGCGAGCTCTTCCCAGTACTCGGTTGATGACAAGGGTGGGATATCGCCCTCACCCGTGAGCGCGCCGGGACTTTTCCTTACGGTGCCGGAGAGTGATGCGGAGTATCTTGAACCGAAGACGTTCGGTTGGCGGATCTTGTGGAACACCACCGTTGCTCAGTGGCGTCTGAAATCCTTCGCGGCGACGACGAGCCTTGTAACCTTTGCCGCGGGCTCCAACGAGGGCAAGCGAGTTGATTTCTCGGTTAGTCGCATCTATCCACCCGCGCTCGGACAATCTCCCGGTACGTTAAAGCCTATGTTTCGGGAGAAGATATCGGCTTTGAATCCGCAACCGTTGCTGGGGCTTACCTGGTTGACGTTGCGATTCCTCGGAGCCTCAGCCGATTACATGTGGGCAGCCTCTCCAATTAACGGACAGGTGCGACAGATGACGGGAAGTAATCGAGCGGACTCACTCTTTAGCGGCGCGTTTTCTCCCGATGATCTCTTTGTATGGTCCGGTAAGGTGGAAGGTGTGGAGCCATCATCGGTGAAGCTCGTGAAGATGCTCGTTCCGGTCGTGGAAGGAGCTCCCACCGCTCAATCCACGAACAATGACGTGTGTGGCTCAACTGATTTCTCAAAAACATCCCCGATCGATCTGAACTTCTCAACGCAGCGGTTCGCGGAACTGCCAGGTTGGATTCCCACGAACGTGCGCATGACCCTGCGCTCGTTGTGGCGTATCGAGATGACGACACGAGACCCGTTCTCGCTCGATGCTCGGCAAACTCTCTACGTGGACGCGGAGACGATGCTGCCCGTCTATCGAGTCATCTGGGAGCAGGATGGACGGATGAAGAAGTTCGTCATGGGAATTCTTGGACGCGTTCCTACGCGTGAAGGAAACGGCCCGGGATGGCGCGGACAGATGATGATTGTACCTGGCGCGGCGAGCCGATCGGTTCTCACCCTCCAAAGGCTTGAGACCTGCTCTCAGCTCATTCCAGGAAGAAACATTATAGACTTTGATCCGAGCTCGATCGGAACCAAGTCATCTAAGGTCAAAGGCACACCCACCCCGGAGCCGGAGGTTGAGGTCGAGCCGGTTGATGAGTAATCGTTCTACTTAACCCGTCGAAGGTGTGTCGCGGTACGGCGTGGCTTCATCGCTGGAGGCGGCATATACCGCTCTTGGCGAGTCGTCATCGCGCGGCGCTCGTCGCGTTGCGAGAGGAACATGTGCAGGATCTCATCTGGAGCTGATTCCGCCCAGAGATACTCCTGACCACGAATTGAAGAAGCTCCCCAGATGCAATCCCAGGGAAGGACGCAGGTAAAGTACTCCGGTCCAAAGAGAAGCTCAGCGGTCACCTTCTCATCATCAAGGAAGAGGTCTCCCTTGAAAAAGCGGCTGAGCCGAAGGGTGACCGTCTTATTTTCTGAGAGGTGTGGAGGAATAACGACCCCGTCGGTCGCGGGGTTGATGTGCACGAGCACCTGCTCGTCATCGAGCAATCGCTCGATGGTTGTCTTTTGGTCGGCGGCGGAGTCTTTATCTGGTGTCATCATGGAAACGAGTCCTTGAGTTTGAGTCCAATCCCTGGAAGCTTGTTTTTGTTCACATCCTCACAACGAGGTACTGACAGAGAGGGGCGCTAAATCCTTGATTGAACCGTGTTTTACGAACACCGCGCCCCATCTCAACGGCTTCAGGTTCACCCCTTATAGATGCGACCTGTGCGAAATGAGCTTCGATTGTTTGTGAGGCCATGAATCTTGTGTGGATACAGGCGGGTAGGGGGCGTTCTCCACGCCGGGCACTATCGGAGGGCGACCATTCCTGGTCGCCGAAAGGTTGCGCCCAGTGAATGAACGTTGCCCTACGCAACGATATGGCGCTCAGGAACGAGCGCCCTCCCAGATCTCGGGTCCGAACGATTAACCCGCCACGGATACCCACCCTCCCCAATCCATGACAAACTACCCCACGAACTTTTTCTCTCGCACAGAAGGTACTCTCACAGTGAACGCAGAACGATCTACACATTCACGCAACGGACTATGGTGTATCCTGATCGTTGCCCTTCTTCTCACGCTCCCGTGGCTCGATCGTCCCTTCCACACCCGTGGAGAGCCACGGGAAGCGCTCGTCGCGCAATCGATGCTGATCAACAATAACTGGATATCGCCGCCAGCGTATAACGGCGCGGTGCCATCAAAGCCGCCATTTAATCACTGGCTCATCTCCATCGTGTCACTCCCGGGAGGAGAGGTGACTGAGTTCACCTCTCGTCTTCCCTCGGCGATCGCCGTGGTTTTGTTTTCGGCGTGTTTCTATCTCTTTCTCCGTCGGCGGACCTCGGAGCAGTCTGCGCTCCTCGCGGGCCTTATTCTGCTCAGCTCGTTTGAGTGGTTTCGTTCTGCGGTAACCTGTCGAGTCGATACTATCCTCAGTACAAGTTTAGCGGGGTCGCTGCTCGCGCTCTTCGCCTGGAGAGAAAAGGGGCGAAAAGGATTTCCATTTCTAGCGGCGGTTCTCATCACGTGCGCCGCGTTAACGAAGGGACCCATCGGTGTCGCGTTACCACTCACCATCTTCTCCTTGTTTGAGTTCGTGAGTGCGGAGAAAACCGTGGGGAACGTCTTCAAGATAGGCCTTCGGGGCGCGATGATTGCGGTTCCGGTGGTACTCGTCGTGTCCCTCTGGTACATCGCCGGATACCTTCAACGCGGCGATGTCTTCATCGATAAGATCTACTACGAGAACTTTGCTCGTCTGACGAGCTCCATGGAGGATGAGCCGCATAAGCATGCTGCTCCGTACATGTTCCTCATGCTCGCGATAGGATTTCTTCCGTGGACACTTGTCTGGCTATCGGCGGCCATTCGGGCCTTCTCTACTCGTAACTATACGCTGCGCGCGCTCCGAGAGAAGTGGGAAGGCGCGACCGAGCTCCAAAGGTATGCCTTCGTCGCGGCTGCTTTTATCTTTGTCTTCTTCTGCGTCCCGTCCAGTAAACGCAGCGTGTACATCATGCCTGCGTACCCTTTCTTTGCTCTCATAGCCGCGGAATGTATCAACACATGGGGGCCCCGCTCGCGACGGTTGATGCGTATCCTTGGGGATGTGCTTGTTGGTTTCGCGGCTCTAGTCTCCGTCGTCGTCATCGTAGGCTTCTTTCTTCCAACGGTTCCGCGCGCGCAGCAATTTGGAGCGTCGGTGGAGGCTAGCTTCTCGCTGTGGAGGGTGAGTGTTCTTGTGGGGTTGGGGGCTCTGGCGATCTCGATGTTTCGGGCCGTTTTCCGGGAAGGTGAAGCACAACGACTCGCCCTCTCTCTTGTTACCGCAGTTGTGAGTATCAGTGCGGTCGCTGCTGAGCCTGCCTTTTACCAACTTTCTCCGAGAGCGTGGTTGAGGTCTCCACAGTTTCAAGGGGCCCTCGATCTCTCGCGCCATGAGCGATTGTACTCCTTCGGATCCGAGGCATACGTTGCGAGTTTCTATCTGAGAAAGCCCTTCTTCACGGCCACGCCGGGCTTACCAGTCGGATCGATAGTTGTGGTCGAGGAGAGGAGTCTCGGGCGACTCAAAGAAGAGATAGCACCTCAGGTTCGCGAGGTCGCGCGGTTCTCATCTGGCTTGGAGTCGGCGAGGAAAAATCTTGTGTTGGTGGAGGTTGTGGTGTCCGAATCCGCCTCAGACAAACCGGAGGTCCCGTCTCCTGACGGGCCCGAACGTATGAAAAACCTTTGAGTTGGCCCTTTCTATCCGTGAGGACACGGGCCCTTCGGATCGCCGTTTCGAGCGCAGGGGCGGGGTGCTCACCGCCTCAAGTACCCCCGCAACCCCGGCAACAAGAACACCGCCGCAATCGTCAAAAATACATTGTGCATCACCATAAAGGAAAAGTCTGAGTCGATAGCGAGGTAGACCGGAAAGATCGCGATACTGGTAAAGATGATTCCGATGAAGCGCCTCCATCGTGGTTCGTGCATGATATAGGCAGCGCCGATGAGAGCGTAGAAGAGCGGCATGAGGGCGCATGCGTCATAGATCCACAGGTACGGTGCGGTCACTTGGGAGATAGCAAGCACGAGCAAGAGCGATGAGCTGTCGATGACGCGCACCCGTGTCACTACGATGAAGACTACGGAAGCAAGGGGGAGTGCCCACAACCACAACGGCGAGTCGTATCCGAGAAGAGCTCCACAATCCCTCACGTAGGTGGACAGGGTCGCCGTGCGGAGGTGGTGCGAGAAACGGTTCGAGGTGAGCCACTCCGGCAGGTACACGAGGAGCGGAGTCGAAAGAGGCGCAAGGAGAAGGAAGAAGCCGACCGTTCGCGCCACATCCCTTGGGCTCGCGGTTCGCACGAACTCACGTATGATAAATGGCGCTGCGACGATGAAGCCTTGAGGTTTGATCGACAGGAGCGCCATGGCGAGTGCCCACTTCCACCATGGTCGATTGGGAGATTCGATCCACTCAACAAGAAGCACCGCTCCGACGAGGAGGAAGACGCTGAATTGCCCAAAGTAGAGGGTCGCGAGCAGGGGGATATATCCCCACATGAGGAGGGGGGCGTATCGTGGAAGAGGGGGCCACAACTTTTTGAGGCGCAGGATAGAGAGGTAGTAGAGTGAGAGGCTTGTAAACGCGAGTAGAAATTTAGCTACCGGAAATGGCCAAACGTAGATGGGAAGCATAAAGGTGAGGGTCCACGGATGCCCGCCGATGCGCTGAGAGGAGGGCACCTGGTTCATCCTCTTCGAAAGCACCTCTCGCAGTGCGTCAAAGTCGTAGGGATCGCCACCCTGTACAAAGAGCTGGATAGCTCCCCAATGGGTGAGGCTATCAAATACACCGACGAGGGGATTGCTCGTGATCCACACGCTCACAATTGTAAAGATAATCGCCGCAATAAAGAGATGAGCGTGTCGCATGGTGAACGTAGCCATGATACGAGAGGTTCGCCATCGAGCTTCCCTATTTGTGTCGACCGACGCAATCCGCAAACAAAGACCCCAAAAGCAAAGGGCTCCTCGCGTCGCCGCGGGAGCCCTTGTGCTCGTGACCCTGTCAGGTGGGATTACCAGCTGGACTTTGTAAGGCCTGGGATAAGTCCCTTGTGAGCCATCTCACGGAAGGTGATACGGCTGATCATGAACTTTCTGTACACACCACGAGAACGTCCGGTGAGCTGACAACGATTGCGGATACGCTCCTTAGCTCCGTTACGTGGCAACGACTGAAGCTTCATGCGAGCCTGGAAACGCTCCTCGTCGGAGAGCTTTGGATCGATAGCCTTAGCGCGAAGCTCAGCACGGATTGGAGTCTGGTGCTTAGCCATCTTGATGCGCTTGTTGTTGCGAAGTACTGAGCTTTTCTTTGCCATACGAACTGTCTTACTAACTACTACGTACCACCAGGTATACGTTGTGGTGGTTCTTAAATCTATGCTCCCGGTGCACGGATTGTGAAACGTACAGAGCGGGCGAATAATATCACAACTTTAGGGCGTGTCCATAGTAGCCAACCCTTTGATTTTACTAGGAGCGCCTATCTTTTGCCCCCTCCCGGATAGAAAAAAGCAGGATCGACGCCATCAGAATGAGCGCCGCGCTGATCATGCTTAATGTTTGAAGGTCGAAGATTCCAAGGAGCGCGAAGGCGGTCATTGGGGCAAAGAGCCCCCGGACTCCGGTAAAGAATGTGTGGACCGCCATATAGTCAGCTACCCGCTCTGGTGGCGCGAACTTTGTTACCCATAGGGTCCATGCGACATCTCCCCCCGACGTTGAGAATCCGAAGATGAGCGCTGATAGCGCTAACGCCTCCCAGGTGTTGGTCGCGAAGAAGGACACGATGCCGGTGAGGAACGACAGGTTGAGGATGATGCGCAGCGAGAAGAAATTCATCGAATCGAAGAGCTTTCCCCAGATGTACGTTCCGCCGAGTCGCGCGAGGTTGGGAAGGATTGAAACATAGACCGCGATCTCAAGTTCCGAGAGCCGCATCCCATAGATCGGATTCGCGAGGTATTCAGTTCGGAGCGGAAGCATCATCAGGTTACCAAAACCGAGCAGCATCCAAGAGATCGTTGTGTTTCGCAGTAACGCGTCGTGTGTGAGGTACCGAAAGCACGAGAGGATGGGAGCTCTCGGTGTGCTCGCGTTATCGCCGGGAAGTTGGAAGAGGAAAAACGACGAGCCCGCGAGCGCCACGCTGTAGAGCGCGATTAATAGGTAATAGTACTGAATGGCGCCATTAAGCGCCCAGCCAGCGAAGCCGCCGAAGATGATACTCGTCGCGATCCGAATCGCTTGGTTTTGGGCGTAGAGTTGACCCCGTTGGTGAACCGGATAGTTGTTGTGAAAGATGGAAGTGAGCAGCGGTGACGCGGTCGAGGGAAGTATGATTCCTATGCCGAGCAGCGTTACAAAGAGTGGGGTGTTCGTTACCCACACTGCGAGAAAGAAGGCGATCGAGGAAAGCCCAAAGAGCAGGGCAAGCATTCGCGGAGCGGAGTACCCGAGGTGTCGGGAGACGAAGAGGGTAATTGGGGTCAGGAGGAGGCCTGAGGTTCCCGCGGCGGCAATCACCGATTTATCGAAGGAGGTGCCGTGAAACTGACGCACCAAGATCATCAAGATGAACACGCTGTAGCTCTCGAATACCCCGGCCGCGATGGCCCGATAACGCTCAAGCTCAACCGTTCGCGCAATGACAGCGTGTGTTGATGAGGTGGTATTGACGGGTGGGTGTGGCATGACAGATCGTGTACTCGTGATACTGTCTGGATTGCACCTCAGACGCAACCTTTCCCCCTGGAATATGACATCGACAAGTACTCGTGACCAATTGCTTGAGCTTCTTCGCCGATATGCGCCCCCAACGGCGGACCGTGCCTCTAATCTGGAGCGGATTCTCTCATTCGTTGAAGGGGAGCCGGCGTGCGCCGAGCGCACCCATCAGTTCGGACACCTGACCGGCTCAGCGTGGGTTGTGAATAAAGCTCGTACCAAAGCATTGCTGCTGCACCATCGAAAGCTTAACCGTTGGATGCAACCTGGTGGTCACGCGGATGGAGAGCTCGATCTACTCGCGGTCGCTCTCCGCGAGGCGCGAGAGGAGAGTGGCCTCTCCTCCATTGTGCCCGTTTCAGGTGAGGTATTAGACGTGGATGTTCATGAGATCCCGCCGTTCAAAGATATTCCGGCCCACTATCACTTCGATGTGCGATTTCTTTTGGTAGCTGACGATAGCGAGGTTCCAACTCAAAATGAGGAGTCGAATGAGGTGAAGTGGATCGAACTCTCAGAGATTGGGCAGTATACCGATGAGGAGTCGGTGTTGCGGATGGCGCGGTTGGGGGCGATTGGTGCCACGGAGGGCGGTCATTCCTGACCGCCGTGTTACGTGTGGCGACCCCTTTTGGGATACGTAACATTTCGGCGACCGGGGACGGTCGCCCTCCCAGGCCGGGTTCGTCATTCCCTCCGCAATGACTCACTCCCCCAAAAACCCCCGCAACTTCTCAATCTCCGAACTCGCGCCATCAAGGGACGCTAACGCCGGAGTCTCAAGAATAAAAGGAATATGCGCGAGCTTCTTGTGGGTGAATACCTTCTTCAAGGTTTCGCCTCCAATGAGACCGTCTCCGATATTCTCGTGGCGATCCTTGTTGCTGCCTAACGCGGTCTTGCTGTCGTTTAAATGAATCGACCACACCTTGTCGAGACCGAACTCCCGTTCGACGTTATCGATCACTCCCTCAAGGTCGTTCACAAAATCGTAACCGCTCGCCCACATGTGTTGTGTGTCGAGCCCGAATCCGACGTTCTCTTTACGTTCAAGCTGCCCGTAGATCATCGCGAGCTCTTCGACCTTATCGCCGATCACCGCTCCGGCTCCCGCTGAGACCTCAAGGATCAATCGAGCGTTGTCAGGCGCTTTCTCCATAATGAAGTTAAGGCCAGAAACCACACGGTCATACCCAACGGCCTCATCCTCTTGGTCCTTCATGCTGCCGACGTGAAAGATGACGCCGCTTCCGCCGATACGAGCGTTGAGGTCGAGGTCGTTGAGGAGCGACACTCGAGCGTTGTTGAATTTTTGATTGTCTGGGGTCGCCATGTTGATGAGGTAAATGGCGTGAAAGAACACCTTCTCCAGGCATGTTCCCTCTTTTGCCTCCAGGAACGCGTCTTCGATCCCCGCGGGAAAGGGGGTGATGTTCCATCGCTGCGGAGGGGAGGGGTGCACCTGAATAGTGTTGATTCCAAGCTCAACCGCCGCGCCGACCGCGTTCTTTAAGCCACCAGCCGCTGAAACATGAGCACCGAAGTATCTTTTCATCGTATTCCTCATCCATTTCCCGTTGAACGAACGAAAGCCGAGGGGGATACTTACCTAAACGTGGATGTAATGTCGAGGTAAGGTTGCATGGTAAGGGCCATTCCATTCTTTTTGGTAGGTGCTGTGCTAGGTGGTGTGGCGATGTGGAGTGTGTGTAGCCAAACGCCGCCCGCTGCGCCCCTTCCGGGGCCAGTGGCGACCCCACTCGTGTGTACTACGGAGGAGCTCACTCGACTTCAACACCGTGTGGCTCAACTGGAAAGTGAAAGGAGCCAAGTCGCCGCGCCTACCTCTCCGCTGCCAAACGGCGCTGCTGTAGCTACTGCTCATGAGGTCCCCAACCACGAAGGATCGAGCCCTTCGAACGATGTCCTCTCGTGGAGGATCTCAGCGATTGAGAAATTTGTACCTCTGAACTCCGACCAAAAGGATCGTCTTCGAGAGAAGTACGAGCGTGAGGCTCAAGCGCGCGCGAACGGTGAGGAGGTTGAGGCGGAATCCCTTGATGACATTCTCGGCGCCGAGAACGCCTCCTACTATCGGGAGCAGGTCAGCGCCGCGTTCAAGCGGGTGCAGACTGAGGAGGTCGAGCGTGAGTCCGTATGGCTCTCACGCAAGCTCGGGCTCACTCCTGATCAAGAGAGCTCGATGCGTCAGGTCTTTGAACGCGTCGAGTCGGAGGTTGGAAGGGGAAACCAATCCGGAAGATCGGGATTGAGTCCTCAAGATCGTGTTCGAGCGATGATCGCCGACAACCGGCGTCGACTAGAGCTTCGAAACGCGGAGCTCTCTAAAATTCTTACCCCAGAGCAGCTCCAAGCGTACGCTCAGATTGAAGCGGAATCCTCCGCTTCTGATGTGGAGGTGTTTCATGACGCGGGGGAGGGGGCAGCTAAGTAGGTTGCAAGCGATGGTCGAGATGTCCTGTAACGGATAGCACCATGGGAGGGCGACCGTCCCTCCCTCGACCCTGCTCGTGACAGGTCGGTCGCCGAACTGTCACGCATCACCAAGGACATTCGCCTCACGTAACGCGGCGGTCAGGAATGACCGCCCTCCCAGATCACGGTTCACACAGAGGTCGCCGAGACGCTACAGAGCAACTCTGTCGCTCGACCGCTCTGCGTTAGCATGCGTTCGCGACGCTCCCCCATGCCTCTGCTTCTTCGGCAGCACCATCACAAACCGCGTGTGCGGCGATTTGGTATCGAGTGAGAGGGACCCTCCGTGATCGGTCATAATGTTGCTTGAGATACTGAGACCAAGACCGGTTCCCTTACCGGGTGGTTTCGTCGTGAAGAAAGGGGCCATGATCTTTCGGGCGATATCTTTCGGAATTCCGGGTCCGGAATCCATCACCGCAATCTCGAAAGATGATCCTGTATCCCTAGCCTCCAGGGTTACCCAACGCTCCGCTTGTCCGAGCGCGGCGTCGTAGGCGTTATTGAGGAGGTTTAAGAGTACCTGAGAGATCTGACTTGGACGACATTCAATCTCCCATGAATCGGGAATCTCGCTCACAGAGAGCCGGATCTCTTTGCTCAGGAGTCGGGCGTGACATAGGTCGAGCGTCTCAGTTACTAATTTTCTCAGAGGTGCCTGCGTATACTCGTCGTGCGTGGAGTCCCGAGAGAATGCCTTGAGCTCTGATACGATAGTCGCCATCCTCTGAACGCAGGTATCCACCTTGTCGAGATGCGCATGAAGAGTCTCCTTGGTGAGTCGGCTATCGTTCGACAGTCGTTGAAGGAGGTGGCTGGTGAGGGTCAACGTGTGGAGGGGATTGTTGATCTCGTGGGCGACACCCGCCGCGATCTCCCCGAGAGTCGCCATCTTGGAGGCGTTCGCGAGGCCCGCAAGGTGTCGACGAGATTCCATCTCCGCCCTTTGACGGGCGACGACGGCGCTGAGTTGCAGCGAGAGCAGTTCGAAAAATCGGACGATCGGATCTGAGTCATAATTGGCGTTGATCTTGAAAAACTCAAGAACGGCGACAACCGTCTCGCCAACAAAGATCGGAACTCCAGCTCCCGTTACCTGTTTGAGGCCGGTCAATGCACCTTGGCGAGGTACATGAGGGTCTTGAGTCGCATCCTCTATCCACACGACCGTTCGCTCCTGAAGCACTCTACCGGGAAGGCCCTCGCCCCTCGCGAACCTGCGTGTGGATGTGTCCTTGTAGAGCGCGGCGTAGCGCCCACATTCGGTCATGCTCCATAGCCCACTCGAGACGAGGGCCGAGGGTGAATCCTCAGCGAGGCGGAGGACGTGGCCAACGTCCCATCCGAAAGCCTGACACACAGCGTCAAGCGTAGAGCGATACACAGCCTCCTCGTTGTCGCTCTCCTGATGGCTGAGAGCGATCGAGAGCAGGAGTTTTGTTATTCGGTTCTTCCACTCAAGGGATGCTTTTGCCTCTCGTAGTCGCTTTTGATTGAGCACCTGCCCCTGCATGAAGAGGAGGAAGTCAAAGATAGGGTCCGCCATCCGAAAATCAGTAATAGTGAGGTTGAGAGCTGAGATGTCGCTAGGGCTTGATATCGACAGCTCAAGCGCGAAGATGAAACGGCTAGAGGTTGCATTGCACGGGGCTACTTGGCCCCGCAGCTTAACACACTCATTCAGATGAGAGGAGAGCACGATAAGCTCTCCGACCAGGTTCGTTGGTAGTTCGAGAGTGGGCTTGTTTGATGGTTGGGTGAGGGTGAAGGTTGTTGAGAAATGCTGACCGGTTGAAGTTTGCGTAAGGATCTTCGCGAGAGAGCGACCGACAGCCTGAATGACGCCTTGATCATCGGTGATGAAGGAGAAGGGGTGAAGCGCGTCGAATAGGTCTCGTTCGGTGGTGCTGCTCATGCGGAGATAAACTGGACCAGAAATTCATCGTGATCAGATCCCGTTCCCCTCGGGGTATGGGTAATAGCGACCGTATCACCATACTTGTCCGCTAATCCCTGAAGAAGACCTGTAACCATTGGAGCAAGACCGGTCCGATTGGAATGATAGTGCACCACGATGTGGTCTTCCGCTGGGATCTCTACGATAAAACGAGGAGGGGAGAGCGCTGGCATCATCGCGCCCATGTGCGCGTGCATGCGGTTGAGGTTTGAAAGACAGGTTCGGAGATCCCCTCCGAAAAGCCGCATCAGGTCGCCGTAGCCGCTCTCCGCGGTGTAGGTGATCCAGTAGTGTCCGTATCGAGTGAGCACCTCGTCGGTAGAGAGATTGAGCTTCTCGGAGGTGAGTTGAACGAGCTTCAAGGTGAGGGAGTCGTCGTAGGGGCATAACGGCTCGAACCCTTCGGGTTCAACTCCCGCCTCCCGACACATCGCTTCCCATGTATCGACTCCCGCCAGTCGAATGACAAGTTGACGAATCCCTTCGTTGACTAGACCGTACATAGCACCTCCTCGCTAGAGTGTTGGGACCTTTGTGGTATCGACCCTATGGAGAATAGATATGAGCCCAACGGCTCATAGCGACCCTACATCTGTCGAGCTAAACAATAAATGAAAAAATGGGCTATATTCACTCAGCTTTGAGTGCCCCGTTCGAGCGCGGGGTATGATCGAGCCCATGCTCTGGATGGCCGAACGACGGCCTCGGAACTACCCGAGAGCACGTTGGGGTCCTTTAATTGACTGGTAATTCGGGGTGTTAGGGGGCTACGTGCTCTGCGGTAGAGATATTCGCAAGCTCAAGGAGCTCCGCGGGACGAGAAAGAAAGATGCGGGCCCCCGCCTCCTCAAGGACAGCCCTCGACCGAAAACCCCACAGTACCGCCACGCTCGTCATGCCGGCTCGAACTCCGGTCTGAATGTCGATCTCGGAATCTCCCACGAAGAGGCATCGGGTCGGTTCGACCCCGAGTGAGGCGGCTATGTCGAGTGCCGCTTGTGGGTCCGGCTTCATCGGAACTCCCGCGCGCTCCCCTCGAATCTCTTGAAACGGAGTAGAGGAGAAGAAATGGGATACGCACACCTGTGTGAAGTCGTCCCTCTTGTTCGAAAGTATAGCGAGGGGTACCCCACGCTCTGTAAGCGCTGTGAGCATCTCAGGTATCCCCGGATACGCGGTGGATGTTTCATTCCATCGGGCCTCATAGTGCACCCTGTAGGCGTTCACGAATGCGTCGATCCGATCCGACGTTCTCTGTACCTCTGGGAGAACCTTGCGAGCGAGATTCGTGAGGCCATCGCCTACGAGCTCCGTGTAGGTCTCGACCGAATGCACCGGACACCCCCATTCGGTAAGCACCGTGTTGGCGCACGTGGCGATGTCACCTATCGAATCGAGTAATGTGCCGTCGAGGTCAAAGATAATAGCTTCTATGGTGCTCTTCATAACGATACCGTCCTATTGTGCGCCGGTATCATAGCGGTTAAGCCTGGTCGGCTCAACGTGGCGGAGAAGCTATGCGGCGCTCCTTGTATCAAAGGAGCGTTCGCTTAGTATTCGCTCAACGGTCGCTATCTCGACCGGTTTCGTAAGATGTTCGTCGAATCCGGACTCCCGCGCCCTCTGTTTGGTTTCTTCCGTTCCCCAACCAGTCAGCGCGACGACGAAGGGGGGCGGCTGTGGGTGTGCTTTTTTGATCGCCTGAGCAACCTCAAATCCACTCATCCCCGGCAGTCCGATGTCGAGGAAGATGATGTCGGGTTTAAACGCGGGAAGTTTCTCAAGCGCTTCCGGTCCAGTGAACGCGATCTCCGTTGAGTGTCCGAGGAGCTCCGCCAACATCGAGAGGCTTTGCGCGGCATCCACGTTGTCATCGACGATAAGAACGCGTTTGGTCGGGCCTTGGGGCGTGTGTTCGGACGGGAGGTGTGACGGGAATGAGGTTGACGTAATGAGGGAGGAGGGAAGGGAGATCGTGAACGTGCTCCCCCTGCCCGGTCCCTCACTTGCGGCGGTCACCGTTCCTCCGTGAAGCTCCACAAGATTTCGTACCAGTGCTAAGCCTATGCCGAGACCGCCCTGCGATCGATCGAGGGTGCGATTGATCTGACCAAAGAGTTGGAACACCTGGTTGGTCATCTCCGGCGGAATTCCGAGCCCGTTATCGGTTATTGAGATCTCTATTCCGGTGCTCGTTACACGCGCCTTAAGTCCGATCTGTCCGTGGTCAGGGGTATATTTAGCCGCGTTGTTGAGTAAATTGCTGATAGTTTGCGAGAGGCGTGTCGAGTCGGCATACAGCACTATCTCATGCTCAGGCAACGAGATCTCGAGCGAATGGTGCCCAGCCTCAATAGCGGGACGACTCGCTTCCAGGGCGGACTCAATAATTGTGTGGAGCGCCACGTTCTCCTTTTTGAGCTGGAGGCGGCCGAGCGTTATGCGAGAGACGTCCAGTAGGTCGTCGATCAGCCGTACCATATGAGAGAGTTGTCGCTCCATTATTTCCCGGGCTTGGGCGGCGGTTGGGCTGGCGGGATCTCGCTTCATGATGGCGAGGCCCGTGCGTATCGGAGCGAGTGGATTTCTAAGCTCGTGCGCGAGTGTCGCTAAAAACTCGTCCTTTCGACGGTCCGCCTCCCGGAGCTGTTCGCGGATAGCGCGTGGCAGGGTGATATTCGCGTGAATACCGATGGCTCTGGTGGGGGCTCCATGCTCGTCTCGCTCAATTATCCGTCCGCGGTCAAGCACCCATATCCACGATCCATTTTTGTGCTTTAATCGATGTTCGGTTTCATACACAGGAGCCTCACCGTCCATGTGTCGTTGGAGAGCGAGCTGGATAGCCGGCATATCCTCGGGATGTACGAGCCGCTCCCATGCCCGGACGTGGGGCTCGATCTCGTGAAGCTCGTATCCGAGCATGTGCGCCCACTCCCCACCGAACTGAACCTCGCCGGTCGCGATGTTCCAATCCCAGAAACCGAGCTCTCCCGCCTCAAGCGCCAACTCAAGGCGACGGCGATCTCGCGCAATCTGCTCTTGAGCGCGGATCCGCTCGCTGCAATCTTGCGCGGTTCCAATGAGCCGCACCGGTTTGCCGCTCTCGTCGTAAATTACTTCCCCAAGAGACTCGATCCATCGAATCTCTCCTGTGTTGGTGCGAATAGTATAGTTACTTCGGTAGTAACGCTCTTTTCTTTCAAACGAATCCCTAATTATCGCCTCAACAGCGGACAGTTGCTCCGCGGGCAAGAGGCTCGCCCATGTGCTGTATGAGGGTTGAAAGGATTCCGGCGTAACGCCGTGAATAAGGTAGGTTTGAGGGGTCCAAAAAACCTGAGTCGAGTTGATATCCCAGTCAAAAATGCCGAGCCCACTTGCTTTCATCGCGAGGTCCAGGCGGGTCTCGACCATCTGGAGCCGCTCTTCAAGCACTCGTCGCTCTAAGATAGTAGCCGCGAACTGAACCCAGAGATCTCCTTGTGTGAGCGCCTCCTCTACCTCTCTTTGATTTTTATCTCCGAGCCGAAAGAGGGCGAAGATGTACCCCCATGCGTGGCTATTGCGAGGGCGAATACGGTGGATGGTGGCGGATGTGAACTCATGCTCGGGAAATAGCGCGAGCAGCTCCGTTCCCGCCGAATGGGACGCTATGTCGCTTATGCGAGTGTCGTGGTGAATCTTCTGTACAAACGGATCGAGTTCGCTAAGACGCGCCTCTATCCCTGCACCTCTGCCGGCTCGGTATACGCTCTCGGCCCCACTCTCAGAATCGTCCGTTTTGATAATCCATACCGAGGCGTTAGGCAGGCATTCCTCAAGAAGCGAGCCCACACTGAGGATGAGCTTTCGGGTCTCCTCTTTGCAGTTCAGGAGCTCATAGAGTTGCGACTGCGCGGAGGGGGAGGAGAAACAATCAGATTTCAACGGACACCTGGGTTGAGCTTCATGTTGGGCGCTAGTTGAGGGGTAGGGCTCCGCGAAAACGGTATCGGTGATTTGTAACCGGGTTCATGGGGTGCCTCACGATGCCTCAAGCCCTGGGGCTTAAGCCAGAGTTTTAGTACTGAGAGGTTCTGGAGGGTGATGTCGGTCATGTTGAGGCCGCAACATCATCACTCCTCCGTAGCGCATGTACCTGACGGGCAGATGGGTGTGTGTCTCGATCGGCACCGCCCCGGTGATGGCACAGGAGTGGGAATGACTGCGCAAGGCGTCGGTGGGCTCGAATGGGGCTCGTTGGCACTGTTGGACCTAGAGGCAAGCTGAGAATGGGCCGTCAATTCCTGAAACGACAGCCGTTTGCACGAGCGATACAATTGCACTATCGTTTCAGCTTAAGCCTCTGAGTTCCGTCATGTGCCGGTCCGGAGCGGAAGCTGTCGTTGATGGATACCAAGGAGTTACCGCCATGTTGTGCCCCCGCAGGGAGATTCAACCGCACGTTGTTACAGGGCTGAAAGTAGGCGCTCTATGCTCCATCGTTCTGTGGCTTCTGCTCGTGGCTTTTTCCATAAACTTCTCCTCTCTCGGGATGTGGGACCGGGTTTTGCCCCAGGTGGATAAAGACCATCTTGTACTTGGCGAGCCCAGGGCGATACGCAGCGACGAGTGGCTCGCTAATTCGCCGATCATGCTGGCATACGCCGGTCGGGCGAAATCGAGCGTGCAAGGAACGACGGACTTCGCGGGGCCGCCGGGCGCTGAACTTCTCATGAACCAACCCGCTCCGCACTTCGCGACCCTCTTCCGACCACAATTTTGGGGGTTCTTTCTATTCGATTGGGATAGAGGTTTTTCGTGTCTTTACGCCACAAAACTAGTCGCGCTTGGATTGGTTTTTTTCTCCATCTCATTGCTACTGTGCGAGAGCGTTCCGATCGCTCTGTGCGCGACCGTGTGGTTGTGTTTCTCAAGCTTCTTTCAATGGTGGTTCAGCATCTGTCTTCCAGAGATAGTCGCGACCGGCCTTTTGGCGGCATTGGCGGCGTGGACCGTGCTGTACGCGGGCTCAACCTGGGTCGCACTGATCGCGTCCGTGGTCATGATAGTCTCACTGGTTGATTTCACGATGTGTCTCTATCCACCATTTATGGTTCCGATTGCCCACGGCGCGATCGCGATAGGGGTAACGCTCGCGCTTAAGTACGGAGTTGTTCAGGGGCAAGCTTTGATGAGGCGCGTGGCTCTCGTGGGCGTGGGAATGGCTGCCTTCGCTGGCATTATGTTTTGTATCTATCGGGATATCGCCCCTGTAGTTGAGATAGTGCAAAACACCGCCTATCCGGGTCGCCGTGTGTCGGTTGCTGGTACCGTTCCTGGCTATCGATACCTTAACAATTTGGCGGACCTGTTTTTTACCGATGGTCGATACCCAACTTGGCTTGGGAACGTGTGTGAAGCCGCCGGGTTTATCGTGATCTGGCCGCTCATTATTCCTGTGCTCCTCTTCCGGTGGGGGCGGGGGCAGGTGTCAGGCAGGGTGGCCATGCTTTTTGCGCCGTTGCTTGTTGTCCTGGTAGGTCATCTTGCGTGGATGTCTTGGAGCATACCTCAGTGGGTTGGAAGCGTGACTGGACTTTCCTTGGCGGCTGGACAACGGGTGTACGTTGGACAGGGAGTGTTTGGCATCCTTGCTGTTTCGATGGTAACGGCTCTTCTACCGCGGCGGGCTCTGTCCGCGGGCTCCGGCGTCTGGCTTGGTGTTCTCAGTGTGGCGTTCGCGGTAGTATTGGGATGGTCCATAGAGCGCTCCATCCCTTCGTTTCTCTCGAATAGTGAGATCACCTTGCTTGCGCTCGCTTTAGGGGTCTCGGTGACCGGGTTTTTATGTTCGGTGCCCGTTATGTTTTGGTGCCCGATCGTTTGGCTCGTAAGTCCGAACGTGTTCATCAATCCTGTTGCGAGAGGGATTAAGCCAATTACTGAGCGTAAGATCGTCTCGTTCGCGGCCAAGATCGTTCAGAGTGAACCTAATGCTCGTTGGGTTGTATATGGAGACGGCGCATACGCGAATCTGCTCAAAGTAGGAGGGGCGCGAGTCTTTAACGGTGTCGTGTACGCTCCCCGTTTGGATGACTATCAAGCGTTTGACTCGCAGGGTGCCTATCGCCACGTGTACAATCGATACGCTCACGTGGGGCTCGAAGCAAACGGTTCGCCGGAAGACCAAGCGAGCTTTCAGGTGATCCAAGGTGACAGCTTTGTGATGAAGGTACACCCGTGTCATCCCGCTTTTGAACGGGTCGGCGTGAACTATTTCCTATTTACCTATGAACCTCCCGCCCAGCAGGTCGCGTGCCTTGAGCCGATCGGACAGGGGCGCACTGGGGCTCCTTTTAAGGTGTTTCGGCGTAAGAGTTACGCGGCGCTGAACGATGTGGTCGCGAGTGAACCCCGGTAACGCTGCCTCGATGTAGACCGCGCGCTTCAAGGAATGAGCGGTGCCGTCTCGGGTGCTGGTAAGGTGCTAGGTTCTGAGGCCGAGACGCAGGTATACGAAAGGACGTATCATCGACCACCATCCCACGAATGGGCGAATCTTGCTCTTTCTGCCCTTAGCGAGGTGGGTGTAGGGAATCATCACCGGAACTTCCTTAATTCGTACACCTAGTCTGCAAGCCCAGTAATGGATGTAATATTCAAGCTCGTACCGATTGAGCCACTCCTGATGAATATTGCACTTTGTGTTTTTAAATAGATCGAGGGAATAGGCCCTAAATCCGCACGTGATATCGCTAAAGCGTTTGCCGAGAAAAGGGTAGGTCGCGAGAGAAAAGATAGGAATCGCGAATCGTCTGAAAGGGGTAAGCCCAGGACTGCTCCCGCCACGAGCGAAGCGACTGCCCGTTACGTAATCCGCCTCCCCCTCAATCAGCGGGGAATAAACCGTCTTAAAATCCTCCGGACGAATTTTTCCATTTGATGAGGATATGAGCACCCAGCTGTAGCCGTTGGCCATCGCGAAATCGATTCCGGTGCGAATACCAGCTCCAATTCCCATGTTTCGTTCGTGCCGGATAACACGAAAGCCTTGCTCTTGAGCGTATTCGCATGACCCGTCAGTGGAGCCATCATCGACTACCAAGGTATTGTGCTTAGGGAAGTGCTTCTCACAACGCTCGAGCACGCTGCCAATTTCAGCCATTTGGTTGTAGTTGGCTACGATCAGGAGCCCTCTTTCGATGTCGTACTTTTGTCCGATTTTTTCCATAGGTCCCAAAGGCTAACGTCTTCCACTGAGTTCTTTGTACCGAGCGATATCACCTTGCACGGCAGCGATATTTGGAAGCTCACTACTCCCTGATTCGACCCACTGCTCAAGTTGCCGTACGGTTCCCTCATCAAAACCATTTCGTGAGAGTCCAACGGAGTTCAGGCGAAGTCTACGAGGGCCGGTGCCGACGTACACGCAGTACGGAGGAAGATCCTCAAGGACGACGCTTCCCATGCCAACCATGCAGTACGGTCCGATAGTGGAGAACTGATGAACACTGACCGAAAATCCGAGATTGCATCCCTTCATCAGAATGGAATGACCGCCGATGGTGCAGCCGTTCGCGATAGTGACCCCATCCTCCAGGACGCAATCGTGAGGGAGATAGACGTTACCTAGGATAAAACAACCGGAGCCGATGGCGGTAAGTTCCTTGAACGGGTGATTGATGATGACAAACTCAAAGAATGTATTGTTCGAGCCGATAGTGATTTTGCCGATTGAGTCGAAGGTAGCGGGATCCATCGTAAAGCCGCGGTGCTCAGGCGGAGAGCCTACCGACACATGGGAGATGAACTTGTTATTATCCCCGATTTCAACGTCACCGCTGAAAACACAGTAGGGGCCTATGTAATTACCACTTCCCAGCTTCACGTTCGGGCCGATGATGGCGGTGGGGTGGATGATGTTCGCCGTGCTGGTCATGTCCCTATCCCTACTACTTTGAGAGCACCTCGACCAGAGCCTGGAAGGAACGCTCGCACTCGTCCGCGGTAATGAACGCGAAAAGCGGGAGGTTAAGCACTCGTTTGCATATATCTTGCGATACCTTCAACTCGGAGGCCTTCAAGTCGTTCGCGCAGCAGATCTGTTGTGAGATGGTCTCTGGATAGGTACGTCCACATCCGATTCCTTTCGCTTGAAGAGCTTCCTTCACCGGATCCGCGGCTCTGTCCCGAAGTAGGAAGACAGAGAGGTAGCCGTTTCCAACGATGCCTTCACCTGGGAGCTTCATCTCCACCTTGTCGTGGATAGCTGGGGTTGACTCGTAGAGTTCCTTGTACAGTTGCAACCCAGAGAGGCGGCTGCTCAGAATCTCACTCTCAATCGTAAGGATCTCGCTAATGAAAGCGGCCTGAAGACCTCCCATGCGCGAGTTCCATCCGACGTGCGAGTACGAGTAGTGGTGGCTCCGACCGTGGTTCCCAAGTTTGCGAGCGAGCGCGACCATGTCGGCGTTGCTTCCAACCACAGCGCCACCATCCATGCACCCACCTATTACCTTCGCGGGGTAGAAGGAGAGGGTGCCTATCTCAGCTCCAGACAAAATGCCCTGACCGCGCACCTTAACTCCGTAGCACTGAGCGCCGTCCTCAATCACTCGTATGTTGTTGTCGCGGCAGAAGGAGCGGATCTCCTCAAGGTGGAGCGAGGCGAATCCGTAGAGGTGAGGGAAAACGATTGCGCTTAGTCCGAATCGTTCGTGCGCCGCCTGAAGCTCGGAGTATGAGAGTTGAAAGTCTTCTTGGTCTATGTCGATCAGTACAGGTGTCGCGCCGATGCTCACGATCGCTTCATAGCTCGCCCAGAAGGTGAGGTTTGGAACTCCAACTTTGGCGCCAGCGCTGATTCCAGCGCCCTGAAGCGCCAAGGTGATCGCGTCGGTCCCGTTGGCGCAACAGAAGACGTTTTGGACGGCGAGAGATTCTTTGAGTTCTTGTTCTAGCTTGCCGACGCGCGGAGGCGCCACAAACTCAAGGTTATCCAGAACGGTCTCCCATTCCTTAAGTACCTTGCCACGAATTCGCTCAACAGTTCTTCCTAAATTGATGAAAGGTACTGATTGCTCTGTCACACGTATCTCCCTTTATCTCAGACCGCTACTCGACGCAGAGGGGTGTCCTGGTTGCTTGGCGCCCGGGTCGCGCGCATCTTGCTCGCCTCATTGAGCGATTGCTCCGCTAGTCTCACGATACTCGTGGCCTCAGGGCCAAGACACAGTGAGTGCTCCTTACCATTAAGCGCGTTGAGGAACTGCTCAACTTGCACGCGAAGAGGCTCCTGTCGAGTTACGCCGAACTCTATCTTGTCAGAACCTCGGTACATCTCGATGAGCTCTTTGTACGAGAAGTGGGTATCGGGACGATGCTTGAGAAGATTTCCACCCATCAACGAACAGGTTTGAAGCATGTAATCCACGAAGCAAACGCCATGTGTTCCGGTGAGGCGAATCGCTCGAATCTTTGTTGGGGTGATCCAGTTCACGTGAATGTCGGCGCTGATATTCCCGGAGCATACGCCCATAATGTGGGCCGTATCGAAAATCCCATCCTTTACGGTGCTGTGAACAAAGCTTGATTGGTATTCGAATCGGCCGAACACCATTTGCAGCACGTCGAGATCGTGAACGGCGAGATCGAGGAGTACGTTGTTGCCCTCTTGCACGTTATCCGGATATCCACCGACCCTCGTGACGCTACAGTGAATAGGCTGGCCGATGATCCCTGAATCGACCACCTCCTTGAGCTTTCTGATCGCGGGATTTTGTCGCTCGACATGGCCAACGGCCAAGAGCACTCCAGCTTCGTTAGCCAATCGGGTGAGCTCTTCACCCTCCTCGGGGGTGCTGCAGATCGGCTTCTCGACGAGGATCGGTTTCTTGAAGAACAGCGCCTGTTTCACCACGTTGAAGTGAGTCTGCGTGGGCGTCGCCACCACGAGAGCGTCGAACTCAGCGCCGAGCAACTCCTCGAAGGTGGTTACGGCCCGTACCCGATCCGGTATGAGAGCTCGATTGGAGGGTTCTAAAACGAAGGGGTCAACAACCGCTACCAGATCGATGAGAGGATGGTCCATCATCACTCGAAAGTGATTTCGTCCCATTCGCCCAAAGCCAACAAGAACCACCTTGCGGCGCTCGCTCATATGCGGTCTCCAAAAACGTAAAGAGTTTTCTCGGCGTTGACTCGTACGTGGCCAACTCATCCGCCCGCCAGTGTAGCAGCGACCGAAGTCTAATGGAATGCCTCGTACCCCAAAGATACGAACCATTTAGGGTGTTTAGCGATGACCTGAGTTCCGCGCTGGGTGTCCTAAGCAGTTGATAGGTCGATGATGCTACGGGCTCACAGCCTATGGGCCTTTGACACAGTCCTTACGGAAGCCGCTTTAAGTGACTGATTAGCCTCGCCAGGGAATGGAGCTTTCCTTTCGAGCTCTGTTTAAAAGTCAGTTGCCTGGTTGTAGCGCCGGACCCATACGGACAGGTCTTCGATAGTTTGATGAATACTTTCTTGAGCGGTCCGCCCTTGATGCCGCTGTTGTTCAGTTTGGCTGAGTAGGCGGTTGATGTGGTCGTAAGGGACTTAACTTTCTTGAACGAGGCTCCAGACCGGGTGCTGACCGCTAACTCCACCGCACAGGAGCCCGCTTGATCGTTTGCCGATGTGAATGAAAGTTCGAGGACCCCGGACTTAGAGATCGAAGCCTTTCTGATGGTAGGCTTCTTAAACTTTGGAATGGGGGTTGGGGTGGGACGACTTGTATCGGGTGCGTCCATCGCGAGCGCGCTGCCGGACGGCGGAGCGTCAGTGATCGGATCCGCGCATCCCGTCGCGGCTTTGGTGACACTAATCGGACCGCTTGAAGTTATCGTTCCATCGGGAGAGTACGCTCTAATCTCGACAATGTTTTCTCCTAAAGGCCAGGAGGAGATATCGAAGCTTCCATTAAATCCGCTATTACTAGACTCGTAAGTCGATGGAGCATATGCCACTCGCGCGCTTGGGGAGAAATCTCGGGGCTCAAGGGTACCAACGACCGTTGCTCCTCTGAGTACCTCGATGGCGGTTACTCGCTCTAGTTTATCCGAGAGGAGGCTGAAGCCTTTGACCTGGATCGATGAACATACGTTCTGTCCGTTAACGGGAGCCTCTAAGCTTAGGATAGGCGCCGCACGCGACGGCGCGCCTTGGTTTCGCACTACCAGACGACCAGCGGCCAGTCGGGACGAGGTGTTCAAGCCGTCGTTCGCCACCGCATAGAGGTAGTAGGTGCCATCCGCGATGCCGCTCGTGTTCAGTACATACACGCGCTTTCCGGAGGGTATTCCACTTGCGACCTGAGTACCTCCGCTTGCGTTCGGTGATGTCGAGATAAAAAGGTCTACAGAGGAGTTGTCATCGGGATCGAGTGTGTCGAGCAGTACGGTTGTGGCTCCGGTATCGGCGGTGACATCCCTTGTGAGTTTGACCCAATCCAGCATGAAGGTGGTTTGCGTTGGATTGCCGGTGGGGGCGCCGTTTGAACCGCAGGTATCGCGGGAGAACTCATGCGGATCTATCCGGAAGCCCGTTATGTTTCCCGCCCACGGTTGGGGGGCCGTGCCGAGGAGATTCATAGTTGGCAAATCAAAACAGTACTCGTACCAACGACTTCCACTCCATCGGTTGTAAATCGATATGGCGGCCATTGGATCGGTAAAGTTGTTATCGGCGTTCAGCCAGATCGGCTTCACTATCGACCCAAGACACACATCGAGGTCTCTTTGAATGAGCAGTTTGACGCACAGGTTTCGATACGAGTTGCCGTCTATGATGGACGCGTCGCTACTTCGGGGAAATGTGAAATAGATGTTGGGGTCATCATTTCCCAGAAGATTCGTCCCTTTCAGGAAGTCCCCTCGATTTCCCTCTACCACTCGAACGTCAGGTAAGTAGCCAGTCAGAGATTCGGTGGGAAACGCGGGGTCGGTATCTGTCGCGAGATTGCTTGTTAGCGCCGCGTCGCCCACGTTCATGTTCCAGGTTTGGAATGATTCGCCCCCTTCTTTGGCGGGTCGGAGGACTGAGATGAGGGGTGGGTTGTTCTGGGTAATAGTTCCGGTTGATGAGTAAACCGTCGGGGTGGAAAGAGCGCTGACATATCCAGCCGTCCTAAGCGAAATGAAATCGATTGAAAACGCGTGTCCGGCGGTTGTGACAGGTCTCACGATCAGCTCTCGAATGGTGCCGTTCCACGAGCCCAACACGCCAAGGTCCAATTCATAAATACCATCGTGGTTAGCATCCGTTATCACCGATGCTCCGCCCCCTCCACCCGTGTTGACCCAATAGATGGCCACCGTGCTTGGTGAACTCTGAGTGAGTTTCATCGATAGCTTCTTAAAGACCGAGGCGTCGATGCCTGTATCGCCAACGCGGAGGTAGAGGGACGGCGCGGAGGAGCTCGCCGTCCCGTGGAGAACCGTCCCATCGCTTGAGAGGCTTGATACACCTGCGCTCGCGGAGATGTCGCCCAGTTGCGCCATGTCCCACGGGTCCTCATTTACAAGGGTCGAGAAATCGTTGTGCAGAAATCCTATGATTCGGTAGGCAACGCCCCTATCGACGCCGTCGGTATTGACAGAGACGGTTGTAGGTGTGCCGGTGGCGGCTTGGTTATGGGCCAAGCGAGAAACGTAGCCATCCATCGGATCGTTGTTATCATCAAGGAACAAGCTATATCGCGTCCCTTCGGCATTGGCGGATGCTTGATAGGTCACGTTGACTATGGGGCATGACGAGGGATCCTCGAGGCGGATATAGTCGATCCGGATTTGTGAACCAGAGAAAGCGGCCGGCATCACCGCCAGGCTGGTGATTGATCCATCGCTCCACGGATTCGAATTTGATGACTCCCCGGCGCTAATGGCTATCGTGGACATGTCGAAACGGTATACATGCCATCCAGCTTTGATCGGAAATCTTGGAGTGACGGTTCGATTCGGTACGTAGTCCGTCCCTCGATTGAAAATGAAGCGAAGGCCGCCGTTCGGTTCCGCTGTGTCGGAATACATCCGAATGGCGAGCTGTCGATACTGCTGCGCGCGAGTCGCGTTGATATTCAGATCTTGTCCATACCGTCCCCCTGCGCGGGTTGTTCCTATGATCTGAGGGGAGAAGAGATAAAACGTCGCGGAATGCTCAGCCTCTGTAAAGGCTGAGAACGTTCCTCCGCTAAAGGTGGCGTTTCCGAGAGCGACGACATCGCCAGAGATGTGGTTATTGATATCCGACGCGTTTGACATGTCCCACGGGTCGCCATAGAGGTCAGTGGCTAAATCATCGCAAGCGCGGGTACGGGTCGTTGATGATGGGCTCGTAACCGAGATCTGGCTATGAGCCTCGGTCGAGACGAGCGTTAGGCCCAAGCTATAAAGCGCCACTAAGGCGGCACGAATGGAAACGCTCTTCACGTGTGGCTCCTACGCTGACATGGGGACATCGGAAGCATCCCTCAGTTACTTTAGATTCCTGTCCAGCATGATCTGACTCTACGAGATTCTCTCAGGATGGGCTATGAAGCGAAAGCCCACGAGAGATGCGGGTCCGGACGAGCTTGCTGGGTCCTTGCGGATGTCAAATGGCAGTTAAAGGAGGATCAACCCATAGAGGATGGTCTTTCCATCGCATGGAAGCACCAAGGCGGGGACGATCAGAGGATTGAGCTTGAATGTTTTCGACGGAGTCAAAAATCCCCAACAGTCTGAATTCTTAAGTTTGACGAACCGGTGGAATGTCCATACTATTTGGCCGGTTGGTAAAAGCACGGCTAGATGCGAACAAATCAGCGCGGATGGGAGATTGAGGATGAGTAGCGAGGCAGCTCAAAGGGCAGAGTTGTCGTTGGATAAAGAGGAGAAGAACCTTGAGTCCGGCGAGATGACATCGGGTGCCACGCATGATGTCACACCTGAGATAGTGAAGGCGCGCTTAGAAAAAGTTCTTAGTGATCTTAAACGGGTTGAGCGTGAGCGGGATGAGTACAAGCGGCAGTTCGACCTGATCACAAAGTCGGCTTCTTGGAGAGTTACGGCCCCACTACGAACACTCAGCAAGATCGCTCGAAGTGTGCTGCCCCTTGTCGGTCGAGTCGAATTTCCTCTCAGGCCGGTCATTTGTCGTAGCCTAGCGGTAAAGGGAGACCAGTACGCCATCACCGGCCCTACACCTGCCCTTGAATTAGAATTCAACGCCGGTGCTGTTGGGAAAGACGGAATAAGGCCAGGGGTCTATTCCTTTGATGCGCATGTCGAGACGCCCAAAGGGACCCTCTGCTTCTTTCTCTACTTGGGGCGCGCCTCTGACTCTGGCAAGGGCTTTAGTGAGGGGGAACGTTTCCTCCTAAGGTTTGACGACCAAAAAAAGGGCAGCCAACTGATTCGAATACCAGCCGGTATCCGCTACCTCCGCCTCGAGGTGTATGACTTTGATGGGCAGTTCGGGATATCTGATATTAAACTGCGCCACCTTGGAAGTCTGAACGTGGCATCTATGGTGTTCAACTCCACCATCCGACCGTTGCTCGCCAACCCCCGCCTTCTCATCTCTAAGACGCGTAAGGCGTATCATTGCGTAAGGGAAGGGGGATTCATCGCCCTTAAAGCTAAACTTTTTGGAGGGCGAGTCGCTGACAACTACGGTGATTGGGTTACCCGATTTGACTCCTTCTCCAAGGATGATGTTGAACGGATCCGGAATGCCGCCCAAAGATTGGACCGCAAACCAAAAATCTCGATTGTCACGCCGGTCTTCAATCCTCCCACCCAGCATTTCCGCGCATGTGTCGACTCGGTACTTAATCAGGGTTATCAGAATTGGGAACTCTGCCTCTCAGATGATTGTTCTACGGATCCTGAAGTTCGAAAAGTCATCGAGGAATACTGCGCGAAAGACCAGCGCATTACAGCGGTGTTTCGAGATTCCTCCGGGCACATCTCAGCCGCTACCAACTCCGCTCTCAAAATAGCGACTGGCGAGTTTATCGCGTTTCTTGATCACGACGATGAGCTCACACCGGACGCGTTGTATCTTGTGGCGCGCGAGTTGAATCTTCACCCTGACGCTCAATTACTGTACAGCGACGAGGATAAGAAAACATCGACAGGTATCCGCGTTAATCCACACTTTAAATCGGATTGGAATCCGGAGCTTCTCACGCAACAGAATTATGTTTGTCACCTCTTGGTTATTAAGAGGACCGCTATTGATGAAGTGGGTGGGTTACGCTCGGAGTTTGATGGAGCTCAAGATTGGGATCTGATTTTGCGAGTGGGCGAAAAGCTGAGTGAGCGACAGATCAGGCATATCCCTCACGTTTTATACCACTGGACCCTAATCCCAAGTTCCACCGCACAGTCCACTGCCGCGAAGCCCTACGTGCTTGAGGCGCAGCGTAAAGCGGTGCAGGAACACTTCGATCGAACGAGACAGCCAGCGACGGCCTCCATTTGGCACAGCATCTCCCATATCGATGTCGAGAGGCGGGTAGGGGGCGCAGATCCAAAGGTATCTCTCGTTATTCTCACGAGAGATAAGCTGGAGCTGCTCAAGCCGTGCGTGGATACCCTGCTTGAGAAAACCACATACAAGAACTACGAGGTCATTATCGTTGATAACGGAAGTATTGAGGAGGAGACCTTTCAGTACTTTGATGGAGTTCAACGCAAGCATCCAAATGTGAAGGTCGTGCGTGATGAAAGTCCGTTCAACTTCTCCGCGCTCAACAATTTCGGAGTGAAGTATTGTTCCGGTGAGGTGCTTGGGTTTCTCAACAACGACCTGAAGTTTACGCGGGGAGAGTGGCTTGAGAAGATGGTTGCCCAAGCCGTTCGCAAGGAAGTTGGCGCTGTGGGCGCTCGTCTGCTCTTCCCTAATAATCTCCTTCAACACGGTGGCGTCATATTAGGTATTGGTGGAGTCGCCGGTCACAACCACAAGGGGCGTCCAAAAGAGGACCCGGGCTACTTCAATCGGGCTATCTTAAGTCAAAACTTAAGCGCCGTTACGGCCGCGTGCATCCTTCTTCGTCGCGACGTCTTCGAGGGAGTGAAGGGGTTCGATGAGGAGCTCTCCGTGGCGTTCAACGACGTTGATTTCTGTTTGCGGATCCGAGACGCCGGTTTCCGAGTGGTCTACGAGCCTCGCGCTGAGCTCTATCACTATGAGTCCGCGAGTAGGGGATATGAGAATACGCCGGAGAAGTTCGCCCGATTTGAGCGTGAGATAGCCAAGATGAAGGGGAGATGGCAGCCGGTTCTGGCCAAAGACCCTTACTACAATCCGAATCTCACCAACCTAAGTGAGGACTTCTCTTTTGGGTTTCCGCCACGAGTGAGGAGGGCATGGGCGAGCTAGACCTTCGCCTGCCACGGGGATTGCCCCGTAACTCTATAATAACGCTACGACAAAGGTCGCCTCGCCCCGTTGATAAAAGGCCGCTTTGTGAGTAATGTCCTGTAGTTGAACCAACTACAGGGACGTTTCAGCGTTGAGATCGTTATTAGCACCTCTTACATCGATATGGACGCATCGGAAATTGGCGGGAAGGCTGATATCGCGCGATATCGCCTCGCGGTACAAGGGCTCGATCCTTGGCGTACTCTGGTCGGTGATTATCCCGCTCGTGATGTTAGCGGTGTATACCTTCGTGTTTTCTGTCGTTTTTAAAGCTCGATGGGGCACCGAGGGGACGGATCGCTTCAGCTTCGCGCTCATGCTCTTCGCAGGGCTTGTCGTATTTAATGTCTTTTCGGACTGCGTTTCGCGCGCTCCTTCCCTCATTGTTTCGAATGTGAGCTACGTTAAGAAGGTGGTCTTTCCGCTTGAGATTCTGCCGTGGGTGAGCCTTGGCTCGGCGGCTTTCAACGCGTGTGTGAATGTTGTGGTGCTTCTTGCGTTCGCGCTCGTTGTTGGGAATCCAATTCCCAGCACGATTGTTCTCCTGCCTGTTGTGCTTTTGCCGTTCATACTCCTTGTTGTGGGGCTGTCGTTCTTTCTCTCTTCATTCGGGGTGTTCGTTCGAGATCTCCAGCAAATAATCGGGGTGGTGCTTACCTGTTGTATGTTTCTAAGCCCCATATTTTATCCAGTTGAGTCTCTGCCGGAAGCCCTTCGCTCGCTCGTCATGTTGAGCCCGATATCAATGGCGGTAACGTCTGCTCGGGATGTTATTCTTCAAGGCAACTTGCCGAGTGTTACCTTATGGTTCTCATCCCTCGGCATAGGTGTATTCTCGGCTATTCTAGGTAGCGTTTGGTTTGCCAAGACACGAAAAGCTTTTGCGGATGTGATGTAGGTATGACCAAGGCGCTCGCTATAGAGGCACATGGCCTCGGTAAAAAATATCATATCTACAAACGCCCCATCGATCGATTATGGCAGATGCTAAGTCGTGGTCGCATCCGTCTCTACGATGAGTACTGGGCGCTCAAGGATCTCTCCGTTCAGATTGGACGGGGACAGACCATAGGCGTCATTGGGCGCAATGGTTCTGGCAAGTCGACATTTTTGCAGCTTGTTTGCGGAACGCTCACGCCTTCCATGGGGAGTCTTACGGTCAACGGCAGGATAGCGGCTCTTCTCGAGCTTGGTGCTGGTTTCAATCCCGAATTCACTGGGCGAGAGAACGTATTCCTTGCTGCCTCCGTTTTAGGGCTCGATAACACGACGATTCAAGAGCGTTATGATTCGATTATCGAGTTCGCTGGAATAGGGGACTTTATAGAACAGCCCGTGAAGATCTATTCAAGCGGCATGTACGCCCGGCTAGCATTCGCCGTCGCTGCGCATGTAGACGCGGATATCCTGATCGTTGATGAGATCTTGGCTGTGGGTGATGCGGCATTCACCCAGCGCTGCATGCGCTTTATTCGCAAGTTCAAGGAAACGGGGACCATCCTCTTCGTGTCACACGACACCGCGTCGATTCTTAATTTGTGTGACAAATGTCTGTGGCTCGAGAATGGTATGGTTCGGGATTTCGGAGAGACGAAGGACCTGTGCCATCGCTATCTCGCCTCCCTTGAGGAAGAGAAGGACAATGATACCTCTTTTAAGATCGGGGGGACCAGAAAGAGCCCACCGACGGCCTCTCATGCGGAGAAGGACCTTCGAACCGAGCTTCTCAAGGAGAGTTCCGTAAAAAATGTTATTCAAGTTTTTGATTTTGACCCTGATGCGCCGTGGTTTGGGCAAGGGGGGGCCTCGATCGTCGGGGTCGCCCTTCACTCTCACGAAGGGGGCGATGTTAAGGTTTCAGAGGGAGGGGAACTCGTCACCTTATCGATTGTGGCCCAAGCTAAAAAGCAGTTGAGCAATCCGATTCTCGGGTTTTATGTGAAGGACAAACTTGGGCAACGTTTGTTTGGGGACAATACCTACATCACCCACATAGACAAAGGGCTCGTTGCCAGAGCTGGGACGGTCATCAAAGCCGTCTTTACGTTCCGAATGCCGTTCCTTTCGCCTGGTAGCTATTCGGTCAATGTAGCTGTTGCTGATGGAACACAAGATGACCATGTTCAGCACCAAATGATCGATGATGCGCTGTTTTTTGAAGTTCTCGTGAGTCACGTCCAAAAGGGATTGATTGGGATTCCGATGTTGGACATTACGCTTGAATCTGTAGATAGTTCCAATGCTCAAAAGGTAGGCTAGCAAGCTGCATGTCACATAAGAGATTCTCTGTTTCGTTTAATCCTCCGAATGATGCGCCTCACGCGGAGTTTACCGGGGAACGGTTTCTTCCGTATCTTTCGGGAGAACTCGCATGGGAACACCTTCATCGGTACTCGTGCGCTGTGGACGTAGCCGAGGGGCTGGACGTACTCGATATCGCGTGTGGGGAGGGATATGGCAGCTACATGCTCTCCCAGGTCGCAAAAAGCGTGCTCGGGGTCGATATTGATGGACCGACAGTGAGCGCCGCGTCCGCTAAGTACCTATCCTCAAATCTTAGGTTCACGCAGGGGAGCTGCTCCGCGATTCCGGCACCTGACTCCTCCGTAGATCTGGTCGTTAGTTTTGAGACTATTGAACATATCGCTGCCCAAGAGGGGTTTCTTGAGGAGGTTCTTCGAGTTTTGAGACCGGACGGAATGCTTCTCATCTCATCTCCCGAAAGAGACGCGTATCAACAAACGCGAGGTTCTTCCGCGAACGAGTTCCACGAAAAGGAATTGTCGCTAAGTGAATTGGACGCCCAGCTCAAAAAACGGTTTGCAAACGTACAACTGAGTCGGCAACTGCCTCTCTTTGGGTCGTTTGTCGCATCTTTTGATGGGGTAAGTAGCAGCCATCAAGTCAGAGTGATGAGTCTTGGTGACGGAACAATTGAGTGTGCCGATGTGCTTACCCGTGGTCCCTACGTCATTGGGCTCTGTTCTCGCTCGGAGGTTGTAAAAAAACTCCCTGCAAGTTTGTTTGATCCACAGCTACCATCTAATCTGCTAAGCGCATTAGAGGGCGGAATTCGGGAACGGGATGATCAACGGAGAGCTGATTCCGCCCAAATTTCGGAGCTGCTTGGTATTATCCGTCTCCAGACAGAGCAGCGGAGGATAAGGAATGACGCGTTAGCCCGAGCAAGTGTTAGCCAGGAAAAGCTAACATCCTCCGCACTGGCAAGTCTGATTGAAGTCGATGAACAGGCGGGGGCCTCTCAGTCTTCTCCATCATGTAAACAGATCTTGCGTGGACTGAAGAAAGATCTTGCGGCTGTCTCCTTTTTACGACACCGTCCTGAATTCGACGTCTCTTACTACTCTCCACGTCTTCAACATTTCAAGGGTGGACGCCTTCTCTCAATTTTTCACTACCAGATGGTCGGTTGGAGGATGGGCCGCAAGCCAAATGCCGCGTTTGATACTGTATGGTACAACGCTTTTCATAAAGATGTAGGGCGCTCATATTGTTCCCCTTTGGTTCATTACCTCAAGCATGGAGTGCATGAGGGGAGAGCGACCTCCGCCGAGGATGAAGAACGTCGCTCACGTGAGGAGCTGGCGCATCGAGTCCAGACGCTTCGCACTCGTCTGACTCAGATCTCAGGAATGCCGGACGGCCTTGATGCTATCTGCTCAGATGTCGTTATGCTCCGTGAGGCGATGTCTCGTGACGTTGAAACCAACTCCGGCATGAGCCCTGGAGAGGTTTTGAGAGAGATTAGTCTTATAAATTTGGATATACTCAAGGCTCAGTCTCTTCGAGCTCCGTATGACGATAATCCGGATATTTCGGTGGTCATCCCAGTGTACAACCAGCTTCGAAGTACCTTGGCGTGTATCCGCTCTTTGATACAGCATCACTCGACGAGGGCCTTTGAGATAATTGTAGTTGATGACTGTTCAAACGACACTACTGTTGCCGTGTGCCAGTGCATCCCTCACATTCGTCTGGTTACTAAAGAGAGAAACTCGGGATTTATCGACTCCTGCAATCGTGGTGCTCAGGTCGCTCGCGGAAAACAGGTTGTGTTCCTAAATAATGACACGTACGTGTTACCCAAATGGTTGGATAATCTCGCTGATACGTTTGAGAGCTCACCGTCGATAGGTCTCGTTGGCTCGCAGTTGCTGTATCCGGATGGCAGCCTCCAAGAGGCGGGTGGAATTATCTGGCGAAATGGCCAAGCTTGGAACTACGGCCGTAATCAGGACGCTTCGAGGGGGGAGTTTAATTACCTCCGGGATGTTGATTTTTGCTCTGGCGCCTCGATCATGATCGATCGTGATTTCTTTCTAACCCTTGGTGGTTTTGATTCTCACTACGCGCCAGCATATTGTGAGGATGTTGACCTCGCCTTTAAGGTTCGGGAGAGGGGACTTCGAGTGGTGTATCAGCCATTCTCTCGTCTGATTCATTTCGAGGGGGTTTCCTCCGGAACGGATGTGCGGGTTGGTGTCAAATCCTATCAGGTAGCCAATCTTCAGAAACTGAAAGTTCGCTGGGCATCCGCGTTAACCCAGCACGCGCTGCATGGGGAAACGTTGCCAGAGGTTGCTCGAGACTTTAAGGTCAAGGGCCGTGTGTTCTTTGTCGACGCGCTTACCCCCACACCTGATCAAGACGCCGGTTCAATAGTTGCCGACACCTGGCTTAGAGCTCTTGTTGAGCTCGGATATCATGTGACGTTTTTCGCGTACTGGAATCCCGGTTACATTCCTCACTACACTGAACGGTTGCAGCGGATGGGTGTGCATGTGCTGATCCCGCCTTCCAGCCTCGATCTCGACTCATATGTCGCTCAATTTGGAGCTACCTACGATCTGATAATCGGCTTGCGGCACGGTTCAACTCGCCCAGTGTACGATGCGTTCGACAAACACGGCTTTAAACCTAAGAAGGTATTCCTCCCGATCGATTTGCACTATATTCGCGAGCTACGGCAGTCTGAACTCACGGGTTCAGCGGGTGAACGAGAGCGAGCGCTTGAAACAAAACAGAGCGAGCTCTCAGTGATAGGGGAGAGTGCTATTACCCTAGTCCACAGTTCCTTTGAGCTGGATGATCTCGCGAAAGAGAGCCCGTCCTCGGATGTTCGTGTTTCTCCTATCATTACCGATGTGATGGGATGTAAAGCGTCTTTGGAGGCTCGTAAGGATATCTGCTTTGTGGGTGGATTTCAGCATACCCCGAACGTCGACGCGGTGATGTTCTTCGTTAACGAGGTCCTTCCGCTCGTCGTGGAGAAGATTCCTGATGTGGTTTTGAAAGTGATTGGAAGTAAGGTTCCACCTGAGATTGAGCAGCTTAGAGGACCTAATGTTGAGATCCTAGGATTCGTTCCTGACCTCGATCCTATCTGGTCTTCCATTCGAATCTCCGTTGCCCCGTTGCGTTTCGGGGCTGGAGTGAAGGGGAAGGTTTGTATGAGCCTTAGTTATGGTGTGCCAGTTGTTTGTACCCCGGTTGCCGCTGAGGGGATGGGGCTTCGAGATGGGCAAGAGGTGTTGATTGGAAGCTCTCCCCGTGAATTAGCGGATCAGGTGCTTCGTGTTTATCAAGACGAGCAGCTGTGGAAGGATCTTTCGACGAACGGGATGAGGCTTGTGGAGGAGGAGTTTTCCACAAACACTAACCGTAACCGTATCCTAGGATATCTTTCTGATCTGGGTTTTGGGCAAGTACTACGGAGGGATTCTAGCGCTGCATAGACTTTTCTATGCAGCAGGAAGAAGTTGTCCCCTGTTTTTTGTCTTAATTTTTGGTTATTCGACATAATAATATCGGATTGAATTTGAGATTAAGCGCTCAAAGCGTTAACTTTTTCTCTGCTGCCAAAAATACGAGGCACCGGAGATCTCGCAATGGCAGTATCTTGCACTACTCCTACGTCTACTAGCCCCTCTTGGCTAAGGATTTGTTCTAAGAGTTCTCCCATAGTTATTGGATACCCCGAGCAGACGTTGTAGGTCTCCCCTGGGGCTCCGTGTAGCAAAATTTGAAGATAATCGGATGACGCCGCGTGCGCGGATATGTAGTCTCGCTCATCAGTTAAGGGGCCCACCCTAATTTCCGTTTGACGACCAGTCCGAATGTTTTCAATTTGTTCGTAGACCCTTCCCACAAATAAATGTGGCGGCAGTCCCGGAGCTAAGACGTTAAAGGTTCGAGCTAGCTTGACATTTAGTTTAAAGCGATTTGCGTATAGGGGAACTAAAAGACTTTGCATCGCTTTGGTTGTGCCATATACAGAAACTGGTACCAGAGGCTCCGTTTCCCTGACGGCCCGTGAGGGGTTTTTGATCTGGCCATATTCAGCTGCGCTGCCAATCAATACTATGGACGACGTGGGTGCAACTTTTACAGCTGCTTCAAGGAGTGCTTGAGGTATTTCGACATTTGCTCGCAGACCCACGGCGAAATCTTGGCTGACAGAGCCAAGAAAGTTTATTATGTGGGTTGGCTTGTACGAGGATACGATCTCAAAAAGCTTTTCGTTCAAATCTGGTAATCTTCCGGACGAATAACTTGCTCCTTCTACGTCGGAGCGTTTCACATCGATGAACGTGGAGCTGGGATTACGGCTGGAGACAAACTCTTTGAAGTTTTTACCGCTGACACTATTTCCGCCGAGAATCATTATTTTCATAGTTCGAGTATTCGAAACACTTCCTCGTGGTTTTCGTTACAGTAGTCGTAGTCCTCCGGACGACCGATATCTAACCAAAAACCTTCCCACAGGTAGCTTGTCGCTGGATTGTTGTTGGCTAAGCAATCGTACATTAAATTATCGAATCCATAGGGCGCCCCCGTCTTCAGAGGTTCGAGAATCGATCGGTTCAGGGCGTATACACCCATACTTACGATGTAGGAGTGAACTGGCTTCTCTCGGAATCCGATAATCCTTCCGTGGTCGTTCGTATCGATGACACCGTAGTCCGTTTTTTGACTACGGCGGAAAGTTGCTACGGTTACTTCCGAGGCACTTTTAGCATGGGTTTCGTATAGACCCCTAAAGTCTAGATCGGTAAGTATATCGCCGTTCAGTACAAGGAATTTTTCAGGTAGGTCTTGTATTAACTTAAGTGGTCCGATTGTGCTGAGAGGTCTATCCTCCAGGGAATAGTCGATTTTCACCCCCCACCTATCTCCATTACCTATAAAACTCATAATCAGATTCGCCAAGTGATTGACAGCCATCGTGATATGCGTCACGCCGGCGCGGACAAGTTGCTGGATAATGATTTCTATGACGGCCTTGTCGCCACCGATTGGCACGAGTGGCTTGGGAAGGAGGGTAGTGTACGGGCGCAATCGAGTACCTCTTCCACCTGCTAGAATGACAGCTCGCATTTTCCCTCTTATCAGAGATTGTAAATGTCAGGTTTGTAGCGATGAATATTATTTTTAAACCACGCTATCGTTTGCTCAAGCCCTTCTTCGATGGTGGTTGTGGGAGTCCAATCGGTTAGCATCTTAAGCTTGTCATTTGAACCTAGTAAACGTTCCACCTCTGACATCTCAGGTCTCATGCGTTGTTCGTCTAGGGCAATTTGAGCGGTAGGTCTGATTAAAGAGATCAGCCTCTGCGCGATATCGCCGACGGAATGTTCCTGTTGAGTTGCAACATTGATAACCTGCCCTGTGCAATTTTCAGCCTCTGCGATGAGAGCAAATGCCTTGGCCGTGTCTTTTACAAATACGAGGTCTCGGGTAGGACGGAGGCTCCCTAGTTTAATGGTATCTTTACCATGAAGAAGCTGACTTATAATGGTCGGAATAAATGCTCGTGCAGATTGCCGGGGGCCATACGTGTTAAAAGGACGGACTATCGTCACTGGCAGTCCGAACGAGCGATAGAAAGATTCTGAAAGTTGGTCTGCCCCAATTTTTGTTGCGCTATAAGGGGACTGCCCTTGAAGCGGGTGTTCCTCAGAAATCGGCACGAAACGGGCCGTGCCGTAAACCTCTGACGTAGAGGTCACGAGCACTTTCTGTACCTCGGTGCCCTTCACCGCCTGAAGAACGTTCAGTGTTCCTCGAATGTTAGTGTCTACATAACTGTCGGGGGAATGATAGGAGAAAGGAATCGCTATTAGGGCCGCTAAATGGAAAACGACATCGGCTCCATGCATTAACGTTCTCATACCTCCTGGGTCTCGAACGTCCCCCGAGATCACCTCCACCGCATTCATAGTTTGAGGAGGTAGACTATCTAGCCATCCCCACGAGTTGAAGGAATTGTATTGCGCTAAGGCCTTAACTCGACACCCTGATTCGACCAGGTATTCCACAAGATGACTGCCAATGAATCCGTCGGCGCCAGTAATAACGACGTTCTTCCCTTTGAGTTTCATTTGCTCTCGAACTTTCAAATATTCGTTAGAGGTTATTTCACGAATGAGTTGTCAGCGTCACCGGTACTTGCATTGGATGCGCTGGGGGCTATATTTGCACAGCTGATAAGTCATAACAACATAGTCCTAAACTGGTAATATTAATGGTAAACCGCTGCAGAAACTGTAATCAAGAAAGTAGCTTTTCAAGCCTTTACAACGAGGGCCATCTTTTGCAATGCGCCAATTGCGCAGCCTTTCAGTTTGAGGGGCCTCTCGGCAACCTAGCTGATTTATACAATCAAGAGTACTACACCGGGGCTGAGTACATCAATTACGAGTTGGCTTCCACGGTCTATAGGCGAAACTTCGAACGGAAGCTGGCCATTATGAAGAGCCATCTTGTAGAACTCCCGTATGAGAAGATGAGAGTTCTCGAAATTGGTTCTGCGACGGGAGATTTTTTGGAAGTGCTTCGGGATCGCGGAGTTGGGCAAATGTACGGGGTTGAGGCTTCGGCTTTTGCTCGGGCAAAAGCAGTAGAGCGTGGTTTTAAGGTGTTGGATCCCTTTTCGGATGAATACCAAGAAAAAGTGGAGGAACTCAGTCCTAATGTCGTCTGCGCTTGGGATGTCTGGGAGCACCTGGAATATCCTGCTAATGTTTTTGGTGACTTGCTCCTAAAAAATCCAAGTGTGGAGCTTGTTGTCCTTTCTACGGTCGATAGCGGAGCAATTCTTCCGAGGATCAGGGGTAAATCTTGGCGGCAATTTCATCCTCCTACTCACGTCAATTATCCTACTAAGAAAAGTTTCGAGCTTTTTTTTAAGGATTCTAAGTTCCGTGTCGTCGAAAATATTGCATTCGGATATTCCAGGCCTCTCGCCGATTATTTGTCAATTTTTATATCGCCTCGGCATTTGAATAAGGTTCCTTTGCTCTTTAAGATTCCCCTCTATTTAAACCTCTTCGACATTCAATTGGTTGTCGCTAAACGTGCTTAGGTGTTCATGGGTTTTAGGGGGCGAAGTAACGCAGGGCTGCAACCGTCGGAATCGACGGCGCGGCTGCTTCATCTTGATGGAATGCGAGGGCTCGCCGCCCTATATGTTGTGCTACATCATGCCTACATGGAGGTTCGCCCAAAAGTAATAGACTCGTTGGGAATCTCCACAAAATATCTCACTGATTGGCTGGGATATGGCCACGTTGGGGTTGGGGTCTTTATAGTTCTGTCTGGATATTCCCTCATGCTAACAGCGGATTCAACCTTGCACGTGCGAGGTGGCTTTCTCGCGTTCGCTCGCCGAAGAGCGCGTAGAATTCTTCCGGCGTATTTTGGAGCTGTTATTGCGTCATTGGCAGTAGTAGGGATTCTTCCCCACATGAACGAATTTCGAAACGCAAGGTGGGACTATGCTCTTCCGGCAGATTCGATGGGAGCCGTATTTTCGCATGTTTTTTTAGTTCACAATCTATTCGATGCTTGGAGATATAAAATCAATCCGCCACTTTGGAGCGTTGGGCTCGAATGGCAATTGTATTTTGCGCTTCCTCTAGTCATCCTTCCTGTTTGGCGCAAATTAGGGGTCTTGGGGGTTGTTTTTAGCAGCTTCTTAGTCGGGTTCGGCTCTCATTGGATACTCGAGCTTAAAAGTGAAAACTATTTTTGGTATATTTTCCTTTTCGTATTGGGCGCTGTCGCAGGTAGAGAGAGCCAATTCCCCACTCGCTCTTCTGCTTTCCAAGGCTTGAGTGGAATCGTTTTTTTTGTGACGGGCATTCCTCTTTTGTTAATTTTCTTAACATCTCCCTTTGTACCGATATGGAGATGGCTATGGGAACACGAATACTGCCTGGATTTTCTGATTGGTGTTGTGGTTTCCTCATATCTTCTTCGGGAGTCACATTTCTGGCAGGCCTCTCCCACACGGACGAGCTCAATCGGACGAATCCTCAGTTCTCCAGTTTTCGTTGTCGTGGGTACCTTTTCCTATTCCCTCTACCTAACGCATTATCCGGTGCTTTCATTATTGTACCTTTATCTTGAGGGCATGCAATTCTCGCCCGTTTGTCTCCTTTTCTATGAGCTGGTAATAGGAGCTGTTGTCTGTTTATCATTCGCATATATTTTCTATATAGTTGTCGAAATGCCATTTTCTCACTCCCGAGTGCAGCTATCTCGAAAGTTTCCTTTGGTGCTTGCCGGTTCTGTCGTCGGCGCGTTTGTTGCTTTTGGGTTCCGAAGTGAGAGTCGTATTGCCGAGCGCCCCTTTTATCCGTCTTCTCCTCAGTTACCGCCGTCAGCGTTCAATGTGCGATTGATTGAAGGGGACGAAAATCCAGTATTAAGTACAGGAGATCCTGGATCCTGGGAATCCGTTGATGTGCTGAATCCGTCTGTAGTCGATTGGAAGGGCAAGCTTTAGAATTACTACTCAGGCTTCGATGGGGCCGTGTGGAGAACGGGGTTGGCTACCTCACTTGATGGCAAGAGTTGGGTTAAACACCCGGGGAACCCTGTGCTTGAACCTGGAAGTAGTGGATGGGATGCACGCTACATAGCAGCGAATGGTGCAGCGGTCGTAGTTGATGACCAGATGTACTATTACTATGCAGGCCAATCTACTCGTGGCATTACTTCGATAGGACTTGCAGTATCTAGAGATGGTTACAAGCTCGCCAAGTCTCAGTCGCCAGTGTTAGGCCCAGGATTAGAAGGGGAGTGGGACGAGCACTCGGTTTCGGACCCTTACGTACTAAGGGATGGTAAGTCTTTGTACATGTACTTTCTGGGGATGAATCGGGTCGGAGTACAAAAGTTAGGAGTGGCGAAATCTTTGGACGGAGTTAAGTGGATCAAACATCCCGGCAATCCCATTTTGGATGTCGGGCGAATCGGCGACTTCGATGTTCAAGGATTGGGGGAACCGAGTGTCATTAAATTAGGACACTACTACTTGATGGCGTATACTGGACGAGGTCTCTCTGAAGAGCGAACTCTCGGTTTTGCTGTTAGTTTCGATGGCGTGAATTGGCGCAAGTTAGATTCCCATTTGGCATCACTTTCATCACTGAGGACCGGTTGGAAATCAAAAGTCCTATGCGATTCTACCTTTCTTCAAGGGGCGAAAGCGAGCGTGGTTCGGGTATGGTATGGCGGTGGACGAAAGGCCGACCCGGCGGAAAATATCGACGGGAAATTGGGATATTTTGAAGTGGAGGTTCCCCCTTGGGCCTGGCAACGGTTCGTTTGCTCAGACAAACATGTTTTCGGAGATTTGCCATCGACGCAGGTGCTTCGCGGCTCTTACCCAGCAGAAGAGGATGGCACCTGTTGGATAGCTAAAGAGGCGTCCATATACCTTGATAGGAAGCAAGAGCGATTCATTCATCTCATAGCTTATGTACCTCATGGACTGCTCACAAAAAGAGAAAAAAGTGTTGAGGTCAGATTAACATTCCTGACAGACAACAAAGAGGTCGGGGCAATTGGCATCACAGAGGACGGCTTGGTGGACACCACGGTTGAGTTGCCTGATACGATATCGCCAGGCCCCCTCGAATTTAAAATACGGGTGTCTCATGTTTTTACACCCGCTTCAGATGGAAATCAGTTGGACCGACGAGAACTTGGGATCATCATCAAGAGCTTAGAATTGGAGTAGTAGGCGGCCCATCGTTGGGATGGCAGATATTGTATGAAGCCCCCAATTTGGTTTACTGAAGTAGTTTTCTTAGTCTCGGGGCAAATATGAACAATAGAAATATAGATAACCCGAGGCTGGGAAAGATAAAAAGGCTCAGGAGCCATCTTGGCCGATAAGATGCTTCCACTATATGTTCACCTCGCGGAAGTCTCACCGAGTGACGAATAACATTTATACCGTCTGATTTTACGGGCTTGCCGTTTACTTGAAAGCTCCAATTTTTTGAGTACAAGGTGTCTGGTGCAAGAAGACCGGGGTGTTCTAGCCTGACACGGTACCTACGGTAGTTAGCGTTGCTTACCTCTGTCTGAACGGCTGCCGGATTTTGCGGCCAGTCAAGGAGCTGCTGAGTCTTTGCAGTGTCGCTCGCTACCGGAAGGAGGGCACCGTCCTCTGAGGTTAGAATGAAGGGGTTTTTCTTTTTGGTGATGCTCTCGAAAACAGTCGGATATCTGATGCCTTTGAGCTCGCGCACTTGATACGGGTACGATTCGAAAGTTCCCGACACCGAATCTGGTGATGCGGGCGGGCAGTTAGAACAGATAAAGTGTGTTATCCCAGCAAGTCGTAGCACATGCTCCAAATTTGGAGTTAGGTCAAGGACGCGCCGATGGCTACTAAACCGTTGTGGATTGAAGTAGCCGTCTACACTGCTGACATCGCCGCGAAAATACAGGGCATTCATTCCAAAAAAGCCAGATGGGAGGGCGGTCTCATGGGCTTTAAAAAGGACTTTTTGTTGAGAAGAGTGGAGGTTTTCTATAAGCTTATTCGCCGCTTGATTCTGGGGAGTCTGTAGGTCTGTCTGATCTATTCGCGGATGTGCGTCATAAAGGGGATGCATTTGCGAATAATGAAACACTATCGCCGTCAGTAAAAAAACTCCAAATGCCCATCTTGGTATTTTTTCTTTGATTAGGGAGGCTCCGATTGCTGTAAGCGTTGAGGCCGCAATAGTGAAAAGAACGAGATGTCTGCTGGGTTCCCTAATCTTATTTATCAGGGGAATTTGATAATTTAGATATGCAAGCCCGGAGTGCGTGCCGAACGAGGATAGCAATCCATATAAGGCTAACAGACCGAAACTTAAGGCCAACGGACGTGATGACTTTCGGAATAGACTTAGAAGTGCAAGAAGCGCGGGGACCAGCCCAATCATACTTCCACCTACGAGGCTGGTTCTTGGTCCATCGACAAAAATTCGGGTCCATTCCGAAAGCGGTGCTTCGTCTAGAAGAAATGCTTCAAAGGAAAGTGGAGCGTTGCCAATTACCGAGCCATGGGGGCCGAGCCAGCGAATCATGTCCTTCATCTCCAGTCCCGTTGGAGCTATTACGGGCGTGCACATGAGAACTGTCGTAACGAGGGCAAGGCCGCACGCAAACATTGCAGAGATTCCACACCGTTTCTTTTGGACGAAGAATTGGTAACCCCAGTACGCTGCCATGGCAGCCGCCAGAGCTAATGCGTGAATCAACGGTTGCGAAGGGGAAGCCAGAATTATGAGTGATAGGGAGGCGGTCGTGAGGATATATCCCTGTAATCCGCTTCCCCTATTAATCTGGATAAGTCCAAGAATAAAAAGTGGCAGCCACGCATATGGTGAAGTTATGTTGATCCAAATAGCGTAAATCTTCGTGTTCATGCATGAGCAGAACGTAACGGCTGCAAGTACCGCAGCCCAGGGAGAGATCCCTAAAACTCGAGACAAAAGGTACAGATTAAGAGAGCCGATGAAGATATGAATGAGGGTGAATGCGTTAAGTGCTAAGGCTGCAGATATTGGGTCTCCCATTTCGAGGAAATGAAATGGATACAAAGGATAGTATACGGAGAATTGTGCCGAGTTGTATAACTCTATTCCTACTAGGGAGGAGTCAATTTGAATAGGCCATTGGCCTTGTTGAAGTATATGAGCAATTCGGGAGAATACCGGAGCTAAGAGGAAAGTATTATCGTCTAGAAACGCAAATACCTTGTCTCCAAAAATAAATTCCCGAAAGAAGAAGGTGAAATATAGAGTAAATACCAGAACGGGTAAGATATCCTTGCCCCTGGAGAGCTGCGCTCTGATTAACCTTGAGTCCCTCATAGGTTGTGCTTCTCATCGATGATATAACGAGGTCGTGCCTTCACTTCTTCAAAAATGAACCCTAGGTACTCACCTATGACCCCAAGAAACAACAACTGAACACCACTAAAGAGTGATAGCATAGTAGCTAGAGTGGTCCAGCCGGAGGGGAGCTTGTCGTGAAGCAGCCAACTCGCGACGATCCAGATCGTTAAAATAAACGCAAGCGAGGAGAAGAAAAAGCCAAGGTACATAGCTATCTTTAGAGGCTTGTTAGAGAACGATACGATGCCGGTTGTTGCAAATTGAAGTAATCGTCGCATGGAGTACTTTGATTTCCCGCCGACTCGTTTCTGGACCTCAAATTCAAGAAAGGCGCACTTAAAACCGAGCCACATGATCATGCCGCGCAGAAACATGCTTCGCTCGCGAATGTCCCTTCGAAGAACAGTCACCACTTTCCGGCTAATTAGACGAAAATCAGCGCCAGATGGGGCTATATCAACTTCCGTTAGTTTGTTAATAAGGGAGTAAAACAATACCGATAGTGCCTTCCGCGCTGGATGCGTGACGTTGTCGATTCTGATCGTTTGCACGATGTCATTCCCCTGTTCGGCAAGCGTGAGCAATTGCGGAATCAGGCCAGGCGGATGTTGCAGGTCCGAATCCATCATGATGCAGAAGTCTGCTTCACAATGGTCGATGCCAGCGATCAATGAATTTTGGTGTCCGAAACGTTTTGAAAGAAAAATAGCTGAAATGTGCGGGTTGGTCTTGCAGATATCGGCGACTATTTCTTCTGTGCCGTCACTTGATCGGTCCACGACTAGAAGTAGTGTTCCCTTGTAGGTCGCTTTAAGTTCGGCAAATAGCGCCGTGACCGCGGCTGTGAACTGACGAATTACTTGTTTTTCGTTATAAACGGGGGCAACTATCGTGAATGTTCTGCGTTGCAACTCATTCGTCATGTGGGGACTAGCCTCCTTCAAAGGTAACAGGCTAGTAGAAAAAGGCTTGTTCCACCGCTCTACAACCCCTAGTTGTTCGCTAACTACTTTATATCCCTGATGTTCCGTTTTTGTAAAGATGAAGCGCAGATGCGCCCTTCATGTGTTGGGTTCAACTTCACCTTTGCTGTTTCGCCTCTGTTTTTCCACTCGCCTGAGAACTCAATATAAGGATTAGCGTTTCTTTTTGTCAGAGGAGAGTTAAGGAAACCTATTCCAGGTTTCAGAGCTGGGCGCCAGTTCAAGCCGGATTTGTGTCACTCCCTCTGCTTTGGAGCTAAGGCGGGGTCGAACCTTTTCGGATCAGGTTCGGCAAGGACCTTTGATTCTTCAGGGGAGCTTCGAGTGGCGTATTTTGGTAGGTGTCTGCATTATTACCCATTGAAATAGTGGTAGGATTGACGTCTACTCCGATTTAGTTTTCGATAGCTCTCAAGGGAGCGGGGCTTATTGAATTCAGGTGCGGAAGCGAAAGGTAACAACAACATGAAAATTAGACGGATTCGTTCTCTTGAAGAATATTGTTCATGTCTCGAACGCTCCCGATTGGAGTCTCAATCTGTTCGTGACCTTGAGTCCTCTTTGGAAGCTGCGCACAAGGGCACTTTCACATTTCGCGGATTCTCTTATCCAGCAGCGGTGGAAGTTGATTTTCTAGTAGACTACCAATACGGCGTTGGGGGGCACGTTAATTGGCGAGAGCGCCTGATCTGTCCCATCACGCACCTTAATAATCGTGTGCGTGCGAGTATTCAATTGCTTGATATAGAGCTCGCCCCTTACCAAGACGACCTCATTTTTCTCACTGAACAGGTGACACCCTTGTATCAGTTTCTCAAGTCCAGGTACTCGCGGCTTATTGGAAGTGAGTACAGAGGAAACGCAGTGATGCCGGGACGCATCGACGAGCATGGGATCCGTCATGAAGACATGACGAGGCTGTCTTTCGAGACCGAGTCGATTGATTACATTATGTCATTCGACTGTTTTGAGCATTTTCCGGATTTTCAAAAAGCGTTCACTGAATGTGCCAGGGTCCTTAAGCCAGGGGGGCGTATGCTTTGGACCGTTCCGTTTGTGACTGCAAGTGAGCGGAACATCATCCGAGCCAGAGTTGTGGATGGGCGTGTCGAACACCTCTTACCACCTGAGTATCACGGGGATCCCGTGAATACCGAGGGATGTCTGTGTTTTACACACTTTGGTTGGGACATGTTGAGGCAGGTGCGTTCAGGCGGCTTTTCCGACGCCTATGCCATCCCTTATGGATCCAAGGAATTTGGGTATCTCGGAGCAGGGCAGATAGTTTTCGTGGCAGTAAAATAGAACTGTGCTTGGTGCTCTAAGATCTGCTGCAGTGAAGTTGCCTTAGCCTCTGGAGAGGCTAGCGACCGTTTCCAAACTCACCCTCATAATCCCGCATACTCTGCTTAATAACCTCATACGCGGTCTTACGATTGTACAACTTGCTCACCTCAACCTTCGGCTGCGTCTTAGCCCCTGGTACCTGCTTGTAGGTGAGGAAGTAGTGGTGGATGCGGTCGATTGTGCCTTTAGGCACGTCGGCGAGCTCTTGGGTGTCGTTATAGGTCTCGTCATTCTCAAGAACGGCGATGATCTTGTCGTCGGCTTCTCCGCCATCGATCATCCGGAATCCGCCGATCGGGCGAGCTTTCACGATGATGTCGCTGTGCAAAATTGGCCGTGAGGTGAGGATGCAGATGTCCATCGCGTCGCCGTCGCCGACGATCTTCTTTTTACCGGTCGCTTTGGCGCAGAGCTTCGCGATGCCGTCACCACATAGGGTGCGAGGGATGAACCCGTAGAGGGTTGGGCAGTGGTTAGAAAACTTCTGTGGACGATCAAGCCGGAGGATACCGGTCTCTTTGTCGACCTCGAACTTCATGGTGTCTGTGGGAACGATCTCGACGTAGCAGGTAACGAGAGCTGGAGCTTCAGAGCCGGCGGAAACGCCATGCCATGGGTGAGCGCGGAATTGTTGAGGTGCGTTTTTCATAGGAGACCATGGTCGATGTATTTGGCGATAAAATCAAGGAGTTGGAGTTTGATTTTAGGCAGAAGGGGCGATCTCACCAACAAAAGTGAGCTCATTTTTGTTGTTGGTGAGCTGCTTGCCATCGAACCACCTCGTTTTTTGGGTGAGGAGGTGTCGAATTTTTGTGAGGTTCTCAAAGTCCGGCTCCCCTTTAAACTTCACGGTCACGCAGAAGAAGGAGCAGAGTCGTTTAGATAGCCACGTCTCAAGTATTCCGAGTGTGCGATCGGGGGTGGTGATCACGTCACAGATAAGCCACGACACCGGTTCTTTGGGGAGCCAGGTGAAGGCGTCACCTTTGACGAAGGTAACGTTCTTATTTCGCATGAGCCGCTCGTCGAGAGGGCTTCGATCGATGCCGGTGGTTTTGAGTCCGTGCTCAACCATGACGTGGGTCCAGCCACCGGGACACGCCCCGAGGTCGACGCAGGTTTGTCCCCGCTGAGGATTGAGGTGGAAAACGTGGATCGCTTCTCGAAGTTTCTTGAACGCGCGTGAAGGTGGTTCCTTGTCATCGGGGATGTCAACGTAGCCAGCTGGATGGGGGCTTAGGTTCGAACGAAGCGCTTGCTGCACTTCAGGTAAGGCGATGCTCATGAAGGTGAGGGTGGGGCTCGCGATGACGACCTGTACTAAGGGGGCGTTGGGGGAGAGTTCCCGAGAGACCCCTTTTAAGAGGGAGCGTCGCCGTTGCTTCAGGATCGCGGTGACCTCTTGATGGATAAGACGGGAACGGCTGTATTCTTCGCCTGTGTCGACCGCCGCTGGATCGTAGATGTGAAGGCACCACTCCCCAGGGTTCTCTCCAAGCCCCTCGATAAGGGCGCTCACGCAGGACTGAGCGATGGATTTAATGGATGTCCCTTCGAGGGGGAGAGCGTTAGGAAGGAGTTGCCGACAGAAGAGGAGTGGGTTTTGCGACAAAAAGGGGATATCGACCCCGGTAAGCTCTACCACCCCTGGGGCAAGCTGGGTACACTGACAGCTCGATGAGAGGGGGGCGAGCTCCTGGGCGATGAAGCTCTCCTGTCCTTTTCGAGTAACGCAGATATGTCGTTCGGGCGTCGGTATGGCCATACGTAAAACACATTCGAGTACCACAAAGGGCAAAAGAGGGCGAGGTGCAACCGAGTATAAACCACCCCATTTCGACAAAGAGGACCGAGTAAAGTACTACGGCGTTCAATGCTGTCTCGCGATCTTTGAAACTCGTCGAAGCGATATCAAGCGGATCTTTGTTACCCCCGAGCGAGAGGACCTCTTTAACCACGTGCTTGAGTGGGCCGAGCGTAAACGGGTTCCCTTCAAGATAGCTGAGTACGATGAGATCGCTCGGGTCGCCGCTACCGAACATCACGAAGGGGTGATGATAGAGGCGCGACCGCTCAAGTTGATGACACCGGGTGATGTCCTTAAAAAAGTAGCGGACCTTCAACGGGGAGTTATCCTTGTGATGGAAGGTGTGGAGAACCCACACAACGTAGGTGCCATTCTTCGTACGGCGTGCTTCTTCGGCGTGAACGGAGTTCTTCTTCATTCTCAATCCGTCAATTCGCTCTCTGGTGCCGCGTGCCGTATCGCGGAGGGGGCGGCGGAGCATCTTCCGATCGCCTTCATGAAAGATGGCGCGTCCATTTTGGGGCTCCTCAAATCGCGTGGATGGTCACTTGTCGCGACAACGCCTCACGAAGCCCGTTCGATGTACACCGTGAAATGGCCCAACAAAATTGTGCTGATGTTCGGGTCGGAAGGCTCTGGGCTCTCGCAGGGAGCGCTTGAGTCCGCGGATGTGCGTGTGGTTGTTCCACGTGTCGGACCACTTGAAAGTTTGAATGTGAGCGCGGCGGTGGCTTCTGTATTAACAGAAGCCCGGCGTGAGGCTATCGTGAAGGGGCACGTTCGCCGTGTCGCGCTGAAATAGCCGACTCATATCGTTTCGAGAGGCGAGCCGCCGCTACGATGGATGCGGACTCCTCAAGGTCCTTAAGCGGCTCGTTTGTAATATGGCGAGCGATGATCTCCCCTCCGAGTGGGGCTGTAATGAGTCCTCGGCTGCCGTGTCCCGCATTAATAAAAAGACCCGCGTTGCCTTGAGTGGGTAACGCTCCGATGTATGGCATTCGGTCGTGCGTTGAGGCGCGAAAGCACACCCTCGATGATGTGACACGAAGGTCTGAGATAGGCGGAAAGGTTCGATAGAGTCGAGAGAGGATCTCTGTCGTGTCCTCATCGGTTGGCGTCTCGTTCATGTCGTTGTGACGATAGTGGGCCCCGATAAAGTGCACTCCGTCGAACGATGGGGTGATGTAGCCGTCGTAGGAGATAACGGTTCGAATAGTTTGCGAAACCGGCGATGCTGTGGCTAGCGCGGTTTGGCCGCGGATCGCCTCAAGGGGAACCCACGAGGTTTGGGGAAATGAGGTTATCTCGTGGGCTCCACACAGAATCGTATATGTGCCTAGCGCCGATGATCCATCGGCGCAGGTGATGCGCCACCCTGAACCGTCGCGCGAGAATGATGGTACGTGCTTTGAGCACCATACGGTGATCGTTGGAGGCGCTGATTCGATGAGAGCCCGGGTAATCTCGCCGGGTGCGCAGAATCCCGCGTCAGGAAAAAAGAAGCTTGGGGTTGAAACGGTAATTCCAGCTCGCTCGGTGGATTCGCTCGCGTTGAGGCGGAGCATAGGGGAGTCGCCGACGCATTCTGTGGATTCGGTAATGAGTCGAGCGAGGCGTTTCGTTGCTGGAAGTTGGAGCGCACCGCATTGCTCAAAGAGGTTCAGATCGTGGAGCTCGTTCGTGAGGAGTTCGTGGGTAAATGTAAATCCACGCGCGTAGAGTTTTCCGGGAGGGGAGGTGTGTGTCGCGACGTATGGCATGATGAGCCCGCGAGCGTTTCCTGACGCTTTTGGGGCGAGGTGGGGGTGAGACTCGCAGATAAGAACTGAGAGCCCTCGTCGCGCGAGGGCGCGAGCGGTTCCCGCTCCGGCGAGTCCGCCGCCGATGATAATCGCGTCAAAGGATGGTGCGGGCGTCATGCGAGTTTCGTTCCGTTCGCGACCGGAAATTCGGGACGGGCGAGTATCACATCTCCGTCAGGGCCCACGAAACCGGTGACGAGGATCTCCGAGATGAAGGGCCCGATCTGTCGGGGCGGAAAGTTGGTAACGGCGAGAACCTGAGTTCCGATCAGGCTCTCTGGAGCATAGCGGACGGTGATCTGCGCGCTGCTTTGTTTAACGCCGAGGGGGCCGAGATCGACCCAGAGCTTGTAGGCCGGTTTTCGCGCCTCGGGGAACGGCTCGGCGCGAACGATAGTTCCGACCCGAATGTCGACCCGTTCGAATTCTTCCCATGTGATTATGTTGTCGCTCATGACGTCCTCTAGAAGGGGATAGTATCGTGAGTTAGAGCGCTCTGCCAATGGTGTGCCAAAAGGTGAGTCCTCGCTCAACGGTCCTGACGACTCTGTTAAGGGGAGGGCGCGCATTCCTGCGCGCCACGTCATTGAGTATAGCGATAGTCATGTGCGATGCGCGATATTTCGGCGACCAGGAATGGTCGCCCTCCCTTGTCACGGGTCGGACGATCTCGGGGATGTACTCATATTTAGCCCCTGGGGAGGTGGCGCTCTTTGCGCTACAAATACAAGGTATTCATGAGATATCTAACGTAAGGAGCCTTTGTCGTGTCTGAAACTCTTATCGCAGTCATTTTAGGAATCGTTGAAGGCATTACCGAGTATCTTCCTATCTCGAGCACGGGACACCTCATTCTCTTTGGCGACCTCCTTGAATTTCAAGGCGAGAAGGCGAAGACCTTCGATGTGGTCATTCAGCTTGGAGCTATCCTGAGCGTTGTCTGGCTCTACTGGCCCCGCTTTATGGCGTTACTTGAGGGGCTGGGCACCTCGCTTAAGAATCCGCAGACCGTGTTGGCTCCCGGCTTGCGAGGGGCGGCGGGTCTCTTCAAGTTGGGGCTCGTGACGGGTCCGGCGTTGGTGCTTGGCGCGGCGTTTGGAAAGGAGATCAAGGCGCACCTCTTCAATTCGACATCGGTCGCGATCGCGCTTGCTGTTGGAGCCGTGCTTATCTTACTCGTTGAACGGTACGGTAAGTTCTCAGGCGACCAAGATGCCGACACGTTAACGTGGAAGAAGAGCATCGTCATCGGATGTGTGCAGTGTTTGGCGCTCTGGCCTGGAATGTCACGTTCAGCGTCAGCGATTATCGGTGGGATGGTTGTGGGGCTTTCGAGAAAGGCCGCGGCTGAGTTCTCGTTCTTAGCGGCGGTTCCGATCTTGGCCGCGGCGGCGTTGCACGATCTCTTCAAAGCGGCTGCAGTGTTTACCGCCGATGACATCAAGCTCGTGCTTATCGGGTTCGTTGTTTCGTTCTTCACCGCGTTAGTCACCGTCAAATGGTTCATCGGCATGGTGGGGCGTTGGAGCTTGCGACCGTTCGCGTATTACCGGTTGGTGGTGGCGGCGGTGGTGTTGTGGATGGTGGCGTAGCGGGAAGGCGACCAGCTTGCCTCGACATAGCGCAGCGAAGGCGGGTCCTGACCGCCGTGCTAGGTGCGGCAAAGGTCGTTTGCCGTGCGCGATATTTCGGCGACCAGGAATGGTCGCCCTCCCGTCTGCCGGGTCGTTTTGATATTCACCGCTCGGGTCGCCACGACATGACACATCACACGCACCGAGTATCGCGCTTAAGCTTTCAGAAGTTGTAGGGGAAGATTTGTGAGAGAATGAAAATGGAGAAGGGAAGCAGTTGCGCGAACAAGAAACCAGAAAAAAACGATCTGAAAAAATGAAACCAATGTTGCAATGAGAGCCGGACACCAGAGACACCAAGCTTGGAAGCTCTGGAGTCCGACTCAAATGCTCAAAACCGACACAGACAAAGTTGCCCGTGTTAACCTTATAAGAACCTTAGAAACCCTAAGTTCAGCGCAACGCTTCACTTCGTATGATGCCCCTTGGACAGCTTACGAAGCACAGAAATGCTCCTGACCACCTAACCAGTATAAATGGTTAGAGTAATTAATTCAAAATAGTTTTTTAAAAATGCTCTGGTCGGGATGTTTGCTAACATGCCGAAAATACGAGGAATCGTGTGTCGATCCCGGTTGGGCTCGCCAAGAAAAGCGCACGGCGGGGCCTCAAAGGGTTCCGACTCCCCCCATGTTAGACATGGTGGGCGGGGCTTCCGGAGGAGGCGGTACGCTGCCGTCCGGCCACTATTCGGTCACACAGGGTGCGCAACTCGGTCGTGAGACCGGCGAGGTCTCCCGCACGCTGTTTGGCCGCGGCTTCAAGCCGTTCCGCCACGCCGCTGAGCTCCGCGTATCCATACAACCCAGCGCTGCCTCGAAGTTTGTGGGCTCGCGCCTCGATAGTGACCCAGTCCTGTTTGTCACACGCTTGGATAAGGTCGTCGACGCGTGGACTCACTGAGTCGATGAAATCGAGAAGGAGTTGGTTCATCTCGGCGTCGTCGCTGAGCTTGGTGCTGACCACGATCTCTGAGGGTAAGGATGAATTGTCTTCAGACTGCAGGAATCGTTTCAACATGTCGAAGAAGGATTCCCTAGTGAAGGGCTTCGCGAGATGCATCGAGCAGCCGGCGTCGATCGCTTTGAGTACATCGCTTGTGAACGCGCCCGCTGAGAGCGAGACGATAGGGGTTCTAACTCCAGCCTGACGCAGCGTTCGAGCGGCGGTTAGCCCGTCAACGTTTGGCATCTGCACATCGAGTAAGATCAGGTCGAACTCCTCCGCGAGCGCCGCTGAGATCGCCTGTTGCCCATCTTCTACGACAACGGGGGCGATTCCGGCTTTGCGTAAGAGGTGGTCGACGAGGCGACGATTGTCGAGCGCGTCATCAGCGAAGAGAACCCTACCCGACAGCGCGGGTTGGGCGGACGCGGATTCCTTGGTGACCGGTTCCTCTCCCCTTATCTCGTTGATGAACCGCGGGGAGGTATCGAGTTCGGGGGTAATTGAAAAAGCGAAGGTGGAGCCTTTGCCTGCTGCTGATGCTACTTGAATATCTCCACCCAAGGCGCGCACAAGGTGTGACGAGATAGTGAGCCCCAAGCCCGTGCCGCCGAATTGTCGGGTGATACTTTCGTTCGCCTGAGAGAACGGTTTAAAGAGCTTGTCTATTTGCTCCGGAGCGATTCCGATTCCGGAATCCGCGATGGTAAAGCGCGCTTGCTTTGAGGATGGATCAAATCCGACCGTAAGATCGATCCATCCATGGTCAGTAAACTTTATCGCGTTGCTCAGGAGATTGATAAGTACCTGCTTGAGGCGAAGTGGGTCGGTGATGATGTGTGAGGGCAGGGGCCACTCGTATTTGACCGAGAACGAGAGCGCTTTCTCAGCGATGCGGGGCGTGAACATCATCCGAACCTCTTCGATCATCTCGACGAGGTTCAAGGAGGTTCTCTCTATGCTAAGAGCTCCGGCGTCAATCTTGGAGAGATCGAGGATCCCGTTGATGATATCGAGCAGGTGTCGTCCGTTGCTTACGATTACGTCAAGGCAGTGGAGTTCATCTGGAGCGTGCTTTCGTTCATCACGAAGCGCTTCGGCGAACCCTATAATAGCGGTGAGGGGGGTGCGGATCTCGTGGCTCATGTTGGCCAGGAATTGGCTCTTGGCGTGGGTCGCGGCCTCGGCAGATTGTTTCGCTTCGACGAGTTCAGCGTCCGCTTTGAGGCGAGCGGTGATATCCTCGACCGTTCCTACCCATCCGCTTACGGTGTCCGTAGAGTTGATCGCCGCCGCCTTCACGCTCGCCCACGCGATATCGCCGTCGGGCCGACGCATGCGATAGACCTCTTCAAACGGTTTGGCGGTTCGTGTCGCGGCGTACCAACTGGCGGCGACACGCTCGCGGTCCTCATCGGTGAGGGCCCGTTGCCAGCCGGAGCCGAAGCTCTCTTCCGCTGTTTGGCCGGTTATCTTTTGGAACTGAATGTTCGTGTAGATGTAGTTGCCGTCTGAATCGGTGACGAAGATGCCGAGTGGAGCGGCTTCGCTGATGGCGCGAAATCGCGCCTCATTGTTTTGGTATTGGAGTTCATCGGTCATGCGTGAGGAGAGATCGACGCAGGACGATACGTATCCCTCAAGACGGCCGCTCGAGGAGAACATGGGCATCGCTTGTTCAAGAACCCACCGATAGGTGCCGCTACAGTGTCTGAGCCGAAATTCCTGTTGGAAGCGTATCTTTTGATGCGAGGTCTCATCCCACCTCGTGTTGTACACCTCTCTGTCATCGGGATGGATCGACCTCATCCAGTGATCCGCGATGCTGTCTTCTCGGCTAAGTCCCGTAAACTCACACCATGCTTGGTTGAAGAAGGTGCGATTGCCCGCCTCGTCAGAGATCCATAGGAGCATCGGAGAGGCGTCGGCTATGGTTCGAAATCGGCGTTCACTTTCTCCCAGGGCGTTGACCTTCGCTTGAAAGATACCAAGCTCCGCCCGGGTCTCTATATGGCGGGCCGCCTGCTCGGCGAGGGTAGCGAGCGAGGTGAGTTGGGTGGGGGAAAGAGCGTGCGGTTGCGTGTGGAGAACACACAGGGATCCGATCGCGAAATTATCCTTGGTGATGATCGGCGCGCCCGCGTAGAACTTCGCGTAGGGGGCCCCGTTCACCAATGGATGTGAAGCGAATCGAGGGTCCTTCGAGATGTCAGGAACGATGAACGGGGAGCTTCCGAGGATGGTCTCAGCGCAGAAGGATTCTTCGCGACGAGCTGACGGCACCTCAAACCCGATCCGTGATTTAAACCATTGCCGCTCTCCGTCTATGAGAGATAGGAACACGATCGGACATTGGCACAGCTCCCCCGCGAGGCGAGCGATCCCATCAAAGAGCGCCTCTGGCTCTGTGTCGATGATGCGAAGGCTCTTAAGCTTCTGAAGGCGTTCTCGTTCGTTCGGTGGGACTCTCATCTTCTCCTCGTACGATTGCGGGCAGGTGCGGTCGCCACAATCCGTACCGGTGGTATCGGCATGGTGCGGGCGTTTCTGAACTATTCGGGCTTCACTGGGCGCTAGTTTTTCGTAGCGCCGCTGAGTCGGAACAGGGGGTTACCGTGAGGTATCTGGGTATTGAGCCTCAAGCATCGCCAATCTTCGGTCATATGAGACCTGTTGAGCGTCGAGTCCGAGGTGATTCGTGATGCCGGAGAGGAGCCGGAGTAAGGTCTTTTGGGTGTGATGATCGATGTTGTGTTCGTTGAGAATGCGCAACGCGGTCTCAGCGTTGCCCTTGGCGTCGTTGAGGGTAGTGTGTGTTCCACTCAAACAACCGTCGCTATAGGTGAAAATGGAGTAGAGGTTGTGAGCTTTGAGCGCGCGCCCGCGAGACTCGATAATAACGTTATTGTCGAGGTCGTGTCTCGCGATGCCTAGAGCCGCGTCGATAAGAGCGTTCGAATCGGAATAGTTCCCCTCGACCTGCTCGCAGAAGGCTTGTTGAAGGAACATGGAGCAGCGAGTAAGTGGCGATACGATCGCTCTCTCAACGATCCGTCGTGCCTGCTCTATCTCCTGTCGGGCTTCGTCATGAAGACCGGAGCGACGCAGGACTTGCGCTCGTACGAACTGAATCTGTATGCGGTCCTCTATAGAGAGGTCCTCGCTCTCACCTCTTTCCTGCGCCTTGGTGATCTGTTCTCGATAGGTTTCATCGCATCCATCATGCAGTGCCGCGAGAGCGCGAAGGTTCGCGATGTGCCGCTCGATGTGCGGACGTGGTGCCACATCCATCCAGAGCGATTCGGCTTGATCGACAAAACGGTGAACGTTCCCCATGTCCGATTTGAAAAGGGCGATGTTCGCGAGTGAGAGTAAGGACTGCGTCCTCTGAAGTGGATTGTCGCTGATGCGCGCCGCTACCTGAAGGGTGTAGCTTGCGACATCCCACCAGCAGTTCTCATAGAGCGCTCCTCCAAGTTCGGTGAGGCGAGAGGCGCGGTCGTGTGTGGAGCTCGGCTCACGAACGCAGTTGTCGATCAGGCAGAGAAGCTCCGCTTCCGGTCGTCGCATCTCGATGGCGAGGTGAGCCTGGTCGAAGAGAGCTTTGATCACCTCAGGGCTTCCGGCGCCGAATCGACGCCGCGCGAGAAGGGTTGTTTCGTTAAGCGCCACCGCTGCCTCCACGCGATGTCCCTGCTTCCACAACGAGGCGCCCATAAGATTACAGGCGGTGTAGAGAATGTGGGCCCGGTGCGCGGCAGGGAGCGATGCGTCCGCCGCTGACTGGCGAAGCGCTTCTTGAAGGTCTGGAATCGCCGCCACGAATTGGTTCGTCTTGAAGAGAAGTTTTCCGCGAGTGAGGAGGGCGAGGATAACGCTCTGCGTAGAGTTCGCCTCCCTCGCCACGGAGAGATGCGCGCTGGCGAAGGTGAGCGCGTCATCGAGACGGTTCTCCTGTTCCGCGGTTACACTGAGTTGATGAAGCCGTTGCGCGGCATGAAGGGGAACGCCTTTAAGCTCCACGAGGAGCTTATCGATGGTCGGCTGCGCGTTGCTCTGCGATGATGAGGTTTGTCGGGTATCCCGCATGATTGGTCGGTTTCAACATCAAAAGGTGCCGTACGGCTCCCTCGTGGATATCAACCAACGGTTTCTTACTCAAGGTTTGGACGGACAATAGATGGATGAATTTCGACTAGGTTTTTTACAAATCCATACCTAGTTGGCGACGAGCCTCGTAGAGCGCTATCGACACCGCGTTGCTGAGGTTGAGGCTTCGGACGTAGTCTGTCACGATCGGTATGCGAAGGATCTGATCTGATGGATACCGTGAGAGAAATTCCTCGCCGAGTCCCTTCGTCTCGCTGCCGAACACGAGGGCGTCGTTCATTCCGAAATCCACGCTGTGGTAGACGCGGGTTCCGAATTTGGAGAAGAGCCACACCTTTGGAGGTTGTCGGGTTTCGATATATCCATCCCATGTGCCGTGCCGAGCGAGCTTTACATGGGGCCAATAATCGAGTCCGGCGCGGCGTACGGCCTTTTCTGAAAGGTCGAATCCGAGTGGTCCAACGAGGTGGAGTGGGGTGTCAGTAGCGGCGCAGGTGCGGGCTATTGAGCCGGTGTTTTGGGGGATCTGGGGTTCAACGAGTACGATATCCATACTTCTCGTGTCCGTATGCTTTTCAGGAGGGGTAGAATTTGTAATTCTTGACCGGTCCGACTTGTATCGCAGTAGGGTATAGAACCATCATGTTAAATTCAACAGTAGTAGGCCGCGTCGATATCACCCCCGAACTTATGGTCCTTCAGGTTAAGCCTGATGGTGGCGTTCCCGCATTTCAGCCTGGGCAGTATGTCGCCCTTGGGTTGCCAGGTTCCGCCCCCCGGTATGAGGGTGCTCCAGAGGAGCCAGAGGCCCCCGCCGCCGATAAGCTCATCAAGCGCGCCTACTCGATCGGTTCCTCGCCAGCGACCGCGGATTACTTTGAGTTCTATATCGCTGTCGTTCCAACTGGAGCCCTTACGTCACGACTCGCGGTGGTGAAGCCTGGCGACCGCATCTTCTCGCAACCGAAGGTGACGGGAACCTTCACCCTTGATGGGGTTCCTCACGGACACAACCTCGTGCTCGTATCAACCGGTACGGGTCTCGCTCCCTTCATGTCGATGGTGCGCACGCCGAGCGTATGGACACCTGGTCGCAAGATCACGGTTGTTCACGGTGTTCGCTACCCTCAAGATTTCGCGTATGCTGATGAGCTCGGCTCGTTCTCGTCGTCGAATCCTGGATTTACCTATCTTCCGATCGCGAGCCGCGCTGACGCGTCCTTTACAGGTCGCAAGGGGCGTGTTCAAGCGCTCTTCGAGGATGGCTCGATTCAACTCACTCCTGAGACCGACCACGTGTACCTGTGTGGAAATCCCGCGATGATCGACGACCTTGAGCGCGACCTCACCACGAAGCTCGGCTATGTCGTTCATTCCAAGAAGACCCCGGGCAATTTACACGTTGAGAAGTATTGGTAGGATTAATGCATTAGGATGCGCGGCCCGGTAGGCGGGAGGTCGACCATTGCTGATCGCCGAATTTTCACGCATCTTGAGGTATTCTTGCCTTACGAAACCTTGCGGCGACCAGGAATGGTCGCCCTCCCAATGTGCTATTCGTGAGTGTGGTCTTTCGTTTATTCGAAGAAGACGCCGGGCAATTTGCACGTTG
>JBIJBE010000012.1:0-84917 GCA_044345405.1 Bdellovibrionota bacterium
TTCGGCGACCAGGAATGGTCGCCCTCCCGTTGTGCGAGCCCGTGATCCCGGAGGGCGGTCATTCCTGACCGCCGCGTTACGAGGGGCGAATGTCTTTTGTGATATGCGACATTTCGGCGACCAGGAATGGTCGCCCTCCCGTTGTGCGAGCCCGTGATCCCGGAGGGCGGTCATTCCTGACCGCCGCGTTACGAGGGGCGAATGTCTTTTGTGATATGCGACATTTCAGCGACCAGCCTGTCCCGAGCACAGTCGAGGGGGAATGCTCGCCCTCCCTGCATTGAGAGGTCAGGGAACAATAAAAAAGCCCCGCAGTAGCCTTTTACCTACCGCGGGGCCCTTATCACGAAAGGCGTTACGCCTTACGCTTGGTCGTCAACCGCGAGAAGGGTCGGACCCTCCTCAGCGTGGTGACCTTCGCTTGAGCCGTGAGACTCATGCGACTCACCACCCTCGAAGCCACTATCAGTTTGAGCCTCTTCAGAAGCTCCCTCACGAGGGATCGAAAGCGTTACGGCCCTCTTCACGTAGTACTTCGAACCGGTCGAAGGAACCGATGAATCACCGAGCTTCTCGACAACCTGATCAGCGACAGCCTCAGGAACGTCAACGAATGAGTAGTTCTCACGAACGCTCACACGGTGAACATCACCAGCGTTAAGACCACACAAGTTGATCACATCCTGCGTCAAAGCCTCACCAGAGATTCCGTGAGTAGCTCCGGCGCCTACGTAGAGGCGAGCCTCTTTGTCGACCACGATCGGCTTACGTTGTTGGCGCTGACGAGGCTCCGATGAACGCTCTTCGCGCTCACCACGCTCGCCCTGCTCGCCACGATCGCGTCGGTTACCGCGCTCTTGGCGGCCACCATCCCGACGTTGGCGATCACCGCCACGCTCTCCACGATCGCGACCACGACGTCCCTCACGTCGACCACCTTGTCGCTCCTCTTGGCCCTCACCGGCACCCAAGAAGCGAGCTTGGCTATCATCGTCATCCTCGAAATCCTCGTCTCCACCTTGGTCCTGCCAACGTCCTCGGCTTCCGCGATCTCCACGATCTCCGCGACGGCCACCTTGGCGTCCACCACGACCACGGGATCCACCCTCTTCCTCGTCCTCGCCGGCGGACTCGCCAGACTCATCAGCGGCTGGAGCCGCCTTGAGGGAAGGAAGAACGGTCATCGTGTTATGCAGCAGCAACGCGACGATATCGCGAGCGCTACCATCAGCGAGCACCTTATCAACGAGCTGCCCAAGAGCGGCATCACTCAAGAGCGCCTTCTCTAGAGCCTGTTCACGAAGCTGCGTGAACTTGGCGAGGAAGAGCTCCTCTGGAGTTGGAAGATTGCCTTGAGCGAACTCAAGTTTTCCGAGCTTTTTGAGGTAGTGAAAATTGGAGAGGTCAAGCGCGGCCACCAAGCTGATAACCTTCTTGGTCTTTCGCTCTGTCTCGCTCTCAGAGTACCGATGGAAGTAAACCTCAGGATCGGTTGGAACGGAGTAGTTTACAACGACATCGAAATCATCAAGTGGAATACCACGAGCGGCGACGTCGGTAAGAACGAGGCAGGCTACCTCTTTCTTTTGAATCTGCTGGATCGCCTTGCTCAGCTTGATCTGTGGCACGTACCCAACCAACTTAAGGGAGGAAACGCCACGCTTCTTTAAAATCACATCAGCGAAATCCGCGTCAGAAGGCGAGTTGCAAAACACGATGCACGAATGGCCACCCTCAAGCTCAAGGATATCGCAGAGCGCTTGTGGCTTTGCTAAGAGCGAAGTGGCGACTTCAAAATAAATATGTTCCATAGTTTAATCTACGACTCCTAAATGTAGGGAGACATTACGCGCGGATTGAACACGAACCTTCTGCGGGAGCGCAGAACGGTTCTACAATACGACCCACCTATACGTTCCTCAAATACAGCGATCGAACGATTCGGTTCAGACCGCTTTGCTCGCACCCCTCTCTAGTTGGGACCGCTTCCACTCAAACGGGAAACACCGAAGTGGGGAAGCTGTGCGAATGAATACAAGAAAAGGTCCTCTAGTGACCTTCCTAAATCCTGGTTGGTTAGTCTATACCATTGGAGTGCTTAGCGGAAGTTTCGTCTATGCTTTTTCGCCCGGCCCGAAGGACCCCCGTCGCCATGACAAGAAACTCGCTTTCCCTCGCTCTTTTGCTCCTCTTTGCGACCCTTTCGGGATGTCATATCGCGGACCAGGCCGCCAACGTCTTCACCGCAAAAGACACATCCAACTATCTGGTATCACAGCAAATACCACCCATCAGCGCACTTACTCCCATGAACTTCCCCGCCACAAAAGGGCACACCGGTGAGGTTTTAGTGATTCACCCCCTCCCCGCCAGCTCCCCCTCGGTCCTCTCTGTCGGACAGGATGGACGGGTACTGGGATGGGACCTCAGCTCCGGACAGGGGCATGAGATACAGCACCTCAATACCTCCCCAAAAGTACTCGCGGTTGGAGAGACCAAGGCTCTCATCGCCTGGGCGGATGACCGAGGAATCACCGTAGCCTGCCTCACCGGATGCTCCCAACGAAAGACGTTCTCCCGCTTAAAGGTCAGACCGACATCCCTCGCGTTTCATGATCTGGACACCTCCCTCCTGATCGGGGGAACGGATGGTCGGATCTATCGATGGCGATTTATGGCGGAACAGGAAGCTCCCTCAACCGAAGATTTGGAGAAAATGGTCGAGCGATACGTAGGCCATCAAACCGTGGCGAGCGGTGTCGTCGGTCACTCAGTCGGTCGAGCCTTCTTCTCGTCGGACTGGGACGGGGCGCTCATCGGATGGCTCAGCTACTCCGCGGATGATCACGGGGGATTCTACGACAAGAACCCCTTCAAAGGCCGATTTTATACCGATATTCCGGCGGCGCAGGTTGCGGCGCGCCCTCACGATCGCGGCATCTCGGCGCTGACGATATCGGAAGATGGAGAGCACATCGGCGTAGGCACTGAGGATGGCCACATCGAGGTGTGGCGCGTAAAAGGATTTATGCTCGCCGCGCGCAAACAGGTCCATCAAGGACGGGTAACCGGCATCGCGCTCTCGAAGGACGGCGATCGAATAGCGTCTGTAGGAAAAGATTCGAAGGTACGCGTTCACACCCTTGAGGAGGATCCAACCTTCACAATCGTTCCAACCGCGCTTCCCAAGCTTCTTCAGGAGCTCTCCGACCATCACATACCCCTCGCCCGAAACGTGGCATTCGTTACGCCAAGCAGGCTTGCTGTCAGCACCAAGGATGGCACGTTGGCGGAGGTAAAATTGGAAGCACCCGCGAAGACGGTCAAAGCGATTCCGACCCCGAGACAGGCTCCGAAGGCGCGGGATAGCGACTACTAATAATACGACCACTGCCCCATCGCCTCTCCATCTGCTAAACTCTGCGACCATGACATCGTGCTGCTCCCACTCCCCGCTCAAGCGCCGCGCACTCTCACTTATTGTGAGCGTCGCGGCGTTCACGATCCTTATCGATCAGATCTCAAAACAACTCATTCTTAAGACATTTCGCCCAGGCGAGGTTCTTCCGGTCATTCCAGGATTCTTCAATCTCACACTGACCTTCAACCCCGGAGCCGCCTTCGGATTGTGGTCAAACCTTCCTTCCGGATGGAGGGAGGTCGCGCTTGGACTCTCGATAGCGCTCGCGCTCGTCGCGGTTATAGCTTTTCTGCTGCACCCCAACTGCCAATCAACGCTCGCCCGAGTGAGCCTCTCAGCCGTGTTAGGTGGCGCCATTGGGAACATAATCGACCGTTTTACGTACGGATCGGTTGTCGACTTCCTCGATTTTTATATCAGCGACTACCACTGGCCCGCCTTTAATGTCGCGGACAGCGCGATCTTCCTCGGCATCATGTTTGTGGTTTTTCTTCCTCACAAGCCGGCGACTCAGGCGAGCGCGCCGACCACCGAGAACGAAACACCATCAAAAAGTCGCGAGTAATCGCTCTCGGCGTTCGATTTTCAGATTGCCCGAAACGCTCATAAACCATTAGAATCAGAGAACCGCGAGCGCCCAAACTGTTGGAGCTTCGGTGACAGCACCACTAAGAGCAGGCGCCGCTCACAATGAGACGAGCCCCGTAATAAATCTCTTCATGAGAGGTAGAGAGATGAAGCGCGTACCCCTGATCATCGCAGCACTTGCAACTATCGTTATAACCGGATGTAGCGATCGTCACCAACCACCACCTCCTCTTGATACCTCGATGGACCTCAACGCTCACGAGCCTGAGAAGATGCCGTACGTTGATCCAGCCCTTCCATCCGGAGACCTTGAGAAGGCGACCGACAAGGAGCGTGAGAGCTTCGAGCAGCTGCAATACGAGCGCATGAAGAAGCAACAGAAGGAGATCGACGATCTCCGACGACAAAAGTTCCAAGATGGTTACTACAAGCAACGCTACCCGAACGCCTCTGAGTAACCCCCTCGATCAGTAGACGTATCAATCAAGAGCAAGTATCTATGACACCATCTCTCTCCCCCTCTCGAGCACTCCTCCTTATTGCGATAACGACGATCGCTCTCACCGGATGCACCAAGCCAAAACAAACGACCGCCGTTGGCGCGGCGGCTGGTGGAGCTATCGGCGCGGGACTCGGCGCTATCGTCGGCAACCAAACGGGGAATGCCGGTAGCGGTGTCGCGATCGGGGCGGTAGCGGGCGCCGCGACCGGAGCACTTATCGGTAACGCGCTTCAGGCACAGCAAGAGAAGGTCGACTCTCAAAAGGAGACTCTTCAACGTCAAGATCAATCGATTCGGGCGCAACGCTCAGAGATCGAGGAGCTCCGCCGCATGCAATCCGATACAGGGTACTCATCTGCGCGAACCCAAAACGTAAACGCCTACCTCGTTGAGCAGAAACGGCTTCAACTCCAAAAGCGCGGACCAGCTCCTCGGGGCCAATCCAGCACCTCAAGCTACTCACCACCACCTCTCGCGATAAGGTCTTCGGAGCCCCTCGCCCGGTACGAGGCCAAGCCAGCTCCCCTCCCCGTAGAGCCCAAGAGGGTTAAAGCCCCCGCTCCCGTGGGTAAAGGTATCGAAGAGAAGGATCTCGCAAGCGCCGCATCGACAAACGCCGAAGCTGTAAAGACCGAGGTGAAGACTGAGGCCGTAGCTATCAAGGATGACACCACCGCGAAAGCAGCTGCGCCAACACAAGCGAAGAGCGGATGCGAAGAAGGAAAAGAGGCGCGCGACGCGGCGGCAAGTTCGTCAGATGATTCCGACAAGCTCTTCCATCTTCGTAAAGCGCTTCGTCTCTGCCCGAACAGCGCGGAGACTCACTACGACCTCGGAAAAGCGTATCTCCACATGGACCGCGCCGCTGACGCGAACTACGAGTTCAAGCAAGCGCTCTCTATCGACCCATCGTTCAAGCCAGCCCAGGAGAGCTTGAAGGAGTTGGATCAGGGGAAGACGCATTATTAAGAGCCGCTTCAGAGGTCCCTGACGGGGCCCTTTTTTTCCGTCCCAGATCCCGGGTAACAATTAATATAAAAAAACCCCGCCCCCTCAACGCTCTCGCGGTGAGGAGACGGGGTCAGGCGTTACGCCCTGCACGATTCCTTAACTCGCTACGGCCTCGTTATGGAACACCTTTATCGGAGCCTGGGTGCCATTCACCACATCAGGTGTGATGATGACCTCCTTGATGCTTGAGTTGCTCGGGATATCGTACATCACATCGAGCATACAGCTCTCGATGATGGAGCGAAGTCCTCGGGCTCCGGTTCTCTTCTCAAGAGCCTTCTGAGCGATAGCGCCGAGAGCTTCCTCGGTGAAGGTCAGATCAACCCCTTCCATAGAGAGGAGGGTCTGATACTGCTTCACGAGCGCGTTCTTCGGTCGTGTCAGGATCTCGACGAGCGATCCCTGCGTAAGCGGATCCAAGCACGAGACCACTGGCAAACGTCCGATAAACTCAGGGATCATTCCGAACTTGAGGAGGTCCTCAGTCTCAAGTTGCGAGAGCGGATGTTCTGAACGCTCCGCCATCGGAACGATATTGTTTCCGAAGCCGAGGCTCTTCTTTCCTGTGCGCTGGCTGATAATTCGCTCAACGCCGTCGAACGCGCCACCCACAATGAAGAGGATGTTGCTCGTATCGACCTGGATGAAGTCCTGCTGTGGATGTTTACGACCACCCTTTGGAGGAACGTTGGCTTTCGTTCCCTCGATTATCTTCAGGAGCGCCTGCTGAACACCCTCACCGGAAACGTCGCGAGTAACCGATGGCGTATCGCTCTTGCGGGCGATCTTATCGATTTCGTCGATGTACACGATTCCACGCTGCGTTCTCTCAATGTCGTAGTCCGCAGCTTGGAGGAGGTTCACGATGATATTCTCAACATCCTCTCCAACGTATCCAGCCTCAGTAAGGCTCGTCGCGTCGGCGATTGTGAATGGAACATCAAGGATACGCGCGAGGGTCTGAGCCAAGAGCGTCTTTCCTGAACCAGTTGGTCCGACCAGAAGAATATTGGACTTCTGAAGCTCAACCGCGCTCTTGGTCGTTTGATTGTTTTGAATTCGTTTATAGTGATTGTGGACCGCGACAGAGAGAACCTTCTTCGCGTGGTCCTGTCCGATGATATAATCATCGAGCGAGGTCTTAATATCTTTCGGGGTTGGCACCGAGAGGCGATTGGTCTTGGTACCGGTGTCCTCAAGCTCTTCAGTGAGGATATCGTTACAAAGATCCACACACTCATCGCAGATGTATACTGATGGACCTGCTACGAGCTTGCGAACCTCATCCTGCGTTTTGCCGCAGAATGAACAGATCAGATTTCCGCCGTGTTTTCCTGAGTCCTTGGCCATGGTCGTATCCCCTACAAAACCTTGAGGAAAATCCCCTTACCATTCAGATGCTCGAACTACGTCAGAAGATTGCATCTTCTTTCATTTCTCGACGCCTCTGAAAGCCAGGCCTAGCTTCGACCAGTCCTCTTCCACCTCAATTATCTTATCGGCCGATTTGTGCCCGTACTTGAGCGGAAAAACTGCGTTAAATGGACCGTTGGAGCTGTAATAACGCTTGACTTTGCGCCCCGAGGGGAGAACGAATTGGGTCTACAAACGACACGTTCGCACCGGACAAGAAAATGTTGTGAGCATCTCTCTCCCGCATCGGGAAGGGGTATGTTCGAGCGAGGGAACAACCCTTGGAGTCACAAACACCATTTCGGGCTCAGGGTAATTCTAACAGAACCGCGCTCCTTGTGATTTGAATCCTAGTAATGATGCGAAGTCCGTACTACAAAAGTAAGTAGAGAGTTGTTTCTATCCAAAGGCACTATGGAAAAATTCAAAGTTAACGATCGCGTTCGTCGTAAACCGTACACCGTAACCCTCGCAACAGATCCGTTCGCGATCAACGACGGGATGGGCGGTGAGGATCAGATTACAACCTATCAAGCTCGTGGATGTATTGGCACCGTGAAGACCCTTCGCGAGGAGACCACCTTGGCCCACAAGGAATCCCGTGAGCGATCATTGATGGTTCACGTTCTCTGGGACAACGGAACGTTGTCGTATCTTGGGCCTGAAGGCCTTGAGATGGCGTAGAGCCGTTACAGGTTAATCCTGAAGAGGGACCTCTCTGCCGGTGATGCGGTGGAGGGGTCTTTTTTTAGGCGCCAACGCGACCCGGCAATCGGGAGGGCGACCAGCTTGTCCGCCGAAGCTTTAGCGAAGGAGGATCCTGGTCGCCGAAAATGTCACGGATAGCAACGACCATTGCATCGCGAAACACGGCGGTCAGGAATGACCGCCCTCCGGTTCGTAGAGGCTTCAGGGATCTATTCCGCCGCTTCCTGGGACTCCCCCTTCCGACTCTCAAACCTCGGCTCTCGCCCCTCGATTAACCGCCTAATATTCTGCTCGTGACGCATGACGATCAGAGCGGCGATCACTATGAGCGAGGCGCTCACAGAATCGGAGGCGTTTGTGACAAGTGCCCACATCGGCACAACCAAAGTTGCCGCGATCGAAGCGAGCGATACGATCTTCCAGATACCGAAACACGCGCCGAAGGTCGCCAATGCGACAATAGACGAGGAGGGGTAGAGAATAGTGATAACACCGAGCGCTGTCGCGACCCCCTTACCACCCTTGAGATAGGGAGGCACCGAGAAGCAGTGTCCTAATACAACAGCGAAAGCAGCCGCTCCAGGAAACCAAGCGTCGTCAACGAAGAGCCCCGCGATGAGAACGCCGAGCGCGCCCTTGAGCGCGTCCCCGAGCAACGTAAGAATACCTGCCCGTTTTCCAACGACACGAGCGACATTGGTCGCGCCGACGTTTCCACTCCCTTTGGAGGTGATATCGATTCGATATACCTTCGCGATGAGGAGTCCCGTTGGAAACGCGCCGAGGAGATAAAACGGAACGAGCGATATGAGAATGACGATCATATTCATGCGCGAAGCCCAGCGATAGCTTTTCGACGATCAGAGGATCCAAAAACATAGGAACCCGCCACAAGCGCGTTCGCTCCAGCGTTCACACATTGAGGGCCTGTCTGGGCGTTGATACCACCATCCACCTCGATGGTAACGTGGTGCAACTTCATCGCCTCAAGCTTTCGCTTCAGCTCTCGAATCTTTCCTAAAGAACTAGCGATAAACGGCTGCCCTCCCCATCCTGGGTTCACACTCATCACGAGCACGAGATCACACACCTCAAGAACATCAATGATGCTCTCAATCGGAGTGCCGGGATTGATCGCGACGCCGTTCTTCATACCGAGGGAGCGTATCTCCTCGAGGGAGCGATGCAGATGCGGGCAGGTTTCCTGGTGAATTATAACTCGATCCGCGCCAGCTTTTTGAAAGGCTTGGAAGTGTCGCTCCGGCTCAACAACCATGAGGTGCACATCGAGGAATGTTTTCGTGCGCGCTTTCAGCGCCTCGACTACGTTAGCTCCGAAGGTGATGGGGGGAACGAACGCACCGTCCATCACATCCACGTGAAGCCAGTCAGCGCCAGCGGCGACCACATCATCGACCTCTTGTCCAAGCCGCGAAATATCTGCGGCGAGAATCGAAGGGGCGACAACAACTGAAGGGTGGGGGTGGGTCATAGAGGTCTCATCCGAAAAAGCCCTCTCCTCCAAAGAAGGTAACGCGGGCACAACCCCGATAATTTAACCGTCCTCGAATCAGGGATCTAGCCTGATTGTGAGCTAGCTCAAACCATGGCCCATTTCCTGCAACTCAGACAGATAGGCCAGGATTGGCTCGCTCACGGGAAGAGAAGTCGTTGGACATTTTTAGGAAGAGGCGTCCATGGAAATTAACAAACTGCTCTCGCAAACGCCGTCACAACAAGGGGTTACTACCTCCTCACCTACCCCTGCCCAAGCTCCCGCCACCACCGACTTTACCAAGTTTCTGTCGGGCGTTCTGACCCCGGACTCGGCAAATAAGGTCAACGAGGAGGATCTTTTTTCCGCTATCGTCCAGCAGCGGGTAAAGAACACCAAAGGTGACGATACCCTCAAAAAATTTCAAGAGACACTAACCCAAACGAAGGATTCAATGAGACGGCCCGACGGCAATGTGCCGGTCGAGGACGCCACCAAAGCCGCGCTTATCAAGGCACGAGACACTGGGCTTCTCACGAAGGAGGAAGCGGATACGATCTACTCCGAGGCGTTTGAAGCTGCCCAGCTCGATGACAACAAGGAGGTGCTCTACGACGGTCGCGGAGGTGGCAACGATCCAACGATAGCCGTGGCGGCGATGCAGCAGGCGCTTCTTCTCTCCGGGGGCATGATCGATAAGTTCAATGATGGCTCTCTCAAAGCTACCATTCGCTCCGTTGAAGAGGCTACTAATTCCAAAGTAGCGACCGCCGCTGGAAATCACAGCGAATCGGGAGGAAGTGGCGGATTCCTGTACAAGCCTGTATCAGATACAACCGGTAAGCTCGTGGTGCTGATGCCTTCGAAGCTTGCTGGTATGATTGCGGGAGTTAAGATCTACGATCCTTCTGGTAACCTCCTTGAGAGTGGTCGCAATACCGGCAACGGTAACGGAGGCCGAGACCACTACCGCTTTAAGAAGACCGGTGCCGCCTATCCTGATGGCCTCTTCGTTGAGGCTACCCTCACCACAGGGGATAAGGTCGTCTACCGTATCAAAGAGACCTCGAAGAGAACCGAGAACCTCAATCCGATGCAGAACGACGACTCCTCCTCCGAGTACGACGCGAGCGGGTCTGACTCTGAGAGCACTACCACCGGGGGAGACGCAACGTCGCCTGAGGATTCGGCAGACGCCCTGTAGCCTCACCAGTCCGGTCGTGAACAGTCTCGTGGGGCTGGCCCAAGGGCCTCTCAACACATGGTCGCCGCAATTTGACTTGCCCGGACGTGAACGTGCTCGTGCACGTAAACGTGAACGTACCCGGAGTATGAGAACGGAGCGGGAGACCGTTTCCTCTGATACTAGTTGCGCTGTTTTACCTGCGACTCCCTCACTAGGGGCAGTCTTTCCTTCGGGTACGTTCACGTTTACGTTCACGTTCACGTGGAGCAGCTACGTCAACGTTGGAGATATAGGCGAACATTATCCGTTTCAGGTGGTTGCCTACCCCCGTTCGCTCCCATTTAACGAGGCACGACGCACAAACGCCGTCTCACCTAATCCGGTCAAGTTATCCCCCCTAACATCCGACCATCCCTGAGGATAGTCATGGAGGGATAACGCGTCATGGGCGTAATCGTTGGAATCATCGGAGTACTTGCGAGCGTACTCATCGGATTCATGGGACCGGGCGGTCCTGTGTTGATCCTTTTGCAGCCGTTCGAATTCCTTACCATCGGTGGCGGTATCGGCTTCACCCTGCTGATCTCGAATCCACCATCAGTGATTAAGGCTATCGTCCCCGGAATTAAGGACGCGGTCAAAGGAAGCGGCATAGACGCCGCGATGTACAAAGATCTTCTCGGTCTCATGGGAACGGTCTTCGACACGATGCGACGTGAAGGTGTGCTCGGCATCGAGGGAGATATCTCTAATCCTCATCAAAGCGCGAGATTCAACAAATACCCGAAGGTCGCGCACAACCACCACCTCATGGAGACCTTCTGTAGCGCCCTTCGACTCTTCGTCGATGGCGTGGTGAACGCGTTTGACCTTGAGCGGCTCCTCGACAGTGAGATCGAGACCCACCATAACGAGGCACTTCTCGCTCCAACCGCGGTGAAGGCGATGGCGGACGCGTTCCCGGCGATGGGAATCGTGGCTGCCGTACTTGGAATTATTATTACGATGCAATTCCTCGATGGACCGCCAACTGAGATCGGTCACCACGTAGCGTGCGCGCTCGTAGGAACGATGCTCGGAATCTTCCTTTCGTACGGATTCGTCGGTCCGATCGGAACGAAGATGGAGCACGTCGCGCGCGAGCAAACAGATATCTTAAAGACCGTACAAGCGGGGCTCGTTTCCTTCGCTGGAGGCTCTCCTCCCGCGGTAGCGCTCGAGTTCGCGCGCAAAACGATTCCAAGTGTTCATCGACCAACCGCGGAACAGTTAGAAGAGATTATGAAGGAGGCCAAGAAGAAGTAGTTATTCGCTCTGGCCGGAGCTATGGCAAACGATAAGCCTGTCATCGTCATTAAAAAGAAGAAGGGTGGCCACGGTGGCCATCACGGCGGAGCGTGGAAGATCGCCTACGCTGACTTCGTAACAGCGATGATGTGTTTCTTCCTCTGTATGTGGCTGATCAACACAGCCTCCGTAGTCACCCGTGAAAACATCGCCTCCTATTTCCGAAAGCCCTCCCTCTTTAACGAGGGAACCGGTATGCCACTCCTTCTCGGCGGAGCGGGTATCCTTTCAGACGCGTATGTTCCACCAAAACCCGTTGATAAGAGACCAAATCAAAACCTGACCCAAGATCCCGCGCAGAAGATGTACGGAGAGAGTGATGTCGATCGCGACAAGCACTACGTCATGGATGGACGCAAAGAGCCGAAGCCTCACCGAGGACCGAACCAGGTTTCGGGACTCAACTCGGATAAACCAACCGCGGAGGAGACACGTCGAGAGGTGCGCCTGAGACAGATAGCCGAGATGTCGCAAAAAACCGGAGATGAGATTAAGAAGCTTCTCGCGCAAAATCCCGCGCTCGCGCAGGCGCTCGGAAAGGTCGAACTCAAGAGTGAGGAGGACGGGTTAAAGATCGAGATCATGGATACGGACCGCTACTCAATGTTCGACAGCGGTAGCGCTCGAATTCGAAAAGAGGCGGAACCAGCGTTCCAGGCGATCACCAATGTCGTTAAACAATATCCAAACGACCTTGATATTATGGGCCACACCGACGCGAAGCCGTTCCCAAGTCGTACAGGTGGCTACACCAATTGGGAGCTCTCCTCCGATCGCGCCAACTCCGCGCGCAGGCTCATCGAGTCGCAAGGTTTTCCAAATGAGCGCGTGGCGAGCGTCGTTGGTAAGGCGTCCAGCGAACCGAAGTTACCGGAACAACCACTCGCCGCGAGCAATCGGCGCATTACCTTGAAAGTACGATTCGATCCGGATAAGGCGGTTGAATCTTCCTCAACAAAGGGCGCTGACGAATTACGGCAACTTCTTGGACTACCTCCGGGAGCGACGCCGGAACCGGCACCAACACTCGATCCGAACGCGCCGGTACCGACAGCGACACCGACGCCAACCCCTACGCCGACCGCGACCCCAACGGTTGAGCCGACAAAGACTCCGATCACCTCACGTAACGGTAGGATCATCCTTCCTGAGGGAACCCCGATCACCACGAACCCGGATTACATGCCGCGGGACAAGATATTCGGAAACGATCCGGTGCTTGGGACGCGGGAGTTGTATAGTGGGAGGTAGGGCGGGGCCATGACGGGAGGGCGACCGTTCCCGGTCGCCGTGTCGCGTTAACCGCAGATGGTTTGCGATGCGGGAATTTCCGGCGACCGGGGACGGTCGCCCTCCCATCGTGCCGACTCGTAAGACGTCTTGGCCCAATCCACCCCACCAAAATCCCTATACCCCAACACCACCACCCAACGTAAACTCCCCGCATGAAACCACTCCTCTACTCCCTCGCGGCGCTCTCCATGGCTATCGGTGTTGGGTGCGGCGCGTTCGGCGCGCACGGACTTCGAGATATCATCTCCGCTCAAGATCTTCAGATCTGGGAGAAAGCGGTTTTCTACCAACTCATTCACAGCGTTGCCGTACTCGTGCTTTTGGTGACTCCACACACGATCTGCGATGAAAGAAAAACTACACGGTGCGCGACACTCTTCCTCCTCGGCACCCTCATCTTCTCCGGAAGCCTCTACACCCTGGTCCTCACGAATACACGGTGGCTCGGAGCGATCACCCCGATCGGGGGCACCTGCTTTATCATTTCGTGGATCCTGCTCGCGTTAGGAGCATACCGCCGACGGATCGCGTAAAGCACAAACGGGCCTAGTTGCCCCATCTTCCAGCGATGCTCCAAGCCTATAGCAACCCAAGATTTCAAGCCCTTGCGTCCCTCGCTCCCTTTTCCCCACCCCCCGCATCCTATTAGCTACGTATACGTGTATCCCCCCTTCTACGTACCGTGACCATGCTCACCGACTCGCTTGAAAAACTGAAACAAATCCTTATCCCGGTCGCTATCGGCCTGACGATTGCGTCGTGCGGAGGGGTCGGTGGAGGTGGTGGGGGCGGAGGTAGTGACGCGGAGAGCAACTACCCTGGCTACGTCGAGTTCCAGGTAGAGCGCGATTCACTCGACTCAGGAGATCTCACCGACATCACCGCGACGATCACCGATGTAAACCGCGATGGCGTATTCCTGAAATTTCACTATCCATCATCCCTTGCGTACCGAAGCGAAACCGCGATTATGCACTCTGGCGACGAGGATTCGTGGACAACCACAACCCCATTTGACGCAACCACCATCGGAACGGATAAATACCTCGTGTTCAGGGTCTCACGCCCCCCAGAGGACCAGACCAACCGGGTTTCCATCGGATTCACCCTGAGAGCCGTCTCAGGAGACCCCTCGGCGTACGTTGAGGTGGAGCTCGACAACAACGATCCGTCCCTACCGGACAACTTGGAATTTAATGACTCCTATCCTCAGTTCTCGAGCGATGATCGGTGGAACATCAGTATCGCTGGCACCCCAGCGCCAACTCCAACCCCGGCCGCAACCGGGGCCGCGACCCCGGCGGCTACGGCTACTCCGGCTAATTAATGGGTCTCTGACGTGAACGTGCTCGTAAACGTGAACCTACCCGAAAAATGAGTCTCGTTGCTCGGCAAGTCCCTTCATCGGCGTATGGCACCGCCTCGGTCGGGGACGCTCACCTTTACGAGCACGAGCACGTGAAATACCTGCTACAACCAGCGACGAGCTGAATTAATTGGCGATACCCCCAATCTTTGGGTTGAGCATTTCACCGCGTTTAGTAGACTACCGTTTGAAAGACACCCGTGTGCCCACAAGGTAGTTGCATGACCACAGATTCCGCAGCCCTCGCCGACTCCGAGACCTCCTCAACGAAGATCGAATGTCGTCCCTTCCTGAAATGGGCCGGTGGCAAGACCCAACTCCTTCCACAGCTCTTACGACGAACTCCTAGCTCATATAACCGTTACCTTGAGCCGTTCCTCGGTGGAGGGGCCCTCTACTTCGCGATGCAACCGAAGACCGCCTACCTCGCCGATTTCAATCCTGAGCTTGTGAACTGCTTCGAGGTCGTTCGCGATCAACTCCAAGCGCTTAAAGAGGAGCTCAAAAAATATCGCTACGACAAGGACATGTTCTACGAGGTACGCGAGCTCGATCGCAAAGCTGACTATGCCTCGACATCTCCTGTCGCTCGCGCCGCTCGATTTATTTACCTCAACAAGACCTGCTTCAACGGACTCTATAGAGTAAACTCGAAGGGGCATTTCAACGTTCCGTTCGGAGCGTACAAGGATCCAACGATACTCGATGTGCCGAACCTCACCGCGTGCAGCAAGGCCCTCCAATCAGCCATCCTTAAAGTAGGGAGTTTTGAGGATATCGTCGAGGTCGCGGAGAAGGATGATTTCGTCTACTTCGATCCACCATACGCGCCAACGAGCGAGACGGCTGATTTCACCCAGTATGTCAGTGGTGGCTTCGATGAATCATCGCAAGAGCTCCTCCTCCTCACCTGTTTGAAGCTTCACCAGAAGGGTGTGAAGTGGATGCTCTCTAATTCGAACACCAACATAATCCAGGAGCTCTACCGAGGATTTAAAGTTGAAACGGTAGAGGCTGGCCGCGCGATTAACTCAAAGGCCGAAAAACGTGGGCCGATCCTTGAGTTGATTGTTCGGAATTATTAACAGTTAAGCTTTTCGGCGACCGAGGTCCTCCTTTGTACGCCCCGGCAGTCGGGAGGGCAGTCGTCCTCGACCGCCGTGGGAAAAAGCTAGCGGACAACTGACCTAGGGCTCTAACTCCCGCGCCAAATCATACCGCCCCATCGCCATGAGCTGTCTGCGAGCGTTTGCTCGACAAAGCTCCGTGCGATCGATCTCCTTACAGAGCGACACCATCCTCTTCGCGGTTTGGCTCGCTTTGTCCGTTTGACCCACAGTCTTTAAGAACCTCGTCTTCATCGTCAGAAATGCGACTGAGTTTGGATTGATCGACTCTCCGACTTCAAAGTCACGCTCAAGAACGGCGGAACCATTGGACCTTTTTTTGATAATTTCGTCCGCGCCGGAGAACGGCGTGAGGTACGTGAATAGCGGAACACCTCTTCGAGCAGCCTCATCTCGCTGTATGAAGAGCATCGTGGTGTCATCAAAGTACGCCAATCCCCATCGCGGATCCGCTGATAAGAACTTGTGAAGCTGAACGATCTCACCCTCAGTGGGAGGAAGTGGAATGAGGAACGCTCGAATATCGTACTTCGCGATCTCCTCATTAATGACCTGTTGGTCGTTCCCAAGCCTCATGTACCGCAAGAACCCCTCCTCACCGTATACCTCGTCGAGACGAGCGCCGTCGATATACACCTTGTAGTCGGGATACATTCGATAGAGGAAGTACGCCCCGGTATCGTAATCAGCGAAGACATTACCCTCTATCTTTCCCTTTTCGATGATGTCGAGCGCCTCATCGGGGAACTTGTGGGTGTCGATCCCAAGACCAAAGTGCCTTGTCACATTTCCGTTCGAATATCCGTACACCACCACCTTAGCGACCATCAAAACGGTCACCACGAGACATCCTCCATGAAGCCATACACGCTTCCGTAGAGTCAGGTCGTAGTTCCTCACGGGCAGAATCCTCTCTCCAACGCAAATAAGAAGGCTTCCAAACGCGAAATAAAAGAGCGGGATATGGCGAGCGGTGCCCGCGGCGAGCAGAAAGAACGCGAGCGAAAGAGGCGTTAGAATATCAGCCGAACGCACCCGCGGAGAGGCAACAAACTGCCACGCAAGGACCAATCCAAACAGAACACACGAACCATAAAACCACCACGCAAGGTGTTGCTCGGATACCGTTTGCGAGAACGGGGAGAACCACTCGAAGATGTTAGTGCGGGATGGGTGCTCACTCAACATCTCATCCGCGAATTTCGAGAACGCTCGAAAACCGATCGGAGAGAGGGCGTTCGCGGCGATAACTAACACTACAGGAAGAGCGTTTCCTCTCCACGCGTCACGCCCCTTCCAAACCGTCACCAAAAACCAGATGCCAATAAGGAACACCCCAAGAATAGCGCTCGGATGGGAGTTAATCCACAGAACTTGGAGGGGAATCATCCACCAGATCGCCCGTCGATTCGGTGATGTAATAAGCAGAAGCGCGATCACGGTGTAGAGATACGCGAACACGTAAATACGGGTTTGCGCCCAATAGCATGACGCCAAAATCATAAGCGTCACAACTCCGAAAGAGAGGATGGGGCGGCAGGTGCGTCTCGCCCACACAATGAACAAGATAGCGTAGGTCAGAGCCAAAAGACTCGCGCAGAAGATCTGAATAGCGGAGAGCCCCCCAAGAGAGTGGACCCCGTAAAACACAAGCGAGGGAAACGCTCTATTTACCAACCAACGGTGAGGTCCCGTAAACGAGAAGGGATCCATCTCTGGAATCGACCCATGGGTCCACAGATACTGGCCCGTTACGATATTAGAAAAGATATCCTCTGACTCAATCGGAAAGATGGAGGTGGCGAAGGTCAAAAGGGAGAGGAGGATGACGTAAAACCCGAGTGTGTTCCACCGAGGCGACGGCAACGATACCTCCGTATCGCTATCAAAACCCCTTGAGATCGATGAAGGCCCTATATCCGAAGAGCCTGGCTCACCCCCTTCCCCCTTTCGAGCTTGTTTTCTCTCTCTCTTTAAACGAGCGTTCTTTCCCATAAGGACCACTTCGACCAAACCGTGATTGCGTCCTTAGCTTAGATTCTTTTTTCCCATGTTTCTATCCGGGTTTTAGAAGCGGAAGGCGCTCAGGAATAAGCGCCGTGTCATGCGAGACGAGAATTCTTGGTGATAGCCGAATAGTTCGGCGACCAGCCATGGTTGCCCTCCCGTCATGGAAACGCTACTGAAAAGCCGGGGCCTTATCTCCAAGTAATTCCCAAATACTCCCGTGCCCGGGTCACCGAAGTGCGCGAAATCCACGCGCGTAGGGGGGCGTCACACTCATCTCCTAACCCCATGACGGTTACCGGCTTTCCGAGCGCACGAACACCCGCGACCTCACCCGCATAGAGCCCCTCACTTCCAACAACGAGCTGTCCAAATCCAAAAATCTTAAACATGCTATAGGCTATTGGGTCCGGCCCATGCGTCAGCACGAGCGTGTGCCGCCCCCAGTCATCGCGAGAACCGGCGACTCTCCACGCCGTCATAGCCGCCACCTTACTCGGGTCATTGTCACATATCACTCGCGCATGCCCCGCTCCAACAACCGCGCCGAGGTCATCAACGATAATCGCGCCGATGGGAATCTCTCCGGCAACTTCCCCCTCATGAGCGAGACGAAGTGCTCGTCTCATAAGCGCCGCAAGCTCATCTTGTGTGAAGGATTTCGGAGGCGATGTAGGCCCGGTAGCGATACCGATATCACGCCTCCACAACACCTCGTTTCGTGGATCGTGTACCCATCGGGCGAAGGTCTGTTCGATCTTGGGATGAGAGAGGACAATAGGAGTTATACCCGCCTTCTCATAGTCCCCTGTATCAGGACGATAGTTACGATCATCAAGGATACGAACCGTCTTTATGCCGAGCTGCCTCGCCAACGTGCACTGACAGAAGGGGCACGGACTAAGGGATGACGTGGCGACGAGATCTCCGTATCCTTCCGCAATCCGTCCCATACCCTTCACTGCTCCCGTTTCACCATGCACACCGGGAACTCCATCGGCCAGTTCGTTATGACCGAAGCCAAGGACCTCATGTCGTCCATCCGCGAGCGGACGGCTAATAATCGCGGAGATCGGGATCATCCCCTTTGCGAGGGCGTAGAGCTGCACCTCATGTACAGCGTCATCGAGTTGAGAAAGCGCAAGGATGTCGTGTTTCTTCAGTGATAGGTAAGTCATCGCGATAGACGGAATAGTACCGTTCCGTTCGGTTCAACAAAAGGGAAATCCACACTTAGAACGCATGCGCCTCGCGATGGGGCATAGGACTTCCTATCATTGAAGGGCGAGCAGGCTCCTCATCAAGCATATATCGGATTCCATAGAGTGCGCCGCTACTGGCCAGTACGATACTCACGACCACCGCGCCCATCCTCAGTACGGACCTATCGGGCATACTACACGCCACAAAAGTCACACTGCACGCCGCGCCGATCCAACACCATCCAACGGGAAAGCTAAACAACGCTGCCCACGGACCCAAGAGAAGCCTCACAAGAACGACCCAGGCACCCCCCACAATACATCCAAAGACCACGGAAGCCGCCACCCGTGAGCTAAAGGAGCTCTCCTTTTTCGCTCGGAAGAACGGAGCGAAAACACCTCCAAGAGCGACGGCGAATGGAAGGGTCCACCACACGAACGGAATAAAGTCACCCCAAGCGCGTCCCCCTTTCGCCCATATCAACGTTCCCGCCGACGTGAGGCTGACGAGCATCACAAGAATGAAACCTTTAAGAAAATTCATATTCCCCCAGTATCGCTGGCCCATCCCGTTACTCACATGACGTATACGTATCCGGCACTTTCCGTAACTGACGCTCGAATGTGGCGACTTCCCGTTGAGACGTTTGCGCGATGTGTTCCAGCCCCCGCGGAACCTTACCTTCAAACATCCTCTTAAACGCCCTCAAAAGCGCCTTCTTTGGCACCTGTTTTGTGGTGCACGATAGTGGAGTTATCTCACACACAAAGTTCTGCCCCGAACTTTCAGAGAAACTCATCTCCATAGACTTTAGTGCGGCGGCTCCGCGAGAGAGGAACGGAATGGTGAATCTTCCTCCGGTGCCCCTCCATCTTCCCGAGCGGGCCGCGGCGATCGATTGACTAGCGAGCTTGATAATTACTCGACGGGTGTGATTGAACGGTATTCTGAGTGTCTCTGGATCAATGACGGCGCACGAGCCCGGCACTCCCCGGTCCGCGCAGATCTCGGGCGCGGCCGGCACCTCGATCTCTTGACCTAGGAATCTCCATCGACCGGCTAGACCGGCGCCGGTCATAAAGTGATTTTCCGCGATCGTAAATCCGTTGGTGCCTGGGCCAAATACCTCCGGTGGTACCGCCTGGCCGGTCACTGAGTACATGGTATTCAGTGGCGAATACAGCAGGGGAACCGCGAGCGACTGATCGCTCGTATTCACAAACGAGAAGTAGGTATAGGGTGCGCCTCCTACTACCAAGCGACACGGCACCTCACCTGATGATACGAGACGCTGAGCCGCAAGGGTGATCGGGCTTCGAGCCCCGAACGACTCGCCGGTCTCAAGAAGCGACTCAAACGATACCGCGCCCAAACCTGAGGAAACGGTGTAGAGAGAGGTCGTAACCAAACTCGTAGCTATCTCACCATTCTCATCCGTAATCTTCGTCTCCGCGTTTACCTGAATTGGTGCCCCCGCGATAGGCGTCTCCAAGATCGTGAGCTTGAATACAACGTCCGTGGATGGTGGCGTCGGGGTAGCCGTTGGAGTGACCGTTGCGGTGTTGGTCACGGTCGGTGTTGGAGTAATGGTCGGTGTATGAGTCGTCGTCGGTGTGACGGTAGGAGTTTGTGTCGGCGTTACGGTCGGAGTCACCGTTGGCGTATGCGTTTGTGTATGCGTCGGTGTGGAAGTCGGCGTGTGTGTTGGGGTGCTCGTTGGCGTCTCTGTTGGAGTAACGGTCGGTGTATCGGTAGAGGTCGCGGTCGCGGTGGTCGTAGGCGTTGGCGTGTCGGTTGGAGTGGCCGTAGGCGTCTGTGTCGGCGTCTCCGTTGCCGTCGCGGTGGCGGTCGGCGTCTCCGTAGGAGTCTCCGTGGAGGTGGCTGTGGGTGTCGTCGTTGGAGTGGCTGTCGGAGTTATCGTCGGGGTTTCAGTTGCGGTCTCGGTCGGTGTAACGGTCGCTGTCTGAGTTGGCGTTACCGTAGCTGTCTCGGTCGCCGTATCCGTTGGGGTCGTCGTCGGGGTCTCCGTCGGGGTTCCGGTCTCTGTACTCGTAGCGGTATGGGTGAGTGTCGCAGTCGCGGTAGCTGTAGCGGTAAACGTCGGGGTTTCCGTCGGCGTCGATGTCGTTGTCTCGGTCGATGTCGGAGTTGGTGATGACGTCGCGGTCTCTGTCGGCGTTTCCGTCGGGGTCGGCGTAGCCGTCGAGGTGAAGGTTTCCGTCGGTGTAGCGGTCACCGTTTCTGTTGGTGTTTCCGTTGGAGTTTCCGTTGGTGTGTCGGTCGGCGTACTCGTCGCGGTTGCCGTAGCTGTCGTAGTTGGGGTTTCCGTTGGCGTCTCCGTGGCAGTATCCGTCGGTGTGGCTGTCGGAGTGATCGTTGGCGTCTCAGTCGGTGTTGTCGTCGATGTTTCGGTTGCGGTGGCAGTGGGCGTTTCTGTTGGCGTCGTCGTTTGAGTCGCCGTCGGGGTGGTTGTCGGTGTCTCGGTCGGCGTGATCGTCGGCGTCTCGGTCGGCGTCGTTGAAGGCGTAACGGTCGGTGTTTCCGTAGGTGTAGTAGTCGTCGTCTCCGTCGGCGTCGTGGTTGGAGTATCCGTTGGGGTGCTGGTCGGGGTTTCCGTTGGAGTGGTCGTTGGGGTAGTCGTTGCAGTTTCCGTCGGCGTGGTAGTTGGCGTCTCGGTTGGAGTGTCGGTAGGCGTACTCGTTGGCGTCTCGGTCGAGGTAGCTGTTGGAGTTTGAGTCGGCGTAGCCGTTGGTGTGTCTGTTGGCGTCGAGGTCGGAGTCTCACTCGGCGTAGCGGTTGGCGTTTCAGTTGGAGTCGTTGTTGGTGTTTCCGTAGGCGTCGTTGTTGGCGTTTCGGTTGGTGTAACGGTCGGTGTCTCAGTTGGGGTCTGCGTCGGCGTCTCCGTTGGCGTAGTAGTCGGCGTCTCAGTTGGGGTTGTGGTCGGTGTTTCGGTCGGCGTTGTTGTTGGCGTTTCAGTTGGTGTCGTGGTCGGCGTCTCTGTTGGAGTCTGTGTCGGCGTCCGCGTTGGAGTGGTAGTCGGCGTCTCTGTTGGGGTCGTTGTCGGCGTTTGAGTCGGAGTAGTAGTCGGCGTCTCAGTTGGCGTTGTAGTTGGCGTTTCCGTCGGTGTGGTTGTTGGCGTGTGTGTAGGTGTTGTGGTCGGCGTCTCCGTTGGGGTCCGCGTTGGTGTCTCTGTCGGCGTCGTTGTTGGAGTCTCCGTCGGCGTTCGTGTCGGAGTTTCGGTCGGTGTGGTCGTTGGCGTCTCTGTCGGAGTGGTAGTAGGGGTCTCTGTTGGAGTGCGCGTTGGCGTTTGGGTTGGGGTATTTGTTGCTGTCTCCGTTGGTGTCGTGGTCGGCGTCTGAGTCGGAGTAGTGGTCGGAGTCTCAGTTGGCGTTGTGGTTGGCGTTTCCGTTGGGGTGGCTGTTGGGGTTGCTGTCGGCGTTGTCGTCGGTGTCTCCGTTGGGGTCACGGTCGGAGAGTGTGTCGGCGTTGTCGTCGGAGTCTCCGTTGGCGTTGTTGTTGGCGTTTCCGTCGGCGTCTGCGTCGGTGTCTCTGTTGGCGTCCTGGTAGGCGTCGTCGTTGGCGTTTCAGATGGTGTAGTAGTCGGTGTTTCCGTCGGCGTAGTTGTTGGTGTTTCGGTAGGCGTTGTCGTCGGTGTCGCCGTCGGAGTGCGCGTAGGGGTCTCTGTCGGCGTAGTCGTTGGGGTTTCTGTCGGCGTTCGTGTCGGCGTTTCAGTCGGGGTGGTCGTTGGCGTCTCTGTCGGAGTAGTAGTTGGGGTCTCTGTAGGGGTTCGCGTTGGCGTTTCTGTTGGCGTATTGGTTGCGGTCTCCGTTGGTGTGATGGTCGGAGTCTCAGTCGGAGTCGTAGTAGGTGTCTCAGTTGGCGTTGTTGTTGGGGTTTCAGTTGGCGTCATCGTCGGTGTCGCTGTCGGAGTACGAGTTGGCGTCTCGGTGGGTGTGGTCGTTGGCGTCTCTGTCGGCGTTGCTGTCGGTGTCTGTGTCGGAGTAGCGGTAGGTGTCTCTGTTGGCGTATTCGTTGGAGTCGCGGTCGGCGTAGTCGTGGCCGTCTCAGTCGGCGTTGTGGTCGGTGTCTGAGTTGGGGTGGTGGTCGGCGTCTCAGTCGGCGTCGTTGTCGGCGTTTCGGTCGGGGTGATAGTCGGAGTCTCTGTCGGCGTCGTTGTTGGGGTCTGTGTCGGTGTCCGTGTTGGTGTTTGAGTAGGCGTGGTTGTTGGCGTTTCCGTTGGGGTCGTCGTCGCTGTTTCTGTTGGAGTGTGGGTTGGAGTTTCAGTCGGCGTAGTCGTTGCCGTGTGCGTTGGGGTGGTCGTTGGCGTTTGAGTTGGCGTAGTGGTCGGTGTTTCTGTTGGAGTAGTCGTTGGCGTTTCGGTAGGAGTAGTAGTCGGACTAGCTGTCGGAGTCTCCGTCGGCGTCGTTGTTGGGGTCTCGGTCGGTGTGCGTGTTGGCGTCTCAGTCGGCGTGGTGGTTGGGGTTTGCGTTGGTGTTGTCGTCGCTGTTTCTGTTGGAGTGTGGGTTGGAGTTTCAGTTGGCGTAGTTGTTGCCGTGCGCGTTGGGGTGGTCGTTGGCGTTTGAGTCGGCGTAGTAGTCGGTGTTTCTGTTGGAGTAGTCGTTGGCGTTTCGGTAGGAGTAGTAGTCGGACTAGCTGTCGGAGTCTCTGTCGGCGTCGTTGTTGAGGTCTCGGTCGGTGTGCGTGTTGGCGTCTCAGTCGGCGTGGTGGTTGGCGTTTCCGTTGGGGTTGCCGTCGGGGTTTGGGTTGGCGTTCGGGTCGGAGTTTCCGTCGGTGTCGTGGTGGGGGTTTCCGTTGGGGTCGTGGTCGACGTCTGAGTCGGGCTAGCGGTAGGCGTATCCGTCGGGGTGCTGGTCGGCGTTTCGGTCTGGGTACTCGTTGGAGTTGTGGTCGGCGTGGTAGTGGGCGTCTGAGTCGGTGTAGAGGTCGGCGTCTCAGTGGACGTCTGTGTTGGAGTCTGCGTTGGTGTTGGAGTCTCCGTTGGTGTGGCAGTCGGTGTCCATGTCGGAGTTTGTGTCGGCGTGTTCGTTGGGGTTTCGGTCGGTGTCGCGGTTGAGGTCTCGGTTGGAGTAAGGGTGGCGGTCTCGGTCGGCGTGGTCGTTGGTGTCTCTGTAGGCGTCCTAGTTGGGGTCTGGGTCGGTGTACGGGTTGGCGTTTCAGTCGGTGTGATCGTGGGGGTCTCTGAAGGCGTCGTGGTTGGCGTCTCAGTTTGAGTAGCCGTGGGCGTCGTCGTGTAAGTACCTGTCGGCGTTTGAGTCGGTGTAGTCGTAGGCGTCTCCGTCGGTGTCAAAGTCGGAGTGCTAGTCGGTGTCGTAGTCGAGGTTGCGCTCGGACTTTGCGTCGGTGTGCTCGTTACCGTGCTCGTTGGAGTCGGGGTCGGAGTCGCTATCATAACCACCTGAGAGCTCGACCCGAGGTACGATCCATTTCCTGACGTGTATTGCGCACTCGCTGTCGTTGGGAAGATAGCCATGGAAGCGATCATCCACGCACAGGCAATGACTAGTGCGGACGCGTCTTTGAGAATGAGAGCACCGCGCGACAGACAACACGTTCCCTTCCTCGCCGAGGAGGCGAGCAAGTTACTAGTGTGCGCGCTCTTATGAAGATAAGAGCACGGGTCCCTTGAAACGCCCTCAGGGGGAGGGCGGGTATGATTATTCACTCAAGTCCTAAATCGTCAGAATGAATTCAGGGGTTTAGGGCTTTTGGGATCGGACGAACTGATCCGCCATAATATTTTCAGGGGGTTATGCGGATAGTCGTGAAAAATATGCCTCGAGGTGGGGGCAGGTGCCCCTCGAATTCACGGCGAACCAGAACGCTCTTTCCGAGGGATGGTCGATTGAAAAACCGCAACCTACTGGGCCGGAAATCTCTTAATTTGAACTGGGAAGTTCGCCACGTAATCACGCGCCACCCCGAGGGTGTAGCGTACCTCGTCGACGTAGCCGCCGCTGTAGTTACTACCACCGGCTCCACCTCCCATCGTGGGATTCGTCGAGCCTGTGTTGGCGGTTGCATTATAATAGGCGCCTATCATCTTACCGCTCTCGTAGAATCGAAACCAACTGCCCTTCCGCTGAACACGTATGTGATAGAAGGTGTTGGCTGCGGGAAGAGTCCTGGACAATATGTTCGGATACGTACTTGCGTTAAAAGACAAGTGAAAAGTAACCGCCAGGGTATTGGTAGAGACCCGCATGAAGGAGGTCCCCATGAGAGTTCGCCCCGCTGCAATAAAATTCCCCTGAACCCACCCCTCCCATGTCCAATCCGAGGAACCGACATCGAAGCGCCCATCGTTAGTAAGAACAATATTGGTATTGTTAGTAATAAACCCAGCGGATTTCGAACCGAATTTCGGATAGCTCGTCGAGATAGGATTGCCGCCTCCGGTAGAAATTGTTGCCACCGGCGTAGCCGATGAGTCAACGATAGGGCTCGCCTCCATGTGCATCAACAGCTTAACATTACTCCATTCCGGATCTGTATCATCGAACGCCTGTGTAGGCTCCGTAAAACTAAAATAGGAGCTATATCGGTCCACTCCTTTCGTAATTCGCAGCTCGTCTACCTGACCGTAGGTGTAGACGGTGCTGGCTCCTCCTATCCTAAGATTATTCGTTGAATTGAATAACGCCGTGGTCGAATAACTGGCATTTGAATCGTGCGGAACACCATCAATGAATAGAAAAAAGATTCCATCACGCCGCGTGAATGCAACGTTATACCATGTATTCAAAGAAAGCGTTGAGGCCGAAGTTACTACCGCTGCGGCACCCAGCCAGGCACTACCAGTGCTTGAGCAATACACAGAGAGTATTCCCGTCGATGCTCGATTGATAACAAACGGTCCGTATCCCGTTCCCGTTCGCTGCCCGATTATTTCTGCATTTGTTGGATTCGAGGTCGGTCGATACCAAAACTCTATGGTAAAGTCTCCCGATCCAAAATCCCAATCATTGGAATCGGCGAGATCAATGTAGTCACCTACACCATCAAAGGCTAACGCGGCGCTCCCAATTTTGTAATTACTGGCGCTTGTCTGCGTGTTGCCGTAGACGTTTACAGTTTTAGCGGAGGACGAGCTATCGACGATCGTTGTTCCTGCGTCAGCACCATCGCCTCTCAACAGAAGCACCACGTTAGACCAATACGGATCAGTTTCACGCGGCTCAGAGCGAGCTCCTCGCCCTCCCCTCGTTGAATCGCGAGTCGCCACTGTGGTGGAGGCATAGTATCGGTCGGAGAGCTTGGTGTAGGAGGACGCCACATCCCAGCTTCCTCCTCGAAGACCCACGCCAGCGGCGGTCGTTCCAGGCCAGTTCGTTGCGTTAGCGTCACCACTCGCGTCGAGTACGCCATCACCGTGAATATTGCCGTCGAACGAGCGCCCAGAGCTTGAGCCAAGGGATATGACTCGTTCCCACACGTTACCCGAGAGATCCATTACACCGAAGAAGCCTGCTCCCGCACCCTCTCTCGTCGATGCTCCCGCGCCAAAACTTCCAACTCTCGTTGGGCCCTGCACGTTGCTGTCATTACCATACGTGATGTTCGTTCCACTCCCGCCACGCTCACTCGAAAGACCCCCGTCTGAGATGCTCGTCGCCTGGGTAATGTTGGTACTCCCCCACGAGTACTCTCCCGACACCGCGGAACTTTGCCCCCTCCCCGCCTTCTCAAATTCAAGCTCAGTAGTCGGTCGCAATCCCGCCCAATCAAGGTACGCTGCCACATCTGCCCATGAGAGATAGTTCATCCCGACGTGCTCATAGGTCGCTCCACTTCCCTGATCGGGAAGCGTGGCATCGCCACTCGACCAACTCACATTATTTCGATTCGAGAGACTATCGGTATTCTTTCCACCATTAGAGCTACCAGTAATGTCTCGCGAGGACTTTTGAGTGTTCGTGAGCGTGTTGAAAAACTTAACCCACTGCCCCTGACTTATCTCACCCTTCATGAGGTAAAAACCGCCGAATCCCTTCGGATAGGACGCAGCCAAGGTGAACGCGGAGCCAGCGGAATCTCCACTTCCATCTCCTGTACCTGGATAATAGTAGATGGAGGCGTTAGTTCCACTTCCGCTCGTATTGCCCGCGGAATTCGTCACGCTGAGAGCGTCCTCTGCCCCAATCCTCCATGGATCGGTGTCGGAGCTCCCCTGCTTCAATGCTGCTGACGATGTGGCGTTATCACCCGCGTAGAAGGCGCCCTCCCTCACATACACCATCTCGATGGCGAAGACCTGAACCTCTACTGAGGAGGTGATGTTGACACTATCGGCACCGTAGTTCCAACTCACACTGACACCAGATGGAGAGAACGTTCCGGTACCGTCAGCACTTCGATACACGAAGACACCGACTCCGGGATTCGTGGATATGTTAAATGACGAGGAAGGATCCGCCAAACCAACCGCAACCGTCGCGCTTGAAGGACCGGAATTACCGCTGTTGTTTAACCGCGCATGCGTCCACGCGCCACTACCGACTCGATATTTGACGAATACCCAGGCGGCGTCCCAATTGCTCGTTCCACTACTGGTTCGCCAGGAGTGATCCCAGCTCAGGTTGAACGTAATCGGAACGTTGCCAGTAGCGATATCAGGGGAACCGAGAGCTATGTTCGAAACCGAGATGCCGGTGCAGTAGGCGAGTCGTGGAGCTACCACACCCAACAGGAAAACGACTACCACGATAGCGGCCGTTATCTCTCTGACTCTGGCGACGAGCTCACTCCGCGCCACATACGACCGAGACTGTGAGTCGTGAAAGACAGTATTCGCCACTGTATCTTCGTACCCTAGTTTTTTCATACCTCTCTTTTTATACCGCTAAAGCTCCAAGGCTGATTACCTCGGCTAGGCGGGCCCTCTCTGTAGGTATGTATCCTCTTGAATCCCAATTGAAAAGTACGGCAATGAGCAACTCGTTTGATAGAGCGACACGGTTGAGGCAAGACATGAGGAACCGAAGCGCTTTTCGGCTCGTTCGGCCCGTTTATCAGGGGAAAAGCCCATCCCATCCCGTCCTGCTGAGCCTTCCCTTCATTCGGGACCGGGCATGAAAACTCTTCGATTCGAACAGCGGATATCCTCCTGATTTGGGAGCCCCAAAGCTTCTGGGAACAGCAGGGTTCCCGTTGCTGCCACGCCGCTTCGACCTTTTTCCATTCACAGGCAACCGCGGACACTTGAGGGAACAGAGGATATGCCACCTCCACCCACCTTGCCGCTCACACGAACGCACACACCGAGGGTCGCCGGCCGGAGCCCCCATGAGCCCCTACGTGCGAGAGGGCGGACCGAACGCGCCGAAGAGCGCTCCGTTCGAGTCGAGCTTATCCGATTTTTTACACCGCTCATGCAGCGGGGGAGAAAGGTTCGTGAAAAGCGGAAGTAAGGGAGGTCACTGAGCCGTATCCGCCAGGGTTGTATCACCCGTCGATGCCAAAGCTTGCCAAGGTAGTGGGACGCTAGTGTTCCTACGCACCAGAGTTTTGCGTTCTCCGGTTCTCAGGGCACGCGTGTATCTAGTGCCCGATTCCAGTCATTATTCGAGCAAATTAACCACCAATCGCGGCGTTGAGCCGTACCTCAAAGCCGTACTCTCTTGTACGCTCTTGGGGTAAGTAGCCCCGGCTCAGAGGAAAAACCCCGATGCTTAGTTTAGACCTGCACCCCGCTGGTAGGTGAAGCAAAAGGCTTTGTCGTACCGACGGGTGGATTGGTGGGCTCGCCAGGAACCGAGCATGTACCGTTAGAACCGCAGACCTGATTAGGCTGACAGCAATTATTTCCGGCGCTACCCTGGCAGAGCTGGGTTCCGAGCGGACACTCGAGATTTTCGGTGCATCCTCCCGCCAACGTACCGTCTCCTGCAGTACTCCATGTACAGCCCCATCCACTTGGACAACAAACATCACCACACGCGACTCCTCCGCAGCAGCTTCCATTTGGTAAGCAAACGGCTCCAGGATCACAACAGTTTGCCGTCTGTCCATCGGGCGAGTTGGGATCGATGCTCGGCCCTGTACAGCTCGACTTTGGATACGCACATCCATCAAGCGATTGATCGGCACAGCCAGCACTTCCGTCTGAATTCCAGACACATCCAGTCGAACCGTTACCTGGACAGCAGATAGATCCACACATAATACCATTCGGGCACGGATTGGTTGTTGGGCTCGCTACTGTTGTCGCTGTAGCCGTAACTACAGGGGACCTCGTCGCCCCCGGAGTGGGAGTCCCCGACGAATCACACGAACCGCTTCCATCCGGACCTATAGTGCACTCCCCGTAACAGCATATGTCGTTACACATCACCCCGTTCATGCACGGGTCTACCGTTGGGGTGCTTTCTGGAGTCGGATTAAATCGTCGGACGCATGTCGCGGTTCCATCCGTGCTGACGGTGCACTCTCCTTCACAACACGCCCCGTTACACATCACTCCCGAACATGGAGGAACGGGATCTTCAGGGGTCGGAGAGTACCGTTGAACGCAGGTCGCAGTCCCATCTTGTTCGACTGAACAGTCACCAGGACAGCAGGCGCCGTTACACATGACGCCGTTCGGACAGGGGTCCGCTGTGGGGGTGGGGGTGTCATACGGAGTTGGGGTCGCCGTCACCGATGGGGTCGCGCTTGGGGTGCTAGTTTTTGTCGGGGTCGTTGTCGGGCTAACGCTCGCCGAAGGGGTCGCGGTCAGACTAGCTGTACCCGTTGCCGTAGCAGTGTTCGTTGCCGTTTGCGTTGGTGTGCCCGTCGCGGTTTGTGTGGGCGTAGTGGTCGCGCTCAGGGTTGGTGTGGTTGTGCGCGTAGCCGTTGGTGTATCCGTAGGGGGCATCGTTGGCGTCAAAGTGGCGGTCAATGTTGGTATATTCGTCGGTGTCCTGCTTGGGGTTTGCGTTGGTGTCGCAGTTGACGTTTCTGTCGGATTCGTGGTTGCTGTCTGTGTCGACGTAATTGTCGCGGTCCGAGTCGGTGTCGTGGCAGGTGTCGCTGTTGGCGTCGCGGTCGATGTATGCGTCACTGACTGCGTCGGAGTTACGGTTGAGGTCGCGGTTGGCGACTGCGTTGACGTTTTAGTTGGCGTCGCAGCCGCCGTAGTCGTCGAGGTACTTGTTGGAGTCTGGCTCGCCGCAACGGTAGGAGTCATGGTTACGGTATTAGTTGCTGTTTGAGTCGCCGTCTCGGTCGGAATAATAGTAGCAGTTGCCGTGGGGGTCGTTGTTGGAGTCTTTGTGGCGGTACACGTCGGTGTCTGACTTGGCGTCGCGGTCGCGGTCTGGCTTGACGTGCTTGTCGAGGTCACGGTTGGATTCTGAGTCGGCGTGTCGGTCGCAGAGCTTGTAGCGCTCGCGGTTGACGTCGGGGTGGCGGTCGGAGTTTTCGTTGGCATGGATGTCGAAGTCTGCGTTGGAGATGCCGTTACCGTCGCCGTAGGCGTCGGTGTGCAGGGCGGCGCGATTAACGTCCGCGATGAAGGGCATGCATCGCCACCACACTTCGCGGGGGAGATGATGTTCACAGTTATGGTGTAGGGTAGTCCACATAGGATCGGATTCGGCAAGACGGACTCGGTGTACAGACAATCCGTGGGCGGTACCGGTTGTTGAAAGCACGTCGTGCCTCCAGCGTCAGGACAGGAGTGCTTTAAGCACTCGGTGTCGGCTGGACACACGATCGGGGGGGAATCCACACAGGTCCCGTTGCCATCGCACCGACTGTGCTGTTGGCATGCACCAGTGGCCTCACGACAAATGAAACCTGCATCTTTTGGAAAATCCCCGACCACACAAATGGCGTTCCCACCCGATTTTTCGCAAATTGACTTTGTATCCATGCACTCGCTAACGGTAACAGGGTCTGAGCAAGCGGCGCCTACCGGAATCACCTCGAGGCCTTGAAGACACCCATTTGCCAATCCAAACTGTTCAGGCCCCTGGATCATGGGAGTGGAAGGCGGCGTCGGGGGAACCTGACTTACCGTCTCAATATCCCTCGCCGTCGCTGGAATCGCACTTGAGTCAGGAACCGGCAGAGCTCCGAAAAGGAGGACTACATAAGCTAAGAAAACGAAGACGACCGACAGGTGAGAGTAACGTATCCTCATCTTCATGATTCGAACGTAATCGTGAGAGCGCCGGGGTCCAACAAGATAAGTAAAATGACTAGAGTCATTCGCTTTTTCCCGTATCAAGGCGAGACATCGTCATGTCGCCAACAAAACTCAACAGAATTTGGAGAAATGGCACCGAGGCAAATTCGCTAAAATTAGACTTAAGAGATAACCACGCGGGAGGCGGTGTCGCAAGGCTCTCTCTACCCTACCCGGATTTTCTCTGTAGGGGGGCTACTCTGTTGTTTCGTTTTTTCTCTGTAGGGGGGCTGATCTGCCCCCTCAGTTAGTACCAGCCCTGATTTTTTTCTCTGTAGGGGGGCTACTCTGTTGTTTCGTTTTTCTCTGTAGGGGGGCTACTCTGTTACTCTGTTGTTTCGTTTCGTTGTAGGGGGGCTACTTCCTCCGCCTCTATCAGCAACTCTTCCCTCGTTTTCCCGAATAGCTACTCATGGAGCAGAAGATGAAATACCACCCCCACGGGAGCGTTTTGTTTTGCACGTTTAGCCTCGAGGAAGGATTGCTACTTTTAGCTAATCCGTTGTGTCAGGCGATTGTGAAAAGCTGCCTTGCTGCAGCATGCGCACTCTACCCGGTTCGAGTCTGCCATATCATTGTGGAGGCTACGCACATCCATCTAGTGCTAGTGGTCATAGACCCCGACCACGTAGAGGCATTCTTTCGACATTTCAAAACCGAGTCAGCTCACATGATTAACCGACTCCTAGGACGAAATAAACGGACCCTATGGTGTGAGGGGTACGACAGTCCGGTCGTTCTCACCCCTACAAGAGCTTTGATAGCGATAGCGTACCTCTATGCAAATCCAGCCAAGGATAACTTGGAAACCTCCATCGAAAGGTACCCGGGGTTCTCCTCATGGAGGATGTTTCAATCAGGCAAGCTTACCCGGCAATGGAAGCGGCTCAGGCGTCCCCAGTTCACCGCTCTCACACGAGATGCCAACAACCTACGAGGATATACAAAGCTCGCTGGAGAGATCTTAGCTGCCTCAGATGAGATGCAGACGTTTACCCTTGAGCCGAACGCGTGGATGGAAGCCTTTGGCTATCAGTCACCGGAAGAACAACGGAAAATCAACGAGCAGTTAGTCGCACATATCAGGTTGCTCGAGGAGCGCGCTGAGAGGAAGAGAACGCAGGAGAAAAAGCGCGTATTCGGAAGAGAGCGCCTTATTGCGCAGGTGTTTGATACTACCCACCGCCCCCGACGCAAGGGGCGTCGAATGTGGTGCCTCTCAGAGAAGCGCAGTGTGCGTGTCGAATTCATTATATATTTCAAAGCGCTCATGCAGAAGGCGAGAGCAGTTCGCAAGCGGTGGAAGCTAGGGGATGTTACGGTTCCGTATCCTCCTGGGTTGTATCCACCCTCTATGCCGAAGCTGGCCAACGTGCTTGCACGCTAGGCTCTCTATCTACCAGATTTTTGCGATCTCCGGTTCGCGGAGCATTCGTGTATCTAAAAACCAAATTCAGACGCTCGCATTTGTCATGAGCACCCTGTCGCCGGATTGATTTGTAGCCGATTATTCTAGGCGACCTTTCACCCGATCGTCTCTTAGCCCGGGTAAAGAGAGAAAAGACCCATTCCAGGCGCTCGCATTGTCATGAACACCTTGTCGCCGGATTGATTTGTAGCCGGTTATTCTAGGCGACCTTTCACCCGATCGTCTCTTAGCCCGGGTAAAGAGAGAAAAGAGAGAAAACCAAATTCAGACGCTCGCATTTGTCATGAGCACCCTGTCGCCGGATTGATTTGTAGCCGATTATTCTAGGCGACCTTTCACCCGATCGTCTCTTAGCCCGGGTAAAGAGAGAAAGAGAGAAAACGCCTCTCGATGGTATTCAAAAAACCAGCTCATGAATGATGAAATGTCACGCCTCTATGAACCCTAATCATATCCCCTAAAGAATAGGTGGCACCTTTTGGACGTGAACTCGCCACCACCACTCGACGTACGATAAGGAAGGAGTTTCCATGGGGGGAGCTATATCAAATTCAGTGCATCTGTTGAATTCACTGGCTCTTGTGACAGCCGTGCTTGGGGATGAGAGGTCGGTCGTTAGATCAGTAGAGGGGCAGAGCTTCCATTTGAGTTGTTTGCCTCCTTCCTTTGGTGGTGGCTACCTTCTCAGCAGCTTTCCTGATACGCAAGGGCACACCATAAGCTTTGAGATCGCGCCTGATGGAGTTATGAGAGGGTCTTCGGCAACAGTGGAGTACAAAGGACTTACAAGCGAAGAGGCCAAGCCTACCGAGCCCCAGATGCTCGCAATCTTACGCGCCATGCAGGATACCCGTCGTCCCTAGTGAAAAGGGAGCTAAAAGGGGACGCTTCCCTTTTTCCAAGTGCCATGTACCAAGGGGGCAGGTGCGAAGCCCATCCACTAGTACCCTGTTCCTTCATTCAAACTTAATGAAACGTTACTACCTGCGGAGTAAAGCTCGGAAAATCAGATAATCAGCAAGTAGTTACAAGGTTAGTTCAAGGTACAGGGTACCAGCGATATACCAGCGATATGGCCGGCCGAAGCGTAGCGGCGGTCCGCGCCCACGCACTGGTTACTACCAGAGAGTTTAGGATGGGGAACCGCTCTCCAGGTAATAGACCATCCTTTCCAATGGTTCTAGGTTTCCGCCTTGGACAAGGCTAGCCGGGCTTTTGCCTTGGAATCGTTCGTTGTCTCGAAAGAACCAGTCTTTAATCCCGCTTGCACTAACACAATCGGCGATCCTTAAATAAAGATTGGGGTCGGCATAGACTCCAAGCTCTAGATACCATCTCGGAACTTGTTCTTGAGGCCGGCTCTGAGCAGTTGGCTCCATATTCCTCCTATATCAATTTTGAAGGTCACCTTCATCACAAGCTCCTATCCATCCACTGGTACCCTGCCCATCCACTGGTACCCTGCACCTTCATTCAAACTTAATCAGATGTTTATACATGCAGAGTAACGCTCGGAAAATCAAATAATCAGCCAGTAGTGACAAGGTACAGGGTACCAGCGATATCCATTCACGAGCGAAGCAAGTGAAAGAACCCTGCAGCGAAAGCACCAATTGTGTTGGGGTGAACCCCCGATCAGGGGGAGAGGGGCGAAGCCCCTGGACGCAAGCGTCGAGCGGGAAATATGGTGGGCGCTGCAGGGATCGAACCTACGACATTCAGCTTGTAAGGCTGACGCTCTACCAACTGAGCTAAGCGCCCGCTTTGATGACAGAAAGGGAACCTTTCCGTCGCGAGAGTGGGGAGATTACCGATCCAGGATTACAAAGTCAACTGTGGCAGCTCATGAATAACACCACAAATGTTAGGCACTTATGGAAAATTAGCCCCATCGCCGGATGGCACAATACCACCGTACCGGTGAGAGGGGCGATTATGGAATTGAACAAAGAGAAAGGCCCCGAAGACTCCCCTTTCAGGAGCCTCCAGGGCCTTATCTCTTGAGGAACGGCACCTCTTAGTGAGCTACGATGCTCGCGCTTTGACCTTTCTCATCGCGCTGCTCGCGGTCACCTTGCTCATCCTTCTTCTTCTCATCAGCGAAGAGAAGCTCATGACGAGCGGCGTTGGAAGCCAAGAGAGACGCGAAATCCTCAGGTCTGCGGCAACGAAGCGCCTCATACAGCACCTCATCAACGTGAGATACTGGGATGAGTTCAAGCTCGTTACGAACAGTCGCTGGGATCTCTTCGATGTCGTTCTCGTTCTCCTTCGGCAAGAGTACGCGTCGGATACCACCACGGTGCGCGGCGAGCGCCTTCTCTTTAAGTCCTCCGATAGGAAGTACGTTTCCACGAAGGGTGATCTCACCGGTCATCGCGATGTGCTTATCGATCGGAATTCCCGTAAGAGCTGACACGATCGAGGTAGCCATCGTTATACCAGCGGATGGACCGTCCTTCGGAATCGCTCCCTCTGGAACGTGCACGTGGATATCTACCTTATCGTAGAAGTACCTCGGCAATCCGAACACCGACGCGCGTGAGCGAACGTAGCTGAGAGCGGCTCGCGCTGACTCCTGCATCACGTCACCAAGCTTACCGGTGATTTGGAGACGTCCACGACCTGGAAGAACGGTTGTCTCGATTACGAGAAGCTCTCCGCCCTTGTCAGTCCACGCCAATCCAGTTGAGAGTCCAACCTGGTCGAGGTCCTCTGATTTTCCGAAGCGAAACTTCGGCTGTCCAAGGAACTTCGGAAGGTTCTGCGCGTTGATCTCAACAACGGTGTCCATTCCGCGCTCTACAACCTCGATCGCCGCCTTACGAGCGAGCGTCGCGACCATTCGCTCAAGGTTACGAACTCCTGCCTCGCGGGTGTAACGATTGATGATGTCAGAGTATACCTGGTCATCAACCTTAACATTCGCGATGGTAAGCCCGTTTTCAGCGAGCTGCTTCTCAAGGAGATACTTCTTACAGATAGCGATCTTCTCAAGCTCGGTGTAACCCGAGAGACGGATGATCTCCATACGATCCATCAACGGCTGAGGAATCGTGTGAAGTGAGTTCGCGGTCGTGATGAACATTACCTTTGAGAGATCGTAATCAGCGTCAAGGTAGTGGTCATTGAACGAGTCGTTTTGCTCAGGGTCCAGAACCTCAAGGAGCGCCGATGACGGGTCACCTCGGAAGTCAGTCGACATCTTATCGATCTCGTCGAGAAGGAACACAGGGTTGCTGGTTCCAGCCTTCTTCAAGGATTGGATAACCTTTCCTGGAAGCGCTCCGATGTAGGTACGTCGATGACCACGGATCTCAGCCTCATCACGAACTCCTCCAAGGGCGGCGCGAACGAACTTACGTCCAGTGGACTTCGCGATCGATTTACCGAGCGAGGTCTTACCTACTCCCGGAGGTCCGACGAGGCACAAGATCGGCCCACGGATCTTACCAACGAGCTTCTGAACGGCGAGGTACTCAAGGATACGCTCCTTGACCTTCTCAAGGCCGTAGTGGTCCTCGTCGAGGACCTCACGCGCCTTCTCCATGTCGATCTCCTCCTTCGAGGTTTCGTTCCATGGAAGCGAGAGCATCCAGTCAACGTAGTTACGAACAACCGTAGCCTCTGCTGACATTGGGGACATCATCTTGAGCTTGCGAATCTCCTTCTCGGTCTTCTCACGAGCCTCTTCAGGCATGTCCTTAGATTTGAACTTGTCCTCAAGCTCTTGGATCTCGTTACGGAAGTCGTCCTTCTCACCAAGCTCTTTCTGGATCGCTCGCATCTGCTCGTTGAGGTAGTACTCCTTCTGCGTCTTCTCCATCTGCTTCTTAACGCGACTTCGAATACGCTTCTCAACTTGAAGGATCTCGATCTCAGACTTCATGTGTCCAAGGATCTTCTCAAGACGCTCCTGAGGCTCGATGCACTCAAGGATCTCCTGCTTATCTTCAAGCTTGATATTGAGCTGGACGACTATGGCGTCAGCTAGGCGAGAAGGATCCTCGATCGCGTTCACCTGCATAATCGTCTCTGGATTAACCTTCTTCCCGAGCTTCACGTAGTTCTCGAAGGTCACGTTCACAGAACGCATGAGAGCTTTAAGCTCAGTCGAAACGTCAGTGGAAATCGTGATCTCTTCAACGTCAACGAGCATGAAGTCATCCTCTCGCACGAACTTCTTAATTCGAGCGCGAGCCTTACCTTCAACAAGAACTTTGATCGGTCCATCGGCGAGTCTGATCAGCTGAACTACCTCGCCAAGTGTTCCGATGTTGTAGATATCTTTTGGTCCAGGATTGCTTGTGCGCGCGTCTTTCTGCGCGGCGAGGAGGATATACTTGCCCTCTCTCTGAGACTCTTCGATTGCGCGCACACTCTTCTCGCGACCCACGAAGAGCGGAACCACCTGCTGTGGGAACACAACAAGCTCGCGGAGCGGAAGAAGCGGGATTGGATTGTTAAGTGGTGATTTCATCGTTTTCTCAGATGCCTATTGGCTTTGGCTTTCCCTTCCCTTCCCTCGCAGACCGCGGGATGAGTCGGGATAAACCCGTTGATTTAACTACTAGTAACCTACAACTCACGAGCCGGCCTGGATTCCAGACTGGATCGAGTTCGGCGCATGACCGGCGTTGGTCCCTCGCTCTCCCGATGGCCCAACAGCGGCTGACCAAACAGTCACATCCCGTTTGGAACGGACCGAAGAGCCCGTAACCCTATGAGACTGACTAGAGAATCTCAGCGCCTATGAATAAGATGCTAGTCGACGCCTAGAAAAATCACAATAATGAAGCGGTAGTAGAAAGATTCTTTCTCCCGGTGAGGCTGGCATTTTCTCGATCAGCCAGGCAAGCGAACTCAACGTATGGGAAAGCTCAAAAAACTTAGATTTTTGACCGATTTTTCGGCGTGTCGCACCCTGTCGAAAAACAGCTCGCGAAAAAACAAAACGGCTTTTGAAAGCCGTTTCATGGTTCCTTATACTCTATCTCCCCAACCGATCTGAGGGGGCATTTCGGGCTTACGCTGATTCGGCGTGCTGATACACGATGAGGGGTTTCTCACCCTTCGTTACCGTATCCTCGGAAACGATAACCTCTTTGATATCCGGCTCGGATGGAACCTCGTACATCACCTCAAGCATGATGGACTCAAGGATCGCTCGAAGTCCACGGGCTCCCGCTTTTCGCTCGATCGCCTGCTTGGCGACGGCAAGAAGAGCACCTTCGGTGAAACGCAACTGAACATTCTCCATCTCGAAGAGCTTCTTGTACTGCTTCGTAAGCGCGTTCTTCGGATCCACGAGGATCTTAATAAGCGCGCTCTCATCGAGGTCGTTCAACACCGCAATCATGGGGAGACGTCCGATGAATTCTGGAATGAGTCCGAACTTGAGAAGATCCTCAGGTTGCACCTGCGCGAGGAGCGACGCTGCCTCTTTCTCCTTCGAAATCTTCTGGGTCTTTACGTGAGCGCCGAAGCCAAGCTTCTTTTCGCCAACGCGACGACGGATGATATCCTCAAGTCCAACGAAGGCTCCTCCCACGATGAAGAGGATGTTGCTCGTATCAACCTGCAGAAACTCTTGTTGAGGGTGCTTACGACCACCCTTTGGAGGCACGCTCGCCACCGTTCCCTCAAGCATTTTGAGGAGAGCCTGCTGAACACCTTCACCGGAAACATCGCGCGTGATCGATGGGTTCTCAGCCTTCCGCGAGATCTTGTCGATCTCGTCGATGTACACGATCCCTCGTTGAGCCTTCTCAACGTCGTAGTCCGCGTTCTGAAGAAGATTGAGGATGATGTTCTCAACGTCCTCTCCAACGTACCCAGCCTCGGTAAGAGTGGTCGCGTCGGTGATCGTGAACGGAACTTGAAGGATCCGAGCTAGGGTCTGCGCCAAGAGCGTCTTACCCGTACCAGTTGGTCCGATCAAAAGGATGTTAGACTTCGCGATCTCAACATCGCTCTGGGAGCCCTTAATTTCAAGGCGTTTATAGTGGTTGTGTACCGCTACCGAGAGAGCGCGCTTGGCGAAATCCTGACCTACAACATACTGATCAAGGAACGCCTTGATGTCCTTGGGCTTCGGAACCTTGGACTGCGCCGGAAGAACGCTCTCGGTCTCAACCTCCTCCGCGATGATGTCATTGCAGAGGTCGATACACTCGTCACAGATATAGACTGACGGACCAGCTATGAGCTTACGAACCTCTTCCTGCGAACGACTGCAGAAAGAACACACGAGGGTATGTCGTCCTTTGTCTCCCGACTTGCTCATCCGTCATCCTCCTTGAGGGGTTAGTCTTTCTTCGCCTCAACAACGCGTCGCTCGAACACATCATCGATAAGTCCGTACTCCTTCGCCTGCATCGAGGTCATAAAGAAGTCGCGGTCACTATCCTCCGATACCTGTTTAACGGGCTTATTGCAGTGGCGCGCCAGAAGCTCTGTGAGCTCTTGCTTGATGCGCAACATCTCCTTAGCGTGGATCTCAACGTCAGAAGCCTGACCACTAAAACCACCAAGAGGTTGGTGAATCATGATTCGAGAATGTGGGAGAGCCGCGCGCTTGCCCTTTGCTCCACCGGCAAGAAGAACAGCGCCCATGCTGGCTGCCTGTCCAACACATACGGTAGCCACATCTGGACGGATGTACTGCATCGTATCGTAGATCGCCATGCCAGCGGTGACGACACCACCTGGGCTGTTGATGTAGAGGAAGATGTCCTTCTCTGGGTCCTCGCTCTCAAGGTGGAGAAGTTGCGCGATAATGAGGTTAGCGACCATGTCGTTCACCTCGGTACCAAGGAAGATAATTCGCTCTTTGAGAAGGCGGCTGTAGATATCGTAGGAGCGCTCGCCCCGCCCTGTCTGTTCAATTACGAATGGAATATACGCCATGGAAGAAAACCCTTGAGATTGCGGCTTACTAGACGATGGGGAACTTAGCACGGGGCGACACCGGTAAAAAGACCTAAGTGTCCCTTCACCCAGCAAAAACCACCCCTCGCCACAACTTGGTTAGTTGAGAGAGTTATACACAATTAAAAATCGGAGGTAGCACGAAATGTGAGAAACGCGGGGAGAATCTGAAGGCTGGCGGAGTTCTCCGCCAGCCCGGAGAGGGACGGCTTACTTAGCCTTCTTTCCCTTCTTCTCAGCCTTCTCACCTTGCTCGGCGTTGGCAGCGTCCACGTACTGAACGGTTGTCTTCGCCATCAGGTGCTCGAGGATCTTGGTGCGTCGAACCTCAAGCAAGAACGACATGATCCGGCTCTTGTCGAGCAACGCCTTGCGAGTCGCCTCTACAGTGGATCCGTTCTGTTCAGCTATCCGCTGTATCATCTTGTCGCGATCAGCCTCTTCAACTTTAATCTCCTCAGTCGAACCGACACGGTCGATGATGATAGCGCAACGAATGCGGTTGAGGGCAAACTCCTCGAACTGCGCGCGGAATGGGGTAATATCGATGGTCGATGGATCAACGTCACGACCGGAGAACCCGTATCGAGCCACAATTCCACGAATCTCCTCATCAACAAGAACCTGGGGAACCTTGAAAGGGTTCTCCTTCACAAGGAGGTCAAGGAGAGCGCCCTGGGCCTCATTCTTCACATCCTCATCAGCCTGCTTGGTGAGCTGCTCTTGAATCTTGCCCTTAAGAGCATCAACCGTCTCAACATCAAGACCCAAGGTCTTCACGAGCTCGTCCGTAAGCTCAGGCATATTCTTGGTGAAGATGCCGTGGAGGGTAACCTTGTACACAAGGTTCTTTCCAGCCATCTCTGGATTAGCGTGCTCAGCTGGAGCAACCACAGAGATCTCCTTCGAATCGTTGACCGTCATGCCAGCGACCTGAGCCTCAACGTCAGCCGAGAGCTTTCCAGCTCCGAGCTCATCAACGAACGGCTCTGGGCGGGAGAACTCACCACCATCGGCCTGAATCGAAACTGAGAGAGCTACAACATCACCCTTCTCAGCGATCTTCCGATCCTCAATCGGCTTGAGCTCCGCTCGCGCCTCGCGCAAACGCTCAAGGGACTCAGCGATCTCCTTATCGCCAACGACTCGCTTCGTTACCTCAACTGAACGATTGAGATAGTTCCCGATCGTTGGTTGTGGATAAAGAGCGACCTTCGCGGTGAACTCAAGAGCCTTAGCTGGCTCCATCTCCTTGAGATCAACTTCTGGCTCGCCAACAACCTCAAGCTTGTGTTGCTCGAACGCGCCACGGAGGCCTTCATTGATCAATCGGTTCGCGACATCGTAACGAATGCGGTCGCCCATCAGACGCTCAACCATGTGCCGAGGAACCTTTCCTGGTCGGAATCCCTTAATCTGCGCGGTTTTACCAACACTCTTTACCGAGGTCTCGTACTCCTTAGCGACGCGCTCTTGAGGAACGGTCACAGAGATCTGCTTGGTTACTTCATCGATATCTACAACTGACGACTGAAAATCCATCTTAACTCCGAATCTATGTGAACCGTGGCTCTGGGGGCTTGATGGTCACTTGCTGCGGCAAGGCACTCCCAACCAGACTCTACACGCTCATCTGCTTACTCTTACCCAGGTCATGTAACTCATCGCGGCCGCAGTAATTATTGCAACGAGGACCGCGATTATATATGCTCCCCGCGGGTTTATAAAGCCAACCGGGAAGGAAAAGGTGCCTCCAACAGGGCGCCTACATGGAGGGGTCGCCAGTTGGCGATTCCCGACATCTCGAAACGGTCTGGCTCGTTTTGCACGGTTCTAGGGAGAACGCCACGTAACCTACCCTAAACGTTATTAAAAAAATCGCAAGAACGTCGAAAGGCGCCTCGCTTAGGTACCTTCCCACGAAGCCAGCGCTTCGAGGAAGCTCTCCTCATCATCGAACAAAGTACCCTCATGCGGGGGTGGTGGAATTGGCAGACACGCCAGACTTAGGATCTGGTGCCGCAAGGTTTGGGGGTTCAAGTCCCCCCTCCCGCATACCTCTTTTCTGACTCAGCCTACTCTTCGGTTATCCAGGTATCGCTATTCCCTCGTGAACGTGCACGTGCTCGTAAACGTGAACGCACCCGAAAGAGATGAACATCCGGCATCGATATCCCCATGCATGCAGACCACTAGACCCTATCGGTTATCCAGGTATCGCTGTTCCCTCGTGAACGTGCTCGTGCTCGTAAACGTGAACGCACCCACGAAAGAAATGAACATCCGGCTGGATATCCCCATGCATGCAGACCACTAGACCCCATGCCTACAGGGTCATGAGGCTAAACCTATGAACGAGAGTCGTTCACGTTTCCGTTCACGTTCACGTTCACGTTCACGTTTACGTTCACGTTCACGTTCACGTTTACGTTTACGTTTACGTTTACGTTTACGTTTACGTTTACGTTTACGTTTACGTTTACGTTTACGGAACTATACGTGCTAGCTGCCGTTCACTAATGCAACCCAAATTCCATCGAAAGATACTCCTCAAGTGGAGTGAGGTCGTGGTCCGCGAGGCGGACAACACCGTTGCGGTCGATGAACACGACGTACGGTATGTTCCTTCCCTTTAAATTAACGAACGCGTCATCGTAGGAATCGTTCCCTGAAAAGATGTGGGTCATGCTCTTCAAGCCCTGCTCCTGAATCCGGCCCTTCAGAACCTCGAAGTCCTCATTCTTGTCGATGCTTACCGCGATGAACTCCATATCGGCTCGTCTCGAATAACGACGAGCGAGCGTCTCGTACCGCTGGATCAGGGAGCGAGAGTAGGTACACCAGGTCGCCCAGAACACGATACACACATTCTTTCCACGATAGGAACTCAGCGGCACCTCAGAACCGTCAAAAAACATCAGGCGCGCCTCGGGTGCCTCATTACCGATCATCTCCTTGCCCTTGGCGTCCATGGCGGAGCAACCGCTCAACACCACAATCAGGATCGCGAGAAAACTAGAAAGAAAAGATCTCATGGCATTTCCACACAAGGAGAGGGAAACCTCTCGACTACATTATCACATCCGTAAAGCTACTTGATTACGGCCGGAAAAGTAACCCCCATAGAGAATATCGGTTACTGCGGATAGCGCACTCTCCGCGAACACGTTACCTGCTCGATTCTCATGACGCGCGTTCTTTCACCAAGGAGATCTTCTCCTCGTACACAGCGCGCACCCGTGGATCTGTCTCATCATCGTAGCTCTGGGAGATCAACTTCAAGAGCATGATATCGTTCACCTTGGTCAGGCTCGACACCGCCGCAACGCGCACAGGGGCCGAAGGATGACCCAACAGATCAACGATATCGAGCTGGTCCATCGAATCACTATACCGCCTCAATAGTATCTCAATCACCTCTGGAGGCGCTCCTCGAGTGAGCTGCCGGAGAAACTCTTGGCTCCGGGGGGCGTCTCGCACAACATCAAGCTCACTATTGAGAACATCAGCGCCAACAACATCTCGCAAGTCAATCGCGGCCACGACACCGGCGAAACGGGAGCTATCATTCCCATACGAAGATCGAACAAACTCCATAATCTTGGCGACGTAAGGATCCGCGATCGGCTTCGCGCTCAAGGCGTCAAAGGCGGCCCGCTTTAACGAGGAGCTCGAAGCTGTGAGGACCGTGGCCTCAAGAACACGGGACGCCCCCTGTCCGTACCACTCGTCAAAGAGTCTTACATCGTCCATCGAGAGGTTTCCGAGAGCTCCCGACACCATCGCCGTCCGAAGGCGCTGTCTCAGCGCGGCTGACCGTCGCAGCTCCCTGAGAAAGACGGCGCGTCCACCAGGGATACTCTGCCTTCGCTCCGCTATTTGCGCGGCGGTGGAGACCTCTGGCCGCCCTTGCCGTCCCAACTCCTCAAGGAGCCATACGACGTCACTCGCGGGAATCTTCTCCTGCATTGCCACGATATCCTCCGAAAAGAGATCATGCACGTCGGGCAGAAGCAGCATTAATGCGTACGGGTTATGCTCGCCCCCATTCGCGATACCCACCTGTTCAGCGACCGCCTTGGCGAACAGTCCCCGATACGCTTCCGCGTCCCCAGTATCCAGCGCGCTCGCCGCGGCGAGAATACACGCTACACGTGGTGATACTTGATATAACCGCGCAAGCTCCTCGAGACGGGAATTACTTGACAACGCGGGATCCAATAAACGAAGAAATGGGCGGGATCCCTCATCTCCGCCAAAAGTCGCTGGCTCCTTCGCGTCCTGCATTTGTCCAAACACCACGTCCGCGGTTCGCCCTAATCCCTGTCGTCGCGCCCGAAAGGTGAGGACCTTTTCAATCTCGAGGCGTCGAGCGGGATCCGGCGCTTGAGATAGCAATTCGATTATTTCCTGATACGCCGTTGGGGAGTCAGATTGGTACAATGCGGTGAGCCTCGTAGTGTCATCGTCTCGCTTTGTCACCTCAGCGACCTCGCGGCTTTCAAGGGCGATCGCCCCGGCGCGCCCGGCGACGTAGGAATAGAGAAGAAATCCCAGGGCGAAAAAGTTGAGAAAGGCGAGGAGAAGGACCCGACTCGGGTTTCTAAAGAGACCGACGACATCCCCGGCGAGAGATACTATCCGCTGCGGTGACACAAGGTCACCGAGTGATAATCCAGGACGTCCCCGAGAATCGAAACCACCGCCGGTTGGAGGCTCCGTTCCTGACTCCTCGTCATCATCCTCACGCCCCTCCCTAAAGCCCTTAGCTTTTCCTTGTGCCGGGGACTCTAACTCTTCTCGAGCGGCCGCCTGAATTTTCGCCGCATCCCCCACCTCAGGCCGATCCTGAGCCTCCCCTTCTCCTGGCTCCGTTGGCTCTTCGTCATCCCGAGGAAGGCGCGTGAGAGTCGCGGAATCGTGTTTTTTGCGAAGCTCCTCAGACGCGGTGGATTCCAGAAGCCCCTTAAGCCACGAAGGCGTCGCCTTCGATTCGACACTCTTCTCGTTAACCGGCACAGCGCACAATCCCTCACCAAGTCGAGCGAGCGCGTACGCGTCCACCGACGCCGTTTGGGTTCCACCGTTACGCTGCTCTGACGGCCGAAACGCTATGTATCGGTTGCGATTAAAATCCTCATCCTCTTGCTCCAACGCGACATCACCAAGAACCGCGAAAAGCGATACTCCTCCCCGATCGTTGAGGAGAAAGGAATCAAGACAGAGATCCCCACACGTAATTCGACGCTGGTGGAGCGAATCAACTATCGCGGCACACGCGTCGAAACGCTCCTCAATCTCATCGGCTGATGACGCGGGACAATCGATCTTGCGCCCATCATAGGCTCGAAGAACGGCGAATCCCCGATTGTAGCAGTCAATTCCACACGACAGGATAGCCTCAACTCTGGGAACTCTCCGCAACGCCAAGAGCCGCTCCTGGAAGCGCCCGATCTCCCCGACCCGTAACGGACCACGAGTGCGCCATACCGTCACCTCGCGCCCCGTCACCGTATCAACGGCGCGATACGCTTGCGCGGTGAGCGTGCCAGCGACCGGTCCCTGAAAGTCGAACCGGTCCTCGAGAGAACCGCTCATTTTTTCGAAATCGTTCGACTGATGCTCCATTCCGTTTCCTACCGTCCAGCCAACGTCCACATTCCAATTTGCTGCACAGACACACTCGGATCCAACTCCTCAAAGGTCGTAACGAACAACGAGTGCTTGGTCATTCGGGTAATCGAAAGGACTTTTTCCTTCACCTCATTAGAGCAGAGGAGCGCGATCGGAAGAATTCCCTGCTCTAGGGTCGGCTTCAAGACGTTCGAGAGTCCCTGCATAAGCGCGTCCAGCACCGGTGCCTCTACAGCCACCGGCAATGATTTATTGTTAAAGTCGGCATCCTGGAGCGTTCGTTCAACCTCATCGGAGAGAGATACCACATGAAGGCTTTGATGAGACCCAAGGAATCTTCGAAGAACCTGGCGCCGACGATTTCCACGAAGGTGCCGTACCACCTCTTCAACCTCAACACCGGCGTCATCGTCAATCGAGACGCGATGGGCGGAGCAATAGGAGGCGACGCCCTCAATGACTCCGCGGAAGTCTCGAATACTAACCCCCTGCCTTACGAGCTCATGAAGCAGCTCCGTTAGTCGTGGCACCGATACGAACTCTTTACCGAATCCCTCTGCTATGAGTCCCGGGTGGCGCTTTTCGATCTGTCGTAACAATGAATGCACATCGGTTACGGAAAGAAACTCCTCGGGATGTCGGAGACTAAAGCTCGCCACACGAAGGGAGATGTACTCGAAGAAATCGTAGCTACGCACCGTTCCAGCGTCTAGGATGCCCCGTATCTGCGGCGTGTTCTTGGTCCAGAAGACCCGATGACCTGAGATAGGATGATCCTCCTCTTTGATCACAGGAAGCCCTAGCACGGCTGCCTGACAACTCGACACCTCCACAAGGAGCGCGTCCGCGGCGACGGTCCCAGACACCATCTCAACACCTGAATGAGACACCCGATATGAAGACGGCGCGAGTAGATCGTTGTGCCCTACGTTAAGGTCGGGCAGAACCATACCTACATTGGCGTGAAACGCTTCATTGAACTGTTCCCACGACTCCGTGTACCGCTGAACCTGCGCCCGATACGCTTTGAAGAGGACGGTGTGATCGAGCTCTAAGCGAAGGGCACCATCACCAATCTCACTAACTCCCCGTTCGTGACGCACCTCGGATCCCCCTCCGGCGCGCCGGTATTCCCCAGCGATACCGCTCCGAACAGGAAGCTCACGCTCCTTCCTCAGAAGTAAAAGACCCGCGGCAACCGCCGTCGCGGCGACAAGCAGGAATGGCGCAGCCGGGATGCCGGGCATGACGGCGAAAACAACCAAGATAAGCGCGGTCACTAAGAGAGTGATCGGTTGAGAGAATAGCTGCGCGCGAAGATCAACTCCAAGAGTCGAGGTCTCCGATGAGGACACACGCGTCACGATGATACCAGCGCAGATCGAGGTTAGAATACTCGGAATCTGTGTCACGAGACCGTCACCCACGGTAAGCACGGTGTATGTCTGCGCCGCGTCAGAGAATGAGAGCCCTGACGCGATACCCATGTAGATACCACCCACGATATTCACCACGATGATGAATATGCCCGCGACCGCGTCGCCCTGAACGAACTTCATCGCTCCGTCCATCGAACCGTAGAGCTGAGACTCAAGTCTCAAGTGGTCGCGTTTCTGCCGTGCCTCCTCGGCTGAGATAACTCCAGCGCGGGCGTCATTATCAATAACCAACTGCCGTCCAGGCAACGCGTCGAGGAAGAACCTCGCGGCGACCTCGGACACGCGGGTCGCGCCTTTGGCGATTACGATGAAGTTTACGATGGTAACGATCGAGAAGATGATGATTCCAACGACCACCTCTCCGCGAATAAGGAAGGTACCGAAGGATTCGATCACTCGCCCAGCGTCTCCCTGACTGAGAATAAGCCTTGATGAGGCCACGTTGAGCCCGAGACGGAAGAGCGTACTCAAGAGCAGTACCGTCGGGAACGTGTACAGGGCCGCGGAGTTGGCGACGTAGAGACCAACGAGCAGGAGAAGGATCGAGAACGAGATATTGAGAACGAGAAGGATATCGAGAAGCGGTGTGGGAAGTGGAACGATAAGCATCGCCGCGATGGCGATCACGAACGCCAAAAGAACGATCTCCGAGTACCGCATCCGTCCTGAGAGTAATCCGATCATGCGTCCTCTCCTCTTACTCCATCGCCTTAAGAAGGGTTCGCCCGAAACCGACCAAAAGGATGAACAGGAATCCAGCGAACACGAGAGCAACTGGCGCGGTCGCCGCGAGCTCCAGTTTTTTAATTTTTTCCTCTACCTTCGTCTCACGTTCGGCCGACACCGACTCAGAGAGATCCTGAAGCTGCTTCGAGATCTCTCCTCCGTATCGAGCCACCTGCGCGAGCGCTTTGAAGGAGTGCTTCACCTCATTACTACCCGACTGTCTGCCAACCTCATTGAGAGCGTCCTGCAAACTCACTCCAGACTTGATGTAGGCCTGGGCGAACCGAAGAAGTTCGGTAACAGGGTTGTGAGAATCGCGCTCATCCGCCATCTGCACGACCCGCGCTAAGCACGGACCGATATCGAGGGAGCTACTGACGCCGATAGAGATCTGCTCGATGACGAGCGGAAGATAAAAAGTGATATCCTCCTGACGTAGCTTTATCCATTTATCAAGTCGCTTGAGGGGAATATATGCTCCGAGCATACCTCCCACGGCTCCATACAAAATAGCGCTGGCCGGATCTCCACTCATCGATCCATACCCGGCACCGAGAAGTCCCAACGCGGATGGCATGACGACTTGAAGCCGTCGAAAATCTCGTCGCTGCTCCTCAGAGAAGAGTCCCGCTTGAAACATCCGCTCATCCAGGGTGAGAGACCTCTTCTTCCCCCCACCTTTTTTCGCGGCGAGCCTGGAGAGGATCTCGTCCTCAGCGCTTCGAGACTCGTCCGAGAACTCGTCGGAGCGATCTCCCTCTATTTCGTTATCATCTGAATACCTCTGCCCCATCAAGGCGCGAAGGTTGTCTCGCTGCTCAAGGGCCTTGAGGTATCTCACGCCATAGTAGGCGGCAACCGCCAGAATAATTGAGAATATAGGGATGAGAGTCCAGTTATTCATAGTCCCTTACACCCTAATCTTCGTAACCTGCATCACCCAGTACATGCCGATCATGATCATGGTAAGGCCTCCTTGAGCTACCTTAGCCGCGACCGGATCGGTCCAGGTGACGATAACGCACTCAGGCCACGCCAGGTACAAGTACGCCTCTAACGAGAATAAGATCCCGAGAATGAAAAGGATGGAGCCGCGCTGCAAGCCAACTGCCGCTTGGGCTGACGCCCGGAAATACTGACGCTTTCGAACCTGACGAGCCAATCTGTCCACCGTCTCTGATAGGTTACCACCGACACGACGACTAAGAAGGAGAGATTGAACGAACAGTTCGATCTCAGGATGGTTTACGTCCTCGCCGAAGGAGCCGATCGAACGCTCCTCGCTAACCCCCAACCGAAGTCGCTCCAACATCAGTTCAACCTCTTGTCGCACAAGAGACGCTTCCTCAAGATTGACGGCACACGCCTCGAGCGCCTGCATCGGGTTCAGTCCAGTCTTGAGCATACCCACAAAGCTAAGAAGGAATTGCGGAAAATCCCTGTCGAAGCGCTTAAAGCGCGCCTTGAGACGATTATTAATGAATGCGTTGACAACCAGCGGCCCTACCGTAAGAGCCATGAGTTGAAGCAAGATATAGAAGTATTGGCGCGCGATAAGGAACGCGCCAATGCTAAGCACTATCTGCGCTACCGCGAACACGAAGGGCGGTATGTGCGAGAGCTGGGCGAACTTGAGTCGCTTCTGAAGAGTCAGCTTGTTATCAGAGCTGGGGGCCATGCCCTCATCCTGCCCTTCCTCACCCGAACGTCCGTTGGTGGTATAGGTGAAAGCTCTTCTCTCGCCAGCCGCGTCCTCATCTCGCTGAGCCGCAACCATCTCTCGGATACTCTGTCTGATGGCGACGTCAGAGCTGACGCCAAAGCCGATCACCCCCCGCGCCATGTAGGCGACGAGACCCAGTAAAAATATGGCGGGGATAACGAGCCAGAGAGTCATACGTTAGCCTTTCCCTCCCGGACGAACAGGCGGGCCAAATGTTATCTCCTTCGGGGATTCACCGAGGTGAATCCCATCCGCCTTGAGCTGCTCGTCGAAGTTACTTGTCCAGGAATCCACTCGCCACACCGGACGTTGTCCCTGCTTGATCAGCGTGAACATCGGACGCACCTGGATCTGCCCCTCAACGAAATGGCCAACCTCGATTACCTCGGCGATGCGAGGCTTACCGGTCGACTTCTCACGAATGAGCCACACGATGGAGTCGACCGCGAGCGCAATCTGTTGTCGGATGATGTCGATGGCGACTGATTTTTGAGCGCGGCCTAGCAAACTCTCCAGGCGGACGAGGGTCTCCCGCGCGTTTCGGGCGTGGATCGTCGACATTCCAACATGCCCCGTTTGCGCGCTCTCAAGAAACGCCTCCGCCGAGAAGGGAGTTCTCATCTCACCAAGGATTACTCGGGTTGGGGTCATTCGAAGGGTTGTCTTGATGTGCTCCTGAAGTGTCACCTCTCCCATCCCTTCGGCGTTGGCCGCTCGAGAAACGAGCGATCGGAAAAACGGATGCGCGAAATTCAACTCAGGGGTATCCTCGACCGCCACGATAGACTCATCGGGTCCAAATTGAGTCGCCAAACATTTGATCAGCGTCGTTTTACCTGTTCCGGTCTCGCCGGCGACCATCATGGTTGCCAACCCGCTTCGGATCAGGCACGCGAGGTAGTTTACGATCAGCGGAGGCGCTACTTGATAAGTAACGATGTTCTCAAGGGCGACCTCTGACATTCGAGGAACTCGGATACACAAAAGAGGGCCGCGCTGTCCGCACACGCTCTCATGAACGGCGCATAGTCGAGTTCCGTTCGGAAAAGATCCGTCCACGGTGTGCTGCGCCGTCGTTAAAGATTTCCCGAGGCGAAGGAGGAGTCGATCCAGGAACGTCACATACGCTTGGTGATTCGGCCAACTCAGTCCGGTCAGCTCACTAACCTTTCCTCGTTGGAGAACAACGGACTTGTAGTCATAGACGTGAATGTCGGTTACCTCTTTGTTGTCAACGAGAGGTTGAAGAACGCCCCATCCTACGAGGTCTTTTTGGAGTGAGAGAATGATGTTCGCGCGTTCGATATCATCGAGGGTCTCTCCTCGTTTTTTCAGAACCTTGTCCACAGCGCCGGCGATAACCTTCTCGGTCATCGCTGGATTGTTCATCTGTTGTTGAAGGGAGAGATCGCTTCCCAGTTCTCGGCGAACTTCACGCATGACGATCGAAGCTGTCTGGGATAGCTCGGCACTTCGCGCGATGGGCGGTTTAGCGGCGGGGCGAATTTTTTCAGGCGCTGGTTGAATTACCTCAGCGCTGTTTTTTTGAACCGCGGGAAGCGAACCAGGATTCGCCGGTGGGTTCGCGGGCGCTTTGCCCGGAGCTACGGCGGGGGCAGGCGTTGACTTGAGTGGTGCTATTCGAGTTTGCGTGCCTCGCGCGGAGAAGATCCCGAGCAAGTCTTCCTTACCGTCTTTGTCCGAACCAGCCATAGTAGATCCCTCGCAGTAGAAACAGCTATCCCACTCACCTCATCGGCGTATTCTTGAGCAGGGATTAGAAAAACCCGCCAAAAAACAGAAACAGAACAGTGATTTATCAAACAACATTCCTCAGCAAGGGCTCGGCTGACGGTATCGGAGCGATTGTGGATGATGCGCGCCCGATCAGAGGGGGAACCGGGGAATGGCTGACAAGAAGGCTTTATCTCAGAACTGAGCCCCTAAGCCCGTTCGTGCACACAGAGGTACCAGGATAGGAGTTTCTACTACGAACTATGGCGAGGTTATCGCTGGGGCTTGTTTGAGCCCACGGAGTCCTCAGGCACAAGCTTACCACCTATAATGAGGTAGTTACGCCCCCCGAAGGTGATTCGCCCCTCCCTTGGGGGCCCCGAGACGGCTTGGGGTGTCGCCAAACCAAACACAGCGTCGAGGGTCACTGTCTGACTATCAGCAGACTCAACGGTGTCCTCGTCTCCACGCAGGGCGAGACTCATGACACCCGCTGTAGAGGCGAGCTGTATCTTGGTTGCCTCCTCAACGGTAACCATGATGGTGATAGTTGTCGATCCCGCGCCTTTGACTGCCCGCGTACCACCGACCTTACCGGTCGAGAGAACCTTCGCATTCTGAGCGAGAAGCGTTATGACCGGCTTGTTAGATATTTGCGAAGCCAACATAACGTCCACCTTAGCCCCAGCTCGAACCCATCCCTCGACATTCGACACGTCATCAACGGAGACCGATACGGCTCTGAAACCCTCGGGGATATTAGCTTGTATCTCATTCACCGGAGCTTTCGTGGTGATGTATTCGGCAAGAAGTGGCTGACCAGCCGCGATAAACGAGGCCGCGTACGCTCCCCGAAGCTTCTCAAAACTCGTAACGACCGACGCGCCACCACTAATAACAGGCCGAGTCTCCTTCTTGAATCGAGAGGGATCCAGCGGCGTACCAGGCTCGATCTTTTCGGTAGCCACGAGACAATCGACCAATTCGACCACGGGCGCGGGCAAAGGTGTTGGGGTTGGAGGGGCAACAGGCGCCTGTTCGACCGACATAGATTGAACGACGAAAATAGCGCCTACGATCACAAGCAACGATGCGCCCAAAAGAGCCACACGCAGCGGCTCGTTTCCCTTTTTCCGACTAAAACCGCCTGCGGGTTTGACTGGAGGCATCTAGTTCTCTCTGGGGTCTTGTGCTTGTTGACCAAGCGAAGGAATCAATCGCGAAAAACTGGTAGTGGCAATGCCGACCTGAACAGGTTAGCTCCCGGTACCAGACTCAAAAAACCGCGGATAACCCCGAATAAAAAATGCTGACGGCACTCTCGTTGTACTCGAGTGCCGTCATGCTGAAACCAAAGACAGGTTCAGTTATCCGGTGATCTGATTGCTCAAGGCGCTGAATTGCTGGCTAATTGTATTTCCGAGGCTTCGGATAGCTACGATAGCGATGATTGCGATGAGCGCCACAAGCAGCGCGTACTCAACCAACGAAGCTCCCTTCTCAGCCTTCTTCACGCTCTTTGCCTGCTCTACCTTAACTATTTCCATCTTTATCTCCATAAACAAAACGTAGCTCAGTTGGGCAAGTGGGGCCTGCGCACGAAGCTGTAGACATCTATGCTAAACACGAAGGGAAAATCGAGCAAGCGGTTTTTTGTAGGGGCTTAACCTACGGTACCATCTCGCTTTCGCGAGAAGATACGCTGGAACCACCTTGGGGCCCCTGCCTCCCCCGAGACGTCAGCCTCGGGAGCCACCTCTCCCGCTTCAATCTCTCCCAAGAGACCTAATTCCTTAGCCGCCACTTCGAAGGTTTGCCGAATCGCCTTTCCACCCATACTATAGAGCGTTTTACCACTACCTGGCCAAAGGGTTCCCTTGGTATCCCTCGGCAAGGGAGCCATTCGCCACGGTCGATCGCCCAATCTATGCGCCGGCTCAAGCTCGGCAGCAATCTGCTCAACGCTTGAGATCGCCCCCGCCGTGGGATTAACGAGGAAGCAAATCCGCTCAGGACTGCCCACGACCGATTTAACGAAGGAGAGAAAGAGGTCAACGGCGGTAACGCCCAGAACGGAGTCATCGATCACCACCAGAACGATATCGGCGTTCCGTATCAACGCTCCGGTCGCCGGCCCTAATCTACCGGCCGTATCGATGATGACAACATCGTTATCAGCCCTTGCAACTTCAGCTATTCGCTGGGCTATGGCCATACTCTCCGTGTGACACACGAGGTCCATGGACTCCGCTAAACGATCGGGGGTCGTAAGAACCGCCACATCGTTACTAATTGGAATCACGGCTGTCCTCAGGGTGTCTCGATTTATCTCCTGCTCTCCGCTCACCCACCCGCTCACGACCCGCGCCTCGTCGCCGCTCACCTTGAGCGCCCGACTGAGGTCTCGAGTCTCTACGTCGAGATCCCATATTAATGTGCGTCGCCCGAACTGACCACAAACGTCGGCAAGGGCGGCCGCTACCGAAGTCGCGCCGACGCCACCTTTCGCGTGAGCGACAACAACAACTTTACCCTCATGAGTTCGCCCTTCGCGGCGAAACTCTGTATTGATCGCGACAAGCTCTTGTAGAAAATCAAGTGGACTTCCACCTTCAGGGAAGACCTTGCGAACCCCTGCCGAGTGGGCGAGTCGAAACGCGCCACCACCGTAGGCGTCATCAGTGACAAACATGATCAATTGGGGGCGAGGTGAGAGTGCGTTAGCTTGATGAGCGAGCGCCAAACCCGCTTCGCCCATACCCGAACCTATCACCACCACATCAGCGTCAGCGGCACGGTCAGCGAAATCCTTGTCGCTAACGAGCTTAACCTTCAGATCAAGCATTTCCAAGTCGCCCCGACTGAAGGACTCGATGCGCTTCGCGCATCGCGCTTGAGCCTCTGTTGTCTTATCAACGATGAGCAGTTTCATCTTTTGACTCTCTTAAAAATGCCATTTAGCTAACAACGACGGAGCAAACAACTTGAGAAACATAAAGCCACACCCGATACCTACTGCTGCCGCGAAGATAAGCACAAGGATTTCACCCCAGTGAGAATCCTTTTCACTGTTTCGGCGCGGCCCGCTTCTCGAGCGCGCAGGGCGGAACTCCGCGGACCTCTCCTTTACGTTAGCCTCTTGGAAATTAGACACAAGAGGCTCTGACGCGGAATAGGGAACATCTGTTTCAACAGGGGCGTTACTGAGTGGCTCCTCGAGCCCACGACCCTCACTTACGCGAGACCGCCCCGCCACCTGATGGGAGTGGTTGGCATACCCCTCTGGCTCAACGCTCCGCATACCAACGTTTGAGACGCCAGCCTCTTCAAAGCCTCCCCGAGAATCCTCTCCCTCTCCGTGAGAGCTCCGCATCATTCCCGCTCGCTCTCCATCACTGACCGCCTCTGAGGGAGTAGCGCGTCGTTGAGAAACCGAGGATGAGTGTCCGGCGTTTCCTGGGGAAACCACAACCCCGCCATCGAGATCCATCTCTACCGCCAGACTCTGCAAATCGCGAAACATGTCGATTGACGCTTGGTATCGCTTCTCTGGTTCTCGCTGCATCGCCTTCAGGATGATTCGATCGAGCTCTGGTGGGCATTCCTCGCGCAAAGAGCTAGGCGGAGCTGGATCTGTCTTAAGACGCTTCGTCATGGTCGCGTAGACGCTCTCGCCCTTGAATGGAGAATCTCCGGTTACCATCTCATACGCCAAGATTCCAAGCGCGTAGATGTCGGACCTCCAGTCGACCTGAGATTTTAACATATACTCGGGCGCCACATAGTCTATGGTCCCGACCACGCCTCCGTGCTCGGTCAACTTAGGTCCGTGGCGATTACGAGCTATGCCGAAATCCGCGATCTTTACGTTCCCCTCAGCTGTAAGAAGAATATTTTCCGGTTTTAAATCACGGTGCACTATCCCCGCGTCGTGAATCGCCTGACACCCGGCGGACATCTGGCTCAGGATCCGCATTATCTCTGGGATCGGAATCCGCTCATCCGAACCGAGCTTCGACGCGAGATCTCCACCACCAACGAATTCCATCGTATATGCGACAAAGTCTCGATCCGTAAGGTACTCGTAGGCTCTCACAACATTGGGATGCGATACCTCATACGCGGCAAGGATCTCATTCTTGAATCGCGCCGCCGCGACCTTATCCGTGGCGACCTCCGGGAACAACACCTTCATCGCGACGATCTGGCCTTGCAGCACCTGATTCTTACACGCGTACACCGATCCCATACTGCCGGAGCCGAGGCACTTCACGACCTCGTACTTCCCGCCAATGACGGCACCCGGTTGTAGGTTTATGGTGTGCTCTTCACTCATACAAGCGGACGACTATCCCTCCTCCACCTCGCCAACGACGAGGAGGACATGAAACTTTCGATCTCCAAAGAACAGTACGTCCCCATGAGACAAGGAGCTCTTCTCGCCTGAGAGGAACTCCTCTTCCCTTTGACCGACACGTTTGACACGAGTGCCGGACTCAGAGAGTTGATCCAAAACCTGCAGACTACCGCCCGCGGCTACTCGCATGATGGCGTGCATTGGAGAAACGGAATCTCCGACAACAACGAGACAATTTCCCGAATCCTCGCGTTGATTCGAGACCATGAGGCGCCCCTGGCGAAGCTCCACATACGTTCCGTTCGAATCATGGTCATAGGTCACTAGAAATCCAACGAGCGGTGACTCGCTCTTCCAGTAAATCTGATCTCGTGGTTCGCTCATAAGCTCAGCGTCCGGCGCCTCTTGATAGGTACTCGTTTTCAGTTCAGATGGAAAAACCTGCCCCTCTCTAGATTGGACCGCCGGCGCCGCCGTTTGATGGAGCGAAGGTGGAATTATGAGGCGCTCGTTCGGCACGGCCCTCTCATCCTCTCGCACGGCCGTTGGCGTCGGTGGGGACTCCTCGACGACGGGATCGAGATTCGGCACATCCTCAAAGGTGTCCTCAAGGTCACTATCACTGAGAACCGGGGACGCCTCCGCCGACATTTGCGGATCTCGCGGCTCCTCTTCATGCTCCATGGCGGCGAATGGATCAAAGAGGTCGGTCGCGACAACCTGGACGGGCGGATTGAGGATCCCAGAGGGAGAGCGTACGATCTTCGGGGCCGCAACCTGAGCTGACGCGGCAGGAGGCGGCTCAAAAACATCAAGCACTGATTGGAAATCATCATCAAGCCCCAGATCCCTCATGAGGGTCGATGAAGCGTCTTTCGAGCCGGATTCCCCCGCGGTGACCCGCTCGACGGTCTCCTGGGCTTCGGTAGCTCTGGTATCCTCATGCATAGTCCCAAAGATCTCATCAAGGCTCTGGAAATCATCATGGTGAGAGACTGGCGTGACAAACTCGTCCTGCTCAAGAGTATCAAGTCCGAGCGGATCGAGATCTCGCGCGTGAGGTTCTCCGCGAGAACCAAGCGGCTCGATAGGAGTAGCCCGCTCAACAGTCGCGCCGAGCGTGGAAACCCGTTCAGCTCCGATAATCATAGTGCGATTGCGAGCCCGCGTTCCCGCTGGAAGGCCCTTATCTCCGCTCCCTGGTCGCCCTGTGTCATCTTTCATAAGCAGCTCCCTCTACAAATTCCTTAAAACCCTGAGATAGAAAAATAGTGCCACCGCCCCCAAAGACGCCCCCACGGCGACGATGCTCGCGGTCACCATGTGGTAAATGAGGGAACGCCGCCACCAATCCCCGATTCGGCGGCTTCGCTCCCGACTCGCGATCTCTCGTCCCCAGGTGGGGGATTCCTCAGTTCGCAGATGCCCGTGAAGGGGAATTATTGAGATCGTTATGTTGTCGAACCCTCCCCTAGTATTCGCGAGCTGAATTAACTCGGCGCACGCTTTGCGAGGAGCCAGCACAGTGACGATTCGACGAATCTCCTCCTCACTGACCAAGCTGTAGAGACCATCGGAGCACAGAACCAAGAGGTCAGACGCGCCTCCCCGCTCCAACGGCCAGATCCAATATCGATTCACATCGACCGTCACATCAGGAGAGGAACCAAGACATTGCGTGAGCACATGGGACCGTGGATGCGTCAACGCCTCTTCTCGGGTTATCTCATTTCGGTCAACGAGTTGCTGCACATACGTATGGTCAACGGTGAGTTGCTGGATGCCTTCCTCGTGAACAAGGTACGCTCGCGAGTCCCCGACATGCGCGATGGCTACCGCGGAGTCCTCTATCAACGCCCCAACGATGGTGGTCCCCATCTCCTTGAAACGTTGACTCTGGCGGCGAAGCATGATCGTTCTGTTGGCTTCCTCGCAGGCGTTTCTCAGCGCTTCAACAACGTCCCCGTGATGTTCGGCCGTTAGAAATCTTCGAACCGCGTCAACACTGATCTGCGCGGCGAACTCTCCACCCTCCGCACCTCCCATTCCATCAAGCACGAGGAAGCACACACCCCGCTCGGTAGCGATCGTCGCGCACCTATCCTCATTCTCGGAGCGCTCAACTCCGACGTCGCTCATGGCGGCATGAACGAGCGGCTCGTCGATGACGGGGCTCGCGCGCTTGCGCTTATTTTTGCTCGACTCGCTCTGTGCTTGCATTACGTTGCGGTCCATTCAAGTCACGGGACTCATTCATCGATCCAGTCTCAACGAGTGAGGTGACGGAGCCCACCGGCGCCGTCCGCGCAAACACCCCTGGATCGTTAAAAGTTTCCCTGCGTTGGGGGTCGGCACGAATCAAAAGGGGCTAAATAGTTTAAGGCCCTTGAGCTACGGAAAACCTCTAAAAATAACACTGGTTTGAGAAGAGTCGGTTCGCCGTCGCGATATCGATATCGGAACGCATAGGGCTTCGAACAGAAAACACAAACAATCTTAGGCTATTGTCGCGATACAAGCGGTTCCCCCGCAAGGAGATGAGCCGTTCGCCCTTTGCGCTTCCCAAGCCGAGTGCCCTATAACCCTCACCAGAACATCGTCTATAAACCAGCTGATTGAACCACTCTCGTGAACGCATCCACCCCGCAAAAACTCTCGTTGCTGCTCCTCTGTTTCGTCGTTATCGCGTTACTTGCTCCCTATGCGGGCTGCAACGGGCTCACCGTTGAATCAGATAGTCCTCCTACCCACTCAACAAGCAAGCAGGAGCGAATCGCTCCCTCCCGCACCGCGCGATCTACGGATAAGATTCCAAGAGGGAATCAGCCGCTGGACCAAATCGAGGATATCTTGTCGAACTAACGCCACAACCTCCCCTAAACCCGAACAAAAACGGCAAATAAGCCCACCGAGTCGAGAGATACTCCGGTCCATGGATGGGAACTTATCGCTGTTTATGTGATAGAATAACTCATCGACGCCGCCCATCGGAGCAACGACTACACCGAGGCCCTAGTTTTTCCAGCGAGAAGAGATGGTAACCCTAAATAAGATCTATACGAGGACGGGAGATGACGGAACCACAGGTCTCGTCGGTGGAGCTAGAATAAAGAAGAACGCCATCCGCGTATCGGCCTACGGCGATATCGACGAACTCAACAGCCACCTTGGGTTGTGCGTAACGCTGTGCGTCGAGAGCATCTTTCAACCTCTGCGCGACAAACTCACGATCATTCAAAACGAATTATTCGATATCGGCTCAGAGCTCGCGTCACCCGCGGGAACAACGAGTCCCTCAATTCCCACGACGACCCCACCACAGGTAGATCGACTGGAGAGTTGGATAGACGAGCTGAATAACTCCCTCCCTACTCTGCAATCGTTCGTTTTGCCGGGCGGTACGCTCCTCAACGCGCATCTCCATATCGCGAGAACCGTATGTCGTCGGGGCGAACGAGCGGTATTGGAGCTGCACGAGTCGGAGCCCGTCAACGAGCACACACGACACTACCTCAACAGATTAAGCGACCTGCTGTTCGTCATGAGTCGCTCCGCCGCGACCTTAGCTGGAAATAAGGAATTCCTGTGGGTGCCCGGCGCGTCAAGGCTCGCAAAGCCTTAGTGGAGAAAAAATCACATCGAGGGGCCAACCCCGAGCCGATGGGTGAAAACGAGTCCACCACCAAGATAACCAACGAAGAGCGTCAACCCGAGCTGCACGATGAGGGTGACGCTGTAAAGGAGCGAAAGAACCCTCTTTCCATGGGTCGCTCGCGCCTCCAGCCATGCGAACGTCCCGAGAAGGAGCGCGTTCACGAGCAAGAGACGTCCGTAGGCATGATGAGTACCGAGCGCGGCTTGAACATGCGTGGGAAGATCCCCCAAGGGACTACTCGCTTGATACCCCGAAAAGAAGGCGAAGCTGGAAGAGAGAACGACTGCGAGGATCGCCACACTTCGAGTAGCTCCCAGATAGTGACGCCATCTCGTTCCCGTTCTCGCGAGCTCAACACAGCAGAGCATCACGATAAACGCGAGAGGCATACCACTCAGGGGAGGGTGAAGAGCTACCATGCAGAGCAAACTTTGTGATACGAGCGCGCCACGATGTCACGCTTCGCAAGCATCGTAGCCTTACGCCGAGCGTTTGAGAAGGACCACCGTAACGTCATCGCGAATAAGCCGTTCACCCCGGAAGGTATCAAAGGCGTCGAGAACGGTGCGCAACATATCAGCGCTCGACTGCTCCGCGGAGGTACCGCGCAACGCCGTGGCCAGTCTATCGATTCCAAACGCCTCTCCTGAGAGGTCCTGCGCCTCGGTAATTCCGTCAGTAAACATGATGAGGGTATCTCCGACCTCAAGTCGATCCTCACAGAGTGAGTAGGTTGAATCCTCGAAGAATCCGACAGCGAAACCCTCTCCTAGCAAACGCGCCACCTCGTTGGTGGCCCGTCGCAGCCGCAGCGCGGGCGGGTGTCCCGCGCGAGACCATACAAGCTGTCCCGTCGCAGGGTCGTACAACAAGCTTCCCATCGTTACAAATCGACCTTGCGGTATCTGAGGCGCGAGCAAACGATTCATCCCTTCAAGCAGCTCATCTGGCCGCTCCTTGGCGGCCGCTGTCATAGCGAGTTTCGCCATACTTCCAATGAAAGCGGCGGAGAGCCCGTGTCCAGACACATCCGCGATCTGAAGAGAGATCCGCCCTGAGCTGCTCGTGTTGGCGAAGTACCAGTCCCCTCCCACCTCATCGAGAGGCTGATACGAGACGGCAAGCTCCATGCGCGGGTCACGCGGAAGGACACGAGGCAACAAACTTTCTTGAATAGCGCGCGCTTCGTCGAGCTCCTTTTTAAAGCGGGAGTTATGGTCACGGAGATTAGCGTTAATCTCAGCGAGGCTACTCTTCTTCTCGTCGGTACCGGCGATCTTCCTTAGGCGCAAGGTGAGCGCGATTCGACTTGCCAGCGCGCCTACCGAAAAGGGTGGATGTACAACCTCAACCGCGCGAGCGAGGTCTTCACTCTGCTCCGCGTCCAAAACATCATCAGAGATACACACGATAGGAACGGAACGAGTATTCTGTTGCGCTCGAAAGAACGCGCATATGCCGTTCGGGTCATCGATCGCTCGACAGTCGATAAGAATGAGATCCATTGAGCTCTTAGAAACAGCTTCCGAAAGCGACACGCCCTGATGTGGCTGGGTGATTGAGTAGCCCAACCTATTGAGAAATGTGGGAAGGGTGTCGTTGTCCCCTCCAAGAAAGAATATCGAGTCCATGCGCCGTTCCCTATCCCTCTGGAAAGCCCCAGGCCTCTGAGGTGTCGGCGTTTTTCCTACCAACCTCGAGATTTGCGGTCGCTATTACCCTCTTTTTCAGACTGGACGGGAGATAGTCGTTGTAACTACCTGAATAATCGGCCGGCTAGCGCGCACCTTCACCCCTCGGGGCGACGGACGGCGCTGCCTCACCTCCGCGAAGCGGGACGACCGGTTTGAGGTTGTACCAAAGATAGAGATTATCCATTCCTCGCAGCGCTTCGTCGGTCTTGTGTGATTTGAAGGCAAGGTACAATTTCACCGGCCCGGCCTGCGACGGAAAAGTCCCTCGCAAGAAATCGCCATCGGGCGCGAGCGAAACCTTTTCGATTCGGGCGCTCACAACCTCCATGCCGGTCTGCGTGGCCAGTGAGAACGCATAGGGGTTGAATCCTCGAAATTTATAAACGGGATCGGAGAGATCTAGGACGACCGATATCCCTCGGTCTCGCACCTGGTAGCTCTCAACTTTGATGCTCGCGGCCGGCTCCACACTAAAACCTTGAACGAGAGCGCCGATGATAACGCAGAGCGCGACCACAAATATCCTTACGCCACTTCGCGGGGAGAGCCAATTGAACCGACTCGCTCGGCCTTGCGCCTCCAGCGTTCTCAATCGTTGGTGACGATACGGATCAAGACCCGCCGCACGCCACACCGACTCATCGATACATACGAGCGCCAAGGCGAGGCCGGTGTATGTTGAGAGGACCCAGAAGAGCCCTTCGGCCGCCGACGCCGCGGTCGCCCAGAACAACGAACGGCCATCAGGCGCGGGATACCAGAGCAGTCCTACCACCAGTGCTGTGACCGCCACCGGCGCGATAAGCGAACGGACAGCGGCCAATGGCTCCCGGCGTCCGAGATCGATGGCGGCGCCGCACGAGTCTCGCAACGTTCCACCAAGAAGTCCAAAGGTGGCGAAGTAGAAGTAGAAACGAAAACTCCAAAATACGGCGCAAAAAAAGAGGAAGATAAAAAACGGCGAGGCCCAACTCAGGCTCGCAAAGGAGGCCCCGACCATCGGAAGTGTGAGAGCTCCCCACACGACCAACCCCGCCGCTATGATCCGCAGAGCGGCGAGGAAGGGATTCACCAAGCTTCCCTTGACGTGTTCAAGCTTCCTACGCCACCGCAGGACGACAGCGCTGATGACCACGAGTTGGATAACGCGATCGAGGAGCACCACTCCACCGATCTCGATGAAGCTGGATGGAGAGCTGAGGCTTTGCGCGATAGAGGCAAGGGCGAGCACGCCCAGGATCGGGAGAAGAAGGGGGATATCGTTCCGAAGCATCCCGGCGGCGATAGCGAACGGATCGAGATCGGCGGAAACGCCACGAGAAGGCTCTCTCTGTTGTTGCTCGTTGGACATGAACACTACCGGAAGCGCTCGGGTTTGAGCGCTTTGTAACGATGGTCATCCTAGACCAAGGCTGAGTTAGGCTCAATCGAGCAAAAATAACAATGAAACAGGGGATAACGTGAAGAATTTCCCCGACTCCCCCTCTCATCGAGCTCTTTGTAGAAAAAATCCAAATTTTGAATTCCGCGCAAAGAGAGCAACAAGAAGGGAAAACGGTGAGCTCCCTTATTGGAACCAGGGAAGCTCGGTTTCAAGATTCTTGAGAACGTCTCGCAATCCGATACCCGATGGAGCGATCACAACACCACCGTCGACTTGTCGCGCTATCTTACCGAGCATCTGCTCCTGCTCGGACTCAGATCCCGCAACCTTCACCTTCTTGACTCGATCTGCTCCCAAAAGTTCAAGGTCCTCTTCGAGAATGTCCTTCTCCTCCGCCAAGATGACGAGGCGATGGCCATTGATATTGACCAGAGCTGGCTTTTTACCTGTGTAGGGAACGAAGAAATTATTCATACGTACCTCAAGGTTAATCACGCGAGTCCCACATTTCAACTCCGAACCCGCTATGTTTCTACGACATTTTCTTCCCAGAGAGCCTCCATGCTTTGTAGACGCCGCTGGACAAAGAAGCTCCAACGATTGACTCCGCTAACTCAGCGGCATGACACAACTTCTCAAGATCGAGCCCGGTGGCGACACCAAGCGCATGACAGAGATACACAACATCCTCCGTCGCCACATTTCCAGACGCGCCCGGTGTGAAGGGGCATCCACCGAGCCCTCCTATCGAGGTCTCAAATATCGACACACCCTCACATAGTCCAGCGTACACATTCGTCACGCCAAGTCCCCAGGTGTTGTGCAGGTGCAACGAGATCGGAATACCCAACGGCCGCAACAGCTGGATACACGCTCGAACCGAGTTGGGGTGCGCGACTCCTACCGTATCCGCGAGACATATCTCTAAGAGAGCTTCTCCCCTCGTGGCGAGCGCGTCACGGTATCGTTCAACGAGCCTCAACACCGCGTCCGGCTTTACCGCCCCCTCGAATCCACACCCGAACGCCGTCGAGACCATTAAACCGTGAACCCGTTTTCCTGATCTATGAAACTCGTCACACCACATCGGGACCGAGGCGAGCGCATCATCGATCGTCGTGTTGTTGTTGGAGCGCAGGAAACTCTCGCTTGGCGAGGAATAGAGCCATCCCTTGTTTCGCAGCGCGCCACTCGCCTCGGCTCGCTGAAACCCCTTAATGTTGAGATATAACGCGGAGAACGAGGTCCGGGAATCACGTGGGAGTGCCGCTACAAGATTCTCTGCGTCAGCCATTGAGGGCACACGATCGGGACGCACAAAGGCGGTCACTTCTATCTCAGAGAGACCTGCTTCAACCAGCGCGTGAATGAGCTTGAGTTTTTGCTCGGTCTCAAAGAAACGGGGAAGGATTTGAAAGCCCTCGCGAGGACCTACTTCTCGGATAAGAACAGATGACGGAAAAGCTTGAGCTATCATCTACGATGTTTAGCGATCGCGTCACGCGTCGGCGCGACTACGTGAGATCACCACCTACGTTGAGTGTACCTCACACGCGGTCAGGCTTCATAGGTTAATTCATACCGGATACGGAAAATTCCTGTCGCTCCAGTCGAGCCGCCATGAGCCACACGATGCCAGCGAGGATCATCCCAAGTGTCGTCAGTTGCAATCCGAGCGCAAGAGCTCGCGCCTCTGGCATTCCCATCGTGCCAATAAGAAGATCCGCGACCTGACCGATCAGAACCGGAGCGAGCGCCGCGCCGAAAAGTTGAATGGCGAAGATAGTGATGCCCTGGGTGAACGCCTCAAGACCGTTCGGCGCGCGGGCGACGAGTACCGAGTTGAGCGGCGCGGTTCCCGCGAAGATCGTAATCTGCGCGACGAAGCACAACACAAAGAACATATAGGAAGAGGTAGAGAGAAACGCGATGGAGAGGAAGGGAACGCCAATCAAGGTCGAGATCGCGACAAAGAGAAGGAGTCCTCGCACCTGCATCGCCGAACCCTTCACGAGACGGGAGGCGAGTTGTCCACCCCCCAACGCGCCCACAAATCCGGTCACCGCGAGGTTATACCCGAACGACTTCGCGGCATCCTCCGGCATGAGACCAAGACTCGCCACATGTCGGACCACGAACATCGCGACCCCATTTAACGCGAATGTTTGAAGGATATAGCCAAGGATAGAGAGACGGAGAACTCTTGCCGCGCAGATCGCCTTAATCCCCTTCATGAAAGAGGGTCTCGGCTCCTGCAGAGCGCGAGCTCGATCCTCCTTGGCGACGAGCAGGAACCCAAGCGGCAGAAGCAATCCTGGGATAGTGGCGAGGAGGAACACCTGTCGCCATCCCCACGTAGCGGCGAGCTGACCACCAGCGATATATCCGAGCGCTGAGCCAACGGGTATCGCCACATAAAAAATTGAGAGCGCTGAATTCAACGCCACCATGTCTTGAACTCGCCCCTTGAGGAAGCTCGGAACGATTGCCCCGAAGCTCGCCTCTCCGACGCCGACTAGCATCCGCGCCAAGACGAAGAAAAGGAATCCAGTCGCGAGCCCTGTGAGTCCGGTACAAAGACTCCACGCGACCAGGCCGAGCGCCATCAGGATTCGGCGATCCACGCGATTATCGAAGAACCCGAAGATCGGGGAGAAGATGGTGTAACCAACAACGAAAGCCGAGGCAAGAAGCCCCGACTGTTGATTGCTCAGTCCAAACTCATTCTTGAGAAACGGCTCCACCGCTTGAACGATGTATCGGTCAAAGAAATTAAGGATGTTGATGAGCGTAAGAAACGCGATGAGCCGATACGGGAGTTTGCCCGCGCTCATTACGACTCACTATCCCCAAGATTCGTAAGGAACCGCTGCTGACTTGGATACTTCGCTCGCAACGCCTCAGCGAGCTGTTGCGCCTGCGCCTTCTCTGGCTCAGACACAGCTATCATCACCAAGGTATTAGCCGCTGGAACCGCGGCGAACGAGCCGCGCTCAGCGAGCTTCACTAACTGCTCACGAGCGAAGGCGCGATGCGCGTCAGAATCGATCAACGCGCGAGCCAAACCGAACGAGAGAAGCTCGGCCATAAAACGCTCTGACGACTCCGGCTTTCCGACCTGCTCCCATGATGAGTTCGCGAGGGCGTCTCGGGTCTTATCGTAATTCTTCAATCGAGCGGCGAGGAGTCCGCGATAGAGCTCCTTGAGGGTATTGAATGGAGCCGACGAATCGAGCGATTCAACCATCAAGGTAACCTTATCCTTGAGTTGATCAACCTCCTTGGAGGTCGTATCGATCTTCGCGGTGATCTTTGCCTTCTCCGCGGCATCGGCCTGCGCCGCCTCTTCCGCTCGAAGGGTGAGAAGAGCCTCCTCTTTGGTCACAAGCTGGTGATAGCTCTCTTGAACCGAGCTCAACACAGCTGTAGCCGCCGAACGCTTTTCCAGCGCCACCGTTGTGAAGCGATTGTACCCCAACATGCTCGCGCCGATGGTGAGAAGCACAACGACGATAGTTCGCCAGTGTTTAACAACCCAACGCGCGAAGGGGTCATTTTGCGCCGCCGCGGCGATAGCCGGATCCTCAAAGAGATTACGAGAGGGGGCACGGGGCTTCTCGCGCTGAGATTGCTCGTTCGTTACTGGTGTGGTCGACACAACTAAACCTCGATACCTAGACACTGGAAATCTACTCCGTTTCGTAGCAGAGGAACCCCCAAAAGTACAGGCAGAAGGTTGTCTTACATCTTGTACTTGAAGTCGTCGGGATCCAGCTGGCTCAGGATCTCCTCCCACTTAGCCTTATCAACGGCCTGGAAGTCACTCGATGAGGACTCCCCCTCCACGGCCTCATCGGCCGCTGCCCCCTCTCCCTCACCGGAAGATTGTGGGGTGGCCTCTCCCTGTGAGGCGAAGGCGATCTTAGCTTGGTCAAGAACCTGTTGGGCAACGTAGATCGGAGCGGATGCTCGCAATGCCATCGCAATGGCGTCACTAGGACGAGCATCCAGGACGAAGGCCTTATCCCCTTGACCGAGTATCAGCTCGGCAAAATAGGTGGACTCGCGGAGTTCGGTAATCACAATCCGTTGAACGGTCATGCCGAGCTGTTGCAAGAGATCATAGAAGAGGTCGTGGGTGAGTGGTCGGGCCATCGCGATCTGCTTGATGGCGCTCGCTATCGAGGTTGCCTCAGTTATCCCGATCCAGATCGGTAGTGTAACACTGCCGGTCTCATCTTTCAGCACCACGATGGGGGCCTGTGTTGTTGGGTCCATGACCAACCCACCAACGAACATCTCAATAGCAGCCTCTTGTACCATGGTCGAAAATCCTATCCGGACGGAATCCTTATCACACGTCCCGCATAGTATACCCTTGGAGAAGGGTAAGGGGCACGGGAAATTTTAGACGGTAAACCAGGAGAAACTAGCATTTAGGCCACCGAAGGCGGTCGCACCTTGGGAGAGCGACCATTCCTCCCTCGACTCTGCTCGGGACTGGTCGCTCGCCGAAAATGTGGCGTATCGCAAAATACCTTTATCGCCGGTTCTAACGCGGCGGTCAGGAATGACCGCCCTCCCGGGGCGTTACCCGCGACTACCCCTCGATCTCCCCCACCAACGTATACCGCTTGCGGCCGATAATCTTCGCCTTCACGAGCGATCCTAACGCGAGCCCTTCATACGGTTTGGTGAAATTCACGACCAAATTTTGCGAGATGCGGCCCTGAAAACACCGCTCATCCATTCGATTGTAGTTATCGATGAGCACCTCAGCGGTCCTACCAACCCACTGCTCAAGTCGGGCGCTCTGAATTTGCTCCTGCTTCGCTTGAAGGAACTGAAGTCGGCGCAACTTCTCCTCATGCGTAATCAGCTCAGGCATCTCCGCGGCGGGCGTGCCTGGCCGAGGGGAGAATGCGTATGAATAGCTCAGGTCAAACTGAACGATATCCATGATCTCAAGAGTCTGCTGAAAATCCTCCTCAGTCTCGCCAGGAAAGCCAACGATAATATCAGTGGTGATCGCCATATCAGGAACTCGGGACTTAAGGTCCTCGATGATCTTGAGGTACTTCGCGCGACGATAGTTGCGGTTCATCAATTTTAAGATCCGATCACTTCCAGATTGGAGTGGCATGTGGATGTGTCGACACACCTTCGGATTTGAACTAACACACTCTATGAAATCAGCTCGAACCTCTTGAGGATGGGGACTGATAAACCGAATGCGTTCCACGCCATCAATAGCCGAAATCCTCTCAAGAAGATGCACAAAGGAAACGCGAGGAGAGAGGTCCAATCCGTACGAATTGACGGTCTGTCCTAAGAGAAAGATCTCCTTACTTCCCCGGTGCACGGCGATACGCACCTCACGCTCGATCTCCGCGAGCGCGCGGGAAACTTCGGGACCACGGGTGGTGGGAACGATGCAATACGTGCAGCTCTTATTGCAGCCACGACTGATCGAGATGAAAGCTGTCACGTTGCTCGTCTTGCCGTTCGTCGCGGGATTCGAATCAGCGAACCCCAACGGCAACTCCTCCCAATCCTCGCGGTAGTTGACCGCTACCTGAGGCGGCGCGCCCTTCTTTCGTAGTTGGATCAGCGACGGCACGAGCGAGAGGTTGTGCGTTCCAAAGACGATATCAACGTTACGCCCCTTCTTGAGGATCGCCTCGCCCTCTTGTTGCGCGACACATCCACACACACCCACCATCATCTTCGGGTTAGTGGCCTTCAACGCGCGCATCTCGCCGAGCATACTGTAGAGCTTCTGCTCCGGCTTCTCTCGCACACTGCAGGTGTTGATGAGCACAAGGTCAGCTTTCTCGGGGGCATCGACAGGGTGATAGTCTTTCTCGAGGATCTTGTAGAGCTTTTGCGTATCGTGCTCATTCATCGCGCAACCGAAGGTGCGGATGTACACTCCCTGCGTCGCCTTTTCATCAGACGACTCCGGCCGATTTTGTTCCGATTCACACGATGACGACATAACGGAGGCTACTTACACGATGAGCGCCCATCGACGCAGGCGCCTCTCGCGCCGCGAACCTACTCGGAACGGAACGACGCGATACGCACTACCGGCTGGGGAGCGATGGTCGTTGAAACGGGCACAGGTTTGTCCAACGACAGCTTAAAGCGCTGGGAGGAGCCTGGCGACAATCGCAAGTTAGGGACCTCCACGCGCTTCTCATTCTCAAGAATTTGGCTGTTCAAATCAAGCGTATCGGTCGGGGCAAACCCGGCCAAAATGACCACATCCTTAATAGTTGCGGTACCAGAATTGAACATTTCCCCCGTTATCGTGAACCTCACGACACACTCGTTCGGGCTCGAACAGCTCTCCGTGGGAACTCGATGAACCTCTAAATTCCGCAAGGCGATAAACTGCTTAGGTTCGGTTTTCTCCGCTGGTGCGCTATCGGCTGGAGAGAACGGAGCAGCCTCTTTGCCCCACAACACCTCAAGTTGGTAGCTCGTAATACCCTTGAGCGGCATGGAGAGGGTAAACGGCTGAGCCACCCCCTTTTCGAGGGTCAGAGGGCCCTTTTTCTCAGCCGGGCCACCGCCCAGCACATCCTTCATATTATGAAACGACACTCGCTCCTCTCCCGCTTTATCGAGCGCGGAGAGACGAACGACCACCTCCGACGCTGGCTTTGTTGCCTTCGGGATGATACGGCCTTTGACGACGAGCTTCTTTCCGTCATTAACCTCGTCAACGACCTCGAGAACAAAAGGGGTAACATCTGGGTCAATACCGGCGGTGGCTTCGATAGGAACGCTGCCCGCTCCCTGGGTCTTCGCCTTCGGACCAAACACCGCGCACCCACTGATCAGAGCGGCGAGCGCACACACGCGCGTTGCGTGCCATAGAGATCCGAAAATGAACGGGGAGAGATCCGTTACCACCTACCCCTCGTTTACCGCGCGGTCAATTAATTTCCAGGAGCCTGAACCCCAGGTCCATCGCTGCTCCTCCGTGCGCGTATTCACAACATACACAGGCACACGATAGAATTTCGTCTTAACTTGAACGGTCGCTTCGCGAGCCCCATCACCCCAGACTACGTTGGTAACTTTTGTATCAACGATGCGCTCCTCTTCAGAGGTGTCCTTGAATTGAGGAGCGAGCTTAAGCTGACTCTCAGGAGCGACATAACTAGCCGCCTCTGTGGCGTTTCCCCACACGATAGCGGCGTTGAATCCCTTGATCTCTTTATCGAGGAGCGCCATACGGTCCCCCTCGGTCGCCCCGACCTCTTTGAACGCTTGAATAAAGGGAACTAAAACGCACCCAGAGAGCGCAGTAGACGCCGTCATCCCCGCGATAAGCGTTACCAGTCGAGCGATACTACCAAGCCCCACGCGCCCCATCATTTACTTATTCTCCCCCTGCGGCGCCGCTTCACTCGGCGCTGACTCGGTCGATTCTTCTGGGTTCACCAGATTTACGATAAACTTTTTGAGACGCTCAATATCGCGACGCGCCAGGTAACTTCCATGCGAACGGTCGGGCATAGCTTCTTTAGGCATGGCGGCTTTAACAGCTGGGATCACATGCTCACCTTGAATATCCTTAAGCATCTCCTGAAGGATAACCCTGTCCGAATCGGTGGGCGGAGCAAGGCGATGTCGGATGTCGTTGGCAGCGACGAAAACGGTCGAACCGGCAAAGAGACAGATCATCAGGAAGAGCGCCATGTTTCGCATGGTTGAAGGTTAGATCAGAGACGGGCTTCTGGAAAGGATGCAATCCGCGGAGGTCCTAGTAAGCGTTCCGATTTCGAAACCCTCTGAAGACGGTCATCCACACTATCTTGAGGTCAAGGATCAGGGACCAATTCTCAATATAGTAGAGATCGTATTCAATTCGCTTATCGATAGATGTGTCGCCCCGCCATCCATGAACCTGCGCCCATCCGGTGATACCCGCTGGCACCTTGTGTCGGAGCATGTATCTCGGAATCCGTCGCCGGAACTCCTGGATAAACACAGGCCGCTCGGGTCGCGGTCCGACGATCGACATGTCCCCTTTCAATACATTCAGAAGTTGCGGCAACTCATCGAGACTTGTGGAGCGCAGGATTCGACCCAACGGGGTTACTCGGTTATCACCAGGGGTTGTCCACCCTGGCCCCTGACTCTCAGCGTTAGTGTACATCGTTCTAAACTTCACGATGCTAAATCGACTTCCGTCGAAGCTGACACGCTCCTGCTTGAAAAGGATCGGCCCTCGAGAGGTGAGTTTCACGAGGAGGGCGATAAGGATCATAAACGGAGAGAAGACGAGTAACGCCGCGCACGCCAACACAAGGTCTACCACCCGTTTTGTGAAGAGGTTGATGCCATCTAGCGGGCACTCTTGGAGGCTGATGACCGGAAGTCCTTCAAATTCCTCAATCGCCCCACCCAAGCTGGCGAACTGGTAGAGGTCTGGAACGATCTTAATATCAACAATGGAGTCCTTGAGCTGCTCCATGATCGACGGAAGCATCTGATGATCTTCGAGGGGCAACGCGACAACGATCTGATCGATGTCGGTGCGACCAACGAAATTTCCAACATCCTCGTAACGGCCAACCACGGGAACCCCTCCGGGCCCCCGCTTCTCATCTCCACGCTTCGACAAACAACCGAGGAGCTGAACACCCAACTCCTGATGTAGTCGGACTCTGCTCGCGAGATCACCAGCTACCTTTCCAGCGCCAACGATCACCATATAGCGCAGGTTGTATCCCTTGCGCCGCAACTCGCGTAGCAGAAAGCGAAGAGATGAGCGCTGAACCACGGTAAAGAGGGTGGCGAGCGCCCAGAAGTATACGAACACGAGACGAGAAAACTGAACGCTCTTCTCTCGAAAGAGGTAGGTGATCGAGATAAGCAGGAGAATAGCGAGCGCATTCGCGTTAATCAGAACCCACAGCTCGTGCGTGCGTCGAACACCGCGCATCGGGCGATAGAGTCCCATGCGACGGAAAACGAAGGCCCAGATAAGCCAGATAAACACCGTCATCGAAAGGTAAGGAGCGAACTCCGGCACGCCCTTCTCGACCGGAACGATATCGGTCATGAAACGGAGACAGTAGGCGACAACCCACGCGGCGCTCACGACCGCGAGGTCGGCGACCATAAAGAGATATTCAAATAGTTGTCGCCTCTGCTTAAGCATTATACCCCGTGCTTCGCCCCTACCGCGGTCGCTCGCTCCACACCCGTGGGCTGGGTGGTCTTCCGCAATCCGACCTCTTCTAAAAATGAGGCCCACGCCGCAAAAAAGTGGTCATAACTGAACCGACAAGCTCGATTCTTGAGCGTGCCAGCAGAAAAACTTCCCTCAACCTTGCAAAACGTTCGCACCGTTTCAACAAGCGCGGAGACATCGCCACACCTCTCCTTAGGTACAAATACACCGGTGTGCTCGGTAGGGACAAGGTTGGACCCTAACCAGGGGCGCCATCCAACGACAGACTCCCGCAACCCCCCGGCATCTATACCGATCACAGGACGACCGGCGGAGAGGCATTCAACTGGGACGATTCCGAAATCCTCGATACCGGGGAAGATAAGCGCTCTACACCTTCGGTAGCACTCCCATAAGAAAGCTTCGCTAACACGACCGAGCACGCGAACAGTTGGTCCCGCGATAGTTTCAAGGATCGCTTGCTCGGGGCCTCCACCAACGATCCAGAGGGGCTGCCCGAGTTCGTTAAACGCCTTCACCGCGACATCGATCTTTTTGTAGGGAACGAGCGCGCCCGCGCACAGAAAGAACGGCTCGGGATGGCGCTCAAAGAAGGCTCGCTCATCTGGCGTGAGCTCAAAAGAGACCTCATCACTCATTCGCACCGGAGGCGCGATGACCGTTGAGGAGCGCCCGTAAAATTTTCGAATTCGCGCGCTAATGAAGGTGCTGATAGCGATAAAATGGGAGACACGCCGAGCCCCATTGGTGTCCCAGCGACGCAACACCGTGATGAGTGGCAACGCGCAGAGATACTTCACGCCACGCAGGTATGCCGCCGCTTGATCCCAGATGTAGCGCATCGGCGTAAAGCAGTAACACACGTGTGGGACTCCCTCCGGCACACGCACGTTCTTCGCGGCGGCGTGACTGAGAGAGACCACGAGATCGTATCCGGTAAAATCGAACGAGCGGGCCGCGAGGGGATAGAGCGGGAGAAACGCTTTGTAGAGCTTCTTAATTCCTGGAATACTCGAGAGAAAGGAGGTGACCTTTACCCGAGCATCGATCATCGTCGATGTCGTCCCCGGAACGTGCACGAGGGTAAAGATATCCGCGTCCGGATAGATGCAGAGGAAAGCCTCAAGGCATCGTTCACCTCCTCGCATCCCCGTCAACCAATCGTGTACTAACGCTACTCTCACGACGCGCTCCTCGCCGAAAGTATTCGCTCGTACTCCGACTTTACCATCGAGGCTACCTTCGCGCAGGAGTAAAGTTCGAGATGCGCGTGAGGCACGAGTCGAGCCGAAGAATTAGCTTTACGCAGCCCCTCTCCTATGGCGTTCGACAAACTCCCAACAGAGAAGCTATCCGCGACGGTGTCTTGTTCACCCACCAACTCAAGCAACGCGGGGACGGGACGACACACGACGGGCGTTCCCACAGCTTGCGCCTCAACAGCGGGAAGGCAGAACCCCTCGACGAGGGAGGGAACGATTAAAGCGCGAGCGCCACGCAATGAGCGACGAAGCTCGCCGTCAGAGAGCGAGCCGACGACGCGAACTCCTTCATTGGCTTTGAGGAGAGCTTCACCCTCTGGGGAATCCACGAGATAGTGAACTCCAAATCCGGCGAGAACAAGTGAAGGGCACTGCGTGGCGAAATCGGTCCACCTCCGGCCCTCGCGGAACTCCCGGTACGCCGCCAAGAGGTCCGACAATCCTTTGTGCGGCTTGGTGTTCGAGAAGATCGCGAACAGATACGGCAACTCGTCGTCATTATGAGCTACGTCTTGAGACCCGGCGAGCACACGTGGAGAGATCGCGTTCGGTATATACTGAATCTTCGTTTCGCTTGCGCCTGTCAATTCGCGCAGACCCGTGCGCGTATGCCGACTCACGGCTAAGACGGCATCAGCTCTGCGCACAGCGGAACGAATTAAGAACTTGGCAACCGATGGATACCAGAACTTCTCAGGATGTGTGATGTGAATAAGATCGTGGACCGTTACCACCGTTGGAATCGAAACGCGGTACGGAAGCATGTAGTGCGGGGTGTGAAAGATATCGTAACGCGAGAAATCGATCCTCGACGGCATAGAGAGCATCTCGTCGATGGAATAAGGACTCGCGGGATCCCACAACCACTCGACCTCTCCGGCGTACTGAACATCGCGACACCGCTCATCACCATAGAGCACGGTGATGGAAACCCCTCCGACCTCAAGAAGGCCGCGGATCAAATTGTCGGTATACACACCGATACCGCCGTCCTTTAACTTGCGGCCATCAAGCAGCAAGCGAATAGGACGCGCGGTCGATCTATCAGAGAATATTAGTTCGCGGCTTTTCGCTTCCACGGTGCACTGCCATCTACATCAAGGCCCGTAAACACTCGTCGGACAACGTAGGTCTTCTTGTTCTGCGACTCGTAGTAGGTTCGCGCCAACACCTCGGCGAGGAGACCGAACACCATGAATTGCATGCCGATGATAATCATCATCACACCAAGGGAGAGCAATGGACGGTTGCCCATCGGAACGCCTTGGAACATCCGTTGGAAGGTCAGCACGGCGAGAAGCGCTGTGCCGAACAAGCCGGAAAGGGCTCCAACGAGACCGAAGAGGTGAATCGGACGCTTCGAATACCCGAGTAAGAACTTCACGGTGATGAGGTCAAGCACCACTCGGATCGTTCGGGAGATTCCGTACTTCGAGGTGCCGAACTTGCGCTCACGGTGATTAACGGGAACCTCAACGATTCTCGCTCCCATCTCATTCGCGAGCGCTGGGATAAATCGGTGCATCTCACCGTAGAGGCGAAGACCACGCGCGATATCACCAGTCATCGCTTTGAGGGTGCAACCGTAATCGTGAAGACGAACGTCCGTGCAGTACGAGATGATGCGATTCGCGATCATGCTTGGGAGACGCCGACTGATAAACTTGTCGCGTCGAGCTTTACGCCATCCACACACGAGGTCGTATCCCTCATCGAGCTTAGCGACCATCTGTGGAATCTCTTTCGGATCGTTTTGAAGATCGCCATCGAGCGCGATAACGATATCGTACTTGGTGTGATCAAATCCTGCGGACATCGCGGCTGTCTGGCCGAAGTTGCGCCGGAGTTGAATAAGTCGAAGGTGCGGATCGTTGCCTGCCGCCTCAAGGAGGGTCGCTACCGTGGTATCGCGAGAGCCGTCATCAACGTAGATGATCTCGTAGGCCATGCCGGTTGTCTCAAGTACACCAGCAACCTCTCGGAATCCCTCAGCTACGTTCTCTTCCTCGTTATAAACTGGAATTACGACCGATATGCCTCGCATATCCCTCCTTGGAAAAAATACCGCGCCAAATAGTACCACACCGGAAATTCTAAACACAGCGCCCGGGATTTTTTCCGGGGGGCGGAATGGGGCGGCTAACGTACCAATATAACTAGCAAAAGGATTGAGCGATCAAACGGCGGGTTAAAGTGAGGGGTGGGACGAAGGGGTCATCTTGGCGACGGGGTTAGCCCCGTGACGAGGGAGGGCGGTCATTCCTGACCGCCGTGTTGGATTCGGCGGCGAAGGTTACTGCGGCTCCACACCTTCCGGCGACCAGGAATGCTCGCCCTCCCCCGTCCCGTCCCCTCTTCCCCCATGACACCCCGCCCCTCCTCTTGATAACTTCCCGAGAGGAAACGATACCGTCCCAGGATTCAAAAACCCATGACCACCGAAACGGCGCCCCACCCAACCCACGAACACCAAACCTTCCTTCGCTCCATCCCCCTCTTCTCCCTCCTTGACGAAAGCGAGATCGCGGCACTTCACGGGGTACTGCGGGAGCGAACAATCCCGTCGGGGGCGGCGCTCTTTCACGAAGGCGAGCAGGGAGACTCTCTCTTCATCGTTCAGTCAGGAAGCGTTGAGATCTACGTCAACGATTACGAGGGGAAAAAGCTGATTCTGACCACCTTGTCGAGCGGCGATATCTTCGGCGAAACCGCCGTGTTTGACCCGGGCCCCCGTTCGGCCAGCGCCACCACGACTGAGGAGAGCTCAGTGTGGGAGTTCCCCCGCGCCGCGTTGCTGGACTTTCTACGAGCCAAACCTGAAGCGAGCATCAACCTCCTCGCTATGGTTTCACGACGTCTTCGCGAGGCAGATCATCTCTTGATGGGTCGCGCAACCGACAACGCCAACACCGCCTTTGAGAGCACTCTTGCCCTGCCACAACGGATCGCTAACTGGATCGCTGACTTCAGCGGCAGCATGCCGTTCCTAGCTATTAACGCGCTTATCTTCCTCGCATGGATCGTGATCAACGTTGAACTTATTCCAGGAATCGCGGCCTTCGATCCGTATCCGTTCGGATTCCTCACGATGTCGGTATCCCTTGAGGCGATATTCTTGAGCATCGTGGTTCTCCTCGCGCAAAATCTGAACTCGGCGAAGGAGCGCGTCAGAAATGATATTGAGTATGAGGTGAACCTGAAGGCGGAGCGAAAAGTAACCGAGCTACATCGGCGCATCACGCAGCTCCATAACGATCTGGGTCGGCGACTGACGAGGCTTGAGGAGCGGCACTAGCCTCTCAGGAACGGACGGCGCCATTCCCTAGTCAAATGACCGGCCCTTCACACACGTTCTTGGCTCCTCCAAGTCTATGATGGGAACACGCTGAGGATGCTCACGACGAATCGCGTCACAGTACTGATTTACAAGTGGATTCGAATCGATATCGTTAACCCATCCAGATTGATACGCCTTGAGCATCTGAATGTATCCTTCGACGGGCAGGGAATCGGGCACACTGGGGTCGAGGCGTCGAATGGCGATGCGGAGGTGGTAGACAGCCGCTTTCCCCTCCTCAAGAGGTGGTTGCACATACGGCGCGTCAATTCCCTCATATCCTCGCTTCTTCCAAAAGCTCAACCTCTGCCGGGAAGAAACACCGGACTCAGCGTCAAAGGCTAAAAGCTCGGGTGACATCGCGTGAGGATCGTTCTGTTCGGCGATAGCTACCTTAACGCCCCACGCTCGCATCAGCTCCTCGGTGTGGGCGAGCAGGGTCCGTCCGAGGCCTTGCTGCCGCTCGCTTTGATCCACGTAAATATGCTCAACAGCGACAAACAGACCTATCTCAGGGTGATTCGATTGCAGGAGAGTAAAATGACAGGCACCAAGAACCCGCTTGCCTTCTAAAACCGCCACCATATCCCATAGTGGAGCCTCCTTCTTTAGATCGCGCAAAAGGCCCTCGGGAGATTGAATCTCATCAGGATCAGGAAACGCCTTCACGTACACATCGTAACAATCGTTGAAAAGCTTCATGGCCCTTTCAGGATCGCTCTGGAGGACGTGTCGAATGCTAACAGCCTCAAACTCGCGCTGAGGTTCAACCGAGATTGTCCGCGGAAGCACCAAGGATACGTCACCGAGCGAAAACGTAGCGGCGAAAGCTTCCTCCCCGAGGATCGCCGGAAGCCCGTTCACGGTAGTTCCAGAAGTAAAAGAAATTCTCTCGAAACCGGCACTTGTGTTTTCCGTTAGAGAACATCGAAGTCCATTATCTCCGCCATGGAAGTTAGAAGATGGATCAGGAGAAACAAAGGTCATGCTGGACTTTCCCTCGGGGATAGAAAGGAACTCACAAAAGACGACAAACGTTAGCACAGGTCAAAAACCTTAATCTAATTCGATTCGCTCGTTTGAGAAATCGTACGTTGGGCATCGTTTCACGATGTCAGGTCGTCACGCATCAGATCTCGCGGTAGTCAGAAAATGCCGATTTTTCGCGGCGCGTTGGGGAGGTCAGATTCGGCGCCTCACCTCCACGACAAATCCCGAGCGATCGTAAGGATGGCAATTAGGTTGTTTCTGTCGGGAATGGTCTCCAAGTGGGGCAAGATAGCTGCCGTAAGGAGACACCCCACACCTTGAACGGAATAACCATCTGATAGATCGTATCCCCTCCACGACCTAGGTTTTCTAACGGACTAGTAGGTATAGAGAAGCCAAGCCATGAATCCTGGAGTAGATACAAAGTTTGTTGACCTCACCACATCCTCGGTGCGTAGGGCTGGCGTATTCGCCACTCTCGTCGCGGCCGCGCTCGGCAGTGAGGGATGCGCGTTAGCGCCCAAACATCCAACGTTAGTTCCCTCGAGTCCTCCAGCCACAGCTCCGGTCGCGCCCATCTCGGCAACGTTCCGAGAGGCTCAAAAGGCATTCGATCTCGCTGAGAAGATGGGCTTTCAACACTCCGCCTACATCGATTCGACGGGTCACCACCACTCAAGCCTTAAGGGTATGCGCGAGATGTCCCTGGGCGATGGGCCACAAACGAGACGCTCATTCTTTGATAATTTCGACGCGACCTTAAAGCACAACGGCACGGAGACGACCTTCAAGATGGGCGCGTTCACCGACTGGCAGGAGGCACAGGCGCGCGAGTTAAAGAACCGCCCGGACGTTCAAGGGAGGCTCAAGATTCCAGGAAGTGGACTGCTCTACTCCGTAGAAGGGAACGCGTTCTTCATTTCACCGGTCGGCGGACAGGTACAGGTTACGAGACTTAATCCAGTTCAGCCATTCTTCCCGGGGGAAACTGCTCGCTAGCGAAGTGACGCGAGAAGGGTCTCGTACCGAGACACGACAGCGTCCCACGAATACTGTGAGAGCGCGCGAGCGCGTGCCTTTTCTCCGTATTGAGCGACGAGATCCGCGTTCGCGATAACCTCACCCATAATCTGAGCGAGCTTTGAGAAATCGTTCTTAGGGTACGAAAGCGCGGCGTCGCCGATCACCTCAAGGTTCTCCGGCGTTCCGTTCGCAATCACACAATTTCCGTAGGACATCGATTCAACGAGCGCCGGATGGGTACCACCGACCTCGGTCGCCTGCACGTAGCAGTAGCAGTTGCTTTGGAACTCCTCGTACGCCTCTCCGAATTGGAATCCGGTGAATATGACGTTCTGCGAGGCGGTCGCGCGCAGCTTCGCCTTGTACTCCTGCGCGTACGGCGCGTCACCAACGATAACGAGGGGCATATCGGTGTTGAGTTGGTTGTATGCCTGAATAACTCCGAGCGCGTTATTCTCCGGCTCGAGTCGACTGACGTAGAGGATGTACCCTCTGCGCTTGAGTCCGAACTTCGCGAGCGCTTCCCCTGGTTGCCGGACAACTGGATGAACGCCGTAGGGGATAACCTCCGACTCACATCCATACGTGTCGCGGTAGTAATCCGCGATCACATCAGCGTCTGACACGAGACGTGTCGCGAGCGCCACCGAGGCGCGTTCCCCAAGGAGGTACCACGCCTTGCCGAGCTTGTTCCACTTTCCGCGATCTCGCTCAATCCCATCAACGTTAATGAGCAACGGAGTTCGTTTAACTTTTAAGATCGGCGCGAAGGGGCTGTTCGCGGCGTTACACAACAGGATTCCGTCATAGCTCTGAAACAGCGAGTCGATAAATGTCGTAAGTCCACTGAGCGGCGTCTCAAGATACTTATGAAAGATGGTGGGGACCTGTCTCCGATGAACGCCGCGATAGTCCTCGAGCGCACCCCACCGGTCGAGTAAGCCGCATCTGCTATAGACCGTTACCGAGTGTCCGCGCTCAACAAGCCGAGTAGAGAGCTGCTCCGCGAAGGTCTCAAACCCCCCGTACCGCGCGGGGATACCACGTGTCCCCATCAGGGCGATGCGCATGGACGGAATGGTGGAGATCGATTCGCTCATTGGGTCGGTTTCTACCACTGAATCGGACCGGGTGCGAGAGGCGCCGCCCCTTGAAATTGCCCCCTTCCGCCCTGGGGCACCGATGTGTAGACTCTCGACAGCGGTCGATTAGGAGACTCCAGCGTAGACGCCGGATCCTCCCAATCGTCTGAGCGGTACTGAGGAATGAGAGGGAAACCATCTCGGAAGCCATCTCGCAGTACAGTACGCACCGGCCCATGGGGAGCCGCATCGGCTAGCTCATCTCTTCACTCTGATGGAGGCGATTCACCGGGAGTCCTCTCATTCACCTACGACCCCGAAACAAGCTCCGTGACCCGAAGCACCCCGAATGCTCACGAGGTACTTGGGGTTCCTCAGCAACACCTCTCCATTCACGGAGCGCTCTTCCTCGCATACGTTCATCCTGCCGATCGATTTAGCACTGAAGTGCTTCTCGATGCGGCTCTGCGAAACGGCACCCCGTATGTAGCTACCTATCGGTGGATCCGCCCTGATTCAAATGAAGTGCGCTTCATTCATTGTCGCGCGTCAAAGGAGGCGGGGACGGGCCTGTTTAAAGGCATCCTTCTCGACATCACCGCCGAGACCCCTACGTTACGAGCTGGGGGGGAACTTGCCCTCGGAATAGGCGACCTCCTGAAACACCTCTCCCTTCCCGGATTAACGCTCGACCAGGAGCTAACAATTCGCGCGGTAAACCTTGAGGCCCACCACCCGTCGCTCTATCTGGGGGTTTCGGACCTGGACTATGACAAGCTGAGGCCTGGCGCCCCTCTCTTGGATTGCGTTCGAAACACCGAGTCTCAAAGTCAGCTTCGAACGACCCTCGAAAAGCTCCTCTCCCCTGACGCGCAGAACCTCTCCTTTAAAGCAGATGGATTCGAGACTATGGCGCTCCCTCTTCGAGGGGAGGGTATCTCGCACGGTATCGCGATCTACATCCTCGACAAACGAACTGAACAAAAGGCTCTTGAACACATCAGCACCCTCGAACACGAACTACGCCACATTCAAGGGATGAGACAGTTCCGCGCTCGTATCGCGGCGGCGACACAAGAGATCGCTGGCTACGGCGCGCTTATCACTAGACACTCGCGAAACAATCCACTGTTAGCCGCCATCAGCGACTCCCTCCATCAATCGATCCGAGAGCTAGCCGCCACAACCGACCAACTTCATCCACGCGAATCCTCAGCCTCCTCACCTCTTCAACGCGCGTCACGACGACGAAAGGGCACATCTCCCCTTACCTTGGCTCGAAATCCCTCCGCTCAGGTACTCTTCGCATCAGAGTCTCCTCGATGCTCCACATCTCACGCACTTGCTCTCCGAGAAGCGGGAGTACCCTGCGCGACCGCTCCCCTAGAGGAACACGAGATCACAGCCCTCGTGAGAACAGCGCTGCGAGTCGATGTCATTATCATCGATACACCGACTAACGAGCGGGGATGCACACCTTTGATCCGGCGCCTAAAACGAGCGGCGCCTCACATCCTTATCATCTGCCTCGCCTCCAATGACATGGCAACGCAGACCGCCCTTCTCCGCGCGGGGGCGGTGACGGTTCTTCCTAAGCCCGCGACGATCCGAGAGCTTGAAAGGGCTGTGCGCAAGCTCTTGACGCTCCGAGAATCACCAACCGCTCTGAACCTTTAGCCACGTCTCTCACCTGTAGCATCGGATAACCCCCGTTTTTAGTGAGTGCGTGCGGGTTTCTCTCAGGCTATAATGAAAGTATCGATATGGTATCCAGAAGCTCCCCTCATAGAGCTACCGAAACCGGAGTGCCTCCAGGAACGCCGCAGGATATCGCGCCTTCCGCGGCTCCCGCCGCCAGCTCGAGCGGGCCCGACCTCTCGACGCTTCCGCTCGCCCCACACGCCCCGCTCGATAAACAGCTCACCCTTCCCCCGAAACCTAAAAAGCCGAAAAAGCCCAACATCATCGAGGAGATCAACAAAACCCTCCCCGCGGGTTTTGAGCTTCACCGCTCCTCCCGATTTCAGCTTGGAAGCAAGCTCGAGATCGTGATGCTTAAGATTCAGGTACCTCCACACCTAGAGCCGAAATTGAAGGAGTGGCGGCAAGGGCTTGAGGATAAGTTCCCCCTCACTTCAATCTTCATCAGGCGGGTCACCGTAGACCAAAATCTATCCAATCATCTTCGCAGCCAATTCCGAGATCAGGAGGTCATTACTGACGACGCGCGTCCTCGTCTAGCCCACATGATCGATCACCTGTGTGGAAAGCCCCCACCTCCGGCTGTGAAAACTCGGGGGATCATTCCGTTCCGAGAGAACTTCCAGAACATCCCCTTCATCGCGATCGACAGACCTGAGGTCCTCAATCGGGAAGACCTTATCTATGGTGAGCGTAAGCAGGACGGCACCCTTGTCCTGAAGGTCGCGATTATCGATATCACCGATTACATCCTGCCGGGGAGTGAGCAGGATAAATACGCGCTCCGTGTCGGGAATGACTACTACGGCAGAAACCGCTCCGTCTCAACGATCGGCACAGAGCTCTCGCAGGACAAAGGAAGCTTCAAGCTTGGTGAGATCCGTCCGGCGTGGGTCGCTGAGATGCGAATATCACCAAAAGACGGCGTCATCAACAAATCCTTCAGGATCCGCCGCGCGTGGGTGCGAAACCACGCGAACGTGAACCCCGAAGAGGCGTTCGACGTCAAAGCCCAACCTGAGATCGCGCACATCATCTCGGCGCTCGCCGACATCACCCGTCATCTTGAGCAGCAACGCATAGCGAAATCGAAGATGATCGCGATCGACGCGGAAGGTACCACCAACCGAATCGTCGCTGAAACGATGATCGCTGCGAACGAGCAGATCTCTGAATACATCGAGAATAAACTTAAGATCCCCGCGGGCTATATCGTTCACCAGGAGCAAAGCGTTGAAGATCACGAATCGTGGATAACAGCTCTCCACGAACTCGGAATACCCGCGACCATGGAGGATTTCACCGATCCGTGGAGCACACTCGGCATCTTACGAAGCCTCGAGGACCACAACTCTCCCCTCGCCCGTTCCCTTGAGAACAATATCCTGGATGTGACGATGGTGAGGTCTGTGGTCTCTTCCCGAAAAACTCAACACAAGGGACTCAGACTGAACGGCTACACACGACTCAAGCCACGTGAGGCGCTCGGAATATTGAACCAACTCGCTTTAGACGCTGCTTTTGTTGGACTTCCACTCGTGAGCGGCGAGGAGACAGATCGGCGCCTTCGCACCATTAACGACAATCGGTGGAAGCGGGACGAGAAACACTACAAGCTTCGCTTCCTGGAGATGCTGGAGGAGAAGCTCTCCCTCGTTGGACACCTCTTCCTGGCCGAGGTCTCTCAGATCGATCAGAAGGTCGTATTCTACAAAGATGGAGAGCCGATCTCGCTAGCTCCGGGCGTACACGAGATGCCGAGTGCTGATGTGTCGGCTGAGTGGGAACGCTATCTCAAGCGATCGGTCACCTTTGCGGAGCTTCCGTATCCGTTGCCGCCACCACTCCTCGATGGCGTTACGGCGAAACTCGAGAACGGAACCATCAACGTGCAGGTGGAAGGGTTCTCGAAATGGGGAATTATGAAAGACACCAAGGGGCTTGAACTCAAACCGGGAGATCCCGTGGCGGTTATCCTAAAAGGCTTTAATCTCAAAGCGGCGCGATTTGAGTTCGAGGTCACGACGCTGTAACGCGGGAATTTCCTCACCGATCCCGCACACCTTTGAAACACGCGGAAGAGAGGGTTTGATCCGCAAGGGGAGTCGTAGCGACAAAAAATCTGAAAGTCCTGACTGACAGGACTGATACTACGCCTTAGTCATGAATTTGCTTAGCCGATTTCAAGCGCATATACTCGCCTCACAAAGGCCGACTGTGTAGGACAACCTCTCTATGACTCACTTACCCCTTCCATTCCTTGAACGTCTTCGAGCCGAGGGAAAGGCACCAAAAGGGGGCGTTGCCGGTGATTTCTCTGAGATTAAACATTCTCTTGAGTTGAGTCCCCACGAGAGGCTAGACGCGCTCCTCAATCTTCAATGGGATCATCCCTTGGATTCCGCTGTTATGACTTCTATCCGAGAGATTGCGGGAGAACATTCGCGAGCGACTATCCTGACCGCCGCCGAGTGTGTCCGAGAGAGGAACAACGGCTCTCAGCCACGAGAGATAGCAGTCAACGCCTACTCGGCTCTCGTCGCCAACCTTAAAAGATAACGAACGCACTTTTAAATGACATTGTGGTCGAAAGCCCTTTCTGAATTGGAAAAGTTTGGAAGTCGTGGTTGACACGACTTCCTATTTGTAGAACGCCGCCCAGAGCCAATGCGCGTGGTCACAATTGATTCCATTACCTCCGTCGTGAACAAGAAGTGAGACGGAGGTCGCACCTCCAAGTTTAACATCGACTACCTCTGGCTCAGCGCGAGGTCCCATGACGGAACTCTTGAAGAGTGTCTCTCCTCGATCGTTTTGAACCTCAAACTGCACGGCGGCTTTATCGCAACCCCGAACATCCGGAGAGAGGGCCACAAGGCTTCGAAAGCCCTCCATGGCGTTTGGAACGGCGAACGTGATCGAGGCTCGCGAATGCATCCCGAGACCCTTAGGAACCGTTATACCGTTGACCATGAGTGGTCCCTCCATCGCCGACCTATCTCGCTGGGCAGCTTTAAAGGTAAATGCCTGGGCCGTTGGGACCAGATCACTGAGGTATACAACCGGCTTGGAGTCATCAAAGGTTACAAGGTACGGATGGAACAACCGAGCTAATTTATCCTTATAAACTTTGGGCGCATCCCCATTGTATGTCATGTTCCACTCAAGCGTACTTCCCATCGTCGTCACCGCGGAGGCGACGGCCAGCAGCGAGAGGAGAGCGAATCGCTTAGCGGAAAATGAGCCGCTCGCGATCGCGATCAGCGTGAGAAGGGAGAGGAGTGGCACGATATCTCCAGCGTACCTCTGTGTCACAAAGAGATAGGACATGACCAGCAGAGCTTCAGCGAGAAGACATACCGAATAGAGCGCGAGAATGGGCGGAACACGGCGGGCGAGGATCTGAACAAACCCACAAACGGCCAGAATAACCAGCCACACGGACCCAATTGAGAGAGAGAGAGTTTGCTCCCGCCATCCTTGCATGAAGAGATCCGGGCGGTAGGATTCCGTCGTCGCGAGCCGAACGAATGGTAGGGAGGGAGAGAAGAAGTCCGGAACGATTCCAAAATAATTGCGGAGTGATGACGGAATTCGAAGGAGGTTAAACTCTCCGCCTATCTTGCTGGGATCAAGATAAAAGTAGCGGTAATCAAGAAACACGAAGGGAGCCTCGAACCGCTGATAATTATACCAAAGCTGAATGGCCCAGGCAGCCACCACTGGAGTGAACAGGAGCGCTCGCATGGTGATTAGCCGAAGACCACTTCGGCGTAATCGAAATCCCCGAAAAAAGAGCACCACAGAGATGAGACACATCGGAAGGGAGAAGGTAACACGAGAGAGCAACGCTACTGAGAAGGCTATTGAGAAGATCATGAGAGCCCGCTTCTCCTCGTCCGGGCGATACGCCAGGAGCGTGATAGCGGCGAGCCCCCACAACCCACCGCTCACCCCCCAGAGGATCGCTTCGTGATATATGCGCCCGCACGAAACCAAGTAGAGAATAGGGGTCCCGAGACCGAAAGCGACGATCAGAAGGCACTCGGCTAAGGTTCGTTGTCGTTCCGACAGAAGTGGATTAGCTTTCAAGGCGATGCGCGACGCGAAGCCGAACGCGAACGTGCTGAGCGTCGCGGCCAGGAGACACGAGATCCGCGCCCATTGGCCGTAATGTCCCGGCCACACGGCGTTAAAGACAACACGCAGAAACGCCGGCAAGGGACCGAAATACGGGTATACCTTCCCCTCTCTCTGCAACCCCTCCCATTTTATCGTGGCTGGATTAATGTCCGCTCTCCCCTGGAGTAAGCGCTCTCCGAGGGAATCAAAACTGGAGCTCAACCATTCCGAGCCCAACAGCTCCCAGGTTCCGTACGTGACGAACCAGGCGTGCACCATGGCGACACAAAGATACGCGGCTGTGATGATGAAAGCTCGCTTCACTACTCGATCTTCGGAAAGATTAGCCCCGCGGCACAGGGCATGAAATCAAAAAACAACGGCTCTCTAACGCTCGCATGGGTACGGGTAGGACCGCCAGCCCGAACCTGCAGCAGACACCAACCTGACATCTGGAACCTGACATCTGGAACACCCTACTTTTCTCCACAACTTTTGGCGTTCTTTTCCGAAAAGTGGCTATGCCACGAAACAATCGCGCCTTCTCAGACAATACTATCTACGAGATCATCCCTCGGACTCGGGACAGGCTGCCCATGCCTCCAACCCAGACCTCAAATGAGCTTA
>JBIJBE010000082.1:0-2812 GCA_044345405.1 Bdellovibrionota bacterium
ACAGACCATGCGGTTTTAGCTAATCAGGGGCAATAATGCTCCTTTCTCCTGCCTGAAAGATTACTCGGACGTACTCCAGTGCATGGCATGAACTTTCGGAACCTGTCGGTCTTTGTCCTAGCTCCGCTCTGTATAGCCTTAGTGCTTCAGTCCCTGGGAGACGTCGGATCTCGAGATAGCATCGCCTACTGGAGCGCGGTGCAAGCGTTCATACGGGGTGAAAATCCGTACGACCTCAGCACCCTCATCACCATCCAACGCTCCGTCGTACCACACCTTGAGAGCCCACAGTTTTTTTTGAACCCGCCATGGGCCATTCCTCTCTTGCTTCCTCTCTTTCGGTGGAACTTCGCGACCTCAGCGCTTTTACTGCTCGCAAGTAACATCTCAATAACTTTTTTTACCCTGCGTAAACTCAGCGAGCTAGCGGCACCCCTGGCCCCTCGGTACATGTTGCTAGTCGGCGCTTTCTTTCCGGTCTTGTCGTGTTGGTACTTCGGGCAACTCAGTTGCTTTCTCATGCTTGGCGCGATCCTTTCCTTTCAATGGATCGTTCAAAACTATCGCCCTTGGTGGAGAGTGGGAGTCGCTCTCCTTCTTTTTAGTATCAAGCCTCAAACAACCTACCTTATCGCGATAGCTCTCATGCTCACGATGATTCGGCGTGTCCCTCGGAGAGATGTAGCTAAGGTAGCTTTGCTCGCGCTCCTTCCGACCTGGTTCCTCGGGTGTTATCCAGATCTTTTACGTTCGTGGTTTTCCTCGTTTGCTCACGCAACTCAGTGGGCAACATCATCTCTCCCGTCATTGGCGTACACCGCTACCTCCTTTGTACACCAACCGCTCCTTTTGATGCTTCCAGCTCTGATTATCGCCGCTGTGGTTGTCGCGTTCGATCGAAGCGTTATTACTCCCCGTCGCTTCTTGGCCTATATAATCATATCGTCACTTACGGCACCCTATGCGTGGATATTCGACTTTTCACCCTTAGTGATAGTGACCTATACCGTTACGGTCATCTCGATGAACGAATCAACCTCCCACCTTAAGCGCTGGGCTTGTATCGTTACGGTCGCGACTCTTTGTATTCCGTTTGAGGCGTTATGGACGAATAACCTTCAATCATATGCGCTCCATCCTCTTATGGTTGCCGCCTTGTTCTGGTTCGCAGGTTCTTCCAGCAACGATGTATACATAAAGACGGAGCCTCAAAGGGCTGTCCTGTAAAATAGCGAATTCGCACCTTGGGAGTGGGACCATGCCCCAGTATCTCGCTCATCACAAAGGACCGTCGCCCCAAGCATCGCGGCGCTCTGGAACGAGCGGCCTCCCGAACTCGGGTTAATCCGCATAAAAAACGGAGCCTCAAGGGCTCCGCTCTCTCAAGACATCGAGTGTCTCGTCGTAACCTTACTTAGCAGCGGCCTTAGCCTTGCTAGCCTTAAGGTTGTTCTTCTTGTTACGCTTCATAACACGCTTAGCGCTACGAGCTGCTCGACGGTTCTCAGTGATTTTAGTTGGCGATGCCATAACACGACTCCTTTAAAAATCTGGAGGCAGAAAGGTACCGGGAAAGCGACCCATGGTCAACTCCACCCCGGAACCCCCCTATATAACTATGGAAGCGAGGCAAAACCCGCCGTGTCGCGACGTGAACGTGCTCGTGCACCTAAACGTACCCGAAATGAAAAGATCAATGTTTTCGGGTACGTTCACGTTTATGCGCACGTTCACGTGTACGTGTTTAGCCAAATGGCTAGCGCCCTCGTGGGTCTTGCCGTGATTCCCTAAATATCCAGGTTTCGAATCTTCAACGCGTTATCCTCGATGAACTTCCTTCGAGGCTCCACTTCGTCACCCATAAGTACCGTGAAGATCTGATCCGCATCGATAGCGTCATCAATCGTTACCTGAAGGAGGCGTCGGTTAGTCGGATCCATCGTGGTCTCCCACAACTGCTCTGGGTTCATCTCACCAAGTCCCTTGTATCGGGTGATCGCGAGTCCCTTACGGCCACGGGCGTCAACCCAATCAGAGACCTCCTCAATCGATTCCGCGGAGGCACGCTCCTTCGACTCACCGGTAGCGGTAATCGTGTACGGTCCCTCTCCAAGCTGAGCTCGAGCGTCGGTGTACACCGCCCGAATCGTCGTAATCTTGTCTGAGATCCAGAGACGACGAGTAACGGTCGTAATGTACTGAACACCTCGGAGGCGAGTCTTCACATGGATAGCGACCTCGCCGTCGTGGTCATCAACGATCTCAACAGCCGGCTCCTGAATCGTTCGCGCCTTGATAGCGGCGACGATGTTCGTCAGAAGGGAGGCGATATGGTCACGCTTCCACGATGTCTCGTTGAAGGCGATGCCCGACTCTGAGAGACCAACGATAACGCGTTGATCGAGACGCTCCATCTGAATCTCGATAAGCGCTCGCTTCACATCCTGAACTCGAACGAGCAACGGAGTGATGGACTCACCCGTCACAACCTTGCCGTCCTTTCCTTGAATCGAAACGCCTTCTGCTCCACCGCCGATGATAATCTCCGTGAACTCCTTCTCGTTCTTGAGGTATCGCTCGGTCTTACCCTTCTTAATTTTATAGAGGGGCGGTTGCGCGATGTAGAGGTGCCCCTTAGAGATAACCTCATTCATCTGACGATAGAAGAAGGTAAGCAGAAGGGTACGGATGTGACTTCCGTCAACGTCGGCATCGGTCATGATGACGACCTTGTGGTAGCGGAGCTTATTCACATCGAAGTCACCAGAACCGATACCGGTTCCAAGCGCGGTGATGAGAACTCGAATTTCCT
>JBIJBE010000066.1:0-10569 GCA_044345405.1 Bdellovibrionota bacterium
GCGATGGAGTCCTATTGGACTTGCTGTGTTGTTTGGGTTCAAGTCCAGGCGGGTCTATCCCTTTTCCTGACGTCAAAGGAATGGCCCCACCTGGACTTGAACCAGGGACCTACCGGTTATGAGCCGGCCGCTCTAACCAACTGAGCTATAGGGCCACGAGAGAATCGGAACTGTATCTTGGACCTCAGCCGTTTGCTACTGGGCCGGCTCCTTTTCCGTGAGGAAAAGCCCCCGGAGGGAATGATCGCCGGCCGCTCTAACCAACTGAGCTATAGGGCCTTACAGAAGAGAATGCTGTTGTACAACTTAACCCTCGGGGGGTGCAACCCTTACCTCTGATTCTAGGGTATATTCTGCGTCGTTTGTCCTCGCTAAGTCATCTTGGTAATTGATACTATAGGTTCTTTGCCCGTAGTATCGAGGGACCACCCCCGTGATAGAGGTCACATGTCAGATGCTCCAGCTCCTGCCGCTCTTCCGATTATCATCCAGCTCAGCAAACTCGATGTACAGATAGCGACCTTCTCGGCTCAGAAGAAAAAACTTGAGAACGACCTTGCGGCGAGGAAGCAGGTCATCGGGACGCATGAAACAAAGAGGACGGCCCGCGAGAAGGTACTCGCTGACAAGAAGACGCTCTGCGCTAAGGAAGAGAAGAGCGTCAAAGCCGAGCGTGACAAGATCAACGAGCGTCGCTCCGCGCTCAACACCCTCAACAACTACAAGTTGCAGCAGGCCGCTGAGCGAGAGATCGACTATACCGCGAAGCAGATCGGGCAACGTGAGGATCTCTTGCTTGGATTGATGCGAGAGATCGAGACCCTCGAAAAAGAGGTCGCTGATATGACCGGTGTTATCAACGGTCTCAACGATGAATTCTCGGCGCTTCATAAAGAGTCCTCGGAAACGATCAAAGGTCTGGAAGAGCAGCTCGCCTCACTGAACAAGGAGCGAGCGGAGCAGGCCTCGCAGCTCGCTGGTCAAACGGTTCTCATCGCCTACAACCGTATCCGAGATAGATTTCCTTCGAACCCAGTGGTTGAGGTGGCCAATCGAGATAGCTGCTCAGGATGTTTCATGAAATTGGGCCCGCAGGTGATAGTGCAGGTTTCCCGCCAAGATGTGGTAAAATGCCCCGGCTGTGGACGAATTCTCCGATTAGCGGCAGAGTAGGGGGCTCTTCAAGGGGCCCGTTCAAAAAGTCCCCAGCAGAGAGAAGTTGAGTGCGTGATCGCTTGGGGTAATACCTGAGAGGAAAGTCGGGACTTCATAGGGTAAGTTGGCCGTTAACGGCGGCGCCGAGTGATCGGCGGAAAGTGCCACAGAAAAGAAGACGACCTACCTGCAAGGGTAGGATACGGTGAAACGGTGAGGTAAGAGCTCACCAGCACGGGGGTGACTCCGTGGCTTGGTAAACCCCAGCTGAAGCAAGACCGAATAGGAAGGCTTTCTACGGCAACGTAGAACGTCGCGGCCCGCGACGAGCCTTCGGGTAGCGTCGCTTGAGCTCATCGGCAACGGTGAGCCCAGATGAATGATCACACGGTCCCACAAGGACTCTGAACAGAATCCCGCTTACCGCTCGACTTCTCCCTGGTGGGGGCTTCTTGGCCTGACTACAGATTCTGCGCCTTATCCCGCAACACATGATCCGCAAGCACTAACGCCGCCATCGCGTCCACAATAGGCACAGCGCGTGGAAGGACGCACGGGTCGTGACGTCCTGACGCGGCAAGTTTGGTCGGCTGCCCCTCGGTGGTAACGGTATCCTGCTCCTTACCGATCGTCGCGACCGGTTTAAAGGCGACGCGGAAGGTGATCGTGCTTCCGGTAGAGATTCCGCCGAGCACCCCACCCGCGTTGTTTGTAGCGGTTGTAACTTCGCCGTCCTCTCCGATCACGAAGGGATCGTTGTGCTCACTGCCACGGAGGTGTACCGCGTTAAATCCGAGTCCGATCTCAAATCCCTTCACCGCGTTGATGCTCAGCATCGCTTTACCGAGGTCGGCGTGAAGCTTGTCGAATACGGGCTCACCGAGCCCGGGCTGCACGTTGCGGACGACGCAGCGGATAATGCCCCCTATAGAATCCCCGTCCGCCTTAACCTGTCGCACAAGATCTATCATCTTGGTCGCGGCCTCTTGGTCTGGGCATCGGATGATGTTCGATTCAATGGCGTCGAGGGTCACTTCATCAGAATTAACGTTAGACTGAATGGAGCCGACCTGCTCAACGTAGCTCAGGATCTCGATGCCGAGGCTCTCGCTCAAGAACTTACGCGCGATGGCGCCAGCAGCGACCCGTCCAAGGGTCTCTCGCGCGGACGCTCGTCCACTTCCACGCCAATCGCGGAGTCCGTACTTAGAGAGATAGGTGAAGTCAGCGTGTGAGGGGCGGAACGATTTGTGAAGATCGTTGTAGTCCTCCGAGCGTTGGTCCTTATTGTAGGCGAGCATCATGATCGGGGTGCCGGTGGTGTATCCCTCAAAGACGCCGCTCAAGATGTGAATGGTGTCCTCCTCTTTGCGAGGGGTGGTGATGTCGCTCTGTCCCGGTTTGCGGCGGTCGAGCTGCTCCTGAATGTCGGCCTCTGAGATCTCGAGTCCTGGAGGGCACCCGTCCACGACTACGCCTACAGCGCCGCCGTGCGACTCCCCGAAGGTAGTTATCTTAAAGAGCTCTCCAAATGAATTTCCGGCCATGTGTCCTCCCGAGGGGACGAGTGTATCACCCAAGGGCCTGCATGATCGAGTCTAGTTTGTCGACAGTGATTTGTCCCGCGGCAGAGCGGCTGGCGGCCTCGATCGGAGCGAAAGCCATCTCGTTGCCCCATACCGAGCCGAAAACACGAGTGATAACCCCGTGTTTGCCCATGCCGAGGATGATGCTCTTGTTGCCTGATTCCCGAAGGTCGATCAGGAGCGAGAGAAGGCGCAAGGCGTCTCGTTGCGTGGTGCAGTGGGTCGCGATCTTAATAATATGCGCGTTCCATCCCTTCATACGGGAGACGATAGATCGAAGCACGGTGTCAGAGGGGGTCTGAGAGAAATTGTGGTACGAGAGGATGCTCTTAACCGGAATTCGGGCGGCTTGGAGTCGGCTGATATCGTCCGCCTGTACGGTGATATCCATGTCCACGAGCACCTGTTTGCGTGACAGCGTGTTAATTATCTTGAAGCGGGTCTCCGGATTGATCTTCATTGCGCCGAGATTGCGCCGACGGAAAACCATCACGAGCCGGTTCGGATACTGTCCGACGAGCGAAGCCGCGAATCCGGGATCGATATCCTCGATGTAGTCGAGCCACACTTCGGCGTATCGAAACTTGTTGATGTTCTTTTTGAGAACCTCCTCGACCTCCGCGCGGGTAGGTTTGATGATGGGGAGGCAGTACTTATTATCGACTCGTTGAGCGCACATAGTAGGAGAGCCTCACCGATTGAACCTCCTGAACTATCACTCCGAGAGGAGCTTCTCTAGTCTAGGCAGCGACCGGCGGATAGCGAAAATAAACTTCAAAAATATTTCAGAGGAGGAGCTTATGCGCAACTCCACTGAGAAATAAAAGTATACGAAAAAGTGTGACGTTGGTCACGTCCCAAGCGAGTTTCTTAAAATCTTTTCCATTTCCTCTTTGGGAGCCTTGACACCGGTGTGCAGATGGAATTGCGCAGTGCCTTGCTCAAGAAACATGTCGAGTCCAGGGATCGTTTTAGCCCCCACTCGATCGCTCATGCGTAACAGCTTGGTTGTGACTGGCGCGTAGATAGTTTCAAAAACGATCTGATCCTGGGTAAGCGCCGATTCCGGCACGGGAGAGATCTCTACGTCAGGAGCCATACCAACGGAGGTGGTGTTGATGATGATGTCGAAGGATGAAAGCTCATCTGAATTCTCAAGTGGACGAACTGAGGCGTTGAATCTCGCGGCTATCGATTCCGCTTTGTCGACAGAGCGGTTGAAAATAGCAACCGAGGCGCCCTTTGTTGAGCAGGCATACAGCGCGGCCTGAGCCGCGCCGCCAGCGCCGAGCAGGGCTACTCGCTTCCCCTTAAGGGAGGTTCGTTGCTCAAGTGGGCGAAGGATTCCGAGCCAATCGGTGTTGTAGCCGGTAAGCTTTCCGTTCTCGTTTACCACTGTATTAACCGCACCGATAGCTGCGGCTATCGGATCTACCTCGTCGAGGAGCTCCATAATCGCCACTTTGTGAGGCATGGTGACCGCAAGTCCCCGGATGCCGAGCGCTCGCATTCCCTTGATGGCGTCAGCTAGCCCCTCTGATCGCACCTGCGACCCTGCCATAACGAATGGGAGGCGAACGGCGGCGTAAGCGGCGTTGTGCATCGCGGGAGAGAGGCTGTGACTAACGGGGTCCCCAATGACGAGGCAGAGTGATGAGCGTGCGGATATCTCTAGCTGCATATGGTCTACCTTATCCGGGTGATGATCGTCGAGCAAACTTCGTTAACTGTTCGTCCATCGGTGTCAATTATTATATCGGCGTGCCGTTCGTAGATCGGGAGCCTGCGCCGATACAGGTCAAGCGCGTTCGCTTTGTTAGCGAAGAGAGGTCGGGTAGAGATATCTCCCGCCCGCTCTGTTACCGTCTCGAAAGAGGTTCGAAGATAGATGATGATTCCGCCGCTTCCCCTGAGGTTGGTCATGTTTTCCTCTCGGGTGATGATCCCCCCGCCGGTTGAGATAACAACATCCCTCGCGTCTCGAAGCGAAGCCGCCACCTCCGCTTCTAGGTCGCGGAAATGCGACTCTCCTCTATCGGCGAATATCGCTGGAATGGAGGGGTGTCCGGAGCGAGCCACGATCTCATCGTCCACCTGAACGAGGGGAAGGCCAAGATTTGAGGCAAGCGCTGCCGCTACGGCGCTTTTTCCCGATGCCATAAACCCAATCAGCACTAATTTCGTGTGCGCTGTCATCTGTCGCGCAGCATACCCGCATCGCCGGCCCGGATTCAATGTGGCTTGAAAAAGAGAGGGGATGGTGTGAGCATAGGGCTCGTCTGACCGGTAGTAGCTTTAACCTCGAAGGATCCCCATGCGAAACGCGTCCTTGTCTCGATTCCTAGTCCACCTTGCGCTTCTTCCCCTCATGGTAAGCGGTGCTATCGGATGCGCGGTCAAAGAGCGGACCAATCCGTTGCCACAAACGTATCTGGAAGGGCGGGACATCTCGGTTGTCGACAAGACCATCCCGTTTAAACACGCCTGGATCGATCCTAATCTTCCCAAAGAGCAGTACACGAACGTATGGTTCCGCACGGTAACGGCGGACACCTTGCAGGAGGACTCCTGGCTCGCCAGCAAGGGAACGTTGCTATCAAAGGAGAGTGAGTACAAAAAGCTCGCTGATGAGCTTGCGATCTACTTCAAGCAGGAGCTCATCGAGCACGTGGCAAATTACAAGAATGGAGTGGTATCGGTCGTTGATTCCGCTCAGCCACGAGGTCTCATTTTCGATATCGCGTTGACTGAGCTTGAGTTCTCACACCCGATCCAGAAAGCGGGATTCATGCTTGTGCCGATTCCTGCTTCCTCGTTGGTATTTAATACGGTTTCCGATCCTCACGTGGCGTTCGCCGCTAAGGTGTATGACGCGCAAACAGGCAAACTCATCGCTACCCTGGGTGATCGCCGGTTTCCCCCGACTCGTTTGCTTGACGTGAATAGATTGACGCTTACCAGCTCGGCGCGGGAGATCTGTGATACGTGGGCTGATATCATCGCCGAAGGGCTCAATCGTGATCGGTTCGCCGAGGTGCCTGACCGAGGGTTCTTCGCTATCCTTCCGTGGTAGAGCGGTGCATGGGGCGAAATCGTCCCGTATATCGCGTGCTACTAATCTTCTGAGTCGTTGATGAGCTGAAGAATCGGAGCGTTCTCCAGGTTCGGGCTCTGAGCGATGATCATCGTATACACGCTCTCGCTATCGAAAACCTGGTCAGCGAGGATCGCGAGAACTGTTCCGGTCGTGGCATTCGTGACGACGATGTCGTACGTGTTTGCCTTTCCGGTTAGGTACGTTGTAACTGACTTGTAACGGATGTTCTTCGCGGCGGGCGCTGAGTTCTGATAGTTCTGCCCGTTCGCGACAACGTATACGTTGAGGGTTGGTGTCGATTGCCATGCGTCGATAACGCGGAGCTTGAAGGAACCGTCCCCCGCTTTCTCGTTGTTATCCACAAGCATGAGCGCGGTTGCGTCGAGCGCCGAACCGATTGCGATGTAGGTATAGTCCTTGTCATCCGAGAGTATCGTGAGCAGGTTGCTAATCGGTGTGAGAGAGTCCGAGGGGACCACTTGAAAGAGGTGCTGATCGGTGTCGAAGGTAAAGTACCCGGAATCTTGAAGGTACCCCTCATCCTCAAACCACACATCGCCATCGACGAGGAAATCAACCCCGTACACATCGGACACGGCGTTGATGAACCGGAGATTTACTTGATCGTCATTTCCATCATTTTGTCCACACCCCGAGAGAGAGATGATTGCCACCATCGAAAGAGCGAAATACCGGGCGATTTGAAGAAGGTTTTTCATAGTGGCCGAAGTGTACACGTGCTCTAACCCCTACTCAAACGGGGTCTGTTATGGATCTATCCTGCTCTGAATTGTATAGAGCGCCCTTTGTTAGGTATCGGCTGGAGCGATACGGACTATTACAAGGGTAATGGATTTCCGGTCCGATGCAGTTGGAACGGCTATCGCTTAAGGGGGGGATATGAGTCGAATGGGGGAGGCACGAGGGGGACCGATCTCTCTTGGCGGGCATAGTTCGCGTCACGCGGAGCTTTTGCCCGACCTGACCGCCGTAAATTGGAATGCCACTCCGCGATCATCCGAGGAACGAGACCTTGTGGCGCTGATTCGACATGACCCCGACAATCTCCACCATCGTCTCATATACGCCTACTTTCTGCACGATCAGGGAACGCCAGCCGACGACGCGAAAGCCGCGCTCATTCGTTACATGTGCAGAGATGAGCCGTACCGAGAGGTGTTCAAGTCGACTGCCTTCACCGGCATGCACGATGGGGTCTACATCTACCGAAGGGTAGTTGGTGGTGAGGGGGATGGGAGTTTACTGCCATCCGGACGGCTTATGCTGCAAGGAGGTTTGGTATCTGAGGCGCACGTCTCCTCTCCGCGTACCACGGATGAGGAGGGTGTTCGCGCCGTGGCCCGAGCGCTGAGCGCGCATCCCGTGAGGCGATTAGTTCTTGATCAAACCTCCGCTGAGGTCGCGTGCATCCTTGAACAAGGTGGTGTCATGGATGGGGTGCGTTCGCTCGTGCTCAACGATGTCGTGGGTGGAGGTAGGCTCGGGGCGCTGGCTTCCAGGCTCGAAGAGGTCACGTGCACGCTGTCCGAAGCTGCTGGTGTATGCAAGGATCCAACGAGCGCTGTGGAATTGCCGAGTGATCGCATTCGAATTTTGTCAGCGGTGAATATCCTTGAGCGTGATAACGTGACGCCTTCTTTGGGCCCTTGGCGGTTGCTTGGAGGGAATGTGTCCTTTCGAATTTTGAGGGGGGAAGCATCGGTGCACGGGATAGATAGATTTGTGGATCCTGGGGTCACTCGATCGCTTCAGGTGGAGGCGATTCTGAGTCCCGACGCTATTCAAGAGATCGTGAAGCTCGCGCCGACCCTCGAACGCCTCTCGTTTGTTGGGTGCTCGATCAGCGATGAGTCGTGGAGAGATCTCCTGAGTCATTCCTTCCCCAAGTTGCGAGAACTTCAGATACAGGCGACCGACGCACCACCGGATACCCTTCATCTTCTCTCTCAAAATGGCGCGGCTCGGAGCCTCTCATGGGTCCGGCTCGCTGAAAACGCGCAGCGCTTAGATGGTGGGGTGGAGCTCTTAGCCGATAGAGGTCTTTTTCCGGCTCTTCAAGCAGTAGAGGTCGGCGCTGAGAAGCGACGACCGCTCCTTCTTGCGGGAATCGCCGTACATACACCAACCTTTTTTGGGTGGCGGTCGTCATGAAGTGAGACAGGGGCCGGAGGTCCCAAAATCCTTCGGCTTACGCGCTTCGCTAGGAGAGTCGTACGCGCTTGATATACTTGGACATCACGTAGGTAAAGAAAACCTGATCGAGCTTCGTAATTTCGCTTTCCTGAACGTAGTCGTCGCTCTCCCCCGAGGTTTTGTTTTCGAAAGCAGTATCGGTGGATTCCGTATCGCTTTGAACTGAGATCGCTCGACCATTCCAGCCTCTGACCTGCGCGGCGATTTTTCGCAGTTCGCTTGAGGGTTGGAGAACGCTCTTGTCGCGCGCCGAAACAAGGTCCGTAACCTCGTTTTCTGATGAGGTAGCTTCGTTAAAAGCAAAGGTGGGCGTCACCACCGCTCCGACGAAGAGTGAAATAAGGATAAGGTAGTTAAGAGATGATCTCATATGCTCAATTTTTCTTTTTTCCCTATTCTACTCGGTCTTGTTGGTCGGTGGAACGGAAAGAGCGTTAGGAGTGGATGAGCGATGTGTTAGTGAGGGATAACGCTTGTGGCTTCAGTTATATCGAGAGCTGTCGAGCCGTCTCCCTGAGGAGCGCCACCGCCCAGGAGGATCGTCATCGCCCATAAGAAGGTAAGTGTGGTGTACACCGTCCGTACTTCCTCTGGAAGTCTCCAGGCGATCACCGACACCGCGGCTCCCCAGACCTCGAAAAATGGGAATCTATCGTACGCATGGAGCTGAAAGGCGCAAACTCCAAGAACCGCTGCTATCACAGCAGGTGAGAAAGTGATCTTGACGCAGAATACGACCGTCATCAAAAGGACGCTGATAAAAAGCTGCCAGCTTGCTGGCGTGTTTGAATACAAGGCTATCGGCAGTGAAAGGAAAACCGTCGCGATGGCGAGCGCATAACCCGCTTTTAGGGACCCGGTTGGACGGCTAGTCTGCATCTCTCTCCAGTACCGTCGCTGTCGTTTGCAACAGGCGAATATTAAGATGATGATGAGGCCGGTGGCGGCTACTTTTAAATAGTCAGTCATATCTCTCCAAAAGGCTTGGTACCTCTTTACTTGCAATGGTGAGCGGTCGGCCCCGTATACTCAAGTTTTTATGTGTTAGCTTTTTGTTTTGGGAAAACAGCTGGGGCGTTTGTTCAGGGGAGGATTCAGAAAAGGCAATTTTCTCTGAATTATCGCCACTATCAGCCTCTTCCTGTACCGGGGCTCCCCCACAAAGATAGCTAAGAAGAGTGGCTCGGGGCCGGCACGACTCAACACACCAACTGAGGCTTCAGTCCAATCTATACCGCTAGATAGCGGGCATTAGATACACGTGTCCCCTGCGAACCGGAGAACGCAAAAATTCTTAGATAGATAAACTAGCGCGCAAGTGCGTTCGCAAGCTTCGGCATGGATGGTGGATACAATCCAGGGGGATACGGCACTGTCACATCCCCTAGCTTCCATCTTTCCCTAACCGCTCTCGCCTTGGTCATGAGCGCCTTAAAAAATCTGATGAATTCTAATCGAGCACTACGCTTCTCTGAGAGGCACCACATGCGGCGCCCCTTTCGGCTGGGGCGATAGGTTATGTCGAGTACTTGCGCAATAAGACGCTCTCTCCCAAAGACACGTTTCTTTTCCTGCGCTCTCTTCTTCTCAGCCCGTTCCTCAAGCAATCTGATGTGCCTAATCAGTCTCCCATTTAGTTTTTTCTGCTCCTCTGGGGAGTGGTAGCCAAACGACTCCATCCAGGCGTTAGGCTCAAGAGTGAATGTCTGTACCTCCTCCGAGGCATCCAGGAGTTCCTCAGCTAGTTTTGTATATCCTCGAAGGTTGTTGGCATCTCGCGTGATGGGAGTAAACAGTGGTCGCCTTAAACGCTTCCACCGACGGGTGAGGTTACCTGACTGAAACATCTTCCAAGTTGAGAACCCGGGATACCTATCGATGGAGGTTTCTAAGTTGTCCTTGGCTGGATTGGCATAGAGATACGCTATCGCCATCAAAGCTCTCACAGGGGTTAGAACGATGGGACTGTCGTAGCCCTCGCACCAGAGAGTCCGCTTATTACGGCCGAGGAGTCCGTTAATCATGTGCGCCGATTCAGTTTTGAAGTGACGAAAGAACGCATTTACGTCGTCAGGGTCTATGACCACCAAAATCAGGTGGATGTGGGTTGCCTCCACAATCATGTGACAGATCCGTACGGGGTAAAGCTGTGTTGCCGCCGCAAGACAGCTCTTTACGATCGCCTGACACAGTGGATTGGCTAAAAGTAATAGTCCCTCCTCAAGGCTAAACGTACAAAACAGCACGCTCCCGTGAGGGTGGTATTTCATCTTATCGTTCATGGAAGACTATTCGGAGAGTCGGATGGAATGTTTCGAATGGGGTGAGGAAAAGTGGTCGAGCCAGGGACAAACCAAAAGATTACGGTGAGAGTGGCCCGGCTACAGGTGCGAAGAGTAGCCCCCCTACAGGCGAAAAAACAGCACGCTCCCGTGAGGGTGATATTTCATCTTATCGTTCATGGAAGACTATTCGGAGAGTCGGATGGAATGTTTCGAATGGGGTGAGGAAAAGTGG
>JBIJBE010000039.1:0-31916 GCA_044345405.1 Bdellovibrionota bacterium
GCCTTGCGGACTGTCGTCGCGTGAGGCGGATGTCTGTCGTGATGCGCGATATTTCGGCGACCGGGGACGGTCGCCCTCCCGTCGTGCGCCCCGTGACACCGGAGGGCGCGCATTCCTGCGCGCCGGTTGATGCACGAATGTTTCGACCGCGGGTTTCGGCCCGTCAGGAGACGCTCCCTCTGGACAGCCGTCGCGTGAGGCGGATGTCTATGGCCGTGTGTGACATTGTGGCGACCAGGAATGGTCGCCCTCCCGTCGTGCGCCCCGTGACATCGGAGGGCGCGCATTCCTGCGCGCCGGTGCTGCACAAGTGTTTCGATCGCGGGTTCCGGCCCGTCAGGAGACGGGCCTTGCGGACTGTCGTCGCGTGAGGCGGATGTCTGTCGTGATGCGCGATATTTCGGCGACCGGGGACGGTCGCCCTCCCGTCGTGCGCCCCGTGACACCGGAGGGCGCGCATTCCTGCGCGCCGGTGCTGCACAAATGTTTCGATCGCGGGTTCCGGCCCGTCAGGAGACGCTCCCTCTGGACTGCCGTCGCGTGAGGCGGATGTCTATGACCGTGTGTGACATTGTGGCGACCAGGAGTGGTCGCCCGCCCGTCGTGCGAACCCGTGACCGCGTGAAATAAAAAAGGACGCCCGCCGTTACGCGAGCGCCCTCTCCGAATCACGTTACAAACGTGGAACTGAACTAGTTCTTAGCGAAGAAGTCAGTGACACCGCTCTTCTCAAACGTCTGCCGTTTGAACGCGACGTACGTTGTATCGGTGTTCTCCGTTCCTGGCACCTTCTCGATCTCCTTTGTCAGCGCCGCGGCGAACTCAGCCTTCATCTGGTTGAGAGCTTTTTGGAACTTCGATCCATCGATGACTCGTCTGAATCGAGAGTCGAGGTCCTCGGTGAATGGAAGGCTGAACTTACTGTAGTCGAGCTGCACAAGATCGCTCACCTTCACCTCTGTTCCGAGTTCATCGGCGAGGAATTTGAACTTCTCTTTCTGCATCTCGGTCATATTCGAACCATCCATGCGAGCTTCGTAGATCTCTTTACGAACCTTCGAGAAGGTTCCGACGTAGGACTTCACGAACTCAGACATGACCATCTTGTACCAACCGTTCAGGTCTTTGTCTGATATATTGGCGTCCACCATCGCGTGTCCCATCAACTCAAGCTTGCGGGGATCGATGGTGAGGTCGTTACCGAGACGAGGCATCTTCGCAACCGAACCGGTCTGCACCTCACCCTTACTCTCGGTGCTCTGTAGTTTCGCGCGACGAGCGGTCTCGATCAATCGACGAGCCTCCCCAAGGTCGTTCTTGATCTGCTCAAGGATGTCGTCTGATTTGGTTATCGCCTCCCGCATTGAATGTGGGAGCTTCTCGAGGCCACCATCAACATTCTTTGCAATCGCCTCAACGTTGTCCTTACCGAAGGACAGTGCGTCGATCTTCTCAAGGGCCTTTGCTTGTCCCTTCCTGAACTCTATCGCCGACTGAGGTTTGACGAGGTCAATCTTGCCTATCGCCTCAAATGCGTCATTCACTTTTTTGATCTGCACATCGAATCCTGTGTTGAATCCCGCGCCGTATCGTTGGATTTGTGCCACTGTCTCAAGGGCTTTTTCATCGTCAACTCGTACGGTGATCGTTTCCGGCACGATTCGACCGCGAAGAGTCTCAAGGTTCTTCTGAATTCGCTTCTCGATCTCCTGAAGAGCGGCGGTATCGAGTTTTTTCGTCTCGACGACGCGTGCCTTCGTATCCGCGGTAGCAGCTGGCGCTTCAATCACCTCAGGGGAGGAAGGAGCCGCAGGTGCCCCAGCACCGCGCTTGCTCACAAGCCACTCAGCTGCCTCAAGACGAACCTCCTCAACTTCGCCCTTTATGATACCGGCAGTGAGGACCTTCTTAATGCCCTCAAAACTTGTCCAGAATTTCTTGGTGAAGATGCCCTCGCTCGAGTCGAGCATCTGCTTGGCGAATCCGATGTAGTAGTTCTTTTGCTTGGCGTTATCCGGAATAGCCGCGAGCTCATCGGCGGTGAAACCGCCATGCTTCACGCTCACGTAGGCCTCGGTTCGGTTCAGATCGTGGTGTGAGGCGCGAGCGTCCTCCACTGTCTTGAAATACGCGGTTGGGCGATAGCCGTGTCGCTCCGATTTCATTTTTTTATGGAAGTTCTCTAAGGTCGCCTCGGATGACGTGGCGGTAGGAGCGCTCGGGGGGCTTACTGGAGCCTCAGCTGGCGTGGTGGTTTCCGCAGTTGGTGTCGTCGAGGTCGAGGCAGCCGCAGCCGGAGTTGCGTCAGCAGTCGGAGCAGCTTCTGGCGACGGCGGAAGCGCCACGTTCATAGCACCGTCTGTGGGCTGCGGGGCTGTTTCCGCTGCCAACGAATCGGTATCATTCGCTGGTGGCACAGCAAAGGGGTTCTCAGCATAATCGGATCCATGGGGCGTCATCGATCGGTTCAAGGGATTTTCGGATTGAGCGCCGGTGGTTGGTTTAACCTCTGTGTGTTCGCTGGTTCCAGTCGCTTGTGTCGGTTGAGCAGCCATGGGGTACATCCTTTATGAAAAAAGCGTGTGTGCTTCTTCTGTTCTTCGCGCGAGCAATAAGAAAATGATTGCTCGAGCGCTGCCGCTCTGCCCCGTGTCCAACTAGGCCCCTCGGTACCGTGGGGAATGGCAACAGCTCAGTAGTGGCGTTTATCTTTATGGAGAGTGTAGCGTCTTGTGTGATCTAAGATAGGAATGGCGACCGAATCGCCCAGTGCCGGGTTCGATCCTGTCACCATCTGTTCCCTCGGCGTACCGTGGTGTCAACCGGTTATGCCGCCCCACACCGAATAACGGTTGTCGATCGGAAGGTCTCGCCCGGCCGCAGTATCGTGGAGGGATAGCTGGGTTGATTGACCGAATCGGGAAAGTGCTGCGTCTCTAGGCAGAAGCCCGCATGTTTTCGATAGGTTGCTCCCTCTTTTCCGGTAAGCGTTCCGTCAAGATAGTTGCCGGTATAGAGCTGAACCCCCGGTTCTGTTGTCAGTATTTCTACATATCTCCCCGACTTGGGGTCTTCGGCGCGAGCCGCTAGGGTGAGGGGGCGAGGCTTATCAGACAGGACGTAGTTGTGGTCGTATCCGATTCCAACGTCGGCGATCCGTTCGCCGATCGTGTGCGGGGTCTGAAAGTCGAAGGGAGTGTTCGCCACCGCGACGAGAGGTCCAAGCGGTATCGAGGTTTCATCCACCGGAACTATCCTGTCCGCCGCAATCACAAGTTCCTGATGGAGAACGTCTCCCGATTCATGCCCCGCGAGATTAAAGTAGGCATGATTGGTCAGGTTGATCGGCGTTGCTTTTGTTGTGGTAGCTTCGTACGAGATTTGCAACTCGTTTGTAGAAGTTAAGGTATAGGTCACCGTCGTTGAAAGCTCCCCAGGATATCCCTCCTCTCCCTCTGGACTCACATACGATAGCGCCAGGTGAACGGCGCCAGGGGTTAAGGAGCTTGTCGCCTTCCACACCTTGCGATCAAATCCGTTAATGCCTCCGTGCAGGTGGTTCGGTCCGTTGTTAGTCGCCAGGGTGTAGGTCTCTCCATCAAGTGTGAATCGCCCCCGAGCGATCCGATTGGCGAATCGACCGGTAATAGTTCCGAAGTAGGGGTGTCGTTCCTCGTAGGGCTCAAGTGTGTCAAACCCAAGTACGATGTCGGCGAGGTTGCCGTTTCTATCGGGTGCCGTGAGGGTGCGAATGATGCCGCCCCAGGTGAGGATCGATGCCGATACACCGCCAGGATTGGTGAGCGTGTACTCAACAACCTCTTCGCCAGTGCGCGTCGTTCCAAATGTTCGATGGGCAATCGTTGGTTGATGAGCGGATGAAGGGTTTGAGTGAGAAGAGAGAGACATGCATCCTCCGATGGTGAGTGATACGATCGTGGCAATTGCGTTACGCATGAAGGGACTCATGCTCGAAAGCTGCCGTAGAGAGTTCAGCTTGTAAAGCTAAAAAGCCGCGGAATAGCGGCGATCCCTTAGATGACTCTCGTGAAGAAATCGGGCGAGGGGAGTTGTCGGAGCAGTTTGATACATTCCGGCCGGATCAGCCCCTCTCGAATGAGCGCCTCGCTCGCTATCTGCTGCAGCCCCATTGCGCCACCAAGGTTCGTGGGCATTCCGATGAAGAACTCCCACTTCTCTTTCCCTGGAATGCTAACCGCTCCAACGGAGTTGTTCGCCTCAAGTCGTCGGAGGTGAAATTCCTTGGGAGGCATGTGCGAGATCCCGATCACGCCACCACTTCGTTCGAGGAATCCCGGGCCACCCGCAAGAGAGATGGAGCTCCTTACCAGGTGCTCAAACTTCGTCATGTTCGCTCGAGGTCTGAGGCATGCCGGCGTAGTGGCTTCAGGAGAGAGTGCTGGGAGCTCAAGAGCCCACGCGCGTCCCTTCTCGGAGAGCATCTCAAGGGTGACGTGGCACAGAGCTCGGTAGTCAAGGTCGACAGGCTTTGCGAGCGCCGGATGTTGGTTGGGGCAGTAGAGCCGAGGGATGTCCGCTTCCAAGAAAAGCCGACGAGCGTGTGGCGTGTCCCTCTCGGAGAGTTCATTAACGAATTGGGTTATCGGTTGACCGGTGCTCGCGATTGCTCGATGGAAGGCTTCCGTCAGGAAGCCGGTGAAGAGTGAAGACGCTCGACCGATCGAAACGCGATCGTAGAGGAGATCGCGTGCCTTAATGAGGCTCACCGCGGAATCGAAGTTTGAAAATCCGATCGTTCCATCAGGGAGCGCTTGAAGACTGCGGATAAAGTCGCGCTGAATGTGGCACCGGTTGATAATATCTTGATGCCCGATGTGGAGTGAGTCAACCAAGAGGTAGGCGAGACGATCCGCCCAATCGACGAGGGTGTGGAGTGGATGACTTGGTTCGTACAAAATCAGTTTAATTCGCTCGCTTCGCTCATCCCCGAAAAAACGGGTGAACTCGTCCGAATTGAAGAGCTGCTTGGTTCGGCGCTCATGACAAAAAGCGGGGCGACCCGGAGACCCATCGAACTCAGGGAAGGAATTGATAGCGTACTCGGACTGGTGGGAGGCGAAGATGTGCCCCTGATCGTGACCAGCTACCGCGGCTACCAGGTCCCTTGAGTCCGCCGGATCCAGGTTAAGGTGCCGCGCCATCTCTAAGGCGATCTCGGCCGCGAGAAGGGTATGCGGAGTTACTCGGGTATGGTCAGCGGATTTAAAGGTATGGGTATGCGCGACCCCCATACAGTGATGCGTCTTAAGGTTCTGTCCGGAAGGGTGATTGAGCAAAAACTCAATGTCTGGACGGAAGTGTCTTGGAAATCTCTCCAGCCACTCATGTTCTTGACGTTCCGCCGCGGCCAGTGTGTGCGCCGACTCACGTTGGATATCTTTAGCGCTATTGCGAGACGGAAAGGAGATGACGGAAGTCGAAGGGACCGGTGGGGTACGCTGAGCTTGAGCTGGAAGCGATTTATCCAACGAGCCCTCCCTTGTTAAGAAGGAAGGTCTTATGAACGGCGATTCGCGTCACGAATTGCCGCACCTGATGTAGTGCGTCGACTTTTTGAGAACCGGGGTTCCACATAGAGGTGCATCACAATAGGTTGGCGCTGATATGACCGTAGCCACGCGGGAATCGGGTCAGAATCGAGCGCACAAACGCCCTGAGTAAACTACAAGAACTCCTCCAGGTAAATGGTCAGTTTAACCTTTTTAAAGAAAGCTCTCCTCACGGCCCTTCGGAGCGGAGTGCAAGCGTCCGAGTCGCGCAACTTTGTACCCTCAGGTGCCGAATACCGTCTATCCACTGGGGCAGGGGAGAGCAAAGAGAGAGGGAATTCTGTGGTCCGTCTGTTACAAAACTTTCCCCTGAAATGGGCCTTAACGACTGAGCCGGCACTCCAGCGCCGGTTCATGACTATGAGGAGATAGTATGGTTACAAATTCAGCTGGACCTGTCGGTCCTACGTTGTATAGCGCAGGTGTATTCGCTGAGCGGGATACCGCTCAAGCACGCGTGACACCATTCCGAGCGGGGGGCGCGGACACTCAAAGCTTTGAACTAGCGGCGCATAAAAGTGCGAGAGGTATCCAAGCGGGACGCACCGAGCAACTCATAGAGCTCGTTGTCGCGGCAGTGACGGTGGTCGCGGATATCGTTACTTTGGCACTGGCCCGCTCCGATAAGAAGGAGAGTACGACCCCATCTAAGCCGGTGCGTCTGCCGGGAGCGGGCAGCCCAGTCGGCTGGGGAGCCCGCCCGACACCCACTGCGACTCCGCTAACGGGAACTCTTCCACCCTCTGTCCCCGGTAAACGACTTGACGCCATTAGAAGCGATACCGGTGATATCACCGTTCGTACCTTCGACGGGTATCTCGTGCGTGTTGAGGCGCTCAAGGGTGGCTGGAGTATTACCGATCCCGAGGGAAGGACGACCGAAATATCCGCCCACGCGCAGGTGCGTGAATCTGACGGTCGTACCTGGACATTCAAAGAGCGGGGTTCCTTCATGTTCGGTCCGCACAAAGTGACGGCACAGGGCGCCTCCGGAACTAGGAGCTCCTCCAGACCAAGCACCTTGACCATCTACAGTGGTAACGAGCGGGTTACGATCGAAGGACTCAACACCGACCACCCCGTCCTTGACGCCGTGGCTGGGGACGGTGCGTTTCACGACGACCGTGTGGACGATGGTACGATCTACCACCGTGGTAAAACGAAGTTTGGTGAATCGTGGGGTGTTATCTCCGGTGGAAAACGTCGAGTGATGGGAGCGAGTTAATGAGCCGTGTTACACGCGAGCGCAGGTGACTTCGAGGTTTCCGCGTCTTGTCCCCGTTGGTTGCTCCCCGGTCGCGGCCAATTCCGACCAGTATGCGCCTCGTCATAATGAGCAGGGTTATAATCATGCTCTTGTAGGGAAGAATTTCTCCCCACATGAGCGGGAGAGGTGCATGTGTAGGTAGAGAGCGCGCACTTAGCCGTCGTTTTCTCCATCATGTGCTTGGTTGTAAGGGAGTGAACGATGGACGGATCAGCAGAGACCTCAAGGTCTCGTCATGAGGGCGCCACGTACGGAGAGGGGGGGGAGTGGTATCTCTTACGCGAAGACCTCGATATCGGTGAGAACCGATGCCGAGCGGGAACTCCCGTTCGTCGAGTCGCCGAAGGGTGGATCGTACAGGGGCTCTCGGCGCCTGTTTCGATCCCCCTGGATGATCGAGTGTGTAGGACTGAGTATGGTGGTTTAAGTCTTCACGTACTCAGCAGGCACTCGGACGGCTCTCTCGCCCACCGACGGATCGGATCAGATGACGCGCCACAGCAAGTCGCGGATAGTCGGGTCATCGCACCGCCAGAGTGTGGTCACGATAGGGTTTACCTCGCTTTCGGGGACCAGTTCTATCCCCTCGATTACTTCGGGTGGTAGCCCTTCAGCTTCGCTTCGCGTGTCACCGGCTAGTTCCTCGATCGAGCATGGGTTACCTACGATTTCATTTCACCTCCGGAAGGGAGCTCCGGCTCTATCGGGTCGAGAGTTCGTATGGCTCGGTCATGAGCGTGGCCGTACATGGACACCCAACGGGTAGTTCTCCCTCCTTGGGGCGGTTTCCATGGAGTCGAGCGGTCCGAGCGCTGAGCGCGGTTGTGCTTCGCGCTTTGGTAGCTTCTCGGTATACCGATGTTCAGCCCTATGTAGAGGGAGAGCGGGGCAGTCTCGCCGCCGCTCTTGATGGGGCGCTCTCGAAGGAGCCGCGGTGGCTGCGAGAGTGCTTCGGTGTTTCCGAGCGCGGAGAGCCGGTTAGTCGTCGCCTCTTCATTCGCTCAAATCCCGGCCGTAAGCGACTTGGACCCGTAGCGGTCGCGCTCTCCTCTCGTGTTCCGCGGGATAAGATCCTGATTCTATTAAACGGCGAGATCGTGGATACCTCCTCGGAGTTGAGACGAATGCTGGAGGACGTAGAGCGGATATGGGCCGTCTGACTCCTGTCCTGAATTTTCAGCCCCTGTTTATACGCTTCAGAAAGATAAAAACTTCGGGTAACAAACAAGGCCAGCAGGTAAGGTATACCTAGTATCGCCGATACTTTGAGAGACGTGCCACAAGGGGATCATGGATTGTTTAAAGCTTCATTTCGTAGGTGACGCGGATCCCTCGCTCTTTCAAACTGAATACATTTTGAATGGGCGACGGATTCACGCCGTTCGTGGAAAAACGAGTGGAGCGTTCACCGGACAGGGATCCTTTCATTGGAGCATCGCGGTACGGGCGCTCTCAGTGTTGGCTATTCGGACCTCGATGGCGACGCTCGGTCATCCGTGTGATCCGATCCTGGTAGGTGACAAGGGGAGCTACGCTGCTTCTCTCGACTACGCTATCTCGAAAGAGACTCACTGGTTGATCGATGTTTTCGGTCTATCGGATGGAGAGGTTCCAAACTTTCGACGGGTCTTCAAGCGAACCAACTCAGGAAGGAAGCGATCCGGGCCTGTGGCTGTGTCGTTCTCAAAATACTTGCTTCAAAGAGGAGCCATCTCGATTCGTCATAATTCTCAGGATCTCTTGACGATCCCTGACTTAGAGGCCCTTCTCGTAAAGGTCAGCGCGATCGAATTTCAGGGGACGGGGTGAGAAATGTCGTGGATCTTTCGATAGGTTCTTGCCGCTTGATTTACGCTTTTCGAAGTGCACCAAGGGACGTACTACTAGGGCAACGCAGATGTGACGTGATAATTGAGGGCTCGTTTATTTTTAGAACGCGCGTGAAAAAAATAATTTCTCATCGGAACTTTCGATAAAAGGACCTTGATTTCAATGGATACTGAGTCGGTAGCTCCTAAAGAGTCCAAGCGCCCGAATCCCGTCTTTGAGGATGGTTGGTATCTCCTTCGCGAAAATTTTTTTCTATCAAACCGTACTTATCGAGCTGGAGCCCTTGTGGAACATCTTGGGGGAAAGTGGTTTCTCAAAGAGGGGCGGGAACGTAACAACCATCTTCCTCTCGCCCCGGAGATGGTGTGTCGACCCTTTTACCATGGGGTCTCGTTGTATGAGATCCACTGCACCGGCCGGGGAGCGATATTCGCGCGACCTGTACTTTCTGAGGTCCCCTCCGAGGGGATCGACCCCTTGGTGGTTCACCTCTCTCTTCAGAAAGGAGAAGGTCGAGTGTGCGTCAAGTTTGGGCACTGCTTTCTTCCCCTTGAGCTGTTCAACTGGTAACGCGCAAGAGATGGTTTTATCGAGGGGTAAACTTCAGCTCAATTCTGCGATTTCGAGAGAGCGCTTCCTCAGTATTACCGGTATCGAGCGGTTGATACTCTCCGTAGCCGGTTGCCGAGAGGCGCTCAGGCGGAATGCCTTGCTCTACGAGAAATTTAACCACGGAGATCGCTCGCGCCGACGAGAGCTCCCAGTTTGAGCGGAACTGTGGCATGTTGATCGGACGTTTGTCGGTGTGTCCAACGACGTTGAGGACCCACTTAATATCCTTTGGAATAGTCTTCGCGAGCTCCTTGAGCGTGTCCGCGAGTTTCGCCAGCTGCTCTTTTCCGCTCTCCTGAAGATCCGCTGAGGCGGTCAGGAAGAAGACTTCGGATTGGAACACGAACCGGTCGCCCACAACCTTGATGTCAGGTCGATTGCCGAGGGCTTTCTTAAGACGTCCGAAGAATTCGGATCGGTATTCGGAGAGTTCCTCGACCTTTTCCAACATCTTTCTCTTCAACTTAGTGTCGAGATCCTTGATCGTAATCTCCTTCTCGGAGATGGAGGTCTTGGCGGTCGCAAGATCGGCGGTCAGGAGAGCGAGCTTCTTATTGAGCTCCTCAATCTGGCGAACCATGTCTGAGAGCTGTACCTTGAGACCGGTAGTTTCCTGGAACGCCCGCTCCATCTCGCGTTTCGCGGAGTCCCGCTCGCCGACAAGTCCGCTGAGCTTACCTTCGCTCTCCATCAGTCGATTCCGAATACTGGCGGCCTCATCCTCGACCTGTTTGACCCTGGACTCAAGCTGACTCTTTTGCCCTTTGAGGCTCTCAGAGGTTGATTTCTCAAGATTGAGCGCTGCGTTCAGCTTTTCAAGTTGAAGCGCTAGCTCAGACATTTGAACTTCGCGGGTGTTAAGCGCGTTGGAGAGAGCGAACTGCGCCGCCATCATGATAACGAGTACGAGCGCCACCATCATGAGCATGGTGGAGAGCGCGTCAACGTATCCTGGCCAGATATCCAAGTGTCGGCGCTTAGCTTTTCGTCCTACGTAGCTCATAGTTCGCTCTCTTACGCGTTGCTCTTCGCTTCGTCTGAGGCGAGGATCTTAGCGATGATTTTGAGCTCCTCTCGGAGCTCGCTCGCCACGGTGTCGGCTGATCGAGATACCCGTTCGCTGATCTCCTTGAGGTTCAGGTCGATTCGTCGTGTGTGCTCCTCGATCGTTTCCTGATTTGTACTGCCAAGCTTATCGTTGAGACGGGAGAGGACAGGTGATACCTGCGCCTGTATCTCCGCGAGCTTCACGAGCACATGTTGCTGAGACTTAAGATGGTCATCAAGCGAAGATACACCCTCGGAGAGGGCGCGAACGGAGGCCCGCTCCGCTTCTCTCGATTGTTCCTGTTGGCGGAATATCTTTTGAAGTCGCTCGAGTTGATCCGAAAGGTTTTGGATAAAGGCTTCCTGGTAGCGCGGTGGAGTCGTCGACGTGGCGATTGGTGAAAACTCGGCGACAGTCGCGTCTTGAGGTGTGGTCATCCAATCCTCAAGCTCCTCGCAGAATCGATTCTGTACCCTTCCCGTTGTGAGGTCATAGAACCCCAAGATGAGGGAGCTCGCGAGTCCGAATAGCGAGGCGCTGAAGGAGATGCCCATTCCCACAAGCGGAGTTTGAAGCCCCTCTTTAAATTTGTCGAAGACCAACTTGAGGTCCCCATCTCCCACGTTGAGGCCACCGATAACGGAGCCGATACCGCTCACCGTTTGAAGGAGTCCCCAAAAGGTTCCAAGAAGACCGAGAAGGATCAGCGTGTTCATGAGGTAGCGAGAGGTTTCCCGTCCCTCATCGAGGCGACTGTAGACGCTGTCCAACATCGCCCGCATTGAGCTCATCGGAAGTTGATGGAGCTCGCCGGGCTTGCCGAGCGCTGGTGTGAGAGGCGCGAGAACGGCTGGAAGGGCGGCACGACTCTCTTTCTTCGTTCTGAAGTCGGAGAGCCATGCGATTGATGACTGCAGTCTGCCGATCTGGATGAACGCCACGGAGATGCCGAACACCAGGATAGCGAGGATTACTGAGTTGAGGGCTGAGTTGGCGAAGAAGGCTTTGGAGAGCCCGGCGGAAAGAGCCACTCCGACCCCAGCAACGGCCACCGTGAAGGTGATCATGAGAGCGAGCGCGATACGTGGTTGCTTCATGGTGAATGAGTCTCCCAGAGATTAGGACGGTACAGGTCTCTGTCCGTGTCCTTTCATTTGATGCCCTGGGGAGACGGGATAGTTCCCAAAATATGTTGAAAAACGCGGCCGAGATAATGGTTGAGAGGGATCGGGGTAGAACGGTGATTTGACCTCGCCGTTATACGATAAGAGCAAGCGCGATAAACCCCACCATCGAGAGCGCGATAGCGACCTTGGCGGCTGTTCCAAGGAGGAGTCCGACCCACGTTCCGATCCCAACTTTCGTGGCGTGTCGCAGGGAGCTCTGCGCTACGATCTCACCGACAAAGGCACCCACAAATGGTCCGAGAATGATTCCGGGTATCGCGAAGAAGAGACCGAAGAGGGAGCCAAGCGTCGCTCCAACCACCGCTAGAGAGCTCGCTCCGACTCGCTTCGCTCCGATACTGGACGCGACAAAATCGACCGCCACACCTAGCGCGGCGAGAACTCCAAGAAATATGAGGCTCGGTGTTCCGAGAATGGAGAAGTCATATCCCCACGCGAGGGCGAGGGCGCCAAGGAAGATAAGTGGGGTGCCGGGCAGAGCGGGAAAGACCGTTCCCATCACACCGATGACCACACAGATGAGAGCGAAGGCCCAGAGGAGGTACAACATAGTACCGCTTTGTTACGCTACCTTGGGGGGAAGCGCAATGAGGGGGGTGTGGCGGGAGGTGTTGCGAGATGTACGACCGTTTAGCATGCGCGATTTGCCCCATCCCCACCACCAACGGCACATTTTGCTGCCGCCGTATCCCCCAACCCATTGATTCTCCGCCCCATCCACTTGGCAGCCCTTTTGCTTAGTAGTCCCTCCGTACAACCCGGTGGGTCGTTGCAGGACGCGATACTTGGCTTATGAAAAGCCGCCCCCACATCGAGGATAGACATGATCCGACGCCTGCACGAGATAGAGCCGCCCAAGCTCGCCTTGCCCTCTGAACAGAGCAACAAATCAGAGGATCCCACAGCCAAGGAGAGCTTAGCCTCTGAATTCAAGAAGCTTTTAGAGAGAGCCCGCGGAGGTATCAGCGGAGCGCGTGATGAGGTTACTGCTCTTGGCTTTGCGCTCTCTCAAGCCGTTTCGAGTGTTCAGCAACAACAGGCGCAGGTACAAGGCCCTGAAAACAATCATGGCCCGGAATCATACGATGGTCACGGTGAGGTCGTTGAGGATGATGGCGTGGAGTGCTCCGGTCCTCATGATGTTGTCGTGATGAAGGACGTAACGCAGCGCAAGGAGACCGGACCGGTTGATGATGGCTCCGGTGATGAGGTGGGTGATGACGAGGACCTCGCGAGCCTTGACGATGGCGCTATTGATCTCGATCAAGGAGGAGAGGAGATCGCTCTTGAGGACGAGATAGTTTACGCCGACCTTGAGGATCTCGATCTCGATACAGAGGTGGATACGAATACGTGCGACCTCGCGGTTCAGGTAACCTCACAGCACGTTGGTGTCGCTCAAAGTCAAGCAGAGGTGGCTCAAGCCTCTGATATTGAGGTTCAAGGCGACGATGAAAGTGGTCTTCAACGGGTCGTTCTCTCGGGAGAGCAAGAGGTTGAGGAGGAGACCTGGTCTGATGACGTCGTGATGGATGATGTCATGGCCCGGGTTGGTCCATCTGAGCTCGCGCGACCGCAGATCTCTTCGAAGCGGTCTCCCTCAAATGGAGGAGAGCAGTATTCCACCGGAAATCAGGAGATAGATCAGTTCCTTTCACGATTCCAAACAGATGAGTCGGCCTCACATTCTCCGATGGAGTGGGATCTCCAGTCTCGAAATCTCGGTAGCGAGAGCCGTCCAGGTCTCGATCTCGAGAAGAGCGTCATGGGTGCTCGGCGGGAGGTCTCGGAGTGGTTCGATACGGGACTGATGGCTGGCGCTTCTCCATCGAAGGAAAAAAACGGTGAGTTGTCTATGCAACTCTCCCTCCTTCGGCAGGCCTACGACAGTTTAAAGGCGCAGACCTCACCTTCGGTTGATTCGAAGTCCAAGGCGCAATCAGGGGGAATCTCAGGAGTGAGCGCGTCGGCGGAACCACGAGCCGCGCAGAACGACACCGCTCCCCGCGTCGCTAAGTACCTTAACAGGGCGACATCCCAGAAGATGATGGAACGTATCGAAACCGCGCTCAAAGAGGCCGCTCGCAGTCGAGATGGTAAGACCATCACCCTGCGATTGGATCCGATGCAATTGGGGCAGGTGAAGTGCGACGTGTCGATGCGTGATGGGCTCCTGCACGCTCGAATAACTCCGCAAAATCCAGATGTTGTGCACGCGGTCCGCGAGCACGCTCATGAGCTCCAGACAGCGCTCCGTCGACTCGGACTGAACGTGGACCGTGTGTCTGTGCAGGTCATGAGTGAGAAGGAACAGGGGAGCTTCGCTCAAAACCAAGGGTCCTTCGACGGCAAGAGTTTCCAGCAGGATGGGAACAACATGCCTGGTAAAGGGCGCCAAACCCCTGAAAACACATTTGGCAACGAATTTGCTGATGTACCGAGGAGTGGCGCTCCCGATGCAGGAATTACCCCTGTCGACCACGTGATAGCGTAGTGAACGAGGTAAGGATACATGGCTGATTTAACAACGAGTACAATCTCAGGATATTCGCCAACGGCGACCGCTCAGACTAAGAGCGGGAAGAAGGGCGACGAGATGGGGCAGGTGGAGTTCATGAAGCTCCTCATCGCCCAACTCAAGAATCAAGATCCTGAAGCCCCAGTTGATAGTAAGGAGTTCGCTGTCCAACTCGCGCAGTTTACCCAAGTTGAGAAGCTTACCGCTATCGATCAGAAGTTGTCGGCCCAGAGTCAAAACAACATTAGCTCCATGGCTGGATATCTGGGGCAACAGGTGAAGTTAAATAGCACGGCGGTGCAGGTCAGTGGCGGCAGTGGTGGACAGCTGCAGATCGACCTCAATGCTGGAACGCCGCTCGTTAAGGTCGACCTTCTCGACGCGGGTGGCAAAGTAGTTGGAACGAGGACGTTTGAGAATCTCCCAGCAGGTAAGAACTACGTGACCTTGGATGGTCTCGGCGTCAAGGATGGTAGCTATGGCTTCGCGGTGTCGGCGACCCGTCCATCCGGTGCTGGATTTTACAAACCGTCAGCGGCGATCAGTGGATTAGTTACGGGATTTGTTCCTGGGCCGGATCCGAAGCTTGTAATCGGCAATCAGGAGTTCTCGGTAGGAGCGGTACAGGAAGTAACTCTGCCACCGAAGGTGTAGTCGGACAGAGCGGAACGAAACACGGACGTCGTTCTTAGAGCAGTGCCTTCAGGAAGAAGAATCGGTGGATGAAAACTGCTAGCTGTTCATGAGGCCATTCGGCGCTCAGATGTAACAGCTCATTTTTGGGAAGGACGGAACGCGTGGCAAGTATAATTAACGGACTCTTCGCAGGTCGCTCAGGTATCGCAAGTCACGGTATGGCTATCTCGGTAGCCGGTGATAACATTTCTAACGCGAACACCGTGGGCTTCAAGATGAGCCGAGCCTCATTCGAAGATATCATGGCGGGTGAGGGTATTCTCGGAAGACAGGTCGGTTCCGGTTCCCAAATCGGCGCGGTGCAGACGGTTTTTGAGCAAGGCACCCTAGAGTTCACAGGTCGTCCTCTTGACCTTGGAATTTCAGGTAACGGATTCTTCATTTTGGCCAACGGGCTCGATCGTTCCTACACCCGAGCGGGAGACTTTAAGATCGACTCCGCTGGATTCATTACCAACCAGAACGGTCTCGCTGTCCTCGGCTTCCCATCTGACGGATCCGGCGCGCTCGCGCCGATTAACGTCAACAATATTGAACAGGCAAGTATCGCCACCAATGAGGTTAACATCGCGGGTAACGTGAACTCCGCTTCCTCGACCGTTGATATCGGAGCTGTTCCGGTGCCAGGTCCAGCTATTCCACCAGTGGTGACCTACGCCGATATCAATGGATTCGCCGAATATTCGACCGTTATCGATGTGTTCGATTCCCTTGGAGAGAGCCATCCGGTGAGCTTAATGTTCTTCCATACAGGAGCGAATGAGTTCACGGTGCGCGCCTACGTGAATAACGAGGACGTTGATCCTACCGCCTCCCTCACTGTTTCTGGCTATCCCCGTTTCATCGGCGAGAAGGTGCTCACGTTCGGTGGTAACGGACAACGAAACCCCGCATTTGTTGCCGGCACTCCGGACCTTACGATGACTATCGACTGGAACAACGGAGCGGACCAGAGTGTAACCGACCTTAACTTCAATCCGATGACGCAGTACGCGGCGGCATCAAACATCCTGTCAGTAAGCCAGGACGGAAAAGGTATCGGTTCGGTAAACAGCATCAGCATCGGTCAGGACGGTCGAGTATCAGCGCTCCTGACTAACGGACAAACGAGCGTTATCGGAAGTATCGCGCTCGCGAATTTCTCGAACCCAGAGGGTCTCCTTCGTCTCGGTAAGAATGAGCTTGGAGTGTCTGTTGCCTCCGGTGACGCGATCTACGGTAAGCCAAGCACTGGAACGTTTGGGTCGATTAAAGCTGGTACTGTGGAGCTCTCCACCGTGGATATCGCCTCCGAGTTCGTTCGAATCATCACCCTGCAACGTGGATTCCAGGCTAGTACCCGTATTATTACGACGATTAACCAGCTTCTGAACGACGTTATCCAGTTGGCGTAATGGCCCCCTGAGCGGTACCATTAAGCTATGAAGTTTACGAATGACGAGTTGGTGGCCCGAACCCTTGGTGGGGATTATCGGGCCATCGCTCGTTTCATCACAAAGATTGAGAATGGAGACCCCGGTATAACCACGCTCGCCGCCTCTCTGCGACGGTCGAGTGGTCGCGCTCATGTGGTCGGAGTTACCGGATCCCCAGGCGCTGGGAAATCGACCCTCGTGGACGCGATGGCGAAGTCGTATCGCGCGAGAGGCGCGAAGGTAGCGATCCTCGCGGTTGATCCCTCCAGTCCTTTCAGTGGCGGCGCGATCCTTGGTGACCGAATTCGGATGAACCAAGCCGCCGAGGACCCAACGATATTTATTCGAAGCATGGCCACACGCGGCTCGCTCGGTGGGCTCGCGAAAGCCACCCTTGAGTCTGTGCACGTTCTTGATTGCGCCGGCTTTGATGTCGTGTTGGTCGAGACCGTTGGTGTTGGCCAAGCGGAGGTTGATATCGTTCGTACCGCTGATACGTGCGTCGTCGTGCTTGTACCCGGAATGGGGGATAGCGTTCAGATTATTAAAGCTGGACTCATGGAGATCGCGGATCTCTTTGTGGTGAACAAGGCCGATCGCGATGGCGCGCTCCTCCTTGAAAAGGATCTCTATACCCTGTTATCCCTTGAGGAGTTCTCCGCTGAGCAGTGGAAACCCAGGATAGTAAAAAGTGTCGCCACCTCGGGTGAGGGGGTAGGAGAGATCGTTGAGGGCACCGTCGCTCACCTCGCGTGGTTGGAATCCTCCCCAGCCGGCTATTTCCGCCGTCTACGTATCGTGTCTCAAACCATCAGCACCCTCATCAGTGAACGGGTCGCTCGCGTGGTATTGGCGGGACAAGAAGATACGGTGCGCGAGCTTTCAAAGCGGTGCATCGCCCGGTCCCTTACGCCGATTGAGGCAGTTAACGAGTTTTTGGCGACCCATTCTGGTAGAATCAGGTTTGAAAAGGAGTAGTTAAGTCTCCCCTCGATCCTTCCGATCCCATCGATGATGGAAGAACTCTTATTCCACAAATCCTCAATCGTTTCTCTTAGCCTCGCCATGTGCGCGGTGCTCGCCACGGTCGGGTCGATGATACTTGCGCGCAGGATGCTCCGCATGTCGACCACCAGCTTCCGGCGCTTCTTAGAGCTACGCTTTCGACCAACCGCCCTGCGGTACACAGAGGAGTTTGAGTGTATCTTTGATGGATACCAAGAAAATGCCCGGGCGCTGGGGGAGTACGCGGTGGATTACTCTACCGTGTTTAATGAGGTTCATTGGTCCCGAGCGATGATGACCCTCGAGAACGTAGGGAGAGCGTATCGGGAGTTGTGCGAACTTCTAGAGCAGGGGGACTCCAAAGACGCCCTCTGTTTGGCTGAATTTCTGATAGCGGCTGGCGATGCACTTGCCCCGTGGAAGTATCGTCGAATCAGCGATGAGTGGGAGCTGTTGGCAACCTGGGAAGCAAAGGTTCACTCGACGATGTGCACCCTGATCAAAAATTTAGAGAGCGAGGTCCAGCGATCTCGTGGCCTCGGAACCTCACGCAGCGCCTCGGTAGATGAGACGATGAAGGTTCTGCGGAAGGTGAGGGAGAGATTGTAGGGGAGGGGGGAGAGAAGATCCTGAGACTGAAGATCCTCTTGCGAAATCTTCGCGATTACCTACCCCCGCTGCAACTCCTTCCGCAGAATATTGGTCATAATCTCACTCGTTCCTCCACCGATCGGCATGAGTCGAAGGTCACGCCACCAACGTTCTGGAAGGAACTCGGTCGTATAGCCGTATCCACCGTGAATCTGAATCGCTTTGTCAGCTATCCAGACGGCGTCGTCGCACACCATTCGCTTCGCGGCGGCTACGAGAGGACGACAGTCGCGTCCGGAGCACAGTTCATCGAGCGCGCGGTGTGCCAGAGCCTCGCCGAGAACGATGCGGCGCTCCATCTCCTGCATGTATCCGGCGATATCGGAGAACTCGTGGAGCTTTTTGCCGAACGCCTTTCGCTCACCAGCGTATCGTGTGGCTGAGTGAAGGCACATCTTCGCTCCGGCGAGGGAGGTGAGGGTCAGCATCAGCCGTTCCCAGTTCAGATTGGAGGCCGCTTGCCCCCAGCCTTCACCGACTTTTCCGAGAACGCATGACTCGTCTACTTCAACATCCTCAAAGGAGAGCTCCGCGGTATCAGAGGCATGCCATCCGAGCTTGTGGAGGGTCTTGGAGACCTTAAAGCCCTTTGATTTCGTATCAACAACGAAGGTGGTAAATCCCTTATATCCGGCGTTCGGATCGGTCTTGGTAAGGACGAGGATAAAATCAGCGCGAGCGCCATTAGTGATAAAGGTCTTTGAGCCGTTAATCTTCCACGTCGATCCGTGTTTAGTGGCGACCGTCCTTATACTTGCTAAATCGCTTCCAGCGCCCGGTTCCGTGAACGCGTACGCGCTGATCGCCTCTCCGGTAACCGCCTTGGGAAGCCATTTCTTTTTCGCGGTCTCTGTGCCGAATTTCTCTAGGGCGTGACTGATCACGAGGGAGTGCATGTTTACCCCAACGGTGAGTCCCACCGACGCGAGCTCTCCAAAGGTCTCGCACCACGCTCCCGCCATCTTGTAGTCACCGCCAACACCACCGTACTCCTCAGAGATGAGGAGACCGAGGTATCCCTGGTCTCCGAGAAGTTTGAAGACATCATTCGGAAAGAAGCCCTCCCTCTCCCATTTCGCTACGTGCGGAATCAGCTCCTGATGGACGAGCTTGGTAACCGAATCTATGAACGCTTCGTGGTCACGATAGTAGGGGAGTGCTTTCATTGAAGTCTCTCTGCGATAACCTCGGCGATATCTCGAACGTCGAGCTTCGCCTCGTTATTAGTTAGTTTAACTCCGTCCTCCATCATCTGCATACAGAAAGGACACGCGGTCGCCACGGTTGAGGCTCCTGTTTCAGCGGCTTCGGCCGCTCGAACTGAGTTAACTCGCTCACCTATCTTGAGGTCCATCCAGAAATGTCCTCCACCAGCGCCGCAGCACAGGCCCTTCTCACGACTTCGGTCCATCTCAAGGATCTTGAGACCCTTGACCGCTTTAAGAGTTTTTCGTGGAGCTTCGTACTCGTCGTTCACGCGGCCCAGATAACACGGATCGTGGAAGGTGACCTCTTTGAGAGCCTCCTCCTTTAATGGAAGCTTGTCGGCCTCAAGGAGTCTTCTCAGAAGGACCGAGTGATGGATGATCTCAGGCTGTCGTCCCTCTCCAAGATTTCCGAATTGAGGATACTCATTCTTGATCGTGTTGAAACAGTGCGGGCAGTTCGCTACGAGTGTCTTAAATGAGACAGACTTCAAGAGCTCGATGTTCTGCTTAGCGAGGGTTTGGAAAAGGTTCTCCTCTCCGAGCCGCCGCGCCGGATCGCCGGAGCACCCCTCCATCGTTCCGAGAACGCCGAACGAGAGTCCGGCGCGATTCATGATCGTTACCAACGACTTCGCGATCTTCTGCTTGCGAGGATCGAACGCGGAGACGCATCCAACCCAGTAGAGATAGTCGACGGCATCGCCCGGTTGGAGCTGTTTCACATCGAGCCCATCGAGCCACTTCACTCGGTCCTCTTGCGGTCCGTATGGATTGGCGCGGCTCTCGAGGGAGCGCAGGGTCGCTTGCGCCTCGTGGGGAAGTTGTCCCTCCATCATCGTCATGTGTCGTCGGTTGCCCACGATCTGATCAACGTGGTTGATACCGACCGGGCACGCCTCTACGCACGCGAGGCAGGTATTGCAGCTCCAGAAAGACATCGGATCCATGACGTCTCCAGCTATCTTCGCGTCCGCGGAACCTCCAAGGGATCGGACGGAGTTTTGAACGAGCGGGTTTTGCGCTCGGTAGCTACCGGCGGCGTCGAATCCATTTTCGGTTCGCTTGAGCGAGTTGAATGGAAGTGTCACATTCTCCATCAGGGCTCGGTCGAGCGCTGCCGCGGGATTGATTCCGCTTTGAGGGGGAAGGGTCCCTTCGGCTTGAAGCGCGTGCGCGTGGTTTCGTGTGTCGAGGATGACCCACTTCGGAGAAAGTGGTTTGCCGGTGAGGTACGCTGGGCACACCTCTTGGCATCTGCCACACTGCGTACACGCGTCAAGGTCAAGAAGGTTCTTCCAGGTGTAATCCTTGATAGTTCCAAGTCCGAGCGCGAATTCCTCGCCCGTCTCCATGAGCTTCTCGATATCCCCGATGAACGGTAGCGCGCCTTTCGGTCGCTCTGTTCGCGCGAAGAAGAGGTTTAACGGGCTCGATACTATGTGGAAGAACTTCGTGTACGGGAGGAGCGCGACGAACGCGTATACGGTCAGGGTGTGGAACCACCACATCGCAAAATGGATCTCTTTTGTCCTCTCAACCGAGAGGAACCAAACAGATTTGGCGAAGAGCCACCCGATAGGGGAATAGAGTTGCCACGGGTCGTTGGTTGCGTGAATGCGCAGCCCCTCAAGAGCGAAGCCCTGAACGACAAGCACTGCAAGCATCACGAGGATAAACGAGTCGTTCGGGCTGACGTGCACCGCGTCCGCTTTCTGCATAAAGCGGCGGTACCCAAAGTAGATAACTCCAGCGAGGAGCAAGATGCCGAAGACGTCGCTGAACATCGTCACCCACAGGTAGAACTGTCCCTGATAGATCTTGATTCCGAGATCGTGGTGGATGAACACCATCGTTGTGGTGAAGGTGAGAACGAGAAATCCGAAGTAGACCAGAAGGTGGGCGATGGCGGAGCCACTCTTGCCCCGACTAACCTTGCGCTGAAGGAAGCCGTGCTGGATCAGGTCATCGAGGCGCCATCCCCACAGGCCGAGGCTCTCGGGGGAAGGGCGTCCTGAACGCCAAAGTAGGGTGCGTTGTAGAATACCGTTCACGCCGATGGCGAGGGCGACAACTAAAAGACCGTACAACGCTACTACGTTAGGCAGCGTATTGAGATTCCACATGATTTCGCGAGTTGGTGTCATGGTGACTAAGGTAATCTTATCAAGCACTTCGCACCAGCTATCTTGTCACGTACCGGCAAACTTGCGCTTTGCTTGGGTCTACGACGACGCCAGACGCGGAGCATGAACCGCCGACGTCTAACGGTTTACGGGGATCGTCGTCGGCGGACGTCCACGAATAGAGGGTAGGGTGTACCATCGGGGCTCATTGAAACCCGTAGTTCTTTAGTCGAACATCGATAGGCGGCTTGAGGGAATCGCCGGGGCTACTGTATGTAGCTGATACTGCAGGCATATTTACTGCGGTGCTTCTCGTTGACAACGGGTCCACCGGGCACGGACAATGAAAGAAGACATATGGGTACGCCCAAATCCCGCCTCCACGCATCTTTTCTAGTAGACCTCCGATCCTGGTATTCCCGGCAGTTGACGGGTGTCGCTGCCGATTTTCTCGGTTAGCCCAGGATCTTCACCGTATGAATAGCGAACCGTACCATCCGATCGTTCTTATCTATCAGGCCCTCCCACTTCTTATAGCGGTGGCTGGATACGTCTTTTTTATCGTCGCCTCCCTTGCTATCGCCCGCAGCCGTTCGGGACGCCTGGAGGAGCTTGTTGAGGTGGAAGCGTTCGGCGCCGAGCTGAGTGTGGAGATCATTCAGAATTCCGAGCGATATCTGCTGTGCACGCAGATGGGACGACTCTGTTCCTCTTTCAGCGCCGGCTTCTGTCTCGCGTTCTTAACTGGGTATATCGCTAAGCTTCCGGGTGAGGGTGGTGCCCTTACTACCTATGGCATCGTGCTCGCGGCGACTTCTGCCGCCGCGGTGATGATAACGACCTTGGTTGTAGTGCAGGTGGCGAAGGCATTCACCCTGCAGTTCGCTGAGAAAACGATCTGTGTTGTCGCGTACCCACTCCGATTATTTTACGTTCTCGTCGGTCCGATCCTGATGTTCATTCACAACACGATCAATCGGGTGTTGGAGGGGTTCGATCTCCGTCTTACGACGGAACGCGATATTTCGCTCTCCACGGATGACCTGAGTGAGATCGTGAAATTCAGCACCGAATCCGGCACCATCGAGCAAAATGAACAGCGACTCATCGAGGGAATTGTTGATTTTACCGGTCTCGTGGTGCGCGAAGTGATGACACCCCGCAAAGATATCGTGTGGGCTCGCGAAAGCTCCACGACCGAAGAGCTTATCTCGTTGTGCACGCGCGAGGGGGTGTCTCGCGTTTTGATCTGTGGCTCCGACCTCGATGACGTCAAAGGGATGATTCTGGCCAAGGACCTCCTGACCTTCATTAACAAACCGGTCACGACAGACGCGTGGCGCGCGTTGACACGCGAGACCTACAAGGTTCCTAATACGAAACCGGTGGATGACCTCCTGCATGAATTTCGATCGAGTGGAAATCATCTCGCCGTGGTTCTTGATGAGCACGGAGGAGTTGGCGGAATCGTGACCTTGGAAGATCTCGTTGAGGAGATCGTGGGAGATATCTTTGACGAAACCGACGCGGCCTCGGAGCGCGAGCTCGTGATTCGAGAGGTGAACGGCGAGTGGATAGTCGATGGTTCCGCTGGCATAGACCAGTTACCCGAAGCCTTCGGGATTACGGCCTCTGAAGGCCATTACGATACGATAGCGGGTTATCTCCTCTCCCATTTGGGGCGGCTTCCTGAGGAGGGCGAGAGCTGTGAAATTGAAGGGGTCAGGTTTAAGGTCCTCGAGGTCCATCGACACCGAATAGCTCGCCTCGCTGTGACTATCCTGCCCCGTGAGGAACCGTTAGACAAAGGGGAGGAGCTTCCCCTCGCGGTCAATGGGTCGGCCCGCAGCCCCCGAAAAACGGCCGGCTAACCCTCCGCGGTCATCCAACGTATCTCTTGTAACTATTGTTTGAATCCTTTTCCTTGGGCCCTTCATCTTCAGGGTATAGCGCCGTAGTCCGCCCCGCGTTGGGCTTGGGCACGAAATGAGAGGAGTAGCGAAAAACCACCCTCATGAGCTGCTGTTTTATCTTCGTTTCTTACCACTATCGTGCTGGGGCCCTCGCCTAGCGATTGAGGAGCGACACACTATGGATTCTGACATTCTTGAGGGCTTACCAACGACCGAGGAGCTAGCGGGTGAGAGCGCCCCTGAATCGGTACCTACCGTAGGAGTAACGTCGGCACCGCCCGCGCCTCCGGTTGACGCCGCTTCGATTGAGCCCGCGCCGCAAACGGTTGGGGCGCAGATTTCGGAAGATCCGGCCGTCCTCACGGCGGAATCGAGTGGTAAAGAGGAGCCGGCCAAGAACACAACAGCGGCACCAGGTATCTCGCACATTCCGGAGGGCCCTCGAGTTGATGTGAGTGCCGCCACGGTCGCTCGCATGATGGGGATCGCCTCCACGAGCGATCTTCGACTCCTTGAGGGGCGGGTGGATCTCTTGACCTCAAAGGTGGCAGCTATTCTCACAAAGATGGATCGGTGCCTCTCGATGTTTGGATCGGTTCCAACGGCGAGCGATATCGGACGGCTTGAGGTACAGGTCGCTTCGATGAAATCCATGATGAGAGAGCTTCTCGATTCCGTGGGAGCTCCTGTCAGTTCAGGTAAGGAGTCGGGAGATCGGGCCGCGGCGCAGGAGCAAAGTCGAAAGCTCCGCGAAGGAATCAAAACGAATACAGAGGCGTAGTCCTTCTTTTAAGGAGACACACTATGAGCGAACAACAGAAAGATTCACAGGGAACGCTCTCGCAACGAATTGAGAAGAGCAAGACGCGCCAGAAGAGCTACGTGATGGATCTGCGTGTGCAGAGTCCCGCGTCGATGGGATATTTCGGCGTTGAAGGTTTGGACTCCGCGCCGGCGATAGTTCGACTCGCGAAGGTAAAGGGGCTGGACGTTATCGCTATTACCGATTTCTACAGCGGTGAATTTATCGACCGAATGGTTGCCGCTGCGAAGAGCTCTCCGTTAACGGTTATTCCCGGCGTCAGCGTCCGTTGTCGTGTGAAAACATGCTCGGATGTGGTCATATCGTGCCTCTTCCCCGAATCCATTACCTCAGATGGAATTGCCGCGTTTCTCCGTGAACTTCAGGTTCCCGAGGACGCCCGAGGAAATCCTGATTTCGTGTTAACCGTATCTATTGATCAACTCCTACACTCCCTTTCTTCACGTAACGGTATCGCGATCCCCAGTCGTCTCGACAAAACACCACACCGGATGTCGATCATCCCTGAGCTCGTCGAGACCTACGGCTTTCGCGCCTTCGATCTCGCGTACACGGACTCCTCCGCGTATTTTAAGAAACGTTGGCCGAAGTTAAAGTTTCAGCTCTTCACCTTCTCTGACGCGAACGCGCTCGCCCAGATCGGGAGCCGAAACGCTAAGGTGAAGATGCCGACGCCGGGGTTCGAGGGGCTCAAGGACCTCATCGGCCGAGAGCTAGCGTAAGCGACCTCCACTCCCTCCCGATGCGCCGCCCCGTTGCGTGACCATCTTGCCTGACCCCACCCGTTCGCAGCACAATACGCTCCATGGCACGATGGCTCGTAAAGACTGAACCCGACGTATTCTCTATCGATGATTTCGCGCGCTCGAAGGTCACCGACTGGACCGGTGTGCGTAACTACCAAGCTCGCAATTTTCTGATGGCGATGGAGGAAGGGGAGGACGTACTCATCTACCACTCAAATGCTGAACCTCCGGGGGTGGTGGGACTCGCCACGGTGCACAAGAAGGCCTCGCCCGACCAGACCCAGTTCGACTCCTCCAGTGAGTACTTCGAACCGAAGGCGACTAAAGCGAATCCGAGGTGGTTTTGCCCCGATCTTAAGTTTGTGCGAAAATTCGCCCGGCAGATCCCCCTCGATGAGTTGCGCGGCACTAAGTCCTTGGAAGGGCTCGCCTTGTTACAAAAGGGGTCGAGGCTAAGTGTTATCCCAGTGTCGGATAAACACTTCGATACGATAGTCACCATGGCTTCAAAGAAGTCTCCCGCATAGGAGTGTAGGTGGGCGAGAAAATTACAATCAAAACCGCTGAAGAGATCGCGCTCATGCGCGAAACGTGTCAGGTCACCGCTACTATCCTCGACGAAGTAGGGGAGATCATCCGCCCCGGTATGAACACCGAGGAGATCAACTCATTCGTTCACCGCCGCACCTTGGAGCACGGAGCTATTCCATCTCCACTGAACTACAAGGGCTATCCGAAATCCGTGTGCGTGTCTCCGAACGATGTCGTGTGTCACGGTATCCCCGCACCCTATATTCTCCTCATGCCAGGCGATATCGTGAACGTCGATGTCACCTGCTACAAGAACGGCTTCCACGGTGATTCAAGCCGTATGTACTTCGTTGGTGGTGAAGAGGCGTGCTCTCCTGAGGCGATCCAGTTGGTGAAGGTTACCCGAGAGGCCCTCTTCGCCGGTATTCGTCAGGTAAAGCCCGGTAATCGGATCGGCGATATCGGCGGCGCGATTCAGGATTACATTAAGACCACCGGAAGGAACTACGGCATCGTGCGCGAATACACCGGACACGGACTCGGTCGCGAGTTCCACGAAGCTCCGCAAGTTATTCACACCGCTCGTCGTGGATCCGGCGATATCATGCGTCCCGGTATGACCTTTACGATTGAGCCGATGATCAATATCGGGACAGCGCGCACCTCGCTCTCGAAGGTTGATGGGTGGACCGTTCGTACCGCTGATGGATCGCTCTCAGCGCAGTGGGAGCACACCGTGCTCGTCACCGAGACGGGCGTCGATATCATGACGACGAGTCCGAAGGGGCTGTTCTAACGTCCCTTGTGACTCGTGAGTATTGAGTTCGGGCTCGTTGATCGGTCCATCACTGTTTTTTCTTTGCGGTCCAGGAGTATGAGAAGCTGCGGCTCGTGTCAGACTTCGTCGCGATGGTCTTTCCAGTCAACGTAGACCCGTCCGCTGAAAGTTCGGCTGTCGAGTGGAGCGTCCAGTAGTTATTTTGTACATGGAATTCAATCATCTTCGATTCCGTCACTCGTCCCGTCAGATGATGGAAGCCAACGACGCTATTGAGCGAGTATGGCTGGGTATACTGACTCTCAGAGAAGCTCATCCCTCGTAGCTCTCCGTTCCTGAACGCGAGCATCGTTAGGACACCGCCGATCGCGGGTTCCTCTGGCGTTTGCTGGGAGTCGGAGACCCATTCCCATGCCCCATTCACCGGCGCGTGAGGATCTACCTGAGACTGTGGACGGAGAGATCCGTTCGCCTCGCGGCGATTGCGTGCGTGTTGATGGTTGACCTGTCGTTGTAACTCGAACGCAATCAGCCGATCCTTGTTGGTGTCTCCCGGTGAAAACCAATCGAAGGAGCTGCCTGTCGTTGGTTTGCCATCGATCTCTCCCTCAAATCCGATAGTGAGGTGATATCCATCGAGCTCGTTGTCCACTTGAGCGTCTCGATAAAAGAGCTTTGTAACCCGGGCGTCCGCTAAGGAGCGAACCTCGCCTCGCTCGGAGATCCCGTTGCGATTTTCGTCGAACCAGAGGGCCAAAGGCGCGAACTCCTCTCCCTCAATCGTTCCATTCGAATCCCCGTCGAGCGTCGCGAGAGCGTCGAACCCGTGTTTCCACGGTTGAGCGTTCGATGGTGGTGTTTCGTCAGGCTTGAGCATGGTCTTCAACGAACGCGAGGTTCCTCCGAAGCTCCACGATCCAAACAACTGATACGGGCTTGTAATGGAGCCCGTGCGCTGCGGGTCAATAACCAAGAGTGGATGGTCGGCGGATGCTTTCCAGGTGAACCATCGCTTGCTTTCGCCCGGAATAAGAGGAAACTGAGTGAAGGTCATATCCCGACTAATTGTAACGAGCGGAGCGAAATTCAGAGAGATCGGTGAGCCCTTCCATAATACCGATCCCGCGTTACAGCTGTCAGCGGGCACGGCTGAGAGCGGGATACGCTTGCAATTCGCGTCGAAATACATGTAGCCCTCGACACACGCGGTGACTGAGCTATCGGACAGCGTCTGGGTGCAGTTGACTAGTTGAGGAGATCCGAAATAAGGACTGCCGTACAGTGCGTAGACAGCGTAATCGTCTCCCATAGCGACTGATGAATTGACGTACTGCTCCACCGTTAGGTTCCCTAAGGTCAACTTACCCAAGCAACTCCTGATCTTTTGCCCCTGAAGGGAGAGGTTCCAGAATTTGGAGGCTCTGCCCCAATTCCCCTCGTAGTTCACATTCAGCCTAAATGCTTGGCAGGCCGCCGCTACTGGCGTTGGAGTTCTCGTGGCTGTTGGGGTGGCCGTGCGCGTTGGTGAAGCGGTGTTGGTGGGCGTGCGCGTTGGAGACGCTGTCGATGATCCGGTAGGTGTTGGCGAAGGTTTCGGCGTCGCTGTCGAAGTCGGCGCTTCAGTCTGCGTCGGAAGGGGGGTGGCGGTTTGTGTCGGGGTCGATGTTGTGAAACGTGAGGTGCTGGTTGGCTGCGGTGTTTGAGTAGGGGTATGCGTTGGAGTGCAAGGCGGCGCGGTAATTGTTCGGCTGTCCGGACAATTCGCGCCATCTCCTGTTGGAAGCTTTTTGATAATTGGGCTTATGACTGCTGTCTCGCCGCACGCCGGCTCAACAACTGGGAACTCATACTCGCAGTCCGAATCTGAGGTTGATGATACGCTGGGGTTTTCAGGACTTCGTACCTCGGTCTGTTGAGCCTCGCAGAACGCTACAGGCAGAACCGAAAGGACTACGAGAAGGAGCGAGGTAACGAGGCGGCTCCCCTGCGGAAGCCAATTCCGTGTTATCAAGCTATATGTAGCCTTGGTCATATACTCCGCCTGAATCCCAGGAACGTACGGAGGCGACGAGAATCTGATTCAAGCTGCCCGCCCCAAATTCTCTCGATCGACCATAAAACCCAAAAACTAAAGAGATGGTGGCACAGGGGTGAGCAGAGCCGCCATGTGCGCTCCTTTCACGTGGCATTTCAAAGTCTTACAAGTGGGCATATCCTTTGTAGCACACCATATTCCGAACGGGACACTTCGGGGGAACCCGGAGTGTCATTGGTGTTCGCCCCGGAGGAATTTCTCCGCCTTCCAAGCATAGCTCGTCTCAACGGATCGGCTCGTTCCACCAGCCGCGGAAGCGACCTTTTGAACCGTGGTGCCTTTGATCACCGTGCCACTCGAAGAGATAGTCGCGGTTGAGGTAACGGTTACCTCGCCATTCGCGTCGAAGATCTTGAACGAAAGGGTCTTGTCACCGTTAGGCCCTTCGCGAACCTCGCCAGCGGCGGGAACGATTCGAACCGCGGAGTGAAGTCCATCCGAGTTCTCGTCGAGGATCGCCTCAACGACGCTGTATCCGAACACCCGTTCTCCCTCCTGTTGGAACACGAAGAATCCAGGATGCTTTTCTCCCTCGCCGTCGGTCGTTGACCACATCCAGTATCCGCTGAGATCGCGTGCGTGATTCGAGACAGCCTGAGGGCTGAATGTCATGGCGTTAATGTCTTTGAGTCGAGAGAACGGAGCGAGCGTATCGCCGTCCATCAGGTCAGCCGATGCACCGCCGGCGAACTCCTCAGTGTCTCCACCAGTGAACGTGGCGTGCAACGCCTCCGAAGCTTCCTGTTCGTTCATGAAGGTCTCGGCGTACCAGTCAACTGAGCCTCCCGCTACCTCCTCTCCATCCACCAGGCGAGTGAATCCTCGTGTGAGGTGAACATCTCGAGAGCCCTCTGATGAGGCGGGCGCCTGATAGAAGATCTCCTGCACGCTGCGCGTATGCGCTGGCACGATCTCGCCGTCATCGGAGACGCCATCTCGGTTCGCGTCGAACCAGAGGCTCAAGGGGTTGAGTTCGTCTCCAGAGATCTTGCCATCGTTATTGGTGTCGAGCGTTCCAAGCGCTTCATATCCGTTGGTCCATGGCTCTCCGAGTGGAGCGGCATCATCGATCGATGGTGTCGAGGACCGTCCACCGAATGTGAAGTTTCCGAAGAGTTGACGCGCTGAGGTCACCTTACCTGTGCGCTCTGGGTCGTACACGAGAAGGGGAGCGCTCGCTGAACCCTTCCATATACTTGAGGCGCCGGGTTGTCTCGGATCAACGGAGAACTGAACAACGGTCAGTCCCTCATTAAGGTTGGTGGTAGTGTCAAAGATGAGGGAGATCGGACTCCATGACACTCCAGCGAATCCGCAAACCTTTTTATCCGGGCTCATTGGGGTGTATTTGCAATCCTGATCCATGTAGTAGGTGACCGGTTTGATAAGGGGATTGCCGTCTCTGTTGGCGTTGTATCCTCCCGGAACTCCCAGGAACCTCGCGAGTGTTGTTACGAGGACGTCATTACCGCACCAGCCAAAAGAGGTGAATCCATCCCTTTCGTGTTTGTAGGTGCATCCAAACTTTTTGAAATGCTTGGCGAAGCAGCCGGGTACGGATGTCCACTCGTTTCGGTTAGAGAAGCTACGAGCGTAGGTGTCGTTAACTGATCCAAGTCCTCCCTGCGCGTTCTTCTCCGATTGTTTGCTCCAGTTCGCCCATGAAGCGACCCATACACATTGCTTGTCATGTGGGGTTGGCGTGTGGGTCGGTGTGTGAGTTGGCGTATAGGTGGGTGTAGGGGTTCTGGTGTGTGTCGCCGTGGCCGTCGCTGTAGATGTTGGAGTTACCGTGCGGGTTGGAGTCTCTGTAGCGGTCCACGTTTGAGTCGGGGTCGATGTCGCGGTGGCGGTCATCGTGATGGTTGGTGTCTCTGTTGGTGTTGCGGTTGTCGTGGGAGTTGGTGTTGACGTTGCTGTTGGGGTAGGTGTTGGCGTTGCCACATCACCACTACATCCAGCTCGAGTGAGCGCGTCGGTAATCACCTGTGCATCAAGAGAGGAGATAGCGCCATCTCGATTCGCGTCGAAGTTGCGGTCGAACGCCACCGGTTGAGAGCCGAAGCTCGCGAGGTACGTCCATATCGCGTCGGAGTCACCCTTCGTGAGGAGGCAGTCTTTCTGCACATCGTACGAAGAAACGTAGGCATCGCCGTTGCAATCCGTTGGTTTACACGGTTCGATCGGTGTGGGGGTTGGTGATGGAGTCGGAGTTGGTGGAAGAACGTCTGCCACAGAGGGAAACTCTTCAGGGCTATGAGGCGTCGGGGTCGCGCTGAGGAGCGACGTAGGCTGAACCGCAACGGCGACGGCAAGTGTACTCAGGAGAGAGACTCGGAGAAATGAGTGCATGGCCAACCTACTAAAAAACCTGTCGTACCAGTTGTGGCCCGTCTGAGTTACGGTGTGCTCTAATGAGTGCGAATTAGGTTGAGATTCCACCGAACGGGGTGAGAGAGGCAGATTCGGTTTGAACGAGTAAGCATTTCTCGCAGCAGGAGTCCGACAAACGTTGAGTTTTAGAACTAGGGCGCTTTTGGGGTCTGTCTTGTAACGTTTGGGCCGTTTCGGGAATTCCTAATGTTGTAACGCGATGGAGTCCCTCCATAATAAGGAATAGGAGATTCCGTTAGTCGACCCCTCGTCATGAGTGAAGGAAACGGAATCGCCGAACGCGTAGGTCGCGGGGGATCGTCATGCCGAATACACATGAGTCCGATATGAGGCGAGACCGCTCCCCAGAACGGGGAGCCGAGGGCCCGTGCTTCGATCCGATCTATCGGGCGGTTATTGATACGCTTAAGGACAGGACCATCATCGGCTCTTCACGCACTGTACTCTCTGAGGACGAGCGCCTTCTTCTGATCGAGCCGCTTGTGTATCGCGTTCGCGTTGGAGCGCTGGACCCCAAAGAGCTGCTTGGATTTGTCAGTGGGATCGTTCATGGAGGCGTACCATGCGAGGACTTTATCCGAAATCCCACCATGCCGCTGGATCTTACCAGTATCGAGGGATTAAAGGACGGGCTTCGGCTTCCTCCTCATTTGAGAGAGCGGCGCATGGCGCCGGAGCGTCGTGATGATGAACTTGATATCCAACAGAATCGTATCGTCGACGCCATCCAGGGAGCTCTCCGCGATTCGAAGGTCGAACTCCCCGTATTTTTTATCGGCTCGGCCGCGGCGCGCGAAACGGGAAGTCCCTTTGATATCGATATCGGAACGAGCGTGAGCCTTCGCAATGCCCATATGGCGGGTTACGATCAGGTATTCAATGAGGTGCGGGCCCGCATGAGCGCGACCCGACGGCAGCAGTTGAGAGAGGGGCCGATACATGGAAATCAAAATCACGTTGGAGCGGTGTGGTCGCACTTTCATCTGGCGCTGGGAGTTTCCGTGTTTCGATATGAGCGAGCTCTTCGCGTAACATCCTTGGACGTGTACGTCATCGAAAAGGAAAGGGGCGCTGAATAAAGTGGTCATGGTGAGTTCGATGAACACTCATATTTTTCTTGAAAGTTCCGCCAGGTGCGCTAGCTTCTCAGACCTTCGCGTTCATACATTGGTCTTCGCATGAGCAAGGAAATTATTGCGCAGTTCACACGAGAGATCCGTCGAGATGAGGGGGGCGCCTCGTCATCAGGACGAACGTTTGAGTACTCCCCGGTTCTGTTAGCGTGTACCTCACTTTTTCCGGTCTCGGGGGAGGAGGGGAGGCGCGAGCGAAACGCGACCCTCGACCTTTTTGTGCCCATCGTTGAGCGGCTCTCCCGCATGTACGAGATCCCTCCGCCGACACTCGCGTTCCTCAGGCCCGAAGAGCGCGGACGGGGGCTTGGATGTTATGAGCCTCGGCGGCATGAGATTCGACTCAGTCCAA
>JBIJBE010000040.1:0-31546 GCA_044345405.1 Bdellovibrionota bacterium
TCAGGAGGGTTATTAACGTGGTCGCTAAGACGGTGACGATCGGAATCTGCCACGGCATATAAAAAGCGAGCTCGGAGTTTTTGGAGATAATGCTTGTGAGCGAGGCTATCCCCATACCGATTCCACTTCCGATCGCTCCGACGAGAAAGGTTTGAAGAACGATCATCGCGAAGAGGACGTTATTCTTGGCGCCCATCGCCTTAAGGATGCCGAGATAGCGCAAGTTGTCCGTTATGAAGCTATAGAAGGTCTGTCCAACGATAGCGACCCCGACAAGAAATCCCAGACCAACCGCGATTCCGAAGTTAATCGGAATCCCGGTGTTCTTCATGAAGTAGCGGATGGTAAGTCCTTTCAGCTGAGGGCCGGTATAGGCCGCAAGTCCTGTCTGAGCGTTGATGCGACGAGCGACCTCTGTGAAATCCTCCCCAGGTTTAACTTTGGCGAGGATGAAGGAGAGGAGCTTTCGTTCGCGAGGCGCAAACCGTGTAGCGCGGGAATAGGTTGTGTACACTACTGGCTGAGATTGGAAGGTGCGGGTCGTTCGAGCGATACCGACCACTACGGCGCGATTGTCGTTGAGCTCAAGGAGGTCACCGACCTTGAGCGGGGTCTTTGGGCTCTGTGGGGTTGGCCCAGGTTTCGCGAGCTTTCCATTCGCTCCAGCTTCGTCAACGATGACGGAGTCCGCGAGGCGGAGGTCAGCGACCCTTCCCTCGAGCATCGTGGGGGGGCCTCCCACAAGGGTCGCGTCATCGAGTCCGATTACGTTGCACGTCTGGAACGTTCCGTTCGCTAAGCGAGCGCGGATAGATCCTTTGTAAAGTGGCACAGCCCACTCCACCCCTTGTACACCACGGACCTTAAGAAGCTTGGTGTCCTGCAACGGCTTAATGTCATCGACGAATTGCACCTTCGGGTCCATGACCCACAGGTCGGGCAGGGGAGTGTCGAAGATAAAACCGACTGTGCGAGACATCAGTCCCACAAAGATCGACGATTGTTGCGTGATGATCAGGGAGGTGAGCGCCACGCCAAATATCATGGCGAAGAACTTTCCCTTGTTTCCGACCAACATTTTGAGCGCGATGAGGTACACGGGGTGAGTGTACTTGGTAATGAGGGGGAGGGGAACCCGGGGATGGAGTGGAAGGTGAGCGGTATGAGACCCTATCATGTCGGGTGCGTTCACGTTCACGTCCGAATTACCGGGGCGGATGTTCATCTAAGACGTGAAAGGGCGTCTTTGACCAGGCAAGAGGGTTATTCGGGCCGAATCATACCGTGCGCGAGGAGGTCCTGAATATCGATCAGGCCGACCGGGATGTTGCGGTTATCCACAACCATGAGCTGGTCGATCTTGCGCTCTTGGATGATGCGAGCGGCCTCGGTCGCGAGCTTGTCGGAAGTTATTGTGATGGGAGTGCGGGAGCAGAGCGTTCCTATAGGTTTTGACAGGAACTCAACGTCATGTTCGAGGCACCGTCGAAGGTTTCCGTCAGTGAATACACCGACGATAACGCCCGAGTCGTCTACGATACTCGCCGCTCCGGGGCGTCCTTTCGTCTCGGTGATGAGGTGTAATGCCTTCTTGGTCTCCACGGACTCGTGAACAACGCAACAGCTTTCTCCAGTGCGCATTATGTCGGAGACGAGCATAAGTGAGCGCCCGAGATCCCCGCCTGGATGGAACGCGGCGAAGTCTTCCTTGGAGAATCCTCGGCGCTTCACAAGTGTCATCGCGAGCGCGTCACCGAGCGCCATCATCACGGTGGTGCTCGTAGTTGGCGCGAGTCCAAGGGGGCCGGCCTCTATAAATCTGCCCGTGGCGATAACAACATCGCTATGTCGACCAAGAGTTGACGCTGGTGTGCTTGTGATCGAGATGATGTGACTTCCACGTTGTTTGAGTGTGGGAAGGAGACGAATGAGTTCGGATGTCTCGCCTGAGTTTGAAAGAAGAAGCGCGAGATCGTTGGAGGTGAAACGTCCAAGATCTCCGTGCACCGCTTCAGCTGGATGAAGATAGAAACTTGGGAATCCGATACTTGAGAGGGTCGCGGAGATCTTTTGCGCGACGAATCCCGCCTTCCCCATGCCTGAGACGACGATGCGAGAGCCCGCTGGGAGGGCGAGGATCGTCTCAAGGGCGGTGGTGAACGAATCGTCGAGGAGATCCGCCACCTGATTGAGGGCAGCGATCTCCTCTTTGATTATCGAGCGACCGTACGCGATGTCCGCCGCTGTGTTCGATTTTGTTCGAATAGGATCGCCCATAACCCAGATAGTATAGCTGGTCCCGCCGGCTTAATCCAACCCTTTGAAAACGTGATGGAAAAAGGCGCTTATGGAGCGAGGTTACGAGATTGAGCGGTACTTAATTCGCAGCGAGTTCCCCACGATTATGAGGTCTGAGAAGGTCATCAGGAGCGCCCCAGCCAACGGCGATATGTAGCCGCTCGCCGCGAGAGGAACCGTCGCAACGTTGTAGACAAGAGCCCAGAAGAGGTTTTGCTTAATCGTTCGCACCGTGAGACGAGAGAGTCGAATCGCGGACGGAAGCGCCCCGATCGTTCCCCCGGTTAAGAGGACCTGCGCTGATTGCATCGCGATGTCTGAGCCCGAGCTTAATGAGACTCCGACCGCGGCCTCGGCGAGCGTTGGCGCGTCGTTGATACCATCACCCACGTACGCCACCGGTTGCTTATCTTGGAGCGCTCGAAGGAGTCCGAGCTTCTGGTCAGGGAGCTGTTGCGCGTGAATCGTATGTATACCAACGGCGGTCGCTACTTCACGACATTTCTCGGCGGTGTCTCCACTAATCAAAGAGGTTCCGCACGCAAGCGCATCGAGTTGTTTAATAACTGATGGTGCCTCAGGACGGAGCTCATCCTGTAGTTGAAGTGAAGCGATAACCACGCCGTTTCGCGTGAGAATGATGTCGTCAAAAAGTTGAACGCCGATCTGAGTCGCGAGATTTCGCCCTCCGCATTGATAAAGCGCTCCATTATCTCCTTTGCCGGAGAGTCCAACTCCTTTGGTCTCTACGATATCCGATAGGTGGATAGAGTTCAGCTCGGTGGACTGAAGGTCTCGAACGATCGCTTGGGCGATTGGGTGAGAAGAGGCGCGCTGGAGAGAGACGAGAACGGATCGAGCGGAGCGTTGATCCTCATCGTTATGAGTTCGGAACTTCTTAACGCTCAACGTGCCCTTGGTAAGTGTCCCGGTTTTATCAAACGCTACGTGGGATATCTGACCAAGTCGCTCCAGGGTATCTCCTCCTCGGATAAGGATACCGGAGCGAGCCGCGCGACCGATCGCGACCATAATAGCGCTTGGTGTCGCGAGTCCCATCGCGCATGGGCAGGCAACCACAACTATCGCGAGCGAGCGAACAATCGCTTGCGCCATTGTCACATCAAATACGAGTGTGCTGAGGACGAAGGTAAGGACCGCTATCGCGAGCACCGATGGAACGAAGACCGCGCTAACCGCGTCGCCGATGCGCTGAATGGAGGGTTTTCGTTGCTGCGCGTCGCGTACGAGGCGGATGATCCCCGCGAGTGTGGTGTCATCTCCGACCGCGGATGTTTGAACAACCACTGAACCCTCGACGAGCACGGTGCCGCCGATTACCTTATCACCTTGCCTGTGATCAACGGGAAGCGACTCTCCGGTGAGCATCGATTCATCGAAGCTTCCTGTGCCGCGAACGATAACGCCATCGGTTGGGCTTCTATCGCCGGTGTTAATTTGTATCAGGTCTCCAACTTTGAGCTCCTCAAGAGGGATGGTTTCGAGGAGGTCTAAACCGGACTCCTGTGAGCGTAGCCGTCGTACCTCTTGAGGTTGGAGTTGGGAGAGCTCCTCAATAGCTGAGGTCGTTTTTTTCACCGCGAGCTCCTCAAGGAGGTGGCCGATAAGAACGAATGTTACGATGGATCCAACCGCCTCAAAGAAGAGGAGGTCGTGAGAGAGCCCGAACGTAACGGTAAGCATGCTCGCGATGTACGCGGCGAGAATTCCCGCCGTGATGAGCACGTCCATGTTCGCGACTCCAGCCTTGAGCGACCGAAGCCCGCTACTTCCGAAGTGAAGAATTCCGATGATGAACACGGGGGTCGCGAGGATCGCTTGAAGGATGGGGTCGTGAAGGGCGTGAATAGAGAAGAACATCCCAGCGAGCATCGGCAGGGTGAGCACCGCGCTGATAATGGTCATTATGTAGAGGAGGGTATCTCGCCCGTGGTGCGCGTGGTCGTGAGCGTTCTCCTCAACGGAGTAGCCGAGCTTTTGTATGCTTTTGATAATATCAGGGAGCTTCGTGGGGTCTTGGAGCGAGAAGCTCGTGCGGCCGCTCGCGAAGTCGACGGTTGGTTTTTCGACCCCGACTCGAGTGAGGTGCTTCTCAATAGAGAGCGCGCAGTTGGTACAGTGAAGTCCCGATACGTGAAGGGTAACCTCTTGAGCGGGGCGTCGTGGATCGAAATGGCCGTCAGTCATGCCCGACATAGTAGCACAAAAGGGGTGCTTGCAACCACTCGGGCATCGTTGCGAGGGGTCGCGGTGAGGGGGCCGGAGAGGGTTAGTTCTGGAAGCCTCCGGAGGCCCATAGCCCCCGTTTCTCTCTTTGGCTCTTGGCGAGGGCCTTCTTAAAACGGTCAACGTACTTAACGTTTGGGGGTATGGTGAGGAGCTGAGCGTATCCCTTTGCCACCATCTCCTCGTTCACCATGGCGTTATCTGGAGTGTACACGTACCCCAAGAGTCGACCGTACTTGTCCCGCTTCTGAACATCGTACTCTATTCGAACCTCCGTTCCCTTGGGGAGGAGTCCTTTGAGGGTATCCTTCGCGCGACGCCCGAACTCCATAATCGTTTTGATGTCGCGGTTGCTTCGCTCGGCCTGCAGCGCGGCGCGCTCGTTTTTTCGTGACTCCGGTGTGTCGATGCCGATCAATCGAACCTTCTCCAGCCCGCGATCAATGCGAACCGCGATCGTATCGCCGTCCACCACGTACGCGACGAGGGGCTTCTTCGTGGGAAGGAGGGGGATGAATTCAGCGGACGCTGACGACACAGTTGCACAGACAGTGACGAGGAGGGCGGTGAAGATTCGAATCATAGCTCATGGAGCGTAGCACTGTACCTGAATTTGGCGAAGGGGGTGTTCCATGGGATGGATTCGGGTTTCCTTTCCGTTACGGGGGCGCCTCAGACACGCAACTGTGGTATACCTCCAGATATTATGGGTGTGATCGCAACTTTACTATCGGCGTGTACCTTGACCGCCAAAGATCTTGTGAGCAAGGCGGTCGCCAGCAAGGTGCATCCCGATATCTCAACCTTCGCGTCGTTTCTCTTCGCGTTGCCCTTTTACGGTTTGATATTCGTGGCGCTCCTCCTCTTCGGAGGGGAGTGGATTGTGCTCTCTCAAACCTTTCTCCTTCTCGTGTTGATGCGCGGCATCTCCGACGTGTTTGCCGAAGGGTGCAAAATGCGAGCGTTCGACAAGGGAGACGTCTCCCTGGTGAGCGGGTTGCTCTCGCTCTCGCCTCTTATCCTTACCGTGATCTCTCCCTTCATCACAGGAGATCCGGTGAGTGCCTCTGAGGCGGTAGGTATGGCTCTTATCGTTTTGGGTGGTCTCGTTATTGTTCGTCGTGATAGGACGACCGGAAAGGTGGTTCAGCCGGTGGCGATCGTGTATGCCTTAGTTGGCTCAGTAGCGTTCGCGCTCAACAGCGCGTTGGATAAGCTCGCTGTTGGCCACGCTGGACCGGTCACTTCAGCTTTTTCCGTTACGCTGTGCGCGGCGCTCCTGACGCTGCCGGCGTTGTTCCGAGTTCCGGCGGCGAAGGGTCAGTTGGGAGGAAACGCGCGGGCTTTTCTTCTGAGAGGATTCTTCGAGACGGTTTTCATGGTCGCGAAGATGGTGGCTCTCACAACTCTCCCGGCTCACATAGTTGTTGGGATCATGCGGATCTCGATGATCCTGACGGTTGTGGTGGGTGGTGCATGGTTCCATGAGAAGGATAGGGGGCGTCGGGTAGTGGGAACCCTGCTTATGTACGTGGGCCTGATATTCTTGCTTTGGTAGAGAACCGCAGAGGGACCCGTTGACGATGACGCGGACGTATGACGTTGAACGTGAATCGTCATCGTCAAAGCCAGGTAAAGGCTACTTTACCCCAATCGCTGAAAGCGAATCTCGGTGCGTTTGGTTCCACGGCACCGCAGTGAAGCTCTCCTGCCCGAGTGCCACGCGTTGCAGCATCGCGAGATACGCCGGGACACGGTCAGACCACGTATGCCGCGCGCTGCGAGCGTTCGCCACTAACATCGCATACACCGTTGGATCCTCACTTGAGGCGAGTGCCCAGTGTGCGGTATTCGCGAAGGCGGTTGGGGTATAATCATTGAAGAGGAAGCCGTTGCCGGTTCGATCATCTTGATTGTAGTTCTCAATCGTCGCCGAGATACCGCCGATATTTCGGCCAATAACGAGCGTTCCGGCCGCGAGGGCCTCAAGTTGCGTAATTCCTCCCGGCTCAAATCGTGATGGCATGAGGAAGAAGGCGCTTCCAAAGATTATCTCAAGTGCCTTGGCATGAGGAATGTAGTCAAAGTGCGTCGCCACGCGGCCTGGGTACTTCCAGGCGAGGTAATTGAGGGTGTTTCTCAGATCTATCGACGCTCTATCCCCTTCGGTCGTTGGTCCAGCGACGAGGAGTTGCATCGTCTCATGTCGGAGTAAGAGCTCCTCCAGCGCGGAGCAACCGCCGCCGACATAGCCCGAGAGAAGGGATAATCCCTTTTGCTCCGCGAGTCGTCCTACAAAACTTACGAGTTGAGCGTCCTGGCGGATGTTCAATCCGAATCGGCGCTGCAGCGATTCGCGGGTAGCCGCTTTCGCCGTGATAAGCGCTTCGGTGGAAGTGAGCTCTGCCTCAGAAACGCCACTTAGTGATGAGAGGTAACGGTCGATATCGGCCCGGCTTACCGCGTTGCTGATTCCAAATACCTTGTCGCGCTTGTGTCGAAGCACGTAGTCGATTCCATCTCCGCCACCTGGTTGGCTCATCTGATGGGCGTACGGCTGACTGACTGTGAGAATTGCCCCAGAAACATGTTGAGAGGCGGCCATGGTGAGGTTAAGTAACTCGTAGTTGTGCGGGTCTCTGAACCCGAAGAAATGCTCAGGCGCGAGATTTAAGAGGGGCCAGAGATCCTCATGATTCGCGTGAGTGGGGAGTCGTCCATGATAATCCGCTCCACCGTTGTGGATCATGTGGATGGTCTTCGCCTCTTTGAGCCATGGAACCTGTTGATAACGAGGATCGAGCGCGGCGAACGCGGGAACGCAGGCCGTCATCCAGTCGTTGGAGATGATTGCTGAGGGTCGAATGCCGAAGTGGGAGGTGATGATCGTCTCAAGGGTCGCGCGTGAGAAGATGATCGCGCGTCGTAGCTGTTCATCGGCGTACACAGGCTGATAGAGGCGATCGAACACCGAGCGGTTTGAGAGTAAGAATACTCGAAGACTTCCGGATTGCGCGAGGAACACCTTTACCGGTACGGCGGATGGCGCGCGGCGGTGAAAGGTTGTCCCAGTGTGATAGGTGGGGCCAAGATTGACGGTTACTGATCCGAGGTAGGTAGGAATCACCTTCTCCGCGCCAAGTTGAATACCTTGGCTTAGGATGTGTTGCGCTGAAGCGTGTTTGTTTCCGTTCTCATACGCATAGAGTGGTGTGATAACGGTGACGGGAATTCCCGCTTTTTGCAGCTCGCGAGGAAGGCCAGAGATTACTTGGGCTAAACCGCCAGCGGCGGCGTGTGGGCCCTCTGGGGTTGTGAAGACAGTCTCGCCGACGCCGTATATGGAGAGAAGAGATATCACCTCCGCGCTCGCTGGATCGGCGGTAAGTGTATCGTGGAGACGCTCAAGGCACACCTCCTCACCGAGAGAATCGACCGCTTCCTTCATGAGCGCGCCGAGTCCCAGGTGAGGGGCGTACGATCGGATCGTTTGAATCTGTTCAGGGAGTGTGTGTGGATACTGAACGCTCAAGGTCAACATGCTCAGCGCAATCTCGCGCATCTCGTTCAACATTCGTTCGCGTTCTTGTGTAATCTCGACGTCATCGTGAGAGATGGTGAAGCGAGCGTCATCAGCGCGGAGGGCGCCGAGCCATACCGACTCTTGCGTTCCTCGGGGACGCGCGAAGATGGTAGCGCCGTAGTGGCCTTGTTGGGGCACCGAGATCTGGTGCGCTAACGGGATGGTTGTCGCTGTGGCGCACTCGGAGGTGCCGATGAGTTCATCTTGCCATGCGGGAGCCACGACATCGTAACTTCCCCAATGGAGGTAGAGGTCAACGGTTGTGTCGGGAAGCGCCGGGAGTGTCACCGCGCACGACAAATCTACGGTATTGTCATGAACGTTTATCCGAAGAGGGGATTGAAGTCGGGCTTCGCGGCGAAGAAGTTCTAGGGCTGGGCCCGACCGCTCTCCGGACTCCTCAGGGATTATGAGGGTGGGAGACTCGTCGATATCCAGTAGGATAGTTGGGGCGATGGTCCCAAGGATCTCGACACTTCGGACGATCTTGGTCGCCGAGGAGGCGGTCGTTGGGGGCTGAAACTCAAGGTCCTTCCGGTACACGGCAAGGCTCTCGCGGTTGAGGTGAGGGGTGGCGTTGATAATATCCTGGATAAGGGCCACGAGGTCGGCCGCCTCTTGTTCTTTGAGGGACGTGGCGATCAGGCCGGTTATGTTGTGGTGGGTCCGGCTGCCCGGCTTAACGGCCATAGTGGTGGGGAGTCGGTGCTTCCCGAGGGCGCTTACCGAGTAGCTTCCAGAGGTAAGGTTGAGCTCGAGGGAGGCCTTTACTGGGCGTGTAAGGGTGCGAATAGCATAGGGCTCTACCCCCTCATCTCGAAGGCTTGCGACCATCGATTGGTAGGCCGCGCCGTTGATGGCTATTTCGAACCGAACAACCTCGGTTCCCGTTCCTTGGGTACTCATAACACATCCCTGTGATGGGATGATGATGCGACCGGCTAAAACGGTGCTTGGATAAAGATTCAGATAAAGATTGTGCAGAGTTGGTACAAAATGGGCACACGGCTATCGGTTTAGCCCAGTCGCCGCAAAGCCCCTTCGAGCCTCGGCCACAAAGCGGGCTACGAGGTGCGCACATTTGGCACCTGTGCTGTCCTCGACCCCCGTATGAGCGTCCACCGCGGCTGGTCGGATCTCACAGATAGCGTCATATACGTTAGCGGGAGTGAGCCCACCGGCCACTATAAGAGGCTTTCGAACGAGCCGCGCTATTCGGGCGCTCACCCTCCAATCGTGAGGACGCCCGGTCGCTCCCGTGGCCCCTGAGGTGGGATCGTAGGTGTCGGTAATGAAGGCGTCGACCCACGGTTCAAGTTCTTTTGCCAGAGTGTAGATCGGATGGTCCGGTTCGACACACTCGGGACGAACGATTAAGCTCTTGATGATTGAGAGTGTGGGGTCGAGCTCTTTGAGCCTTTGAAGCTCCCCTGGTGACACGTCAGCGTGAAGTTGCACCGTGGAAACACCGATCTCTTTGGTGAACGTGAGGATCTCCCGCGCATCGGTCACATAGGTGATGAGAACGGCTCTTCTTGGCTCTTTCATGTGAGCAATAATCGTTCTCGCGTCACGCTCCGTTATGTCAGGTGAGTGATAACCGAGGCGCAAGGGAAAGCCGATTAGGTCAACTCCGAGCTCCTCGAGCATAGTCGCCTCCCCGACCGAGCGAACTCCAGCGATTTGGATAGTCGCGTTAAACGCCGATGACATAGAGGTGACCCTTACGCTCTTCGAGGATGCTTACCAATTACCAGTGCTGGTCGGCCTTCATGAGGTGGTTGGTTATGTAATCCTTTACTCCGTCCTCAAGGGTGTGGAGTGGCGCGGTATAGCCAGCCGCGCGAAGTTTCTCCATCGGTGCCTCAGTAAAGTATTGGTACTGAGTCTGAAGCTCCTGCGGCATATCGATGTAGGAGATGTTTACGGGCTTGCCCATGGCGGTGAACACCGCGTTGAGGAGATCGTTCCACGAGCGAGCCTTGCCCGATCCAATGTTAAAGATCCCGTTGATCGAGGGATTGCGTAACAGCCACCACATTATTTCGCAGCAATCCTTTACGTAGACGAAATCACGCTTCTGTTCTCCGTCTTTGTAGTCCGGTCGATGTGACTTGAAGAGTGCGAACTTTCCGGTCTCTTGTATCGTGTTGAAGGCCTTCCAGGCGACGCTCGCCATGGACCCTTTATAGTACTCGTTCGGTCCGTAGACGTTGAAGAACTTTAAGCCCACGACCTTGTCGAGGATGCCCTGATCTCGCGCCCAGATATCCATCCTCTGCTTCGAGTCACCGTATGGGTTCAGAGGCTTGAGAGAGTCGAGATGACCAATGTCATCACTGTATCCTTCCGCGCCATCGCCGTACGTGGCGGCGCTACTGGCGTATATGTATCTAATGTTATTGGTGAGACAGTAGGTCGCGAGGTCGCGTGAGTACTCAAAGTTGTTCTCGCGGAGATAGTCGAGGTTTTTCTCCGTTGTGCTCGAGCACGCGCCGAGATGAACGATGGCTGTAATATCTTTTTGGAGGGAGTTGTTTCGAACGGACGCGATGAACTCTTTCTTACCGACATACGATACGTATGACTTGTTAGCGAGGTTCTTAGCCCGAGCGTTTGAGTCGAGCTCATCTACAACGATGATCTCTTTGACCCCTTCCGCGTTCAGCTTCGCGACGAACGCGCTGCCGATAAATCCTGCGCCACCTGTTACGATAATCATGCGGGTAGGTTACCTGGCTTGGAGGGGCGCTGTCTAGTTTGCTCGCCCTAGACGATAGGGGGAACTCCACCAGTTCTCGCCGATCTCTTTGTGACCATCATCTCTGCCCGAAGTGCCTTGAAATGTTCACAAAGAGGGCAGCGAGACGGGAAGAGGGGGGGGGAGACTCACCTCTTTGTTCTCGCTGTTCTCTTTGTTCACAAAAGTAGCTTCCGAAGTACTTTCAAACTTTAACGAATGGCAGGGCCATGCGAAGCGGCTTCAGGAAGCAATCGATGACGATGACGATGACGATGACGATGACGATGACGTAGACGTAGACGTAGACGTAGGACGTAAAACGTAAACGAGACCCGTCTACGGCTCACGTATTACGTCCACCGTCGTCGTAGATCGTCATCGTCCGCGATTTGAACCCCTAAAGCTCCACCACAACCTGCGCTCGGCTCTGCCGTACCTTCGCGTAGGACGCGGAAGCGTCCTCAGCTGAGCGGTATCCAAGCGCGCACGCGACCTTCGTCGAGTAGCCGGATTGATTCAGCCCCAAGGCCTCGTCGTACGCGACGGGATTGATTCCTTCAAGTGGGCAGGCGTCGACCTTGATCACCGCGGCTGTTGAGAGGAGCATGCCGAGCGCCAGATACGCTTGTCGGGTAGACCAGTGCTCGCATGTTCCCTGCTGCGCAAGGGCGTCTAAGAATCCCTTCATCATTCCGCCGTAATCCTGCAGGGCAGCGACAGGTACGCCACGAGTCTCGGAGATGCTCGCGAGAAACCCGTCTACATCGGCGTGAGTCACCTCTTTCTTCGCGGCGATAACGACAAGATGAGAAGCCTCAACAAGTTGAGGTTGGTTCCATGAGAGTGGTTGAAGCTGTTTGCGGATCTCTGGATTCTTCACCACGATGAACTTCCACGGCTGGAGTCCGAAAGAGGAGGGAGCGAGTCGAAGGGACTCCTCAAGGGTGTGCCAGTCCTTCGCTGAGATCTTTTTCGTTGGATCGAAACGCTTCGTCGCGTAGCGCCATGAGAGTTGTTGCTCAATAAGTGCGTTAATGTCTTGGTTCATCGTATGCTCCAGGTACTAAGTTGTGGTTAGTTCTACTTTGAATCAGCTGAATGGAACAGGGTAATCAGCGAACCGGCCGGGAGTAATCGTGAGGTGCTCTTCTCGGGGAGCGAGAGGCTCTCAATCGAGATCTCAACTCCCTTATCGTCGTACATATCCAGCGATATGTTGCGTACGACATCAGAGGTGCTGGCGGTTGAGTGATTCGTGAAGAAGACGGCTCCTTGCTCGGGATTAAGAACGTTCAACATGAGCGCCACAATATCTGGCGCCTTCTCCTCAAGGGTCCAGGAGTTGTTCTTGGACACGCGACTGAACGATGGTGGGTCGATGATGATGATATCGTAGAGGTTGCCCTTGCGGTGCTCTCGCCCCATAAAGCCGAGCGCGTCGTCGACGATCCACCGGATCTTATCTTCTTGGATCTTATTGAGTGACGCGTTCTTCTTAGCCCATTCGATGGCTCGTTTCGCCAGATCCACATGGGTGACGGTCACGTTGGGAAGTGAGGCGCAGTAGCATGTCGCGAGTCCGGTGTAGGCGAAGAGATTTAACACTTTGAGGGGGCGAGTGCCTTTGTCGCTCAGTCGCTCAGCGACAGCTCGTACCTTCGGGAGGTAGAGGGCGTGCTCAGGAAATATGCCGAGCTGTCCGTTGGACATGAGCTCAAGCTCAAGGCGTATTCCCGCGATGGTCGCTTCCCAGGTCTTGAACGGCTTCCCTTCAACCCGCCATCGGTCGGGCGGCATGTAGGAGGCATCAGCCTCCTCCCATAGCGAGGGTTTTTGGCGTCGGCGCCAGGTGCTCAACGAAGATGGCCTGTCGATAATGGTGGAACCGTATTGCTCTAATTTACGCCCCTCTCCGGAGTCCAGGAGGGTATAGCCTTCAAATGGGGTCGTCATGCGGGGGAGTATGGCACGCTGGCGTCGTTATTTCGACAGCACCTCCTTGCCAAAGAGGCTCCCCCCCGCCGCTCATCGTGTTGGAGGCGGCCTTAACCTGTTGAAAAAACGTGATCCCCGCCCCTATCAAGTGTTGTGGGTGTCAAAAAAATGCCGTGAGCGCTCAGAAAGTACTCCTGAAAGAGAGAGCCCCTGTCGATAAGTCTCTGTGAAGGCAGAAGCAGTACCAAATGCCATTCAGCAGTGATGAAGTGTTGATGTAGCAGTGAAGGAGTATTGCAGTGATTAAAAATAGTAAGTTACAGGAAGTTCAATTTTACCTCGATCGAAGTCAGGATTCCTTGCTCACGGTGCTTCGCAGTATCGTTGGCAACCCCCGCTTACAAGGAGATGAACGGCTCACCGCTCTCAAGATGATGGGAGACTTCCATCATGAGGTGGCGAACTTCATCTGGCAGAAGATCTGCGAGGGTGAGTCGAAGGGATACGCTCTCGCGAGTGATCATAACGCGGAGGTGCGACAATCGCCGGCTCCCGCGAGTGCCCAAAAGACCTCAGGTCTGGAGATTGAGAAGACCGCGTAAGGCGGACTACTCCTTGGGAGATTCGCTGGTCTGCTCTTCGAATTGATCGAAGCAGGCTCGATCTATCCCACGGTGGACAACTCTGAACCGGAAAACGTCGCGAAACATCGCGAGTGAGTCGCGGACCAAGTTAACCTTGGAGCCGGGGACGTTTGTCCAGTTAATGGCGACCTCTTTAATATTCAAGTTGGCCTTGTGCGCCATGTAGAGCAGCTCTACGTCGAAGCTAAATCTATCCGCGCGTTGTCTCCTAAACAGGAACATCGCGGTTTTGCGCGTGAACATCTTAAATCCGCACTGTGTGTCCGCGATCGTGGGTAGCAAGATCAGATTTACGCATTTATTAAAAACTCTCCCGAGAAAACGACGGTGAATCGATGTCGCGACCTTGGTGTCGGTGGAAGCGAGCGCTCGGGATCCTATGGCGATATCCGCTCCAGCCGACACCGCTGTCTCTAATCTATCGAATTCCTGGATCGGGGTCGCGCCATCGGCGTCGGCGAAGAGGATGCGGCCCCCTCTACTGTTGAGAACTCCTAACCGTACCGCGTGCCCCTTGCCGTAATTTTTGGGCAATTGAATCAGTCGGACCTGGTTGCGCACTCGCTCGAACTTGCGGACTACCTCCGCGGTGCTATCGGTACTGCCATCGTCGATCACGAGAACCTCGTACGACATCGCCTTGCGGTCGAAGAAGTCGATGATATCGATCAGCGTTGGCGGGAGGCGTCGTTCCTCATTAAAGGCGGGCACGATGACACTCAGATCGACCTGCGGTGAGGTGATCGGCTGTTGTTCAATCCAGTTGTTAACGCGCTCGTTCCCTTGCGCTGATGTAGGGGTCATAACATGTAACGTGTACGATGCTACGGGAGCATACATGATTCGTGGTGGCGCTGCGATACCCTCTGGCGCCGGACTCTTCTCGCTAACTTATCGAGATGTCTCGGTATAGATGAGTGATGACGGCTTGGAAAGTGGGATTGATGTCCAGTTCCGCAGTTCCGCTCGCTGTCACCGGACAAGTAGATTCGGGAAGACCAAAAAGGCGCTTTCGCGGGTTGAGCATGCGCTTCATAGTGAGTTTGAGTTTACAGAGTGGTGACGCAGTATTGAAGCTTCGTTCCGGATGAGGCAAGCCGGGGCGCTCGTGCCACATGTTCTCACAGTAAGACGTCTCCGCTAAGAGATGTCGTAGGGGATAGATATGCGAGTTGTAAGTTCTGAAATTCTCTACCAGGGTAAGCTCAAAGCGGTCCGCGATACCGTAGAGTATCCTGACGGGAGTTGTCATCGTCATGAGACCATAGAGCATCCTGGTGCTGTGGTGATCCTTCCGATAACGGCGTCTGGCTCCGTCGTTTTCGTTGATCAATATCGCCACTCGATACGACGAAATATCCTTGAGTTGCCAGCGGGGACCCTGGAAACAGGGGAGGACCCGAGTGTGTGCGCCGCTCGTGAGCTCATGGAGGAGATCGGAAAGGCTCCGGGTGAGCTTATCTCATTGGGCACCTTATTTCCGGCTCCCGGCTTCTGCAACGAGGTACAGCACCTTTTTTGTGCTCGCGACTTGAGAGACCAAAAGGCGACGCCGGATGAGGATGAATTCATAACCACAGTGGAGCTATCTCGTTCTGAGATCGAGGCGTCGATTCGGTCGGGAAAGCTCAATGACGCGAAATCGTTAGCCCTCGTATTCCGGGCGATGATAGAGAATCTTTTATAGGGAGTTTCGTGTGGCGATAAAGTGGCGGTCTCTGAAAAAAGCTCAGGGATTATTCGGCGGTGGAATCCTAGTTGCTTGCGCGCTCGTGTTCATGTGGAGTGGGGTGTCCTCGGATGTTACCACTGACGAGCAGCTCAGTGACGTGATCGAGCAGGCTATTGAGATCGACCCCAACCACCCGGATCCGAACAATAACGGCAAGATTGTGATCGCCGCGGCATCATGGCGAGCCGATGACCGCTATGAGGATGAGTTTTTACAGCCCATCGGCGAGCTTATCCTGCGACGACGAGTCGAAATGTTGCAGTGGGTTGAGAATCGGGGCGAAGGTAGTGCCGCTCCCACCTACTCTCTTGAGTGGGTGGAGGGGCAGGTCGATTTTTTCGCCTTCCAGGTTCCGGAGGGGCATGAGAATCCTTTGCTTCAGATCTCCCCATTAAACTATAAATCCGAGCAGTCGCGCTTCGGAGGTTTCGAGGGGGGACGGCTTCTCAACGTGATCTCCAAGTTAGAGCCCCTTGTTATCACTCCTGGGCTGCTCAAAAACTCCGCGGCTGAAATTTCTGACAACAAGATAGTGCTCCGACGCAATCCCGAGATGCAGCTTCCCTCCCTCGGAGATACGCGGGTGTGGTATGAGGTTTTACCGCAGGGTGACTACACCGTTCTTACTGTTCAAGAGGATGAGCGAAGCCTGGTCGGAGCGAAGCCATCTTCGAAGCTCTTCGTTCAACGGGGCCTTTTAGATGCACACGACCTTCTTCAGCAACTTGAAGGTAAGGCGGACTCAAGCTTTCACGGGATGTTATACCTCGCTGGATTGCTTCTGTTCGCCGGACTTCTTTCTCTCTTGATGCCGCACGCCGCGAAGTTCGATTTGCAGCCTCATCTCAACGTAAAGGGGCCCCTCGCCGTTGTAATTGTGAGCGTGGGTGTTTCGTTCGTAGTGACGGCTTTGTTCTACCTACTCTCCTTCGCGAAATAGCCTTCGATGGGGGCTCCGCGATCGATTAATGATATCGAGTGGTGGGATCGGAATCGTCCTTCGACCCCTTGACGACCCGCAAGCCAGACTTGCCCTTGAGGCGTTTGAGTTTCCAATTGTAGTAGGCCAGCTCAATTTTTCGCCGTGTCTCGGCAAGATTAAAGAGTCCCCGCTTATACATGTAGAGGTAGGTGAGGCCCGCGGCGATGAGGTCGGGGAGTACTACAAGGACTCCGGAGAAGACGGCACTCAGAACCACGAAACCCAGACCGATCAACGCGAACGTTTCACCCTTGAGAGGCGACCCCCAGAAGTTTAGGAGCTGCCGTGAGAAAGCGGCTCGCAAACCGTACGCTATCCAGATCGTCGAGATGATAGTCGACGCTCCGTGGTAGGGAACGGGATAAGCGGTTGGCACCAGGATATAGAACGCTAGGGTGAAAAGCTCAGCGATAAACGGTATGCCGAGCGCGACCATCAGAAACCGTCGTTTGCCCCAACTATCCTCAAGCGACCCACCGATGCTGTAGATGATCAGAGCGCCAAATATAATCTCCATGGGATGTACCGCCACAAGGAGGCTCGTAAAGGGGCGCCATACCTGGAGGTGCGAGATCACCGCGGTGGGAATAAAGAGGAGCGCGAGTCCCCCAAGCAGCCCGTTCACGACCGACATGGCGATCATGGCGATTGCTAATTGATGAGCTGCGTTGTGGAAGGAGATCGCTGGGAGAACGGCTCTGGATTTCATGGCGATAGAATATCGAAAGTTGCTGTTCTTTTCCCATGTTCCATCCCCGCGCGAACGAGGAAAAAGCAGGGAACGAATTGTTTCTGTACGCTACCTCGAACGAGGTAGGGTCGCAAGAAATCGTATCAGTGAGACTTTCCGCCCAAAGTATATCAGGACTCCGTTCAGCTATGCCCGGTTTTTCGTCGTTTTTGGCGCGGTTCGCCTCGGGACGCTATGTCCCCCCATTTTATGGGCCAAAAACAGCGATTTCGTAGCCTCGACTTGTTACATCTTCGCGCGAGCCTGCCATACCGTATGTATAGGGGAAGTCCATCCCCGCGTTTTTTGGAGGTTCCTTATGTCGTTTTCCTTCCTCGCAGATACTCACATATCAACTAACCTCAGCCCTCGTAACGCTCGCCAGCGGGGCGCTTCCATGGTGGAGTATGCCCTCCTTGTCTCGCTGATCGCGATCGTCGCGATCATCGCTCTTAAAGAGCTTGGAAACTCGACCGCCAATCAATTCGTTAAGATAGCGACGGACCTGGGTGGCGCTGTAGAGTAAACCGCCATTCAACGTCCGCCAGCCGCATTCATCACTGGGCGAGCAATTTTCGGATCAGGATGATTCGCTCGCGAAGTTGTGTTTCGGTGCACGCCGTTTGGCTTTTGAGCTTCTGCATCGCGTTGAGTTGCGCGTGAATCTGCGCGTGAGGGCGGGCGGTGCGTTTATGATACATGTTTACCAGCTTTCGCACCTCGGCGCTCAAGTAGGCTTTTTCCTCGGCACGAGTGCGTCGCTCATCGAGACGTGCTGTGACCTTCTCTGTGACGACCGAATGTAGCTCCTCCTGGTGACTCGCGCCGAAGAGGTTGAGTTGATTTCCATGAACGATAACTGAGTTAAGGCCGCTATTTCGCGAGGCGAGCGCCTCCCAGGAGGGCTTCTCTTTCGGCTGTTCGCGTTCGCGGTCCCGATCAAATTCGTCATCGTTCTCGCCTTTCGGTCGAATGCAGTGTCGAATCTCGTTCTCTATCTCCTCGGCGAGGCGGGTAAGAGTTGGATCGGCTGGAAGATAGCAGTACGCCACCTGAAGGATGTTCAGGGTAGGGATTCGACGAACGATTCGACCGAGGAACTGTCGGAAGTACATCTTTGTTCGAGTCGTCGTCGCGTAGACTCCTACTCGAAGTCGGGGTATGTCCACGCCCTCGCTCACCATGTTGCACGCCACAAGCCAAGGTTCTGATGAATCTCTAAATCGTTTGAGTTTTCGAGCCGCTTCGGCTTCTTCGGAGAGCACAACAACCGGTGGAATCTTCGTTATCGAAGTAAGGAGTCTCGCGAGCTTGCGCGCGGAGGTCTGATCGGCGGCGACAAGAAGGGCGCCAGCGTCCGGCTGTTCCCGGCGGGTCTTCATGAGCATCTCATGAGCATCTCGAAGCATCGGCTCAATCCATCCGCTCTCGGTGTCAAGCGCGGATCGGAGTCTGCGCGACTGACCCATCGCGTCGAGTTCGTCGGAGAAGAGGGCGCTCGCGTCGCCGGCCGCGTCTCTCCAGGCTACCTCGCCTCCGTAGGTGAAGAACGCGGTGGGACGGCAGACCCCCTCCTCGACAGCTCGGCTGTATGAGTAGGAATAGTCGGCGAGTCCGAACCCTGATTCGTCGTAACTTACGAAGGGGATAGGGGAGTTGTCGCTACGGAAGGGGGTCCCACTCAAACAGATGATGAATCGAGCTTCGTGGAAGGCCGCTCGCAGTCCATCGCCCCACGAGAGTCCGTCTCCAGCGTGGTGGACCTCATCGAGGATGATGCATGCGTTGTTTGTAAGCTTTCTAAAGAGCCCTGGCTTCTGGGCCACCTGGTGATAGGTAACCACAAATCCGTCGTAGTCGCCGCTCAGTATGCCCTTACCGTTTGAGAAAGAGCTGTCGAGGTGAAGGTCCATGTTCGCCGCGGATCGAGCCCACTGCACCTTGAGGTGCGCTGTCGGAACGACGATACCGATACGGGTTGCTCCCCGTTTGCGAAGTTGGTGCATCGCGAGCACGAGCGCGGCGGTAGTCTTTCCTGCCCCAGGTGTCGCCTCGATCAGAATGGTGTTGTCTCCGCGCAGCACGCAGTCTCGGTAGACACCGAACGCCTCCTGTTGCCAGGGACGAAGTTTAATTTCTGGGGATGACTGCTGGGGCGGAGCCTTAACAGCGCGGGCGACACTCATGGAACAACGTACTTCCGAACTACGAGACCAACGTATGTGGTAGTAAAACGGCGATCGTCTGTCGAGAGATAAAAAAGGCGCGCGAAAAAATTATCTCTCTTGCGTAGTGTCGAGTGAGTTGTATGAGCACGAGGGGACCGCTAATGCTCACGAAAATAGCGTAGCTAACAATAAAAAAGGGCTGGCCAGCGGCCAGCCCTTCTGAGATCAGGCTTTCTTGTCCGTAAGCCTAGTCATCATTACTATCACCCCTTCCTCCAGATCCGCCGCAGCGATCGGAAGCCTCGATCTTTTTAGCGATATTGACATTTGAGGCGTCGACGTATGCCTCTACTTTCACGCATGCTCCGGCTACTAGCCCTGCTTTTGAGGAGATGCCGCGTCGGAAGAACGTCGAGTTGGTAACCACAAACGTCTTGCCGCCGACAACGAGAGATGGATCATCAAAAGACGTTACGGACCCTCGGATTTCCACCTCGCCTTGCTTATCTCCGTCTTTCTCGTAGCCGTCATTTCGATCGTCGATACCATCATCATCTGAATCCGCGTCGCAGACGTTACTACCGCGCACGCGCTCGAAAAGGTCACTCACGCCATCCGCATCTGAATCGACCCCCAGGGAGGCGAGCGCAGTCTTGAGTTTCTCTCGGTCGGCGGCGCTGAGGCTCGAGATGGCTTTAGCGAGCTTGAGCTCTGACTTTCGGAGATTCTTCGCTGACGAGAGTGTTGACCGATAGCTGGGAGTCGCTTCGGCGCTCATAGCGAAAAAGGATGTGACAAGTAGCGCGGTGATGAGATGTTTCATGAGGTGTGGCTCCGTAATACTTAGACCTCACCTAGGATAAAGCACGCGCATGGGCAGTGCCACAAAAGTTTTGAGGTTTGTAATAGCTCGAATATATTCAGAAATGTAGGATTGCTAGTGCCGCGATTGCGCTGACCCACCGTTCGTCGCTCCCAAATCGCTTGGCATGCTCTCCCAGATACCCTATTTCATATCGCGCGACCCCGACCTGCCAGTAAGGTCCAACAAAGAAGCGGTTTCGATCGTACCCGCTCCACGGGCCTCCCTCGATGGAGTTGAGGTTCACCATGAACTCGTCGAAAGCTGTGATTCCAAAGTTATTCTCGTCGTTGAGGGGGAGACTTCCTCGAAGCATGTAACGAGTACGGTTTGAGACGCCATTAGTATGTTCAATCCATCGCTGCTCTTGTCGTATCCGATGTTGCCACGTGATATCCCAAAGGTCGTGCGTATACAGCAGTTGTTGCCACAGCCGCTGCTCATCTCGGTAGCTCCGATAATAGTTGGAGTCGTAGAAGGTCGGAAACCACGCGTAGCCACCGAACAGTGAAAGGTTTGAGGTCGCGTTATAGACAAGCGCTGCTCTGGTGAGAACTGAAGCCATGCGTTGCCAGTTGTCTCCTAGTCGGGGCTGTAATTCGAGAAAGAGTTGATACCTCTTTGTTTCCTCAAGTGACACGAACGCTATCGTGGAGTCCCAGACCTCGAAGTCGTGGGGTGTGGCACAACTGAGACGGTTCGTGATTGCGGTAAGCAGGAGTAGGGTAATGAGCCGAAGGCGGGAGGGCATCTTCGGGTTTTACATGAGGGGCTGGCTCCTCGTGGATGACGCTGGCGACGTCCCCGGCGAGTTTAGGAGGGTTGGCGCCTTGGAATCATTATCCTCTTGAGGCCGTGGTAAGGTATCCCTTCGAACGGACGTAGGTAAGCGTCTTCGCGAAGAACGTTCCCGTGACGCAAAGCCATACAAGCGTTAGTAGGAACGACGCTCCCATCTCCCTCCATGGAACGCCGCCAACGCGAAGAACCTCACGCATCCCCTCAAAGATATGAGTGCATGGAAAAATTTGGGCGAAGGTCTGAAGGTACGGCGGAAGCGCCGATACTGGATAAAATACGGCGACGAACGGTTGAATGAGGAATGGCACGATCCACGCGAGCGACTCGGCCGCCTCTCCGTATCGTAAGATGAGGCCGGAGGTAAAGAGCCCAACGGTCCACCCGAAAAAGAGGAGAAGTCCGAAAAGGGGAACGAGAGAGAGCCCAAGGTCCATCATATTGAAGGCGTACAGGGTGTAGGCGCAGATCCCGAGTCCCGTTGCCGTAATGGTGGCTCGGATGAAGCCGACGATAGCGGTGGATATAATCAGTTCGTGTGGCCGAATCGGTGAGACGAAGAGGTTGAGTGTGTTACCAACCCACATCTCTTGCAGGACCGACATTCCAACCGCCTGTTGCGCTCTAAAAAAGATATCCCAGAGGACGATTCCTCCGAGCATAAAGAGTACGGTCTTCGATTGCGTGACCTGTTCGAGGTACAGAGTCACAAATCCCCACACGAGGAGATCCATGAGAGGGAAAAAGATAAGCTCCGCGATTCGTATAAACGAACGCTTGTAGATAAACATGTAGCGCAAGACCATCGCGACGATTCGTGAAATCATCCCTCCTCCTTCTCATCGCTGTCGCGTAGCTCTCCATCTCGAGCGATCGTGACGAAGACCTCCTCAAGGCTCTTAAGCTTCGAGCGTTCCCGGATCTCGGTCGGCGTTCCAGTCGTAACGATCGAGCCGCGCGCGAGGAAGATAGCCCTGTCGCACAACTCCTCGACCTCTTGCATGTAATGCGAGGTGTAAATGATCGTGGTGCCGTAGGTCCGTCGCAGCTTCTTCAAAAGCTCTCGGACTTTAATCGCGATGTCGGGGTCGAGGCTCGCGGTAGGCTCATCGAGGAAGAGCACCTCGGGCTTGTTAAGCAGCGCTTTGCAGATATTGAGACGGGTTTTTTGCCCCGCGGAGAGCGTGCCGATGAGGCTCTTACCGGGCAGGTCTACTTCAAGTTCTGAAAGAACTTCGCGAGCACGTTGGGTCGGATTCTCGACGCCGTACAGCTTGGCGTACACGTAGAGGCTCTCATCGATGGTGAGATTACCGGGGAGCGAAACGTATGCGGAGGCGAAATTAACCCGCTGGAGAATCGCGTAGCGATCCCGGGGCATATCGAGCCCAAGGATGGAGATGTTGCCCTCATCGTGCGAGGTGAGGCCAAGTAGCATGTGAATCGTGGTCGTCTTGCCAGCGCCGTTGGGTCCAAGAAGTCCGAGGATCTCTCCACGTTCAGCGGCGAACGAGATTCCTTTTACCGCGGGCGTTGCTCCGAATCTCTTCCAGAGGTTGTTGACGATAAGTGAGTGCATAGGGGGAGGAGGCAGTTTCCATCGAAACGCTTGGTAAGTCCAGAAGAAGACCTCCGGACAACGTAAGGGGGTCGGCCCTTAAGGAAGAGAGCCCCCTGGGATGTGTGTTTAACGACTTTCCCACAACGCCATCCACTCTCCGAACACCTCCAAGGCGCGTTCTTGAGAGGTGAATGGCTCAGGACCATCAGGATCGAAGTGCGAGATCGTATTCTTGGTGATGGTGATAGATTCCGTCGGACGAGAGTCGAAGGGACGTGGGAAGGGAATCATCTCCAGGATGAAGCGTTGCTTCGGTTCTTGGAAGGTGATGAGGAGGTGGCGAACGACCTTGCCCGAGTCGTTGGTGATCGCGCGCTCAATGTGCTTGGTCGCGGTAGGTGATTGAAGGAGCGCGTCAACGGCGGCCCACGCCTTCACGACTTGGTTCTCGTCCTTCGTATGTGAAACCGCCTCCCCCCGAACCAATAACGGCTTGGGGGTAAGTTCCTCTCGAACAGAAAGCGCCACGTCGTTTGAGATCTTATGGATTTTCCCGGTGCGATAGGCCCTTCGTATCGCGTTGGTGAGGTGTATGAGCGCGGCATCCCCTTGTCCGAGCTTTTCGTGGAAGGGGCCGAGTGGAGTGTCAGGTGAAAGCTTCCATGAGTCTGTCGTTGCGGAGAGAAGAAATCGTCGTGTGTTCTTAGAGGTGAGCCCTTCGAGCGCAATCGTTTTTTCGTTCAGTGGAATAATTCGTAGTGAGCCGGTTTTGAGGGAAATCTCGCACGTTTCAAATCGCGATATGGCCATCTGGCCGTGGTTGTACAGCACCGCGGTAGGTGATTCAGTTAGATGTGGTAATCCCCATGCTTCCATATTTCCCCGCCTATGTTCCCCTACATAGGATGAGAAGAGCACTGGAAGAAAAAAACCAGGTTCGATGAAGCGAATGAAGTGTCGTGAGACAGTCCATATGCTTATCAAAAACCTCTTCTCATCGTGTAGTTGTGGGTTAGCGCTTGAAGATGCCGTTAATAAGATCAGTCGCGACCTTACCACCAGCAGCTCCCGCACCCATACCCAACGCCTCTTTGCCCACATTACGACCAGTCACGGCGCCCAAAATCGCACCCTGAGCAGCACCGCCGGCACCAGTGACAAGAGTGTCACCGACATATTTTCCGACGGCATTGCCTTGGGGCTGGGCAGCCTGCTGGACGTAGACCACCTGAGGCTGTTGCACCACCGGCGCCGCCATAACGGGCGCGGGGGCAACGACGACAGGAGCGGGCTTCGCCACAGGTTGGAGCACAACCTGATAACGATTACCGGCACCGTCTTCAACAAATCCACCGAGGGGCACCATGGTGCCGCTCTGGATCTGTTGCGCCTCGGCAGTGACCGTCAAGAGAACCACCAGGGTGGCGCTCTTGATGATGTTGGAAATGCTCATCGCGGAGGCGATGAACGAATTTTTGATGATGTTCATGTTTGTATTGTCGTGACCAGAGGAATCGAACGCTCTCCGTTTGCTGTTAACCACTCAGTTAACGGCTCGTAGAGTTAATCCGATTCCAAAATTTGATTCTTCTGGTCCCACAACTGACCGACCTAAGATCCGCTGTAGGACCAGAAGAATGGCACCACACAATCATGACCGTGAAGTTCGCCGAGGCGATCCTTCACAAACCATACTTCTTCCAGTGCTATTTCTCGCTCGTGAGGCGCGTAGCCCTCATCAGCGAGAAATAGACACGTTGTTCTTCTACCCTAACCAGTGATGTATCTCAGAACGGGTGTATCGAGGGAGAACCCCGCATTTCACCGCTTCGCATAGGTGTTATCCGTCTTTTTGGGTTCAATGCTTCATCTAAAATAGACATGATTGAAAATGCCAATAAAACCAAGTTGTTAGGAATTGCTTCCGGTTCGTTTTTTCGGGGTCGTTGAAGGGGTAAGGGGATTATCCCTCGTTGGCTCTGCCCACCACCTGGTACACTGCAAGCAGTGCAAACCATTCGCTTTCTCCTCGCCCACCTCTCGACCTTCCGGCGCATGTTCTGGACTCTCCTCCTCGTGGGCGCGCTTGATGGGATCTCAACCTTCTCGGTTCCCATCCTCCTCGCTGAATGTACAAAGCCACCGATCACTATCGACCTCCTCCACCGCCTCGTTCCCATCATCGCGACCTGTCTCACCCTCTCGCTCTTCTTTCAGTGGTGCTTGCGATCGTGGGGAGAGAGCCTCACGGGATGGTTTGGCAACGAACTACGCGTCAAACTCTTTGAGCGCGCGGAGCGACTCAGTATCGACGCGCTCTCGGCGTATCATTCTGGCTATATAGCTTCCTTAATCAATCAGGTGGCGAGCTCCGTCGGCACCCTGTCCTCAACGATCGTGTGGCTTCTTGGACATCTCTTCACGGTGCTCGCTCTCTTTATGATCTTCACCGCGCGGGAATCAGCTGAGATGGCGATGGTGAATTTTGGCATCTTCGCGGTGTTCGTTGGTGTTGGAGTAGTGCTCGCTCGAAAGATCGTTCCGCTCGCCGATGATAAGAACAAAACGCAAGCTGTTGTGATGGAGCGCTTTATCGATCTTCTCACCAATATCTCAACGGTGAAGAAGCTCGGTATCATCTCTTGGGCTGACAAAAAACTTCGCGCCGACTCAGCACTCAGTGATGCCTCGATTTTTCGGTTTCAACGATTTCACGCCAATCGTTGGAGCCTGCTCCACGGGATTTTCTATGCCGCTTTCATTACGACCCTCGCATTCCTTCTCGGTGGCGTTGGTGCCGGAACTATCTCCGCCTCCATCCTTATCCTGTTCGTCGCCGGTTTCGGTCGAGTGCAAAACCTCGCGGAACGGCTGTCGGAGCTTATTAAATCGCTTCTTGAGACGAACGCGTATGTGGCTAAGCTCGACGAGGTGCTACGCAAGGAGCGCGCATTCGGAGAGCGACCAGCTGGCGAGATGCGAGAGATAGTGTGTTCCTCGGTCGTTCACCGTCACGGTGACCGTTCGCGGGAGATCATGATTCCATCATTTTCTCTGAAGGCGGGAGAGCGAGTGTTGATAACTGGAGCTTCGGGACAGGGAAAGAGCACCTTTCTAAGCATCTTGGCGAATCATCGCGAGCCAGGCGAGGGCCGATGCCTTTGGAACGGAACGCCGTACGGTGAGTTTGACGAATCGCTCACGCACTCGTTCGCGGTGGTATCCCAGGAGGCGGAGCTCTTTAATCTCTCGCTGCGCGAGAACCTCACGATGGACGGGAGGATCTCGGATGAGGAGGTCTTTAAACTCCTCCATGAACTTGGGTTGGGTGACCTTCTTCACTCACTCCCCGAGGGGCTCGATACCAAGGTAGGGGAGAAGGGTATGCGTCTCTCTTCGGGGCAGAAGCAGCGAATCAATATCGCGCGCTCCCTTCTTCTTAAACGTCCCATCCTCCTGCTCGACGAACCCACCTCGCATCTTGATAAGGGAAGCGAGGAGCTTGTGGTGCAATGCCTCAAGCGACTCCCCCGTGATGTCACGCTCGTGATCGTCTCTCACCACGGAGCTCTTACGTCGCTGTGCGATAGAGCGTGCGTTTTTACACACGGCCGCCTTGAGGGGTGAACGGAGGTGTCTGGTGCGTCGTTATCCTCACAAACGCGTTCGTGCGTCACCCTCTTGGGCGAATCGTGATGCGCGGCCTATGCCCAGGTAGAGACGTTTTGCGAACGGTATCGTTGGTCTGGCGATGGCCCGCTCTCTCCGGCACCGTTGAGGCTTGTTGATGTGTAGGGCCCGACTCCTGGCTAGAACGATCAATAGACTGGCCTCAGCACTCACCGGAAGGGCTCTGTCCCCAGAGTCCGCTTATGCAATTACATAGCGAATTGGATCGCGATAATCGGTGCGTTATGCAATCTCGGTTGCCGCGCCGGCTCGTCGGGAGACGAGCCCTCCGGGAGAGGATAATCTGCATAGTATTGTGGGACCAACTTCAAGCCCCTCCACGCCAAACGGCCCGTAATTGGCACGCTGTCCTCTCTCGCTGCTAGTCCAAAAAGTCGAAGTTGAGGGGGCTTCTCATGAGCCAGCCTTCTGCCACGACAGTGCCGACGAGTGATGGGGAGTTCAGCGTTGTGGCAGATATGACCGCTCCTGTTTTCCAATCGGGCTCGGCGAAGCGTTCGCGTGACAGAAGATCTCGCTGATTCGGAAAACCGAGTTTCACCTCAATAGGGGTTACACCGCGGGATGTGCTGACTATAAAATCAACCTCATCTCCGTCCCGTGTTCGCCAGAAATGTATCTCGACAGGACGTGTTCGGTTGAGGCAGTGGCGCACAATTCCGCCGAGCATGTGGGTCTCGAAAGCAGCTCCGCCGAGTGGGCCATGCAGTAGGCTTTCAACGGAGTTCCAGCCTCCAAGGTATGCGGCGAGCCCCATGTCCAAAAAATAGAGCTTGGGGCTCTTGATGAGTCGTTTCGTTCGATTCGAATGGAGAGGATGAACGAGCTTTATGATGAAGCTATCCTCAAGGACTGAAAGCCACCCCTTGATAGTTGACGCGGAGACTCCAACATCTCTGGCAAAGTCGTCGTAGTTCACAATCTGTCCGGTGCGAAGGGCGCACATCTTAAGAAACACCTCAAACTCCCGGCGCTTCTGAACGCCGAGAAGTGCTTGAATGTCCCGCTCTACGTATGTTTGGAGGTAGCTGTTAAGAAAAAGCGCTCGTTGATCGAGGTCGCGGATCGAGAAGAGACGAGGAAAGGATGTTTCTAAAATGCTTTCGAAGAGCGATTGCGCGTTATCGGCGTGGAGTTGCTTCTCTTCATCGCTGAGTCCCAGCAGATGTATGATTCCGACCCGTCCGGCCAGGGACTCCCTCACTCCCCGCATCACGTCGAAGTTTTGTGAGCCTGTCAGCCAGACACTTCCAGGCTCGCCACCCTGATCGATGAGAAGTTTCAGGTGGCTCAAGACCTGGGGGGCGTACTGAATCTCATCAATGAGTACCGGCAGCTTGATGCTCTGGGTGAACAGTTCGGGAGACTCAGTGGCTCGACGACGAGTTGGGAGGTCGTCGAGTGAGATGTACTGACGGCCTGAGGAACTACAGTGCTTGAGAAGGGAGGTTTTTCCTACCTGGCGTGGTCCAAGGAGTAACCAAATCGGAAAGAGATCGAGTGATGATGGCGATACGAGGGGAGTCTCTAAAGTCCTTGTAATCCAGTCACTTGGCATTTCCATAGTCTACTATGGAAATGCCGGGCAATCAAGAGGTAAACGTTAAGCTCCCCACCTGATTGACTCACTACTCATCCCCCACACACAAGCGACCGAGCAATCGTACGCGCTACGAATAGAGCGAGAGTCTTTAAGAACATACATGGTGCCTCTCCCCAGAGTCCGCTTATGCAAGTACATGACGAATTGGATCGCGATAATCGGTGCGTTATGCAATCTCGGTCGCCGCGCCGGCTCGTCAGGAGACGAGCCCTCCGGGTGGATGCTCACCATGGTGTTGTAGCCACAACCTCAAGCCCCTACACGCTAAATGCCCATAAACATCCTTCGTCCAGTAGGGTCTAAATAGACGCAATCTGTATGTATCAGAGGAATGCCGCTTGGCGGACGTAGCTTAGCGCCTGGCTATCGTTACACTACTACTGTGGCTGTCAGCCGCGCAAAGAAACGGAGACGGTGGAGAGACCTATGAGTGGCGGGATGCAAGTAGTAAGTCGTCAGCAAATCGACGGTGGTAATCAAGGATCCACGATGGTACCTGAATCGCCTCTCGTTGCGGATTCGACGCCGCAGCTCACCCCGCCAGCGCGGGTAAGCCCTGAAGTGGCGTTGATGGGTATGGCGCGAGAGGGTTTGCAAGTCCTCAATCAGCTTGTTCAAGCATTAATCAAAGGTGACCCCGAGGGTGCTGGTGCGGATGAGCAACTGCAGACGTTCAGTGCGCTGATTGACAGAGCTCGGACCGAATTCAGACTTTGTGGAGACGCGGTCGACCCAGAACTATTGGCGGGGGCCTTGTTGGAACTCCATCGGGTTCTCAACCAATTCGAGGTGATTGACGAATCGGAAAACGTGGTTCTTACAAAGATGCGGATGTTTCTCGATGAGATAGCCGCTGGCCTGGAACAACCCGCGTCGGCGAACCTAGAAAAAGTGTGCAGCACCCAAGCGCAAGCGAGGGAGGCTTTCGAGGAGGAACTGAAGCACATTCAAGAGCGGGTGGATCTTGTTTCTAGTCATTCGGAACTAACGGCTCTCTATCGTAAACGCTTCGATTCTCAAGAGCAGCGCAAGGAGAAGGCCGCCGAATTTCAAGCGCTCGGGGCCCGTCTTATGAAGGTAGCTGCGGGCGGTGATCTTACCACTGCCTTGGAGCAGCTCATCGAACGCACGTATGCGTCTGTGAGAGCGCTTAACACCTCCGCGGCAGAGAGCGCCGACTTCGAGGATGCGCTAAAGAATGTTCTTATCACCGCGGGCAAGCTACGGAATGCTGGCTTTAAGGATGCCTCACTTGACGAGCTCATCGCAGGGAGCGTTGTTGCGCTTGTTGCCGCTCAGACGGGGCAGATAGCGCTCGTAGAAAAGGCTGAGCGAGGTCTCGTCGATCGGCTCATGGGAACCTCTCGGCGTCGTTCAGAGAAGGCGCTTGTAGCAGCGTTCGAAGAGGATTACGTCTTGGGGCAGGCAGCGCAGCTTGTGAGTAAGTATTTTGATGTCAACGTCTTGAGTAGAGAGGAGACGTGTAAAATAAGGCTGGCGGAGCTATCAGAAGAGATGGCGAAGATCTACCTCTCAGAGGGGATGGAAGGTGCGAAGCGGTTCGAGGCTTCCATCCAGGGTTGGGTACGGGAGGGAATGCGGTACGGCCTCAAGGAGGAGCTTCCCCGCGTTGCCGACATAGTTGTGCCAGCGTTGCTTGGAAAAAACTTTCTTGGTCCCAAAGAGTGGAATGCGCAGGGGATATATGTGGGCACTCCACCACCGCTCCCCTCGTCGATAACGGAGGCGCTCTTAAACTCGTATTGTCCGCTTCATCATGGAGAGAAGATTAAGGACACGCATGTCTTAGTGCTTGTTCCTAAGACGGTGAATGGGAGGCCGTATACGGCATTAGAGCTTGATAAGCTGTGCGCTGAGAGGAAGGGGTCGGGGGATAAGTTGATCTACCGTGGAGCAGATTTTGCGAACACCTGGAAGAAGTGCGGTTGGGCGAAAGCTGCGCAAGTTAAAAGTGAATGGGTGTTAATGCCGAAGAGCGATCCTGACCCGTTTGTGTCTCCAGTCAAGCATTTTAGGAGGAAGAACATAGCGGAGCAGCAGAAGGTGCACGATGATCACTACCGAGAGTATCGGCAGGTGAAAGCGCGTGAGGTTATGACGCTAGCGTTACTGTATGACCTTGTGAACAAGGAGCGACTGCTTCCTGACCAACTTCGTTGCGAAGAACCAAATGCTTCTGGCGGGGAGGTCTGCGTTGGCGACTTTGATGCGCATGGGTTGTTGGTCCGCGTTTGCTGGGACGGCAACGTCAATGCCTACATTGGTCGTGCCCTTGCCCGGAAGTTGTAGCAATCGAGCTACCGCCGTCGCACGTTGAGGCTCTATCGCGAGACAGACTATGATCAACCGGCGAAGTACGAGGTTCAATTGCCACCCTCTCGTTCACCCCACCCTCGCTACGCTCGGGAGCCCCTTCAAGGGGCTGCCTTGATCGTTGGGACTTGGATCATTGGGAATGGCACATTCCCCTTCGTTAAACCTTCCACCTTCGCTCCTATCGGGGGCTTCGGTGGATAAGACGGGGGACAAGTTAGAAGCCGTAGCGCAGCGGAGGCGTGGCCGTTTGGTTCTTGGGCGGCCATCGCAACGGTTGAGGCTTGTTGATGTGTAGGGCCCGATTCCTAGTGAGAACGATCAATAGACTGCCCTCAGCACTCACGGGATCGCCTCTGTCGTCGGAGGCCGCTTAAGCAATGACATAACGAATTTGATCGCGAGGATCGGCGCGTTATGCAATCTCGGTCGCCGCGCCGGCTCGTGGGGAGAGGAGCCCTCCGGGGGAGGATAATCTGCATAGTGTTGTGGGACCAACCTCAAGCTCCTGGACGCCAACCGCACATAAACATCTTACGCCCAGTAAGGCGTAACTAGACGCAACGTGTATGTATCGGAAAAATGCCGCTTGGCGGACGTAGCTTAACGCCTGGCTATCGTTACACTACTACTGTGGCTGTTAGCCGCGTGAAGAAACGGAGCCGGTGGCGAGACCTATGAGTGGCATGATGCGAGAAGTATTTCCTCAGCAAAGCAACGGTGGCAACCAAGAGGCTGTGATGGCGGCTCAATCATCTATCGTCGCAGAGCCCAACCAGGAGCTCATCCCGCCAGCGCGGGTAGGTCCTGAAGTCGCGTTGATGGGTATGGCGCGAGAGGGTTTGCAAGATCTCAATGAGGTTGTGAAAGCATTAGCCCAAGGGGAGCTCCAGGCCACCGGAACGGATACGCACTTACACAATCTCAGTGGCCAGATTATCAATGCCGCGGCCCATTGCAAAGTCGGGGCTGATGGTGTCGACGGACTCGTGTTGGCAGGGGCTTTATTTGAACTTGAACGGGTTATTCGTAAATCCGGGCGGATTGATGAAACCGGAAACATAGCTTTTACAACGATGAGGGAGTTTCTTGAGCAGATAGCATCGGGTCTTAAAAATGTAGAGACGGCGAACCTAGAGACCTTGTACGCCTCACAACGGGAGGCTAAGCACGCTGTCGAGGAGTATCTGAACCAGTTAAAAGAGCAGGGGCTTCCTGTTCGTTGTGATGAGCCAAAAACGGTTCTGTATCGGGAACTTTACGGTACGGAGGAACGGCGCAGAGAGAACGCCGCCCCATTTGAAGAGCTCGCGTCCCGTCTTTTGAAAGTAGCTGTGGACGCGGATGCTACAGAGACCTTGGCGCACCTCTGCAGGGACGCATATGCTGCTCTCTGTGCGGTTCGCTCCTCTGTGAAAACGGGCTCTCAATTAAAGGATGCACTGAAGAGTGTGCTCTCTACCTCCGTGAAGCTGCGAAAAGCTGGCTTTGACGCGGCTCTCCTCGACGAGGCCATACAAGAGAGCGTCGCCGGGCTTTTCGCTGCGCATGTGGGAGTTGAGGGACGACTCGTCAAACCTGAGCGAAGTCTTGTCGATCGCCTCTTTGGAGTCTCACGGCGTCGGTCAGAGAAAGC
>JBIJBE010000013.1:0-81892 GCA_044345405.1 Bdellovibrionota bacterium
GCCCCGCGGTCTCTCCGCCATAACGCGGCGAACGCGAGAAGCGCTACTCCAGCAGCGGAGAGATGATACCGAAGCATTACCGCGAGATTTCCTCTCAGGGCAAAAAGCTCCCCGGTACACGAGAGAGCCAGCGCGAAGAGGTACAAAAATCCCCACAGAGGAAGCGATCTCGTACCAAGCAAAAGAAGCGAGATTGAGCCGATAGCTCCCAACGCGCAGTAGATGGAGTAGGTATAGAGGGTGCGGGGCATGCCTCCCTCAAAGGTTGATTTGACCCACTCCGCAACAGAGGAGACCGGATACGAAAGGGCGCCAAGGCAGGCCATGTGATTCGACTCTGCCCACAAACACTCCGAACGGAGCGCCCAGAAGCCACCTGCCAGCACAACGAGGGTAAGGATTTGAAAGAGAAGTAACGCTCTGCGGGTAGTTGATGAATTCATACTAGTGTTTAATCGACGGTAACAACCACGTACACACAGCCAGGCCCTCGTATCGTATTTCAAAATTCCCGCTGGGTATTTCGAAAGTGCCGAGACGATTCCGCCCTGTACGCCCCGTTTCGCGAAAATCTCAAAATGCTCACTGCGGAAACTTCTTTCGCTACCCTACAGGACCGGCTTCCCGACCTCGGCCCCATGCAGCCGTGATGCCAATCCATAAACCGCCGGAGATGCACCCATGAGACCGCGCGTACCTTCCCTTCGGAGCGCTCTAGAAGGATATCCCAGGTATCCAGGCCATGCATCAGAGAAAAGCTCGTGAACGGTCCCCCACTCAGTGGGGGCGTTCGAACTTGCTCGAACTAGGAGTCCACAAAGGCGCTTTAAAAAGAGGCCCCACGGTCCACCACGAGAAACAAGAGGAATCAGTTTTTCCAGGTAGTAAGGTCGAAGTACCTTTTGAGAAACCAGCTCATAGGAGCGCTAAAGTACCTCATTTGGTGTTCGTGGCCGAAATACATCTGGGGGACGAATAGATTGAGAAGGAAGAGATGCCCCACCACCCTCTGAAAACTTTTTGCCTCCCACCGCTGAGCGAGGGCGAGAAACCCTAACCAGATGACCGGGAACGCGGCGCCCATCAACCGAGTCGTATCGACCGCCACATACAGCTGCCCCCCCGCACAAGCGAGGATCAAGAGATAGAGGACGACTTCGAGGAAATTCTTCTCCCGCAGGTGGATGCCAACCGCAAACGCCGGTATCACCCAAAATAATTTGAAAGCTTGAAAGGCGCCGGCGTACAATCCTTTTGAAACGCCAAGGAGAGCCCCCGCGTTTGACGGACTGAAATAGTACGACACTCCGTAGGTGGGAGGTTGATACGAAGCCACGTACCTCACCCACCAATACCAAGGCAATGCGCTCAATCCCATGAGCACGATCGCTACCAAGGCGCGAGAAACTTTTCGATCGTTTCGCAGGTAATAGAACAACAGGAACCAAGGGAAGACACAAAAATTACTCTCATGATTAAGCAACGCCAGGGCCAACATCCACGGCCATACAAGGTTGTTACGCACAGCGCACATTGCGAGGAGGATCAAGGCGTAGGAGGTGATGTCGGTGAACCCCGGAAAGTGAATGAAAAAAAGTATTGGAGAGGAGAAAGCCATCACCGCCGCGCCGAGCACAGATGTCGTAGGAGGAAGCCCTTGTCTCCGAGCCACCACATACAAGAGGGCAAGAAACGCGACGCCGATGATATCGATGAAGAGAAGGAAGTCGTGATACGGGAAATAAGGCAAGCGGTATGCGTAGTGCGCGAGGAGAGATGTCAAAATTCGATTTTGCACCTTGTACCCTTCGAGGAAATTGAAGGGATTGAATGACATCAGCGTGTATTCCCCTCCGTTACCCGTGGGACCAGGTCCGGGCTCGACATAGATGCGAGCGAGCCATAACAACGCCATGCCGATAAGGACACCGCTGACAAACTTGCTAACTCGACGTTCAATGAACAGGAGGATTTCGTCAATTCGAGGAGTCACAGCGGTTCCATCTAGAGACTAACAGATTCTGTGTGTGTGCACGCGGGAAGCGTGTCGCCACCCCAAAATACATCCCCAAAATGCATCCCCAAAATGCATCCCCAAAATGCATCCCCAAAATACATCCACTGCACACTATATACTGCACACTATATAACGACGCTGCGCACGGGGGTTCGTTCTGAATTCGCGATAGGAGATACTCCATGTCACCCCATACGAAAACGGGCAGTCCCCACCATTCAAAAGGTCGTCTATCCCTCCCGCCCTGTCAATAAGCGGTTTTGCCACGGCCGACTCATCAGTGTCTCCATGATTCCATGTCAAAGTACCAACCCAAGAACCAACTAACCGGACGACTGTAGAACCGCACGAGAACATCATGTCCAACATAGAATTCAGGAACGAATAAATTGAGAAGAAAGAGATGTCCGATCATCCGTTGGAACGTCACGACATTCCATCGTCGCGCGAGGGTGAGAAATCCAAGCCATACAACCGGAAAGGACGCGCTGATAAGTCGCGAAGTGTCAATCGCGAAGCATAACTGGGCACACGCGCATGCCACAATTAAAAGATACAAGCTGGCTTCAAGAAAGTTCCGCTCTCGAAGATGCGTCACAATCGCATACGCAGGTATCACCCAGAACAGTTTAAACGCCTGAAAGAATCCGACGTACAGGTACTCCAGAACCATACGGAGCGTGGTTACCATCCCGAGACTTGCGTAGTAGGACACGCCATAGAGTGGGGCCTGAAAAGAAGCGACATACCTCACCCAAAAATACCACGGCACGGCGCTCAACACCATCAGCCCGACCGCGCCTAACGCGCGATATACCTTTCGATCATTTCGAAGGTAATAGAACAGCAGGAACCAAGGGAACGAAAAAAAATTATTCTCGTGATTCAAGAGAGCCAGGGCCAACATCCACGGCCACACAAGGTTGTTACGGACCGTGCACATCGCCAAAAATACGAGGGCATAGGAGGTTATGTCTGTGTATCCAGCATAGTTAATAAAGAACAGAACCGGCGCGGAAAAAGTCAGAACGGCGGCAGCTAGAAGCGAGCTTGTCGGCGAAAGCCCCTCTCTTCGGGCCGCTCCATACAGGAGCGAGATAAAGCAAACACCGACGATATTAATAACAAGGATAAAATCTCGGTACGGGAAGAACGGGAGTTTGTACGCGTAGTGCGCGACGAAAGAGGTCAAGATTCTATTGTGCACCTTAAACCCAGGGGTAAAATCAAACGGGTCGAAGGACATCTGGTTGAAATCGTTGCCGTGATTGACGGGACCGGGGGCCGGGGCCACATAGACGTGCGCAAGCACGAGGAGCACGGTTGCCACAAGGATGGCGCTACAAGCTCTACCAACCCGCTTCTCAAAGAAAAGGAGCAGTGCGTCAATTCGTGCGGTCAAATTCATCTCCTCTTCAAGACATGGAAGCTGCAAGACACGGAAGCCGTAGGGTGGCACAGCTAGCGCAGCGTCGCTCCGCCTCGACACCATGGCGCGGTACATGCCGCTCAGCGCTTCGTCGAGAAGGCTATTCCCTCAAAAGTGGAGATTGACACAGCGCCGCCAACCACTATGCTACGCTGAAAAGATATCCGCAATCGCCGCATCCATTCGCTTTGCATACCTAGGGTATGCAGCCTGTGCGCATCCTTCACGAAGAGGAGCGCCACACGATGGGAATGCTGGCCTTTTCGTTCAAAGGACCTACGCACCTTGGCTAATCGAATCGACGCGCTACTGCAATGGCTTGAGAACAAGGGAGGAAGGGGGCTCGTCGCCACTCTCGTTGCGACCCTCTTGTTGGTGCTGGCCCATATCTATGTGACTCCGGGTAAGGGGCTCACGAATGAGGGCTCGCAGTACGCGCAGCTCTCTCTTCATCCGTTGGATATTGCGACACCACAACCACAACAGACGAGGATACTAACTCCCCTTCTCGCTCATTACGCCTATTTTCTTCCTCTTTTCCCATCACAGGACTTCGTTCTCTTAACCGATCTCATCGGCATTGTATTCCTTGGGGTGCTGTACGCGGGAACACGTTCTCAGGGGATCTCCCCGATCATGGCAACCATGGGCGCGGCAATCATGGCGTTCTCCGCGCCGATCTTACTCCCCATCTACTTTCCCGGCTCTATAGAGGTTACCTCATACCTCTTCGTCTTTCTCGCGATGTGCACGGTACGGAATAACCTTGTGTGGCCGTGGATGCTCGCATCCGCGTTGCTGAATCACGAAAACAACCTCTTTGCCCTGCCCTGGTTCCTCCTCTTTTATCACCTCAGAAACGATCGAAAGGCGCTTCGAACGCTAGGAGCTATCCCTCTTGTAATACTCAGCGCCCTTCCATGGTACTGGGTCACCCAGGCGGTATCCTCACACGGTGGCTTCACCTCATCCTTCGCGTTCTTGTTAAACGCGCCACCGCCGAAGGAGATGTTTCGATTGGTTGCGCTCAATTTTTATCACGGCTCATTTCAAGCATTTAAATTATTTTGGGCACTTCCGGCCTACGCGATCGTTATCCACCTTAAAGAACGAAACTTCACGGAGATACTGCTCTATGTGCTGATCGTTCTCTGCTGCGTCGCGCAGGTATGCGTTTCTTCAGAGGTAACCCGACTTTTGGCCTCTGCCTTCCCTGTGATCTGGCTCGGGTTCATAACCCTCGCTCGAAGCGTTGAAACCGCCCTTTTTCACAAGGTGATGGCACATCTCTTCGTCATCAATCTTTTGGTGCCTCAGTTCTATCTCGGCAAGGATAAGCCGATCAGATTGTATAGCGTCCCGGGAGCCTGGGGCTTGAGGAAGTTCTTCGGATAATAGAGGGGCATACCAGAGCGGGCAACCGAGGATCCCAAATCAAACTTCTACCATGAGCCCCTATCCTCACTTCCTGCCCCTGGTAGTGCGAGCCCAAATCTCTGATACAAAAAGCCACGTTAAGGCCATGCGGGGCGATGCCGCGGCCTGGCGAAAATAACCGCCGTTCTAAATGCTTACATCTCAAAAAAGCCCCCCACCGATTTAGAGCATTGAAGCATCTAACCTCTATCTGGTACGTACTTTATCTTGCGATGCATCCGAGCGCCTGCTGATGTGGAGCTCGGAGCGTAAAAGCCCTCACCGTCATGGACCTCTCTCTCGTCATCCCGATATACAACGGGGCCGCCTACGCGGCTGAGAGCGCCAAGCTCGTACACTCATACCTAAGCTCAATTCCCGACCTCACGTTTGAGATTATCTTTGTCGACGATGGAAGCTCTGACTCAACCAGCCAAGAGCTTAATTCTCTGACGTTAAGCCACCTGAAGGTCATCACCTTACCCGCGAATCAAGGAAAATTCGGGGCCATCAAGGCTGGCATGCTCTCTGCCGTTGGATCTTGCCGCATCTTCACTGACGGTGACATTCCGTACGAGATGGAGGCGGTACAGTATATTTATTCGATTATTTCCGAGCGCCACGTCCACGTAGTGGTAGGCGATAGAAACCTGATGGGATCGGAGTATGCCGAGCAGCTCACGCCCATACGATCCGTCGTAACGCACATATTCACTTTCTTCGTGCGTACCCTTGTAACCGCGGGCTTGTTCGACACACAGTGCGGGCTCAAAGGATTTAGGGGCGATGTGGCGGAAGCTCTCTTCCCCATGCTTCGAGATACCGGATTCTCAGGAGATGTGGAGCTTCTCTACATCTGTCTCAAGTACAATCTGGAGATTAAGAGGATCCCTGTGCGACTCCGGCGTAGCGCTCCCTCGTCCGTGCGGGTCGTTAACCACGGATTTCGGATGTTACGCCGAATCTCCCGCCTCCGTCGATCGTGGAGAAAAGGTTTCTACTTCTCAGAGAGGATGCATACGATAGCCGACCAACGCTATTGGAGATAAGGGGCCGCTTCGTACCACGACGGGAAACCCTCTGGTTCCTCGGTAATCAAGGTGGACGCACAGCTCACGAGTCTTTTCATCGCAACGTACAACACGGCAGTTTTCAGAGCCATATTTGAGAGCTACGGCGCCTACGCTCGACGCATCCTACCAGAGTCCCCGTCCATTTTGGGCATGTTAATTCGAATCGGGCGAGCTATGTCATCATCCGAAATAACCACGCAAGCCAATGATGAGTTAGATGTGCTACCCGAACGGTTAAGAAAGCTCATTTCATGGAGGTCGGCGCTGCGATTCGTGATTACTCTCGCGGTCACCACGGTCGCATATTGGGAGGCAACATACATAGCCTGGGTGGGAGACGACGCCGCTATCACCCTTCGAACCGTGATGAACTTCGTGTATGGGTATGGCCCCGTCTATAACGTCGGCGAACGAGTTCAAGCATTCACACATCCACTCTGGTTTCTTCTTGTCTCACTCGCAACCTATCTCTACCCGCATGTCCTTCAAGTAACCTTCGCGATATCAATCGGACTCTCAGTACTGTTCATGTTCCTCCTCACTCAAGGAATATGCACAACCTGGCTTTCATCTCTCCTTGCGGCAAGTATCCTGTTGATGTGCAAAAGCTACGTCGACTTCTCGGCGAGTGGCCTAGAGAACCCACTATCTAACCTTCTCCTGCTCCTGTTTGTCCTCGCGGCCCACAGGTGCCTAAAGGTCAAGTCGACCAGCTCTTTAGGGATGGTGGCGTTCGTTGCCTCGCTACTTTACCTGACACGCGCCGACCTGATGGTGCTTGTTGCGCCTCTGGGGTGTTTCCTTCTACTTCACGTCAAACCTCCCAGAGGACAACTTCTCAAAGCAGCGTGTATAGCCGCCACTCCTGTTGTGGGATGGACTATATTTTCGATTGTCTACTACGGATTCCCCTTTCCGAACACCGCATACGCGAAGCTGGGAACAGGAACAACGATCTGGGAGAATACGATTCAGGGATGGCGATACCTTCAGGAGTCATTTTCAGTGGATCCTGTCACCTTGATGACCGTTCTGGCGGGAGGCATCGCGGGGATAATCTCGGCAGGTCCTAACCGAATGCTCGGAGTCGGAGTTCTCCTTTATCTGCTCTACATTCTGCGGATAAGCGGCGATTTCATGAGTGGGAGGTTTTTGGTCGCTCCTCTGGTGGTGAGCATCATCATCCTCGCACGGAAGCCACGCGCATTCTCCTTTGTAGGGATAGGTCTCGCTCTCTGTGGGGCGGTCAACATAAGACCGGCGATTCTCGAACAGAGGGCGACCTTTAGTTGGGATAAGAATGGTATCGCTGATGAACGGAGGATCTATTGGCCGGCCCGCAGCCTTGGAAGAATGCAGTCCAGTCACCATATCCCTGACTTCAACAAACGGTGGATCTCCTTTGAGCCACAGCGCATGGGCACGCTCTCAAAGACATGTGGCGGCTTAGGATATACTGGCCTCGAAGGAGGCCCCCAACTTCACATAATTGACATCTGCGGCTTATCCGATCCACTTCTCGCTCGCTTACCGAGCCGCCCGAGGCAACGGGTCGGACATTGGGAACGAAATCTCCCAACCAATTATGAGATGAGCGTGTACGACGACTTCAATCATTTGGTCGACGAGGATGTCCGGAGTTACTACGAAAAGATCCGTCTCGTTACGAGAGGCCCTCTTTTCACCGCTGAAAGATGGAAAGCGATATACCAACTTAATTTTGGCGCTAAGCCGGACCTTTCGCGCTGGTCAACCTATAGTCCGAAACGGAATGATGGAGTCTCTGATCGAGTCGTACCCATTACCCGATTACGACCAACTGCTCGAGAGGCGGGAGCCTGCGGAGAGCTGGGAACAATTATCTTTGGCCAACATCTTGGCGATACTGTCGAAGTCAAACTCTCCCAGAAGGAAGCGATCGACTTCATCGACATCTCAATAAATGGCAATGAAAGATTCCAGATAGAGTATTTCAACGGCGCCTCGTATGCCCCCCTCTTTGAGATCGGCCCACGCACGAGTCCCTCAATGCAATCATTCATGATTCCGCCCTACGGCCCCTTGAGACCTGGGGAGGACTGCCTAGTGCGTTACAAAAGGCTTATAGCCGAGCCGAAGCCAATAACGGACCGAATTAGAATTGTGGCCCTCGATGGGAACAAAACCTTGTCTATCGGACACCTTTTGGTGCGCTAGGTGTGTGTGTTGCCACGGAGAATCGCGCCCCTGTCCGGACGCCTCACCGACGAGCCTCTACATAACGGTGTAATTCGATAGAAAAGGTCGTAAGCCGACATAATTCCATGGATTTGAGCAACGAACTTGCTCCTTACCTCATCTTTATCTAGGGGCTTTTTGCCCGGAAGGCTTCGGTCCAGATCCGTTGCGTCATTGCGCGCGTACCGGGCCGGTGCTCACGAGCGACGCGAACTCACTCGGTCGAGAAGCATTCCCCCTTGCTGGGCAAAAGTGGGCTTGCTAGCCTTTTTTAAGTTCTCGGCATCTATCCGAACGTGATGAGTACTGCCTCACGAGCGAAGAGATAAGCCGGCGAAAAGCTCAAAAGTTTTAGCGCCCCATTCCTGTCCGCAGACGGTATTTAGAGCAGGTTGATTTTGAAAAAAGATATTTTGCAGTCGTTGGACTATTGGGTGGGGATCCCCTTGTGCGCTGTCGCGACCCTGGCCCGACGCACGCTGAGACTTTTTTCATCGCGCCCCGTGGGCACGCGCCCCGGTCGCATCTCCAAGTTACTCATTATCGAACTGAGCGAGATGGGAAGCGTCATACTTCTCTCGCCAGCCATGCTCGAACTGCAACGTCGAGACCCAGATATTCAGATTTACTTCCTCACCTTCGCCAAGAATCGATCGAGCGTTCAATCTATCGGCTTAGTGCCGGACGATCACGTCCTTTGTATTAAAACAGACTCCTTCGTGAGCATGGTTACCTCCGCGCTCAAAACCCTCTTTACGTGTCGGCGACTACGTTTCGACGCGGTCGTCGATGGAGAACTCTTTTCGCGATTTTCTCACGTGTTCTCCTTTGTGATCGGCGCGACCTGGCGCGTAGGGTTTCACCAGTTCCATCAAGAGGGCCTCTACTGCGGAGATCTTCTAACCCACCGGGTAAGCTACTCACCTCATATCCACATGTCGGGTAACTATCACCGGCTCTTCACCGCGCTCGAATGCCCCGAATCGACGGATCCCGCGCCTAAAATTGCGAGACCGGCCATAGACTACATTCGAGATGTTCCTCACTTCAAAGCGGACCCAGAGGAGATGCGTTTCGTTGAACAGATGCTCTCCGAAAAAGGTGTCCTGAAAGGAGATAAGCTCATCCTTCTCAATCCCGACCCAGGCGAGGATATTCCCCTCCGCGGATGGCCGTTGCAGAGCTATTCAGCGCTCATCAAAAAACTGCGAGTCCGATACCCGTCCCACAAGATCGGTGTCATGGGACTTCCAGCCTCACGGCGATACCTCGCGCCCCTCTTTTGGGAATGGGGCGCCGCGTTAATTGACTTCACGGGAGCTACCCGACACTGGCAAGATCTCGCATGCCTTCTCATGAAATCTGAGGTACTCGTCTCGACAGATTCAGGACCCGCTCACCTAACCGCCCTGACGCGAACACCTTCAGTGGTCATGTTTGGTCCCGAAAACCCACTCCTCTATAAGCCTCTCTCCGCGGTGTGCACGGTGCTCTATACACAACACCAGTGCAGCCCATGCCTCTCCGCGTTTAATGGAAGAACCAGCCCATGCAAGCGGAATGTATGCATGGAGGGTATCCATGTAGAGGAAGTATTCTCAGCGGTGTCAGCGATTCTTGGTGAGCAGTCGAACATTTCACACGGATAAAGAAGATGGAAAACAGAACAAAAACCGCTCAATTCTTCAATCAATGGGATCAGTATCACACCCTCGTGGAAACGCTTGATACCTACAGTAACCTTCGCAACTCTCTCGGCGGGGTGCTCCAAGGAGATGTGATCGATGTCGGAAGCGGGGGAGTTATCAGCTACCCTGTCGAGGGTATAACATCCCTCACTCTTGTCGATATCGCCACCATCACTCCCGGTCCATCATTAGAGGGACTGCCCTGCCCTCTTACCATCAAGTATTCCGACGCGGCGGCCCTCGATCTCCCATCCGAGAGCGGTGACCGGGTGCACATGCAGATGCTCCTCCACCACCTGGCTGAAGAATCGTTCGCGCGGAGCAAAGCACGCCTTAACGCATCCATCCAAGAGGCCTACCGCGTTTTGAGACCGGGCGGGAAGTTAGTTATTGTGGAGTCCGGTCTGCCGCGGTGGATAGAGGTTATCGAAAGGCTACTCTTCCGTTTTACAGCGCTAGCTCTTCGCAAGATCGATCACCCGCTTGTCTTTCAGTGGGCTCCTCAAACGGTGGAAGCGGCATGTAGAGACGCAGGATTCACCGAGATTGAGCGACAACCTATCGAACGCGGCAGCTGGATGATCCTCCTTGGAAGGAAGTGGCCGACAGCTCTCTGTCCTCTCTTTCCGTACCGACTCATAGCGGTGAAGAACTAACAGGATAGCCGCTTCACAGCAGCTTCCCTAGCTCTCCCGGGAGCGAGATAGACCCGCGCCTATCGCAGGTCGCTCAATTCACATTCGATCATGACGAACGGCTTGGGCGCCTGGACATTCTCTATCTTAGGATGGGCACACCGTTGAGTTGCGGTCTTAATGAGCGCCTCATCCACCTTGTAGTAGGGAGCCGGAGTCTGCAAGAGGAATACAATCCTCTTCCATCCTGTATAGTCGCGAGCTTCATCCAGTTGGTCGCGCAACTTCGTCCATGTATAGGCCCACGAGCGCCCGATCATTTCACGACTCGCCAACGGATTCGCTATCACGTCAGAGATATCTTTATTGTTAGCGATAACCCACCGATTAGGACGCACGGCGGGATCGGAGAGCCGATCAAGCAGAAGGTAGAGATACTTCGCCCTATCATAGCCTTCCGGCATATAATCAACAAAAATAGTATCGGGCCGAATCGCTTGCGCCAGCTGGGCGGCAGCCTGAACATCGCCCGGCTCCTTGTACTTCCAAAACCTCCCCGAAAACCAAAAATGATTGGCGAGCGATGTGTACATGAGGATCGCTACGCATATGGCGCTCAGCATAAACCGTCGCACGAAAGTTCCTGAGTGCTCCCGGTAGTACACAAGGGTAGCCAACGCGACAGCGGCGATAATGTCCAACGCCGGATAAAAGGTCGAGAGACGCTTGGGGTACGCTTGCTCAGAGAGAACCCCTGGCAAGATAGCGGCGATGAGCCAACTCACCATTACCACGCTTTCAAAGCGAGCGCGGAACCGCCACAACAGAGCGATGCCGATAAAGACAAAAGGCATCTCCATCCAGGGAACCGTTCGCAGGAAGGTGCCCTGCGTTGGCCGCAACCACTCCTGGTGACACATGAAATTCTGGCGGAAGAAAAGCCCTTTTACGACATCGCCCACGTGAACGAGGGAGGACTTCGCCACAAGTAAAACTAATTCCAATTTACCCTGCGGCGCATCGCCGGCGCTCCACGTAGCCCGCGGCCCCGTTAAGGTGAAAGGGTTGAGCATGCGGAAACTCCCATCCGCGAGGTAGTTGCTGAGTGGGAACCCAAAGAACCACACAACGAGACCACATGCGATCACCGCACACTGGATCTTACTACAGGGGAGCACGAGGCGGTTTGTGATCCAGAATAACCCTATGGCCAGCAACGGAATGATGACCGCGCTCTGTCCAGAGGGATACTGATGCCACGAGAGGCCCATCATAAAAACGACGATCCCAAACCAGGAGATCTTGCGAGTGTCGTATGCTCTCAGGAGAGCGTAGCACATCAACAAGGTCGGCCACGTCGTAACGCCATGGGGATGAACATCCGTGCGACTCCAACCGATATGCAAACCGTTCAGAGAAAAGAGCGCTGCGGCGATATACCCAGCAAGTCGTCCCCCCAGTCGAGAAGCGAGAAGGTACACAAGTGGAACAGTAAGAACACCAACAATAGCCGATGAGAGTCGAAGAGCGATGAGCGTGGTTCCGAAGAGCTTCGTTGAGATGTAGATAGGGACGTAGTAGAGAATTCCAAGAGGCGCCCACGGACCTCCAGCCCCCTGATTAGCTACAAACATCCCCTGCACCGAGGTTCCTCCGGCCGAGAAAGCCGCGAGTTCCCCCTCAAAAGCCTCAACCACAACGTTCAAAGCGTACATGCGCAGAACGAGAGCGACCAAGAAGATTACCGCAAGGATGGCGAACTCTCGGGCTCCGAAGATACTCACATCCTCTTTGCCGTTTTCATAGGAGATCAGATTTTCCTCCCGACGAAACGCCCGCTGCACAAGAACAAAAGCCAGAAGATAGGCGACGATCCCAACGACCGCTCCGATGACCTGCCCACCCGAGGCGGGGATCTCAGGACTTCCAGGAACTTCAAGACCGGACAACCAACTAAAGAGTCGCCACGCGTTAAAATTAGATAGGGAAAACTGCCCAACAACAGCGCATACAGCGGCGATAACGAGATATCGGTGTCGCGAAGACACGCCCACGACGCCAACGCATGCAAGAGCGAGCACCGAGGCTACGAAAGAATAGTCGTGCCAGTGATGTCCTACCTGATAGAAAAGATCCGCGGGCTGAACGATCAGATCCACGACAGGTTTCAACACGTTGAGAGCGATTAGACCGCTACTCGTGTCCGAATTAGCAAGAAAACAAGCAAGATAGGTGAGTAAGCAAAAAACGAGGAAGGAAAGAGCGAAAACATTTCTTTTCATAAGTTCGAAGGGTCCTGAAGCTTCCTACCGACCACGATACAAAGATTTTTCTGCGGCGCAATCCGTGGCATGCGCGATACCTTTGTTAGCGAAGGTTCACACGTGTTCGAAAATACCAGCGTCCCCTTTTGAGTCCGCAATTCCACAACAACCCTATAAGGTTATCTCAGGGTATCGCAACCTGAAATCGTTATGGAAAGCCTCGCGCGGGCCTTGGGCCTGGGCCCTGGCTGAGGCGATGGCAACAGAAGTACCCCCGCTCCCAAACTTGAAAACACCCGGCACGAAGGTGTGGACGCGGCGTTAGCCCTGATTCAAAACTCGCAACTTCTCCTCAGCACCGGAGAGCAGCTTTCTAAGGTGTTTGATGAGGGAGGTGCCGTGCTCATACGAGCCGATCGCCCGGTCGAGCGGAAGAGTACCAGATTCTACCGAGGTCACGACCTCTTCCAGAAGCTTGAGCGCTTGTTCAAAGCTAAGGGCGCTCACCTGCGCTTCCGAAACCTCCCCGTTTATAAGGGCCTCAAGTGTTACCGATATATCCTTTCCTGCCTTTGCCATATCTCTATCTCTCCTTTGAACAACTCGTAACCGTTCCCTGAATGAGCCCATCCGCGATAGAGATATCCAAACCATCCCCACCACGAACATCATCAACGGAGCGCACGGGCTTACCACCTACTCGCACGATACTGTATCCACGTTCCAACACCTTCCGAGGGTTTATGGAATCCAGGCGAAGCCCGAGGCTGGTGGCCTTCGTCTTTGCGTCATCAACACCTCTGGTAACGCCAACAAAGAGACGCCCCTGAAGCCCCTCAATAACAAGCCGATGGCGATCCATGCTCTCTGTTGGAATCGCTCGACGCAGCCGCTCCCTGAGTTGAGAAATGGAGGTGCTTAGGCGGTCTGTTGACGCCATTCCGACCCGATACAACCGCCCGTGGAAGAGCTCTATGCGGCCCCGAAGCAACTCAATCACCTTATCAGGACGAATGCTCGCTAACTTAGCCTCCGCCGCTTTGATGCGGAGCTTCCCCTCGGCAACAAGCGTGGAGGCCCGGGTGTCTAGTCGCAACGAAAGCTCGTCGATTCGTTGCGCCATCGGCTGAAGCCACCTATCGAAATCTCTCAAGCGACGCTCAAGCTCGCCCACCCGCTGAAGAAGGTCGCTCACCTTGGGCACAACCATTTCGGCGGCGGCGGTCGGTGTCGGGGCCCGCACATCGGCCGCAAAATCACACAAGGTGGTGTCGGTTTCGTGCCCGACTCCGGATACCACGGGAACCGAACACGCGAACACAGCTTTCACAACCGCCTCCTCGTTGAACGCCCAGAGGTCCTCAAGGGAACCTCCACCTCGAGCGACGATGATCACGTCGACGAGACCTGACTCATCGAGCTTTTTGACCGCGGTCGCGATCTCTTGCGCGGCTCCGTCACCTTGAACGCGAGTCTCAGAGAGATAGACAACCATCGAGGGGAAACGCTCTCGCAATTTCACCATCATATCGTGCAATACCGCGCCCGTTCGTGACGTTACGAGACCAACCGCTCGGGGAAGAAACGGGAGGGGTCGCTTGCGCTCGACTGAGAAAAAACCCTCTCGTTGTAGTCTATCTTTAAGCTCAAGGAACTTGCGCTGGAGCTCTCCCTCACCATCCTCCAAGAGACGAGACACGACGATCTGGAAGCGTCCGGTTTGCGCGTAGACGTTCGGGCGCCCGTGTACCCGCACGGCGACCCCCTGGGCCGGCTTGAAACTAAGGGTTCGAGCCATCCCGGCCCACATGACACAAGAAAGCTGAGCCCCCTGATCTTTAACCGAAAAGTAGAGATGTCCACTCGCCGCTACCGTGAGCTGCGAGATCTCACCATGAAAAAGAAGCTGCGGAAACTGCTCTTCAAAGGTATCGTTAATCTGACGAGTAGCCTCGGTAACGGAAAGGTATGGGTCACCTGATTTTGCCGCGTGTATCGCCACGTCTGTTCCTCGTCACAGCACCCGGTATTGGACGCTACGGTGAGGGTACTACCAAATAAAACAAAATCAAACGGTTCTTCTGAGCGAGTGCGGCGAGGTCCTCACGCGAAAACGCATCTCGCGTGGCAGCTCATCCTCGGCTCCCTCATACTCGATCCGTTCATCCCGCTCATAACCTCACTGAGAATCCCACTCGAGCTAGCGAGTACCATAGCCACCTGGTGCGCTATCGGCACCCTACCCTTTCTCGCTCAGGATCGCGTCCATCGAACGCTCTCGAAGCTGAGGCTCCTCCATACAAAAAGTTTGGACGCCGGATCGAAAGCCGTGCCTATCTCGCTCGCGTTCGGCGCGGCGGCGGTGGTTCTCTTTAAAATAAGCATGTTCACTAATCTGCCCCCAGCGCTTCTCGCCCCCCTCGCTCTCGTCGTTATCTGGGCGAGCCGGAAATTTCTCACCCAGGTGACCGCGCAGACGGCGCAGGACAAAGCCCTCTTCTCCTCTAATCCATGGGCGAAGGTAGAGCGGTGGGAGCATCAGGTCATCGTGTTCGCGATGCTTCCCCTTATCTTGGCGCGAGCGATAGGGTTGTGCGGAGACCTGGCTGAACTCGATGCCGAGCACGAATACGCCCGACTCATCTTCCTAGGAACCAGCGCGGTCTTTCTAGGAATGCTCAGGCCGGAGCGATCGTTCTTTGTGGGGCTGTGCAAAACGTGCAAACGACCGGTACCGATCGTTTTTCAGGATATCGGAAGCTGTCTCTCATGCGACATACGGCTCAGGGTCGCGTACCACGCGTGGGTACACCGCTTACCTATCGAACAGGTTTTAGCTCCACCGAGTTCAGCAGAGCCGCCGGACGAACCACCAAGATCGCATACGCCACAGCCACCGAAAAAGAGCTAGGCGCCTCGCGACTACCGCTTAAACCAAGAGAAGATACCTTTCGAGGATGCCTTCTCCTCGACGTCCTGATCATTAGCCGAGAGAAGATCACTGGAAGCGAGCACGCTGGCAACGGAATCCACCCGCGCCTCACGTGAAGCCTCCTCCGCGTCAGCCAAGATACCGATAACTTTTACGTCTTGTTGAACGGTGTGAAAAACTTCGTTGTACGCCGATACAAGAGAAACCTCGATCCGAAGACCTGAGGCGTTCATGTCTGGCAAAGTGTACTCGAACTCAACAGGCACCTGACTCAATCCCATCTGTTGTCGAACCCACGCCGCTGAGTGATGGGAGACAAGTCGATGCTTAAAGATCCGCTCCGCGCCGCCATCATTCTTCACAAGCGAAGCTACTACGGTAATTCCATCCTCGAGATGTCGTCCGTGAGGTATATTGAGCAACGATCGGCATGAAAGCCTGGTCGTCTGGACATAGGTGTTCGCGGCGATATCCACGATCTGAGGTCCGGGGTTGCCAACCTCAACAACGTGCTTACCACCACTTGTGAGCGGTCGAACGAAGAACTCCTTTGTCTCGGAGAGGAAGACTTCACCGTTCAGAGAGAGAGCGCGTACCCGCGCGAAGAGGCGAACTTTAGAGTTGGCGCGTTGCGCCTCAGAACCGAAGTACCAACCGAGAAGCTCCTCTCGCTTGAAGTTCGCCACGATCGAGTGCTCCGCGAAGCCCGAATGGCCCTCGACACACACTCCACGAGTGACCGGTTTAAAGCTCATGCCGAGTGAATCCGAGAACGCTTGAAGAAGGAGGTGTCCATCCTCTCGCTCAATCGAGACTTCAACTCGGTATGGGGAGAAAAGCTCTCCTGCCCGTCCAGCGGCGAGATCCGCAAGCTGCTTCGAGGAGTTTTTGGGTGAGAAGGTGGCCTGAACTCGCACTCCCTCTTCACCGCCAAACACCCACGCCGGTTCGATCTCGATTGACTCAAGCTCGATGACACTCGCCGCCGGAGAGAGCGCGAGAGCGCCGCCGGTGGCGCGAATGCCATCATCAGCGTTCGCCACGGGAGCCGCTTTATCACCAGCAACATGCACGGATACGATCCCCATATCGCCGCACAAGATGCGCTCATCAGCGGAAACGATAACCACCTCACACGTCAACGTGTGTGTACCTGACGACAACAACAAGAATTCAACGGGGATATCGATCTGCAATCCTCGATAGTAGGCCCACGCGCCGCGAGGATGGAGCACTCGCCGGTATCGATATGAGGAAACGGACTCAACAGGAACGTTAAGTTCCGAGGCCACATACGGAATGCCGAGCGAGGAGAGCTCTACGATCTCCCCCTTCTCGTCAATAAACCGACACTCAAGGAGAACGCTCTCTCCGGCGTGCATAAAGAGGGAGAGATCAAATTGCACGGATACCGTTCGTCGCTCCCATCCACCGACAACCCTGTATCCAGAACTCACTCGAAGATCAGAGATTTTATCACCCGACACTACGTCGTGTGGCCACATTCCCACCGAGTGAGGAGCGGGCACATGGGCACCCACAAGCTCTCGGCGTGGGACGCAGATACTATCGGGACGGGACGCGCTGAGCACCTCACGCCCATCGTTATCAACAACCGAGATAACGAGTTCCACGTCACAGCGACCAGAGGGAAGATCGAGGGCCGCGTATGGAAGAAAGGCTCGAATCTCGTCGATCACTAGTCGCTGCGCTTGCGGACGGATCGGAACCAACGAGCAGAACTCCGTCTGCTCAGGCACTACCTCGCACAGCTCTGATCCACCTGGATCGGTCCAGCTCGACCAATCAGCTCGAGCCGAAACGGGTCGCCCGTTCCACCGAGCGGATACTCGAAGCCACAAAGGTTGACCATCATGTCCCACGAGCCGCAGGCCGCACATGACGAAGCACCCTTTCGTGCCAAACACCTGATGGTCGTGAAGCACCTCGAAACCGAAAAGAGCGTCCTCCTCATCGAAGGTTGGCTCAAGGTAGCCATCAGCGAGCGCGCCCTTCGAGATCTGGTCAACTTCAAGGCCAGCCAAGCTCATCTTTCGGCGCACATACCACTTAAGCAACATGGTCAGCTCATCGAGCTCACGTCCGATGTCGTAGTCGAAGGAGGCGTTGGCGCCCGCGCTTGAACTCTTGCCACGCGACATCCCCTCCCGTTCGTCCATTGAGATGGCGGTAAGAGCAGCCTGCGCCCGACGAACAAGTCCGCTGACGATGGACGTTTCAACGGATCCCGCGTAGAGCGCGTTCAAAAGGAGCGGCACGTTCGGATCGAGCGTAAAGAGACCTGTTTCGCGATGCGTGATTTGACGCGCAATTTTCAATACGAGCTCGGCGACCTTCGAAACCGCTACGGAACTAGCGCGCCGAGAACGTCCACGATACTTGGCTGATTTGCGAATCTCCTCCTCAAGGGGGGCGATGAACGATTGGAGCGATTCCGATCGCTCGTTTATGACCTTGCGAACCTCAAACCCGCTCATCGGGCGAGGCTCTCGAACAGCTACCGCGCGGGTCAATTTAGTTTGAGGGGAAACACCGCCCGACTTGGCGACTTTGAGTGGAGATGTTCCATCCCCGTTAGCGTGTTCAGCTCCGTGCTGCTGGGGGATCTCTTTCTCAACTACGCTCATGTCTTCCGGTAAACTACTAGGGTACATACGTTACCAAATTCCGGCGTCCTTCTGACCTTTCAGGACAACGCCGAGAATGCTCGATCGACCACAAAACAACCAGCCTCCGCCTCCCCGAACCACCCTGGGGGCGCATAAGGTCACCTTCTTGAATATTTTCAGATAGTTCCCTATTGCTTTGGGTCGTTTTTTGGATCACTCTGCGGCCACTGGGGAGATGAAATCCCACCTGGAGCAGGCGGGATTTCTACCTCACTTTTGACGAAACTTTCAACCCATGTTGTGAAGTTCTCGACCGATTTCCGGTGGTTTGTACAAATCCCCCCACTTGGAATATAAAGCGGTGCTCTGGCAGAGGATTTGAGTCACTAATCTGTCAGCACGATTGTACATCAAAAAGAGGAAGTCCATGGCAACCGAGATAAAGATGCCGCAACTGAGCGATACGATGAGTTCTGGTAAGATCCTTACCTGGAAGAAGAAGGAAGGCGATCAGATAAGCCGTGGCGACATCCTTGCTGAAGTTGAGACCGACAAAGCGAACCTCGAGATCGAGTCGTTCTTCAACGGCGTTCTTTTGAAGATCCTCACCCCCGCAAACTCAACCGCTAAGGTTGGAGAGATCATCGCAGTCATCGGTGCCGCGGGAGAATCAGTTTCAGCCGGTTCGACTCCAGCGGCTTCCGCTCCAGCACCAACTCCAGCGCCAAAAGCGGCAGCTCCAGCGCCAACTCCATCGATACCAGCTCCCGCGGCTCCAACAGCTCCATTGAGCGTTGTGGCAGGCGGAGATCGTGTGAAGGCGAGCCCTCTCGCGAAGCGAGTGGCTGAGCAACTTCAGGTAAACCTCTCATCTGTCCAAGGCTCAGGACCAAACGGACGGATCATTCGACGCGATGTAGAGGCCGCGGCCGGTGGCTCCACCGCTCCAGAGTATCACCAAGCGCCGGCGCCTCAATACCACGCGGCGCCAGCTCCGACAGCGGCTCCAACCCCAGCAGCGGCGCCAACGCAACCTGGCGCGGGAACGTACACCGCCCTCTCCAAGATGCGCGAGACGATCGCTCGTCGTATGCAGGAGAGCGTTAACACATCACCACACTTCTACTGCACGACCTCGATCAACATGGGAGAGGCGCTCCGACTTCGAGAGGTTCTTAAGGAACTTCCGGAGTACAAGGGCATCAGCGTCAATCACTTGGTAATAAAGGCGGCGGCATACGCCCTTAAGCGTGAGCCAAAGGTAAACGCCGCGATGAAGAATGAGCAGCTCTATCAGCCAGCTCAAATCAACATCGGTATCATCACCGCGATTCCAGATGGACTCCTTATTCCTGTCTTGAAGGAAGTTGATTCGATGAACCTTAAGGATGTTGTATTCGAGGCTCGCGCGGCGATTGAACGAGCTCGTGCTGGCCGCCCAAGCTCAACCGATCTCTCGGGTGGAACGTTCAGTATCTCCAACATGGGAATGTTTGACGTTGAGAACTTCACGGCGATCATCAACCCTGGTCAGGGAGGTATTCTCGCCGTGAGCGCGGTTCAGAAGCAGCCGATCGTTCACAACGGGCAGATCGTTGTTGGTTCCATCATGAAGGCTACCGTATCCGTTGATCACCGAATTATCGACGGCGTGATGTCGGCAACGTTCCTCAAGCACTTCAAGGAAGCGCTTGAGACCCCTGCCCTCCTCATGGCGTAGTTGAAAACCTAAAAAGCGGGTCTTTTGTATGTCAGTTGAAGTTCCAAGAAATACAGAGAAGATCGTGAAACCATCCTGGTTGAAGGTTCGAGCTCCTGGCTCACCTGAGTATCTTGAGACCCGCAAAATCGTGAAGACCCTCAATCTTCATACGGTGTGCGAGGAGGCTCAGTGCCCCAATATCGGAGAGTGCTGGTCTCATCACACCGCGACCTTCATGATCATGGGTGAGCTATGCACCCGGAAGTGCCACTTCTGCTCGGTAAAGAAGGGAAGCGCCGATACCCTCCAACCTCTCGATCCGTTCGAGCCAGAGCGTGTCGGTATCGCGGTGAAGGAGCTTGGTCTTAAGCACGCGGTTATTACCTCAGTAGACCGAGACGATGTGGCGGATAACGGCGCTCAACACTTCCTCAAAACCGTGAAGTCGGTTCGTACACACGCTCCAGGGTGCAAGATCGAATTGCTCATTCCTGACCTGAAGGGGTCTCGCGCAGACCTCGAGACGATCCTCAGCGCTAAGATCGATGTGCTTAATCACAACGTAGAAACCGTGCCTCGTCTCTACAAGAAAGTTCGCCCAGGCGCAGGCTACATTCGGTCCCTTTCGATCCATCGTTGGGCTAAAGAGATCGATCCATCCGTAGTCACCAAGACCGGCATCATGGTCGGGCTCGGCGAAACGAAGGATGAGGTATTACGCTTGATGGACGATCTTCGCGCCATAGACATAGACGTTATGACGATCGGGCAATACCTTCGTCCAACGGAACGACAACTTCCGGTCCGGGCCTTCATCACTCCTGATGAATTCAAGGAGTATGAAGAGGAGGGAATCAAGCGTGGCTTCAAGTTTGTCGAGTCAGGGCCCTTCGTTCGCAGCTCGTATCACGCTTGGAAGCACACCGCGGATATCGCGGTACGAGAGTAGCAACTAAATGGCGGCCATGAGCGTTACTTCCAGCGACCATCGCGGCGAACTGTACCTTATTCCCAACCTCCTCGGCGAAACGGCTCTCGACTCATCTCTTCCACCGGTCATAGCGACGATTACCGCCTCCATCTCTCACTTCGTGGTTGAAGAGGAGAAATCGGCGCGGCGCTTCATTAAACTTCTCTGTCCAGATCGTGTCATTCGGGAGCTCTCCCTCCAGGTACTCAACGAGCACACGAAGCCTCACGAAATCGATGCGCTCACAGCCCCACTCCTTCAAGGCCATAACGTGGGGATTATCTCGGAGGCTGGATGCCCCGCTATCGCGGATCCTGGCGCCGAACTCGTCCGTCGCGCGCACGAACTTGGCATCGCTGTTCGTCCCCTCGTAGGCCCCTGCTCGATGACGCTTGCCCTGATGGCGTCCGGTTTTAACGGGCAACGGTGGCGGTTCGTAGGCTATCTCCCGATCGAAGGGGGCGCTCGTAAGGACACGATCCGCGCTCTGGAAAAAGATCTCTATGAACATCAGGAAACTCAGATCGTGATGGACACTCCGTATCGCAATCAGAAGCTCTTTGAGGAGCTCCTCACGACATGCAGACCCGAGACCCGTATCTGCATAGCGTCTGCCCTCACCACCGAACAGGAATCGATAGCGGTTCGCTCGGTACACGAGTGGCGTGCCATGGGATTCACAGTACCCAAATCCCCGGCGATCTTCCTCTTGGGTCGATAGCGGTCACGCGTCCTCAAGGACGAGGCACTTATCCCAGAAAAATAAGCATCTTACCCACCGTTTCTTACCCACGGCAGGGTTCCAACTTGGCTCCAGAGGTAGTAAAACACCTTGTACTTTGAGGTGGGCTCAGACGACGCATCGTTAGCGACGCGTTACCGCCCGGAACGAAGTGACGTAGCCGTAGGGTACCGATACATGTCGTCTATCGCGCCTTCTCAAACTCTGGCCATACTCTCACGGAGATCTCTTCGATCCCGCGCGCTCTCTTTCTCTTTCTCGCCTCGATTCCGGTCCCCCTCGTTCCCGCCTACTTCCTCGGATCTCATTCATTCCCGGTATCGCTGTACCCCTGAACGACGAACCGCATGAAGCGTATCTCTGGAAACATCCTTGCTCTATTCGGACTCATCCTCGGTTTGGTGAGCGGGCTTGGGGTCGTTACGCTTAAACGATACATCATCGGAGAGATCGTCCAAGCCCTTAACGAGGAGGTGGCGACATCGTGCAAAACGTGTTCGCTCTCATATGACTCATTCTCGCTCTCGTTCTTAACTCTCTCGGGCAAAGTTACGGGCGTCAAACTCCTCGACAACGGGACCCCGAAGCTCACCTTTGACAAGATAACCGCGACCTTCAGCATCAACGAAATCCTCGATCAAAAGGTTTACCTTGAGACCCTCATTCTCTCGGATGGACACGCTGATGGTGTGGGACCCGACTCCCCCACCTTCCGCTTCATCGAACAGATAACGTCACCCCTACCACCGGAGCTCGCCAACCAGCCGCGATGGCGCGCGATCCTCAACAACCTTGAGATCCGAACGACCTCGCTTCGAGAATCGTTCGGGATGAGCGAGCTGTATGGTCACAACCTCTCCCTCTTTGTTAAACGGATCGGCGAGGAGTTCGTTATTCTTCCTGAGCTTAAAGACCTTCGCTACCGTTCGTTCCTCAATGAGGAAAAGACAGAGGTGCAGGAGCTCCCCCTGGGCCAATTAACCGGATCCGTGGTCATCGAAGAGAATCAAGCCGTCTTCAACGGATTAAAACTTGGGCGAGATATCTCAACGGTCGATCTCAAAGGAGCCGCGGATACCGCGCATGGGGACGCGCTATCAGGTAGCGCGGCGTACACTATCGACGCTCAATATGTTGGGATCCCCTCGTGGCTTCAAGGTCTCCTGACGGGAACCGGATCGCTGAAAGGAACACTCGGAAGCCCCATCATTGAAGGCTCGCTGACCCACGCGGAATCAGCGCCACTCACCCTCGCGTTCCCTCACGCGTCACCAGTCAAGTTGTCATCCATCAAAGGAGACCTCTCGGTCGACGTCAATCACGGAGACCCTGTTGTAACCCTCCGAAACATCGCGGGAACCGGGGACAAATCAAAATTGACCGGCACTCGACCACTCGTATTCTCTGATGAAGGGCTCTCCGCTGGATTTGACGTAGCACTCCCCTCGTTCACCTATGGTCCGTTCTCAGTACATGACGCGTCCGCCACTATTTCGGTGCGACCCAGTGGAAAAGACACCATCACAACCTTTGTCGTTCAAGCCGCGGATCTTAAAGTTCAAGGAACCTCTCTTGGACCGGTAAAGATTAACCTCGCCCTTGAGCCGCGTGGCATCTCGGTAAAGGTTGATTCTAGTGACCCTCGATACGGAACTCTTCGTTGGGACGGGTTCATCGATACTGTTGGAGCGGAGCCCTTCCTCAAAGATGGAAAGCTACTCCTTGAGAACTATCGCTATCCCCAAACCAGCCCACCGGATCCCTCTCGCCTTAGTCCGATTCAACTCACAACCTCACTACCACTCTCTGGTCCTCTCGATCTCGCCAAGCTCGCGGGAGAAGGCCCCACAACAGTCGCGATTCCAGATTTTGGTCTTGGTCTCTCGATGAGCGGCAAAACAACGCTCAAGGATGGCAACCTCCTCGTGAACCTTCCAACATCCACGCAGCAGGCCTCGATGAATCTGAAGCTTGATGTGGCGCGAACGTTCAACGGCAAGCTACAGATGGCGCTACCCGCCTCTCCGCTCTCCAGCTTTGTTCAGGAGGCTGACTGTGGCGTCATCGACGCGTCTCTCGATTACAACTTCAGCATGTCCGCTCCACTCGGAGGCTCAGGCAACCTGATATTGGGAGACTTCTATGTAGGATGCGAGCCGTACGTTCTTCGCGTTCCTAAGAACACGACCTTGCCGATAACAGTTGGCGCGCTCCGATTTAAAAATACCCGTCTCTCGAGCGGAGACACGGCGCTCATTCTCGATGGGTCTCTTGGTTTCGAGCCGGGGTTCGATCTCTCTCTCACCGGAGATCTCCACCTTAGCTCCCTTCTCCCTCTTCTCCCCTCCGTCGATAACTTACGGGGACTCCTCTCCACCAAGGTCTCTATCAAAGGACCTCTCGCCATGCCACGCTTCTTAGGAACGGCTGCCCTCTCTGATGGAGAGCTCGCGGTCGCGTCACCCGACATAGGGGCCCATGATGTTAAGGGACGTTTTGTTCTTTCCGAGGATACGATCAAGATAGACAGTTTGACGGGCTCGGCGAACTCCGGCTCCTTCGTGGTAAAGGGAAGTCTTGTCCCCTTTAACTGGCCGAACTCTCGCATGACCGCCGAACTAAAGGAGGTCACGATTGAGCCCGCGGCGGACGCCTCTATCACCTTCTCAGGCAACCTCGCTCTAGGCCCGAATAAAAATAAACACCAAACGCTCTCGGGAGACATCGGAATCGACTTCGCCGAGATCTCCAAGGATTTCGATCTCAACAAGATCCTCGTTCAAACTATCAAAGGGTACTTCATTCCCGCGCGCGTCCAGCCTCAGATCAGTAAGAAGCCGGTCTCGCTTGACCTCGACGTAAAATTCTCCGCGCCTCGAAATATATTCGTGCTCACCCCTTTCTTCAGCGCGGAACTCAACGCGAACATTTACGCGGGTGGCACCACAGCGGACCCCGCGCTCAATGGCTCGATGCAACTTTTAAGTGGATGGGTTGGACTTAAAGGAAATCGATTCGACGTCACATCAGGAAGTCTCACCTTCAAGCCAGGCTCATTAACTCCTACCATTGAGATCGCGAGCGAGGGGAATCTTCGAGCGCCAACTGGTGAGAGCGTGCTCGTGATTCTTGAGGCGTCCGGTCCCCTCACCGCTCCTCGCATCGCGCTGTCATCTGATCGCGGACTGTCGCAAGAAGATCTCTTGCTCTTAATCACCTCCTCGCGGTCACTCACAGGACGAACGATGGCGAATCGGGTGGGAAATCAGTTCGCGCAAGACCAGCGATACTTCCTTTCCGAGGACTCGTTCAGCAGCGTTGAGGCGTTCTTCCGAAACCTCACCAAGATCGACACCCTCTCCTTCGAACCAACCTACAATCCCTATACCGGTCTGGTAGAGCCGGCCGTCGTGGCGAAAAAGACACTGACGCCACGATTCGCGTTCGTCGGAAACAGCCTCTTTAGTAGCGTCAGCAATTCAAAGGTAGGCGCGGTGTACAACCTCACACCGAATCTCGACGTCAACGGATTTATCCAGTCTGTGAGCACACAGCAAAACCTTATCTTAAGTTCAGATCTGACCTATACCATTCTCGCCGAACAAGCGGTTCTGGTGGATATAAAGGTTCAAGGCGCGGATCGAACGGATGAGCAGGATATTCTTAGCGCCGCTCGTATCGGTTCGGATTCACGAATACAAAACAATCCGGAGAGCCTGGCGACCATCCAACGAAACATCACCAGCTACCTCCACGATCAGGGCCTTCTCGGGGCGACGGTGGATGTCTCCTGTCGCCTAGCCGATCATTTCTGCAAGCAACTCCTGATTACGATTAACGAGGGGGCCCCCTTTACGATCGGAGAGACGCGCGTAGAGGGTAACACCCTCCCTGATACGATCACTTCTATCATGAGGTCTGTGGCCCCCCCCGGAACCGCGGCGCTTGGATCTGTAACCCAGCAGCTTGAGCGAAAACTAGTACTGGCGTTACGAAATGAAGGGTACATAGCGGCTCGAATAACACCTCTCTACGTCCATACCGATACGCCTCATACAGTTGATCTCGTCGTAAAGAGCGACCTACGGGAACCGATATCGTTCAAGTTCTCGGGAAATACGGTTTTTACCGACGAACAGTTCCTCGACTCTATTGAGCTCTTTTCTCGAAAGCGTCCGTTCGGAAACAATACCGTCAAATTGCTAGTTCAAAATATCGAGCAGATGTATCAGGCCGCCGGATACCTTTTCGCCCAGGTCTCCTACACCGAGGATCGCACTGATACACAACGACTCGTGTACACCATCACCATCTCTGAGGAAGCTCAAACTAAGGTGCGAGAGTTAAAGCTCGTTGGCAATGACTCACTCTCGGAGAAAAAGATTAAAAAGGAGATGCGAGACCTCGGCCTCACCGAGCAAATTGAGCTCCTGAAGCCCACCTACGCTATTCCAGCTCAACTTGAAACACTCAAGACGATCATCGAGACGGTCTATCAACAGGAGGGGTTCCCCAACGTTCAAGTCTCCTACACAATAGAGCCCGTTGAAAACGGCACCGCTCTCGACATCAACTACCACGTGGTGGAGGGAGAGCCTCTGCGAATTCAGAGCCTTTCCGTCAAAGGCTTTCCGGGCGACATCAAGATTCGAGAAGCGCCTCCGACGCCAGCCTCCTTGCCAGCAATCAACCAATACATCGAGCATCTTGTGGCTCAACTCGAAGAAGAGGGCTTCATGGCGCCGACTATCGATGTCGACCCCTCACCTGACACCGCGCACGTCGACTTCTTGATAGATCCAGGGCCTCGTTCAATCATCTCATCGGTGACCGTTGAGGGCCTCTCGCTCATCGATGAGTCAGTCGCCCGTAAATACATCCTTCTTGAGCCAGGCAAGCCCTTCCGCACCGAGGATGTGAACGCTTCCAAACGCGAGCTCCTTCGCTCCGGCCTCTTCTCCCGGGTGGAGGTAGTGCCAAGTGACGGCTCCTTCGACCATCCAAAAGAGGCGATAACAGTACGCCTCGCCGAGCGAGCGCTTGAGACGCTGGAGGTGGGAACGGGCGCCAATTCAGAGTTCGGGCTCCATGTGTTCGGGGAAGCGGTCGATAAGTCGTTCTTCGCTGATGGACGAACCCTTTCAACGCGAATCGACACCTACTTTGATCAAGCTCAGATTAATCCGAATGGATCCAGCGCTATCAGTCAGGGATTCGCGAACGTACGGTACATGGACCCGTTCTTCCTCGGCTCGCAATACGCGCTCACCGAGGAATTGCGTTTTCAACGCCAAGAGCTTTCTACGCAGGAATTCAATCTGGATCGTATGACCTTCGCGTCCTACCTCTTCAGACAGTTCGAGTCACGAGTCACCTTTACCGGAGGTCACTCCCTCACCCTCGACAACTTGAACGATGTAAATCCTGGCGCGGTTATCACTCCGCTCGACACGGGCCATGTTCGGTTAAGCTTTCTCTCCGGCTTGTTGAAGTTCGACACCCGCGACGATCCCCTCACTCCTCACAACGGGTACACATTCACGGTCGAGCCAAAGCTCTCATTCCAGCAGATAGGATCAGAGGCTAACTTCGGCGGAATCCTCTCTAAAGCGACTGGGATCGTTCCGTTGGAGAGGATCCTCTCGCCTCGATTCTCTCTTGGATTGGGTCTATCAGGTGGGATCGCGCAACCGTGGGGCGACACGGTGGGAATCCCTATCACCCAGCGATTCTATCTCGGTGGTCGTACAACCGTTCGCGGATTCAAGGAGAACTCGCTTGGTCCTCTGGGCGATAACGGAGCGGTCATCGGTGGAGACACCCTCCTCATGGAGAAAAACCAGTTCCAATACCTGGTGACGGACTCCTTCAGTACACACACCTTTGTCGATATCGGCAACGTGTTCCTCCGCCACGAAAGCTTTGACCTTGCGGACCTCCGCTCAAGCACCGGCTTCGGATTCCAGTACATATCCCCTATCGGTCCTATCGGTTTTGACGTGGGGTACCCACTCGATAGAAAACCAAACGAGGATGTGTATCGGATTCACTTCTCCGTCGGTAGTACCTTCTAGAGGCTATTTGCGCCCTATCCCAATTGGACGTATGGTTATCGGAACGTTTGCCGATGTGTCGGCATCTTTTCTATGAGTCTTCGAGTACCGTACCATGCCTAACGAGAACCTCATCTCACAACAAACTTTGAATCGAGCGTCGTTTCTCGCGTTCTTCTCCATTTTAACCGGTTTGTTCGTATTCGGCCTCGGGACGCCGTTTATAACCATCCTCTTCGGATATCTGATTCTCCACTACATCGGCACACGGATGCCCAAGCGCCTCGCCGTTTTTACCTTCTCAATTCTCGCCCTCATTCTATTCTATCTCTTTGTCCACTTCGTGCAGGAGGCGATACGAGCGCTTCCGCTCGCGGCGAGCAAGGCAATTCCAACCATCGTTTCCCTCGCTAGGAGTTACGGCATCGAGGCTCCATTTGAGGACCCCGAGGGACTTAAGTCATTTGTTCGTGATGGACTGGAATCTCAACTCCACTTCTTAGCCCGATTCGCACAGGTGTTCACCAAGGAGTTCGTCTACGTAATTATCGCCTTAGTGGCGACGACAGGAATATTTATGACCCGACGGATCGATCTCGCTCGGGAGACCTACGCGATTCGTCACAACTTCTACTCAGATTTTACGGAAAAGCTGGAGCTTAGGTTCGGAAATTTCTTCAGAAGCTTCCACACCGTTATGGGAGCACAGGTTGTTATCTCTCTGGTAAACACCTTTTTCACCGGGTTGTTTATCCTCAGCCTCTCTCTTTTTGACTCGCCGATGCCTTATCCCTTTGTCCTTATCACGGTCACCTTTCTCTGTGGGCTCTTACCGATCATCGGCAACCTCATCAGCAACACCGTAATATTCTGCGTCGGACTCACTCAATCGATTCAGCTTGGTATCATCGCCCTCTCATATCTCATTATCCTCCACAAATTTGAGTACTTCCTTAACAGCAGGATTATCGGCGGGCGGATTAAGAACCCAATGTGGCTCACCCTCCTGAGCCTCCTCATTGGAGAGCGTCTGGCGGGCATCCCGGGGATGATTTTAGCCCCCGTTATTCTCAATTATTGTAAACTTGAGGGGTCCAACGTCCCGGTTAAGCCCCCACTCGAAAGAGTCAGCTAAGGCACTGAAATAGCTGAGCGAATTCCCTTTTCCCACACCGCAAAAATGGGAGAGGCCGCGTCTTTTTAAAAATAGTGAAAACCTTCACAGGGCCCCCGCATCATACCAAGTACGTTTCGAGGCAGCGCATTCGTTAGCGATGGCCCTTTGGGTCTTGAACTATCAAGTGAACTTACTCGGGCTGGTTTTAGAGATAATTGAAAATTCTCTGGGGTATTTATGTTTAGTACAATCGTAACAGATGATACTGGATCAAAGTTAGCGGTCCTGGAAAAGGTTAAATGTCTAAATGACATTAACGCAACGACCGACATCATCGTCGTGAGCGCCGACGCCCAGCCTGCCGAGTGGACAACTGGCATCTGGATTCAAGCTCCAACGATCGTTGCCGGCATGGCTAAGGCCGCTCAATTAGCGGCAAGCAAGCGCATCATCGTGATGAGCTCAGCAGTCGCCTTCGAGCCAGCTGATCTTGCGCGACTTGTCGCGGAGCTCGACACTCGACAGATTCGTGAGCATACCATCGTAACCGCTCGTACCGAGTCTGGCTTTGTTCAGATCCCTGACCTTAGCGCTGAGCAAGTTCTTAACTCTATCAGCAAAACAGATATGTGGCCTCTCGTCGTCGTCGCTACGAGCCGCTTCGCTCTTAGCATGATCGGAGAGGAAGACGCTTCGTCCGCTACCGAGTACCTCGCGCAAGCGTTGGTTCGCTCAATCGCGGATGGAGATACCATTCGGCACTCAACCTTGATTGACACGGCGATCTCGGGGGCAGACCTCTCCGCCACCAGCAAACTTTCGGATGGCGCTCGCGCTCGTATCTTGAAAGCTGCCGTTGACGCTTTCAATATCGAGGAGCTCTTCCCGAGCCACAACTGGATCTCGTATAGCCAAGAGAGCGCCGCCGCTTCGTATCACTCCATCGCGGCTCTGTTCCTCCGATTCGGAGACCCAGAGTCAGCTGCTGAGTGCCTCGATTGCAGCGAGCGTCTTGAGGAAAGCCCACGGTACTTCGCGCTTCAGGGCCTTATCCACAAGCAAAAGGGTGAGACACTCGGAGCGGTAGCGAGTTTCGTATCAAGCCTTCAGTGCTACGAGGCTCGTAAGGTTGATAACGGTAAGCACTATATCACCTTCAAGCCAAGTAATCTTGAGGTCATCAACTCGCGATTAGTTGACGGTTTGAACGCTCTCAACAAGCGGGACAATGACAGCGCCCTGAACTACTTCTCAGAGGCGGTGTTCAATTTCGACCCGTTCTACGCGGAGCACGGAGTCCTTCCTTCTGGAAAGACCCGCTAATCTGAGGGAACTCAGAGGTAGCAGACCGTATCTCTAAAACAGCGAAAGCCCGATGTTTGCCCCCAGCGAACATCGGGCTTTCGCTTTGACCTCTCCCCTCTCGGCCCTCCGGCGACCCGCTCAAGCGAAGCTAGAAATGAGCCCAATTTTCTTCTTTTGAGACCATCTTCATGTGGTGTACAACCGGGGACGTAGCGTTACAGAATAGATTTAATGGTCTCTCTTGTTGCTGATACCGACGTAGCGACGATATCTTCACTCTTAAGCCTCTCCGTCGCGCTCATGGGTCTGTTCGCCGCCCTTATCTGCCGACGCGGCGATACCTCAATTTCGCTCAACATTTGGTTCTCCCTCGCTTTTAGTTCCCTCTCGCTCATCACAACCGATTATCTTCGTTGGGTATGCGTATCCGTAGGAGCGGTCTGCGCCATCGCCCATCAGCGGTGGCGACGACATCAGTATGAGGTTGTCGCCCTTAATTTCCAATCCGCGCCACTGTTTATCCGCGCCATGGGCGTGATCTTGATATCGTGGATCCTTCTTTATCGCCTTGACTCAAATTTCCTTCCGCCTCTTGTCTGGGAAGCAACCACAATCAACAACTTTTTCGCCGAGCTTTCGAGCGTTACGGTATGGAATGCCCTTCGGACACGCCTTCTATGGGCTCAAGGATTACTCAGCGAGGGAGATCGCTCCCTTCTCTATGGATATCCGACCCTTTATCTACTGAAGTTTAAAAGCTCACTCATCAGCCTCCGAGTAATGTCCGCGCTCTACTTTCTGGGGACAGCTCTCCTTCTCGCCGCCTTTTGCAAGCGCTTCTTTCATCCGACTATCGGATTGGTTGTGCTCTTCACCTTTGGTCTTAATGAGGCAGGCCTACTATTTGGCCGTTACGCCAGCTCTATCGCCGCCACACTCTTCAGTGTCGCTGCGGCACTGTACGTGTGCGCCGCGCTGATTGCGAGACCCTCGGTCAGTAAATCACTGGGAGCCGTCCTGCTCCTTTACATCGCGACCCTCGGGTACGCGCCCGGTCGGATCACGGTGCTTATTCTTCTCGGCATGACCGCTTTTGGAATTATGTGGAACGAGGCTCAGAAGAGATCCTCTCGCCTTCATAGCTCGCTTGTGATCTGCGCTGGCGTATTGCTTGTGTGCACGGCGCAGTATCGGGCCGGACGTGTTCACTCGTTCGCGTTCGCCCGAGGCGAGCAACTCTCGATGATGATGAACAACGGCTTCTGGCCAGCGCCTGTATTGGACAAATGGAGGTCTTTTAAATCGGAGGATAGACCACCTCACGTCCTCGACTACATCTCCTTCGCAAAAGAACTTGTCACAACAACCACGATTCCCGAGCTGCAACAGCTACTCTCTCCATTTGACCAGGCTCCTTCCCGAGCACGTCGATTCTCCTACGACCCCTTGAGGCTTGAACTCTACACCAAGCCACTCTATCCCTTTATGCTTTTGGGATTGCTGATGGCCTCGCGCTACACGACCCGATGGATTCATGCCACCTTGCTCCTTTGGCTCGTTGTAGGGGTCGTACCTGTGCTCCTTACAAATCGAGTCGACTCCTACCGAACAAGCATGTTCATTATTCCCCTCTCGATCTGGCTAGCGGTGGGAATCGCGGAGGCTATCAATGAGGCGCGACGCGCTCGTATCCCTCGCGTTCTTGTCACCTGCGTTCCACTCGCGGCAGCGCTCGCAATCACGCTCCATCGCACCGAATCTCTTCATTTCGCCGGTGTTTCACCTTCAGCGACGGATCTCGTCATTAGCGAAGTTTCGCCGCGAATCCTTCACAACGCCACCGTAGGTGTCGAGGCCATAGAATTCAGAACACGAGCTCTCACGAATGTACTCCTCTTACAGAGAGAGCAGCGCGGTTGGATTAATCCCCGAATCGTCATGCCCGAAGACACGTACCAAGAACTGGTGAGTACCGAATCCTCAGAGGAGCACGAGAAAGCATTCGAAAAACTTGTTGAGGACCTCACCAATCATAGACCACTCATCGTAGGGCCCTACCACGTCATGACGCCCACCCTAGAGGCGTTGTCACGTCGGGGCTTCAAAGTCTGGCCCCTTCGAGTGCGTCATCTGGAATTGGCGTATGTTGAGAACGGGGCCCCGCGCTAGAGAGCCCCAGGGAGGCCCCTCTGACCCTTTTGACGGCCGTGCCGAACAATTCTACTATACGAACGCGGCCCGGGCCGGAGAGAAACACCACCCGAAAAACACACATAATATCATGAACTTAGCTCTTTCATTGGCTGCGCTCCTCGCCCTCCTCGGCCTCTCTGGGGGATCGTGGTATCTGTGGTCGCTGACCCCTCCCGCTCTCATTCCCTCGGGTAAGTACATCGGCGCCTGCGCGGTGGGGCTTCTGGTCGTAGGACTCGTGTATTCCCTCTTCATTCGACGCCAACGCCCGCGCCTCGCGGATTTTGCCTCCCCTTTGGTTTGGAGCTTTGGGCTGGTCCTCATCTTTCTCTCGGCCTGGCTCTGTCGGCCATATAGCTTCTTTCAGGCCCCTTGGTTCAGAAAGGAGATCGCCCTCGCCGCCGTGGTGGCGTACGCGATGACGTACACCTCGTGGAGACGATTCCTCGTGGCGCTTCCTCTTATAACCTCTCTTTTGAGCGTAGTGACCTTCTTCACCGAGTCAGCGGGACGACTCCTCTTCAGCGATGATCACGCCATGTTCATCTTTCGCCTTAAGCTCCTCAAGGAGAACTTCCCCTTCATTCCATTCTGGTCTCCACTATGGAACGGAGGGTTCGACGCTCGGGATTTCTTCGCTACTGGGGCCCTCAACGCGTTCCTCATCTCAAGCCCGCTCGTGTATCTCTTTCCTATCGAGTCGGTGTACAACCTCATCATCGCTGGCATCCTCTTCGCTCTAGTTCCGGGCGCGACCTACGCCGCCGCGCGCCTCATGAACGCGGAACGGGTCGTAGCGGCCGTGAGCGCTGTTATCGCGATGAGCTCGAGCCTCTTCTGGTATCGGTGGGCTCTTAAGTACGGCACGATCGGATTCGTCGTGAGCACCGCTCTCATGCCGCTCACGATCGCCTACCTCCTTCGATTCCTGACGGGTAAAACCCTTTCCCTCCGCGATATCACGCTTTTCGCTCTCATCGCGACGCTTACCATGCTGTGGTCTCCCTCGGGCATCGCGCTTCTTCCACTCGGACTGCTCGTACTCCCGAAACTTCGAATGATAGTAAGCTCTCGACGACATCTGCTCACCGCCGTTATTATCTTGGCGCTTAACCTTCCGTGGATGTCGATGATGTGGAAGGTTTCAGGGGTTCAACGCTTCCTCAACTCCGAATCGACCAATCAGGTATCGCGCACAACGCAGACCGAGGAGACATCAGAAGCGAAAAGTCCCTCAACCTATCGACACAAGTCTGAAGGAATCAACCTCAAGAAGAGCTTAAAGAACTGGCAGGAATCAGCCTGCTCAGCGAACCCTCTCGTAGTTGTACTCGCGATTCCCGCTATCCTCTCACTAGCGCGCCCCTACCGCCTCATCTTCGGCATGGTCAGCCTGTGGCTTGTGGGATTGGGAACCGTCGGGGTCTCTCTCAAACCACAACTTGAGCTCGATCGAATGCTCGTGGTCGCCGGCGTTCTCGCCTCATTCCCACTCGCCACCTACATCGTCACGATGTTCGAGCGAAGCTCGCGGGACCAATTCCACAGACTCTCCGCGAGTGTTGTGGGTGGATTTCTTCTCGCCTCTCCATTCGCTATTCACGCCATGCTCACCAATCAGCTGTATGACAAGTACAACTTCGCGGAACCTGAGGTGGAAAAAATTAGTATGACCTTGGCGAACACCGCGAAGGATGGACGAGGGCTCTTCACAGGCTGCGTGCTCCACGAACTCAGCAACGGACACCTCGCGCCCCTTCCCTTGTGGTCAAACACACCCCTCATCGCCTCAAGCTATGCGCACAATATTTGGCGGTATGAGCAACCTATTCCCGCGCCATTTTTGGAACAGGGAGATATCGGCATCGAACGTTTCTTCGATCTGATGAACGTCACCGTAGTGATGGCTCACGAGCCACAGTGGAGAAAATATCTCCAAGACCGGCCTGATCGCTACGCGCTCAAAGAGCACCACAAGAACTTCATGATATTCGAACGCCTTGGATACACACCTTCGTATGTTCTTGAGGGTGAAGCTCGGGACCTCTCTCAGACCTCAAACTCCGTGACCCTCACGCCACTCTCAGAGCGAATCGTCCTTAAGTTTAAATATTTCCCCTTCCTCACGGCCTCACACTGCACCGTGTCGCCATTTCAGGTTTCGCCAGACCTTCAACTCGTGGAGCTTTCGAAATGTCGTATAGGCGAATCAACCCGCGTTGAAAGCGTCTCTCCGCTCAAGCGGTTATTTTCCTAGTACGAAAAAATCACCTGAGCAGGTTTAGCCTTGAGATGCCTGCGCTTGAAGGTGCTTCTGGTGCGCTACTTTATCAAGCACACCGTTGATGAAGGTGGGCCCCTCCGGCGACGCGAATTCCTTGGCTATCTCAATCGCCTCATTGATAGCGCATTTAACCGGCACATCTGAACGATACAGTATCTCGTATGCCGCGACCCGTATGATATTCCGCTCGACAAGCGCCATGCGAGCGACGCTCCAATTCATAGACGCGAGTCCGATCGCGGTATCGATCGCTTCAAGGTTCGTGAACACGCCCTCAAGCATCTCTCGATAAAAGGGATGGCTCTCTCGAGGAGTATCGTTGTCTCCTTCGTCATTTAAGCCACACTGTAGAAAATGAGAGGAGAAGACGTCAGCGGTCTCAAGCGAAAGCGTTCCCTGCGCGTCACAAAGATAGAGCGTCTGCATGGCCGCCTCGCGGCACGTTCGACGAGACTTCATCAAGGTTCCTTATAAAACGGTAGCGTAAAGGGTTATGTGGGAGGGAGAAGCCCATGATACCTGCTTAAACACCTGTAAAGAACACTCCCCAGAAGTTAATTTCCTAATCATCTCGAAAGATTACCAAATACTACTGAGGGCGCGGCGGATGCAACCTGGGAGAAATGGGGTCTTTATAAAAGGTGGCCGAGCTTATCTCGCTTAGTCCTGAGATACGACTCACTGTACCGGTCCGCCTCGACTACCATGGGAATACGCTCAACCACGGAGATTCCAAAGCGAGATAACGCGGCGGCTTTGGCCGGATTATTGGTAATAAGACGGATGGCGCGAATTCCCATGGCGAGAAGCATGTGCGCTCCTACCGCGAAGTCACGCTCATCCGGATCAAACCCTAGATGGACGTTCGCCTCCACGGTATCGAGACCTTGGTCCTGCAGCGCGTACGCGCGAACTTTGTTCTCAAGTCCGATACCCCGTCCTTCTTGTCGAAGATAGAGAACTAAACCCGCGCCCTCCTCCGTGACAAGCTTCATCGCCCCATCCAATTGACGACCACAATCACATCGTCTACTTCCGAAAACATCGCCGGTCAAACACTCCGAGTGCAATCGCACCAGGGGGGCGTAGGACGCTGGCATCTTTGAGAGATCACCACGAATCATGGCGACATGCTCTTTCTTTCCAGCGTCATCGGCGTACACCACTGCACGAAAAGTACCGTAGTCGGTCTGAGCTTCCCCCTCACTGATTTGACGCACCGCTATCTCATGAAAAGCGCGGTGCTCACGAATGGCTTGAATGCTCGTAATACGGAGACCGTGCTTCGAGGCGAACGCCTGAAGTTCCGCTCCTCGGGCCATCGTGCCATCGGGATTAAGAACCTCACACAAAATCCCTGATGGAGCGAGCCCTGCCAGGCGCGCAAGATCGAATGCCCCCTCGGTATGTCCAGGTCTTCCCAACACTCCCGCGCTATTCGCGATCAGAGGAAATACGTGGCCAGGACTCACAAAGTGGTGTGGCTGCGCCTCTGGCTCTATCAGCGCCCGCATCGTTCGCGCCCGTCCCTCCGCCGTAACACCACGAGCGCCGACATCCTTATGATCGACGTTGATAGCGAATGGGGTCTGAAAGGGCGAGTTGTTATTGAGAACCTGAAGGGGGAGTCGCAATCGCTCGGCGACCTCCGCTGGAACGCTGACGCAGATAAGCCCACGCGCCTCTCTCGTGAGAAACGCCACTAGCTCAGGGGTCACCTTCTCTGTCGCGAGAATAAGATCTCCCTCATTCTCACGATCCGCGTTATCGACAACGATAACCGCTTTTCCGGCGCGAATGTCCGCGAGAATATCTGAGAATGAATCAAGCGCGAGAGGGTCTCCTCCCGAAGTTTTTTTAACCCCCGAAGCTTTTTTAGCCATGAACGGAACTCAGGAGGGCTCTACCTTCTTAAGGTGAGCGGTCTTTGCCGCGCTCCCTAAGCTCTCAAGCGCGTCTACAAATTGACTGACGTCGGAAAACTCACGATAGACCGAGGCGAATCGCACATACGCGATCTTGTCCATTTTGCGAAGCTCTTCAATAACGGCCTCACCCACAACGCGGCTATCAACCTCTCGAACGCACATCTCTTGAAGCTTACGCTCGATCGTCTCCACAGCGGCGTCGATTGCCTCTGTGCTCACGGGACGCTTTTCACACGCGCGCCGAAGCCCCCCTCGGATTTTTTCACGATCGAAGACCTCGCGCCGGCCATCCTTTTTGATAACCGCTGGAAGTGACAACTCAACCCGCTCATAGGTAGTGAAACGGTACCCGCAATCCTGACACTCACGACGACGACGAATAGCTCCGCCGTCACCGCGAGAGTCAGTTACTGAGCTTTTGTCCGAGTTGCACTTTGGGCAAAACATGGTCGTACCGTTATCTCCTCGTTAGCGCGTCAAACGATGGCGATACAACGGAAACTTCTTGCTAAGCTCACGCACGCTATCCGCGACCGCCTTGAGCTTCGCTTCACTCTGGGCGTTTGAAAGCGCGTCGTAGATAAACTCAGCGACCTGAGCCATCTCGGCGACTCCCATTCCGCGGGTCGTGAGAGCTGGCGTTCCAAGACGGACACCGCTGCATACAGATGGCGGCTGTGGGTCAAACGGCACGGTGTTCTTGTTAACGGTAATTCCTACCTTATCAAGAACCTCCTCTCCTATTTTGCCAGAGACGCCGATCGGCCGAAGATCAACGAGTAGAAGGTGAGAATCCGTTCCACCAGACACGATCGTAAGGCCCTTCTTAGTAAGCCCTTCCGCCAACGCTTGCGCGTTAGCCACAACCTGCGCCGCGTACGTCTTAAAGTCTGGAGCGAGCGCCTCTTTAGCCATAACAGCCTTAGCGGCGATCGTGTGCATGTGAGGACCACCTTGAAGACCAGGAAACACCGCCTTGTTGATCGCTTTACGGTGAGCCTCCTTTCCCATCACCATCCCTGAACGTGGCCCACGGAGGGTTTTGTGAGTCGTCGTCGTGACGATATCAGCGAACGGAACTGGGGATTGGTATGAACCACCTGCGACGAGACCGGCATAGTGCGCGATATCCGCCAGAAATATAGCGCCAACTTCATCAGCGGCCTCACGGAAAGGCTTCCAGTCTATTTGACGGGAATAGGCGCTTCCGCCCGCGATGATCAATTTCGGCTTGTGTTCACGAGCGAGAGTGCGAACCTGATCGTAATCGATCAATCCATCGCTCTCTTTTACTCCGTACCCAACTACCTTGTAGTGCATACCGGAGAAGTTAACCGGGCTTCCGTGAGAAAGATGTCCACCTTGATCCAACCGAAGTCCCATGAAGGTGTCCCCGGGCTTTAAGAACGCCTCGAACACCGCTTGGTTCGCCTGCACACCGGAGTGCGGCTGCACGTTCGTGAAATCCGAGCCAAAGAGCTCACACACACGAGCGCTCGCGAGGTTCTCCACATCATCAACAACATGACATCCACCGTAGTATCGCTTGCCAGGTTGTCCCTCAGCGTACTTGTTCGTCAACGTCGAGCCCATCGCCTCGAGAATCGCTTCACTCACGAAGTTCTCTGACGGAATCATCTCCAAGCCGTACTCTTGTCGCTCCGTTTCACGCTGGATGAGCGCGAACACCTCAGGGTCAGATTGCTTTAGCGACTTACTACGAGCTTCGTACGATGGCGTGGTGGAAGACATGAATTGCTCCGAAAAATTAGGACAAAAAAGGGCCCTCGAAGGGGCCCTTGTAGCGTACCAAATTATCTCCCGTCAGGGATAGGATTTCGTACGCTTGACGCTATTACGACTGCTTTCCTTGGATGTACTTTGTTACATCGTCAACAGTCTGGATCTTCTCAGCGTCCTCGTCTGGAATCTCAAGGTCGTACTCTTCCTCAAGAGCCATGATGAGCTCAACGATGTCGAGGGAATCCGCACCGAGGTCCTCGATGAACGAAGCCTGAGGAGTAACTTCCTCCAAGCTGACACCAAGCTGCTCTACGATAATCGATTTAACTCGCTCTGATATCTCCTCAGGTGTTGCCATGTAACACTTCTCCTAAATGGTCCAATAATAAAAATACAGTCGGTTGCGTCCTGCTTGAGCGAAGATGATTGTCGCTCACACAGCCAATCTTTCAAGTAACTGGCAGGATCCCAACGTATCTCTCCTCTGAGGCAGGCGCGATGTTTTTCACAAAGAAAAACCCCTCGTCGACCTCACAAGAGCCTCTTACATCGAGTCTCTGGCTTTCGACTTTTTACACCGGGGGAATCTAAGTAGACCCTGCCCTAATAGTCAAGAGGTGGACCCCTAACTCCTCCACCTTCCACCTGATTCTGAGTAGTTAGGCTGTTCTTTTTGGTAGCTCTTGGAAACAAAGTGACACTTTGAGGGTATAACAACTATTTTTTGGCTCGTCCCCTGTGCCAGGCCAATCGTCAATCCCTTGGGTTCCGTGATTGCGTTCGAGTCACAACGCTTCGTTTCGGCGTCCCTCTCCCACCTCATGCAGACAAAATCCGCGCGAAGGCAGCATGAACTTCATTCAGTCCATCGTCCCCTATTCATACGTAGATGAGAGCGCCCCCAACTTACCGCGCCCTTCCTCACGATGCCCTCAAGATTTTTTCATCCTCCTCTTTTGAGCCCGATCTGATCCTCACGGAGTCTGTCGTAGGAGAAAAAACGCTGGAGCACCCATGAAAATCCTGTGCGCATGCCAAGGGAATGGAAACGGACACGCTTCACGCGCCCGGGCTATCCTACGGGAACTCGCTCGCCACGCTGAGGTCGACGTAGCGACCAGCGGTAGCAACTTTCAACTCTACATCGGACATCCCGTTACATTCTCCTTTTCCTGCTTTAGCTTTCGCCTGATAGAAATGGCAAGTTCTCCAGATGGGCAACGGTCAAGTCGTCGCGTGTTGGAATTGAGGCGATCGAGCGAGTCCTCCTCTTGTGCCCATACCTAAGTACCGCCGATGGCGGGAAGGCATACGCCACCGGCGTGTCACCGCGGGACAAGGGTATGTATCGCGACTCCCGGAGGATGGCGAAGACCTCTATATGGAACGTAATACCGAGCGAGTCCGGGATGCACATAGGAGCGCGTCCGGTCGGTGAGCATCTCCCAATGTTTCGTGTGTCGATTCAGGTTGTCTGAGTATCCCCACCAATTCATGACCCGTGCGCCATCGAATAGCTTGAGCTCTCCCCAATGAGTGTGGCCCGACAGGACCAGATCGATATCCTTCGGAAAATCACCCCGAATGGAATCAAGATTGTGAGTAAGGACTATGTTCGTTTCCTCACCTGATACCGCGCTGGGAGGGCTTGGAGTGCCAAAGTAGGCATCATCAATTCCATAAATATTAAGAGGAGCGCCTCCAATCCTAAGACGGACATGATGATTATTGATATCATGAAATCCCACCTGTTCGAGTTGTTTACTGATAATAGCTGGAAGATGTCCGTGATAATCATGATTGCCATGCACCATAAACGCTTGTGGGCATATCGCGCTCAAGCGTTTCAGTTGCCTCAAGCTTTGTGAACACAGGTCCTCTGGCCCCTTCGTAATTACATCGCCCGAGAGGAGAATGAGATCGATTCGCCGCTCCCCTCTCTCCAAGAATTCCGCCACCCGACTCATCTCTCTCCAGGGACGATCCGATGATTTTAAGAAATGAATATCGGAGAGATGCAGGATCGTTACACCGTGTAAGGGCGCGGGCAATCGGTCGAGAGGAACCTCATATTCATAGACGGATGTCCACCGAGTGAGAGGCCACACCTTTTCACTACGGCCAATGGCGTGTTTGACCGTTTTGCGATCCAAGGCGGCCGCTACATCGCGAGGTTCCTCTCGAAACGAAACCTTCGCCATGGGGTGAAGCGATTCTTGGCGAACGGGCAAGTCATGCGCCTCAGGTGCCCAAGGCCCCTCAAGTACCGCGGCTATTCGCTTTCTCCACGTAGGAGAATCCACATATCGACGCTTGAGCTCTTGCGCGGCTTCCACCTGCTCGGCCAGCAACGCGGCGAAATCGACTCGAGGTAGAGAGAGCTCCTTTAACGCGTCAGAAACCACAGGGGGAGCTCGAAAAAGCTCTCCTGAAGATTGAGAGACAGGAACGTTAAACAGCCTCATCGATTCAGCACTTCGCATACCCGCACCGTATGCGCATTCAAGAAGGATCTACAGTTAGATTTGGTTAAGGACCGATGAGAAAATTGTGAGGGCTGTAGTTCCGTCCTGATTCTCGCCGCAACATCCCTTCCGCGGAATATTCATAGGCCCAGCCGCACCGTCCGTACAACAAAAAAGGCGACCTCCCTCATCAGGAGACCGCCCCTTCAAAGCCCGCGCATCGGGCGAAGACTACATGTACATTCCACCGTTGATGCTGATGGTCTGCCCAGTGATGTAGCCGGCACTATCGGACGCGAGGAAGGCAACGAGCTTCGCGACCTCCTCTCCCTGACCGTAACGACCAAGAGGGATCGACTTCATATGCTCAGCGCGAAGCTTCTCATCAAGAGCAGCTGTCATATCGGTCTCGATGAAACCAGGCGCGACCGCGTTAACGGTTACATTGCGGGAAGCGAGCTCTCGAGCGAGCGCCTTGGTCATGCCGATAATTCCAGCCTTCGAGGATACGTAGGGAACCTGCCCCGCGTTCCCCATCTCTCCAACAACGGAACTGATGTTAACGATACGTCCCCACTTCGACTTCAGCATGAGTCGAGCGGCGGCACGCGCGCAGAAGAATGAACCGTTGAGGTTAACGCCGAGGGTCGTGAGCCACTCCTCATCCTTCATTCTCAACACGAGACCATCCTTTGATATACCCGCGTTGTTCACGAGGATATCGAGCTGACCGTGACGTGACTTGATACCATCAAAGGCGTTTTCAACAGCCTGGCTGTCTTGTACCGAGAACTTCAAAAGCTCTCCATCACTGCCCGCCTCTCGAATCGCGTTCAAGGTCTCCTGAGCCGCTTCTGGTGACGATGAATAGTTCACGATTACGTACGCGCCAGTCTTCGCGAGTTCAATAGCGATGGATCTTCCGATTCCGCGCGAAGCGCCCGTTACAAGCGCGATCTTTCTCTTAGCGTCTGTCATTTTTTTCCTCCATTAATCTCGTCAGCGCCTTTGCTATCTTTTCGTCCGCGAGTCGTTCGTTTTTCGAACACCCGCGACCATCCGTTTCCCCCGTCATGATCCACAGGGCCTATCTTTGAATCGAGGTGCCCCAGCGCGGTGTGAAGCTGCCGCATAACGTCCTCATCCACGAACTTACGAGCGACACGGATGCCGTTCATAATAGCGCGGCTCTTCGATGAACCGTGGCATTTGATAGCGATCTGACCCAATCCAAGAAGGGGCGCTCCGCCGTACGCTGATGGATCGAGTTTATCTTTGAAGACACTTCGAAGGACGGGTTTAGCCAACCACAATCCGAACTTGGCTCGGATGCTGTGCTCCATCGCCTTTTTTATAGAGTCGATAACGAGACCGACACTGCCCTCCATCGCCTTGAGGACGATATTTCCGACGAATCCATCGCACACGACAACATCAACGACGTCACGAGCGATATCCCGCCCCTCGATGTATCCGATGAAATTGAGCCCCTCTATTTCGGAGAGCATCATCGCCGCGGAGCGGATGATATCGTTCCCCTTAGAGACCTCTGTACCGTTTGAAAGTAGCGCGATGCGCGGGCTCTCAATACCAAGAGCGGAGCGAGCGTACTGATGTCCCATCAACGCGAACTGAACGAGCTGAAAAGCCTGACATCCGGTGTTAGCGCCTGAATCAAGAAGAACCGTTGGCGTAGCGCCTACCCCTTTTGGGATCAGGGACGCTATCGCTGGACGGGCTATACCGGGAAGGGTCCCTCCGACAAACACTCCAGCGGCCATAATAGCGCCGGTATTGCCCGGACTGACTACCGCCGAGGCTTTCCCCGCGCTGACAAGTTCGAAGGCTACACGAATGGATGAGTCGGGCTTGCCACGAATAGCAAGACCGGGGGACTCATCCATTTGAATGAATTGGGAAGCGTGATGAACTGATATGAGCGAGCGATCGCTCTCAGGGTATTGCTTGAGGAGCTTATCGAGCTCCTCTTGGTTACCCACGACGATAGACGAAATCCCGTCACGTCGGGCAGCCATGACAGCTCCCTCGACCACCACTTTGGGACCGTGATCGCCCCCCATAGCGTCAACTGCGATGGGAAGCACACCTGTTCCTGGCGTCTCGGTATGGGAGCTCACTGGTTACTCAGGTACCCTTGTTACGCAGCCACTTTGCCTGCAGCGACTTCCTTACCACGGTACGAACCGCACGATGCGCATGCACGGTGAGGAAGTACTGGCTCAGCGCACTTAGGACATACGATAGCGTATGTTCGGGAGAGCGCATGGTGAGAACGTCTCATGTTTCGCTTCGAGCGGGAGGTTCGTTTCTTAGGAACTGCCATAAATCACAACCAATTAACTAATATACCCTAGGGAGGTGAGGTTTTATCACGTCTCCCTAGGGTAACTCAACACTACCAGTCCCTACTTCCGTGCGTTAACGGATGAGAAACTTGGATAAATGGATACTTGCTCAGGAAGGTTCTTACACAAAGGAGGTAAGCACCTAGAAACCCTACAAAAATACCAACCTCAGTTATTCCGAATGGAATGTGGTGAGGGCTAATTTCCGGCATAATAATAAGGTAACGGTCCAACCAAACACCTGTCATGAGGGTCAAACACACCACGGCGTAGGTCTTTGGAGTCTTCTTGAGGTCACGGCTCAACAAGGTGATGAACGGGATGATGAACGCCATCGGGAACACAATCCACGCCAGACCCTTCCATGGGAACTCACGGGTCCTCAAGATAAGCCACTGAGTCTCCTCAGGAAGGTTTCCGTACCACTGAGGCAAGAACTGCGACCAGAACATGTAGCCCCATAACATACAGAAACCGAAGTTGAGCTTACCGAGATCCCAGAACTGTTGGCTGTGAATCTGAGCGCCGAACGCTGGGTTCTTCTTAGCGAAGAACATGGTCATGAGGGCGAGTCCTGCCCATGCGATGTAGATCTGGCTCACGAACACAAACGCTCCGAAGAGGTTTGAGAACCACACCGGGTTCTGACCCATGATCATTTCGAACGCGAAGAGCGATACAACGAACATGTAGCAGATAACAACAACAGGCGCGTTCACCGACATCTTACGCTGAAGAGGGATAACCTCACGCTCAGCGCCCTTCCATCCAGAGAGAAGGTAGCGATGAATTGGAAGCTCCCACTGCGACTTGTCCTTAGCCCGGTCATGGGCAAGTCCAACATCACTTCTAAGCGACATGAACACAAAGCGGGTCATGAGAAGGAAGAGCACGAAGAACAACACAGCGAACCGAATGTAGACGAAGGTTGGCTCCATCCACCACTCGCGCCCTGGCATCGGATGACGTCCCCAATAGAAGATGTACTCGCGACCGAAGTACGTCGTGAGGAACACAACGAACGCCACCGGGAGGTAAGCCACGTTCGCCTCCGCGAGACGTCGCACCGGCGCGCCCCACTTTGCTCGAACGATCTGCATGATCACGGTGGTCATAACACCACCAAGAGCGAGCCCCTGGAAGTATACCGCGTTGACGTAGAAAGCTCCCCACGTCTGACCGGCGTCTCCGAACAGGAGCCCCACGGAGAACACGACGATCCCCACGAGCACCATAAGCCACAACTTCCCGATGGTGCTGCCAGAGACCTTTATAGGTCCAGCTTCGATCACCTTATCGATGTTCACAGGAACAACGTCTACGTGCGACATCTTCTATCCCCTTCTTACTTAATACCTTGCTGATTACGAATATAGTTCACGATATCCCAGTGGTCCGTCGGAGAAAGCTTCCAACCGTGTCCTGGCATCAAACGAATTCCGAAGTGGATGGTCGCGAAGATGCTTCCATCGGTGCGGGTTTTGTATGTGTCGAGCGTGAGATCTGGTGGGGTTTGCAGGGTCTTCTTGCCCACCGCGCCAGGAGCGTATGGCTTCTTGCTGATATCTCCGTGACACGGCAAACAATTCACCGCAAACAAACGTTTTCCGTTCGCTAATGAAGCGGTGTCGGCCTTTACCGGATTCGTCATCTTCTCAGCCTCTTCGCGCGAAGGGACGTAATACTCCGACATACCGATAGCGACGGTACCTGGCGCCTTTTGACGCATAATCGTACCGGTGCGCTTCTGCACGTTCACCATGTCATCGTTGAATGGAAGCGCCATCGCCTCTGACACCGCTACTAAACTAGCGAGTGAGAGAACGAGAGCGACTTTCAACTTTCCTACTTGAGCTAACTTCATGAGCCCCTCTTCTCCGTTTACAAACTCTCTCTAACGTCAACTTCGTCCGCGCCCGAATCCATCATGCGCTTCTTCACGTCATCGACCTGGTTGCCGGCGCATGCCACTACAACGCCGAACTTGTCGTGAGAGAAACGAGGATCGTATCCAGCTGTGCGCAAAACATTCGGGATCTTACAGAACACGAAGATCGCCGCGAGGGTTCCAAGACCTCCGAAGAGAATCGTCCACTCGTATCCTGGAACGAAGAACGCCGGAATCGAGGCGATGTTCTTCGCGCTCGTTCGCATCGGCCAGTCGAGAGAACAGAGAATCGCGAGGGCGAAGCCCGCGCAACAACCTGTGAAGGCACACGCGAGGGAAACGATCCGCACTGGACTCTTCTCCGGGTATGTTACCTCCTCGATCTCGTGACGAGGAACTGGCGAGTACATGCGGTACTCATGATTCGCGGCCTTCACCTTCTTAACGGCCTCAAGGGCATCGTCCATGTAGGTGAAGATACCAACTACTGCTCGGGTTGATGAATCTACCATCTGACTACCTCCTAGTGACCTGAACCGTGTGAGGACGCGCGACGCATCGGCGGTGGAATGACCTCCTTGATCTCAGTGATAGCCACTGATGGGAAGTACTTGATGAACAATGTCATCCACATACCGAACCAACCGAACGCTCCAATCGTAATACCAACCTCGGTCCACGAGAAGTTGTAACCACCCCACGCCGCGGGGATGAACTCTCGGGAGAGCGATTGGAAGATGATATTGAACCGCTCCAACCACATTCCGATGTTGATGAAGATCGAGAGTACGAAGAGGAACGGAATGTTCGTTCTCAACGACTTGATCCAGAGAAGCTGTGGGAAGATACAGTTACAGAACGTCATGCCCCAGAACGCGAGCCAGAATTCACCGAACGGACGGAACCAAAACTGGAATCGCTCGAATGGGTTGTTGCTGAACCACGCTGTGTAGAACTCGGTAACGTACGAGTACGTAACCACTCCTGACGTAACGAGGATGAGCTTGCTCATCGCGTCGAAGTGGAAAAGGGTTACGAGTCGCTCAAGGTGGAACGCCTTACGAAGTGGGATGATCAAGGTAACTACCATCGCCACGCCGGAGAAGATCGCTCCCGCTACGAAGTACGGTGGGAAGATAGTCGCGTGCCATCCTGGAACGATCGACATCGCGAAGTCCCACGATACCACTGAGTGCACGGATACCACGAGCGGAGTCGCGAAGGCGGCGAAGATAAGATACGCGGCGCTGTAGTGCTTCCACTGAATGTGGTTTCCACGCCATCCGAGCGAGGTAACTCCGTAGAGAACCTTGCGGAACTTCGTGGTAGCTCGGTCGCGAGCGGCCGCGATGTCCGGGATCAATCCAACGAAGAAGAACGTCGCCGAGATGGTGAAGTATGTCGATACCGCGAACACGTCCCAGAGAAGTGGCGAACGAAAGTTCGGCCACAACGCACGCTCGTTCGGATACGGCATAAGCCAGAGGGCGTACCATGGTCGTCCCAAGTGGATGATCGGGAAGAGACCGGCGGTCATTACCGCGAATACGGTCATCGCCTCGGCCAATCGATAAATCGGTTGACGGAAGTGAGCTCTGAAAAGATAGAGCACCGCGGAGATGAGGGTTCCAGAGTGCGCGATACCTACCCAGAATACGAAGTTGGTGATGTAGGTACCCCATCCAATCGGATGGCTCTTACCTGACTCTCCGAAGCCGCTCCACATCTGGTAGAACCAGGAGGACGCTCCGATAGCCAAAAGGAAGAGACAGGAGAAAAGAAGAAGGAACCAGCCCGTACCCGGAGGCTCCATCATCTTAAGAACCGTGTCATTAACCTCAGCGTAGGTTACTGGAGGCTCATGCTTTGAATCGTGTTCAGAGTGTGTGTGTTCCATATAGCCGCAAAGATCTCAAATACTAGGCCTTGTAACGAATATCATTGAGGTAGCTAACCGATGGCTGCGTGTTGAGGTGGTGATCGAGCACCTTGTACGCACGCTCATGCTTCGCGACCTTGCTAACCTTACTGTTCGCATCCTTAAGGTTTCCGAAGGTGAGAGCTTGAGTCGGACATGTCTGTACGCACGCCGGTGTAACCTCACCATCCTCCACCAATCGACCAAGGTCCTTGGCGACATCCTTCGCCTCAGCGATACGCTGAACACAGAAGGTACACTTCTCCATCACTCCGACCGTTCTCTTCGTAACGTCCGGGTTAACCTGCCAGTCGAGAAGCTCAGGCCACTCATACTGGAACCAGTTGAAGCGTCGAACTTTGTAGGAACAGTTGTTCGAGCAGTAACGAGTACCCACGCAACGGTTGTAGACCATCGCGTTCATACCCTCTTCGTTGTGGTAGGTAGCGTACACTGGACATACTGGCTCACATGGAGCGTTCTGACAGTGCTGACACATCATCGGAAGGAAGCTGACCTTCAACTCCTCTCCACCATCCTCGGTCTTGATTGAATCGTAGTAACGCTCGATACGGATCCACGCCATCTCTCGGCCTTGGTTCACGATCTTCTTTCCTACAACTGGAATGTTGTTCTCCGCCTGACAAGCGACAACGCACGCCGAACATCCGGTACACGCCGCGAGATCGATAGCGAGACCCCACTCATAGAGCGGATGCTCACGCTGTTCGTACATCTGCTTTGGTTCGTGGTGCCCACTGTGGCCTTCGCCGTGCCCATCGCCGTGTCCAGCGGCGTGCGCGTCACCAACCGCATGGCTGGCCGCTACAGCTCCCGCGCCGATAATGCTGGTTCGCGCAAGCTCACGGTCCAACTGATCGGAGAAGTCTTGAACGGTAACGAGGTCACCCTTTCCAAGTCCACGAATGACTTTGACTGGGCTGCCCGTAAGCGGCAAGGCGGCGGCGCCGGTCGCGAGCGTCTTCGGAAGAAGGCCGTACACACTTCCGTTACCACCAGCCTTCGCGTACCGACCGTACGCGGTGTGGCCTTGTCCGAGTGGGATAGCCACGATGCCAGGATGTACGTGCTCAGTCACATACGCTGGAACGTGCGCCTCTCCGTCGTCGGTACGAACGATAACGGCATCGCCTTGCTTCAGACCGAATCTCTTGGCGGTGTCTGGATGAATCTCAGCCCACGCGCCCCATACGGCTTGCGTGATAGGATCCGCCAACTCCTGCATCCAGGGCTTATTGGCGGCGCGACCATCGAAGGTCTTCACTGATGGGTATGGATAGAGAATCAACTCATCGTCGTGAAGATGAGGACTCGAGATGCCATACGACAACTGGAAGATCGAAGGGTTGATCGCGACCTTAGACGGAGCGCTGTTTGTTGAGGTAGGGAAGTATCCACCCTTCTCAAGGCTCGCCATCCAGAACTTCTCGGTATCAGCTCCAGCCTGAGCCGCGGTAGCGGTCAGGAAACTAGCCTTCACGAACTTGTCGAATGAGGTGACCTCAGCCGGAACGATCGTCTTGTTAGCGTTCGACGCGATTGTGAGAAGAACATCCCCCACGCTCTGCGTATCGAAGATAGGACGCATCGATGGCTGAATAAGGCTGATAGCGTCCTTGGACGGACGTGTGTATCCCCAATCCTCAAGTCCAGTGTGCATTGGAAGGATGAAGTCAGCGAGCTGCGCTGTTTCATCCAAGAAGCTTGAGAAAGCGACCACAAGCCCCGCCTTCTTGGCACCATCCTTGATGCTAACCTGATTTACGGCGAAGTCGTATCCGTGAGCGGCTGGGAATGTGAACGCTGGGTTCGACCCGTAGGTGAAAAGAACATCCACCTTGCCCTGCTGCATCTCGTTGATAGCGTCGGCGAGATCCGAAGCTGAGGAACGAGGCGTAGACATCTGGGCGATGTTTACGGTTTCTCCTACGTTACCAAGCATCACGTTCAAGATGTTCACAGCCACCTGAAGCGGAAGTGGGTTCGCGGTACTCGACGCGGTACCACCAGCTAACACGAGTGACGTGTCAGCGTCGCTGAGGTATTGCGAAACAAGAAGGAGCTTCTCCTTCGAGATCCCTGTCTCCTCCTCAACCGCCTCAGCGGTAATCCCCTTGGTGAGCTCCTTGAGGCTCGAGAGCGTGTCACCGGAGAGTCCCTGGGTACGTCCACGTTGAATGAGTTGTCCGATAATGAAGAGAGCCGCGCGAACCTCTGAACCTGGGTTCGACTTCAACCAGAGATCAGCGTTTGCGCCGGTCAACGAGAGCCGTGGCTCGATGTGAACGAAGCGAAGTGGATGCTCCGAACGACGGGAATCAGCCCACTGACGCGCGTACCCCACCGGGTTAACGAACGTCTCAAGGAAGTCCGCGCCGAAGTTCACAACAACATCAGCCTTGTCGATCGAGAAAGTTGGAACACCGAAGGTGCCGTACACAAGCTCCGAAGCCTTCGCTACGGCGACCGGCTGCATCGGATCCCATACAACCTGATTGAACCCAAGCTGCGAGACCCAAGGAGTAAGCAAATCTGTGTGAGCTGCTTGCGTTTCGCCTGTGATCAGCAACTTCTTATTCGTGGCGTTGGTAAGAGCCTCGTTAATCTTGCCGTACACCTCATCCCAGGTAGTCGCTTCGAAAACTGGGCCCTTGGCGGTCATCCCCTTCTTCTTAAGTGGTTGACGAATACGGTCCGAGTCGTAGAGCGATTGAAGCGTTGACTGTCCAAGAGCGCAAAGGCTTCCTCGGTTTACCGGGCTGTTTGGATTACCCTCAACCTTAACGGCGCGTCCCTCGCGAGTACGAACTCGGAGACCGCATCCCGCGGAGCACTCCGTACATGTGGAGCTGTACCATACCGATACACCGGGGATCTGCTCAGGATCCGCCTTTACATACGGAAGGATCTCCTGCTTCGCCGGCGACGCGCACGCCGCGGCTCCAACCGCCGATGTAGCTCCAAGAACCTGGAGGAACCGACGGCGAGTGATGTTTACGAGCCCCTCTCCGTTCTGAGTCTCCGCCTGCTTGCGGTTCTCATTAAGCTGAACCAATTCGCCTTTCATTTTCGACCTCAAATAAAATCTTGATCCGTTGCGTCTGCTCTATCTGTGACCGTGACACACTAAGCAATCGATGCTCGCTCCTCGCTGACGGTGACAGTCGATACACCATCCCATCTTCATCGAGGAAACACGCTCAACCTTCTCCATCTCTGGAATCTGGCCGTGACACTCTTGACAGGAGACTCCCGCCTTAACGTGACGCTTGTGATTGAACTTTAGGTAGTCAGGCATGACGTGGACCTTGACCCACGGAATAGGCTGACCGTTCTTGTAGTATTCCTTGAGCTTCTCGATGTCCTTTTTGCCCTGCTCCGACTTACCGGCAACAAGCGCTCCGTGACATCCCATACAGGTCTCAACTTCTGGAATCGCCGCGTAGGAAGCCTTAGCCACAGACCAGTGGCAGTACTGACACTCCATCTTGTTCTGCTGAACGTGGATGACGTGGCTGAAGTTGATTGGCTGCTCTGGCTTGTAACCGCGAGCGCGTTGGGGAGGACCGAAGTAATGGAAATGGTCCCAGATGTTAAGATCCCAGAGAGCCGCTTGGCCATCGTTGAACACGCCGGTTCGAACACCAACCTTCGGATAGTCTGAGGCCGGAGAGCCAGAGGACTCGGTGCTAGCGTCCTGCGCGATAGCCGCAGTCGTCACACTTCCCCCTTTGAATCCAATGAAGAGAGCCGCAACTGTCAGAACACAGGCTCCCGCGAATGCTAATCTGATTTTGTTTATCATGGATGAAGCAGATACCAGGAAGGGCCGACTTTCGGTGGCCGGTGATCCCCGAGCCATCGTGTACTGCCCACCTGTGATACAAAAAAGGTGAAGCCATCTCCCCACGATCTAAGGTACTACTAACGAGACGGGGGAACCGGGCCTAAGGACCTAGAACCTTTGACAAATCACGTCTCGGTTGTATCTTCTGGTAAACCGTGGGCAAATCTTCGCGCTAAGATTTAGATCGAAATGAGAAATATTGAAATATCCCATCGCAACTTAACGACGTTCTAAAATCAATCGGTTACCAACTTCCAAACGAGAGAGCGTGTATGACACTCACCCCTTCTAAAAATTTCATTAACGGCGCATGGCAAGACTCCTCGTCAGGGGAGACGTTCGCGGTGACAAATCCAGCGAACGACGAGGTACTTGCACAGGTGCCAGCGCTTGCGCCCAAGGACGTTGAGGAGGCAATCACCACCGCCCACCAAGCTTTTTACGCATGGCGAGAGGTTACCGCGCGAAAACGCTCCGATATCTTGCTCGCTATCGCGCAAGGGCTCGTGGCTCGAGCGGAGGAATTCGCAAACATAATAACCGCGGAACAGGGCAAGCCTCTCGCCGAATCTCGCGGCGAGGTTATGTACTCGGCGAACTATTTTAGGTGGTTTTCAGAGGAGGCGGTTCGCGTCAACGGCGATATCATCCCAGCCGACGCCCCGAACAAACGGATATTTGTTCTCAAACAGCCAGTAGGAGTTGTCGCCGCGATAACTCCGTGGAACTTTCCGATCGCGATGCTCGCTCGAAAACTCGGGGCGGCTCTCGCCGCCGGATGCGCGTTTATCGCCAAGCCAGCTCCGGAAACTCCCCTCTCCGCGCTCGCCCTTGCGGAGCTGTGCGCCCTCGCTGGAGTTCCCGCAGGTGTGTTCAACGTCATTACAGGTGACGCTGAAATGATCGGCTCTCAGCTCATGAAATCTCCACTTGTTCGCAAGGTCACCTTCACGGGCTCCACCGAGGTCGGTAAGATCCTCATCAGACAATCCGCTGAAACCGTGAAGAAATTAACCCTTGAATTGGGTGGGAACGCGCCATTCGTGGTGTTTGACGACGCGAACATCGAACAAGCAGTCGAAGGCGCCATCTACGGTAAGTATCGAAACGCCGGCCAAACGTGCATCTGCGTTAATCGGTTCCTTGTGCACGAGAAGGTGCAGCAGGCGTTTACCGAGCGTTTAATTGCTCGCTCAAAGGAGCTCGTGGTTGGAGACGGATCAACTCCAACCACAACGGTGGGGCCACTCATCACCGATGAGGCGGCGGCTAAAGTAACTCGTTTGATCGAGTCAGCTCGTCGTGAAGGAGCGTCCATTCCACTCGCTCCGGTAGAGAGCTCCCGTGGAAAACGATTTATCTCACCTACCGTCATCACAGGTGTGAAACCATCAATGTCGATCTGGAGCGAAGAGATCTTTGGACCAGTCAGCGCCATAACGACCTTTACGACAGATGACGAAGCTATCACTCTCGCGAACAGCACCCCCCACGGACTCGCCGCGTACGTCTACTCGAACAACCTCTCGCGCGCGATGAAGGTCAGCGAGCGGCTTGAGTACGGGATGGTTGGCATCAACGATACGGCCATTTCATCGGTTCAAGCTCCATTCGGCGGGATCAAGGAATCCGGATTCGGTCGAGAGGGAAGCAAGTACGGGATCGAGGATTATCTCGTGCTCAAGTATCTCTCAGTCGCCATGCCGTAATTCACTGCCTTCGGGAAGGAGATACACTGGCGAGAGCGGGAGCTTCCCGAAGTTGCTTGGCGACCAAGAGCGCGTCGAGTACCCGCATCTCGTTTGGTCCCCATCCAGAACTCCGCGGTAGGTTGTAGTGCTCTTGAAAGAAGCTCACCACCTTCTGCATCTCAGGACCAAACTTTGAGTCAGCGGCTACGGTATAGCCAACCGAGGTGAGTCGCTGCTGCAACATTCGAATTAATGCGCCTTCGTTTGAGTGAGGTTTGAGCGTTATCGTCCCCGCTCGAACCGGATCCATGAGATCACATCCGCGCGGAGCCGTGCGCTCAAAGACCGCGGTCAACTGTTCAAACTGTTTCGAATGGGCATACTCGTTGACGGCGCGAGCCCGGCGAATCCACCCCTCAAGGTGGCCGGATTGATCGATCGGGCGCTTAAAGCCCGGCGCTTTCCCCTGCGAAACCGCCTCGTCGTATTCCTGAATTTTAGCGCTCACTCGCGCGACTTTGTCCCGATGTCGCGCGATACGAACCTCTGTGATCTTGTCACATACCGCGTCGGCTCCAAGCGCATTCATCGCCTTTACCGTCGCGGAGTCGATCTTAGCGGTCTGAGACACTCCAAGAGCGCTCTGCAAAGCACTCAACGTTGAATCCCGGCCACCCAACACTCCCCAATCAAAGAGGAGAAACGCGACCTGCTTGTCCAGAGATTTGAAATCCTGCTTCCAATAGTTTCGAGCGTAGATGTCGAGAGCCTCATCGTAGGTGAGCGCCTTAATTCGAGCGGTCAGCTCCTCCCCCGAAGGCTTGCGGTCAGCCCCCTCGGTGGCTTTGATGTATTCAGTCATCGCCATGCCCGTTATTCCAAAGTTGGTAATCTTCACACTGCCCTGATGCGCCAGATCCTTGGAGTTCTGTGACAATCCACCCTCATGAGTTAGGGAGCGCATGACACTTACGAAAAAACTAGGCGCGGGCTGGCTCGGAAGAGGTGACACAAATCGGGAGTTGAGCAGGGCCGGATCAACCGGAACTGGCTTCCACTGCCCGGGGGTCGTAGCGACATCCGGGCGTTGGGGCGCCGCGGGGATGGTTCGCGGTAAAAACTCGGGAGACTTGCTCGAAACTGTGGACGGCGGAGTCGGCGTGACCGCGCGTTCGGTTCGTTGCGCGGGTGGCGGCTCCGGAGCGTGAGCAGCACGAGGCTCACGAGCTCCTTGAACGGGAAGAAAGATCGGCTGACCGATCTGTAAATTCGTTGGAGCGACCTTTGGATTAGCCGCAAGAAGATCGTTAACCGGGATCTTCATCTCAGAGGCGATCTTTCCAATCGTGTCTCCCGCCTTTACGATCCTAAAATTCTGTTGCACACCTGGGATACGAAGCGTATGCCCCGGCATCAATTTCGTCGGTTCAAGCTCAGGGTTCTCGGCGAAAAGCGCGCGTACCGGCACCTTGAAGCGCGCGGCTATCGTCGATGGATTATCACCAGGCTGTATTCGATACACCGCGATTGGAACAGCGGAGGCATCGGGAGCGGAGGAAGAGGCAACCGTGTGAGCTCTGGTTGTCTGAGCCGATGTCATAATCCGCTGAGCCGTCGCGCCACGCTCCGGCATCGAGAGAGCCTCAGAGTGCTTCTCAACCTGCGGAGCGCCAATCTGCGAAGACGTTCGCGGAGTGGATACTGGATTAGGACTCATACAACCTCATAACAACCGCTGAGGTTATGAGGTGATACTAAGGAGCGGTTGCACACTTCACGCGAGAGGAAGGAACATATCCTGATTTCTCGCACGATGAGCTACGAAAAGCCCTCATGGAGTCATTTCCAAATCGCCTTTGAAACAGCCTCAGCAATCTCTCGAATGAGCGAACGGACCTGCTCGAAGCCCTTACCACGGACCGTTTTCTCTTCATCCATATAGGTCGCTCGATTAATCTCGAGCATAAACGAGGTTACTCGCCTATCGCCGTACATTGAGAGTGGAACTACCGTTCCCGCGAAGGGTCGATTAACGCCGAACGTGTAACCGGCCGCGGTAACAATCCGCCGCACCTCTTCCCTCACCCACTCCGGCGTGTGAATTGGATCGTCACCAAACACGACATCAGCGCGAGGAGCGTCGCCGTATAACTCATATGGCAAAGCCTTCTCCGGATAGGAATGACAATCGATCAAGACGCATCGTCCGAAGGTCGCGACGACATGCTCAATCCGCTCCGTAAGCGCTTTGTGGTACGGACGATAAAACTCCTTAAGAAGCGCCTCCCGCTCACGGCTCGTGATATCACGGCGAATGCGCTGCCTTGCGGTGCCGTGTGTGTATACGACTCCCATGCCCTGTTGAGCCATACACTCCTGGGCATCTTCCTCGAAACGCTCCGGGTCACACACGAATCGACTCACCATGTAGCGCATCAGCGTACCGCCAAGTTCAGCGACCGGCCCGTAGAGATCATCCGTGAACCAATCAACGAGTTTCCGATTCTCCTCGTGAAGCTCATCCTCGGAGACCATGAACTGATACAGTACGTGCTCAGGAATAAAACTCGAACTGTGTGGAATGTGCGCGACAACTGGAACGGTAGGCGAGCTATTCACAATAATTGGATCGGTGCTCGGTTTCATCGTGACATCTCCACATAATCAGGTCGGCCCCACGCCGCGTAGTCCCACGTTTTCGGGGCGTATTCATCATTCCAGGGAGCTCGAAGGCTCTCCTTGAATCCGTGTCGACCGTACAGCGAGGGAAGCTTGCCTCGTGTATCGTAACAACTCAGTTTCCACGCTCCCAGTTCAACCGCGAAGGCTACTAACGCGTCGCCGTAGTGCGCCCCTGGAAGACTGAAAAGCGAGCCGAGCTCGCCGTCAATTAAGGCCACACCACCTCGCCCATCTAAGGTCAGAAAGAGTCGCGCTCCCTTAGAGGCGTACTCCTCTTGGGAATAGGGAACGATGAATCCTCGCAGATGAGAGGGAAGAGAATCCCTTGAGACGATAAACTTCTCCATCTCGTGGACAGTGTGACACTCCACTATCGCGCGGGCACGAAAGGGCGACGGGCCTCCGTCCATCGGGAATGAGGCAGTGGAGAGGGAGAACACCTCATCCGAAGGAATTTCAGGAACGGGAACGCGATCGAGGTCTGGCGTCATTGGCCACCGAACAAAAACAGATTGTCGTAATCGTCAGAAGGTTTTTCCCTGTCGGCGAACCAACGAGAGACTAATCCTCGCCCGGTAGTGATACCGAGCTAAAAGCCCCACCGAATTGTGAGACCTTTTGTCTGGGAAGCACCGTGTGTTCGTTGGGAACGAACATCGGCTGCTGTGCGCTTAACCGGGCCAGAACCCTAGGCGCACTCTTGATTTCGTGAGGACACTACCACGAGACGGTGTGCTTCTTCAATCCGCTGTATCAGGCCGCTCGTTGGACACGCGCCAACGCGTGCTGCTCTTTGTAACAGGCATAACACGCTGGGAAATATTTCTCCTCGGCACCGAGATCGACCGCGGGACCGGCGAGAGTGGCGACACCATCGATATGCTTAAGGTTCGTGATCGCTTTACGATTGCAGAACGCGCAGGTCGTTTTGATCTCCTCTATAGAGTCGGCTAACTCGAAGAGTCTGCGAGACCCCTCAAAAAGTTGAGTGCGGAAATCCGCTCGCAATCCGTAACAGATAACAGGGATATTAAGATCGATTGAGATCTCTCGAAGCTGGTCTATCACCGCGGCGCTACAAAACTGCGCCTCATCGACGAGAATGCAACTGACGCCCTCGAAGTTTTTGCGATCCATCTGGGTATCCGCAAGGACCCTGATGTCGGCGTTTTGCTCGATGCCGACTCGTGAGCGAATCACCTCAGCGCCAAAACGATCATCGAGCGCGGGCTTGATGAGCACTACCTGCTTTCCCTGACTACGATAGTTATGGGCCACCGCGAGGAGGTTGAGGGTTTTGGCGCTACTTACAGTGCCGTGTCGGAAATAGAGCTTTGCCACGCGTGAACTCCGGGAAAATGTCGTCAGGGAGGTATAGATTGAAGGGGCGGGGGATTCAATGGTTTTTTGAGATGGGGGGATGGGGATGTCGGGAGGGCGAGGCACAACCCACCATCTTACCACGTGAACGTTCACGTTTACGCGCACGAGCACGTTTACGTGTTAACTCAAATGGAGAGACACTCATCCGCTTTGCCGCGCTTACCTACGTCGGCACAATCCCCTACCGACTCAAAATCGTATCGGTCGTAATCGACTGCGCGTATGGATAATCCAAGGTGTAGTGAAGCCCCCTGCTCTCTTTCCGCGCGAGGGCTGAGCGAATCACCAATTCCGCGACGAGACTCAAGTTGCGAAGCTCTAAGAGGTCCGACGTTACGGTACACTGCCGGTAGTACTCCTGAATCTCACGTCGCATCAGTTCAATTCTGTGAAGCGCTCGCTCCAAGCGTTTAGTCGTGCGGACGATTCCGACGTAGTTCCACATCGTGCGACGGATCTCATCCCAGTTTTGAGTAATTACAACTTGTTCGTCGCTATCAACCGCGCTTCCTGGATCCCATGCCGGGGGTTGAAGGTCACACTTCCGGTCACTCTTGTGCTCAATAGAATGAACCGCGGCTCGATGCCCGAACACGACACCTTCTAAAAGGGAATTGGAGGCAAGTCTATTCGCGCCATGCAATCCGGTACACGCGCACTCACCTGCCACGTAGAGATCTTGAATATCGGTGCGTCCGAACTCATCGCTCATTACGCCACCACAAAGGTAGTGCGCCGCTGGCACTACCGGGATCGGTTCCTTGGTGATATCGAAACCGAACTGAAGACACTTCTGATAGATCGTTGGAAAGTGTTCCTTGATAAAATCGGCGGGGCGGTGCGTGATATCGAGAAGCACGTAGTCATCCCCCCGACTCTTCATCTCATAGTCGATCGCCCGGGCAACCACATCACGAGGAGCTAGCTCAAGCTGAGGATGGTATTTCTGCATGAACGGCTCACCGTTCATCCGAAGAAGCTTCGCACCCTCCCCTCGCATCGCCTCCGTAATAAGGAAGCTTTTCGCTTGCGGATGGTAGAGACAAGTCGGATGAAATTGGAAGAACTCCATGTTGGCGACCCGAGCTCCCGCTCGGTAGCACATCGCGATGCCGTCACCGGTAGCCACATCGGGATTAGAGGTATAGAGGTAGATCTTTCCGGCGCCGCCGGTCGCGACAAGGACCTTGTCCGCAAGGAACGGCTCGATAACGCCGTCCTCTTTGAGGACGTACGCTCCGATTACCTTGTTGGGTTGATGGAGATCCCGTTTAAGCTTGTGGGTTGTGAGAAGATCAATCGCGTTGGTCCCGGTGAAACACTTGATGGACGGATGCTCCTTCACCGCGGCGAGCAGGGTATGTTGAATCTCTGAACCGGTGGCGTCCCCCGCATGAAAGATCCTACGTCGAGAGTGTCCGCCCTCACGATGCAGATGGAACTCGCCGTGCTCACCCTTATCAAATTTTGCTCCGAGGGCGACGAGTTCGGCGACCCGTTCTGGCCCCTCGGTCACCACGATCTCAACGACCTCCCGTTTACACAAACCACCACCACAGACGAGGGTGTCTTGAATGTGGAGGTCGAAGGTGTCGTCAGGCTCATTAACGGCGGCGATCCCCCCTTGCGCCCATAAGGTCGATGAGAGATTCGGATCCTTCTTGAAGAGCACGGCAACGCTTCCGTGCTCAGCTACCTTGAGTGCGTAGCTTAAGCCGGCGATGCCGCCACCGATAACGAGGAAATCGAACCGCTCCATCCCTTTACGATACCCCCCTTACGGCACCGTGTTCAACTACTGGGGAGATGAGAGATGAGCTTTCTTTCGGTTTCAAACAAAAAGGAGCCAGAATAAACCTTTATTTTGACGGTTTTCGCCCCAGTCAGTACACTCTCTTTGTTAGCTCACAACCAAGCCACAAAGCCAAAACCGATAACTCGATATGCCAACATCCCCCCTCCTCAACCGTACTTCCGAGATACCTTTCGACTCCTTCACAGCGAGCGAGATTCAGCCGAGCATCGATCGTGCTCTCGCCCTCGCAAACTCTGAACTTGAGGCGATTAAATCTATTCAGGGCCCTCGCACCTTCGAGAACACGATTCGCGCGCTAGACAATCTGGGGCTCACCTTGAATTACGCGATGGGGATCGTCTCTCACTTGGAATCGGTTGCGACCACAGCTGAGTGGAGAACCGAATACAACGCGGTACTCCCACGCGTAAGTGAGTTCGGATCAAAGCTCCTCCTCGATGAGGGATTATGGAAGGCTCTTAAGGAATACGCGGCGACCCCTGAGGCGAGCCAACTTACCGGCGAGCAGAAAAGGTTTCTCGACAAGACGATCGCTGACTTCCGTCGCAGTGGAGCGGACCTCCCCCCCGAAAAAAAACAGGAGCTCGCGGCGATCAACACTGAACTAGCGCAGATCACGAACAAGTTCTCGCAGAACGTTCTCGACGCCACCAACGCCTTCGAATACGTAACAACCGATGAGAAGGATCTCGCCGGTCTCCCTGAGAGTGCTCGCCAGATGGCTCGCCAGTCAGCTGCCTCAAAGGATCGAGAGGGGTGGCGCTTTACCTTACAGGGGCCAAGCTTTATGGCGGTGATGACCTACGCCGATTCGCGGGAGCTTCGCGAAAAGGTATACCGCGCGTATAACACCCGGTGCACCTCCGGAGATCTCAATAACGTGGATATCCTCCATCGGATCCTTGAACTTCGAGCCGCAAAAGCGAAGCTTCTCGGATTTAAAGACTTCGCCGACCTCGTACTCGAGGACCGCATGGCGAAGACCGGGGACCGAGCGTTTACGTTCGTAAACGACATGCGAGGGCGGATAACCTCACACTTCCGCAATGACCAAGAGGACCTCACCACCTTCGTCAAAAACGAGCTCAAGGTAGATCCGAGTGAGATGCAACCGTGGGATGTCGCCTACTACGCGGAGAAGATGCGACTCGCGCACTACGACTTCGACGAGGAGGAGCTTCGTCCCTACTTCCCGCTTCCCAAAGTCATGCAAGGACTCTTCTCAGTTGTGGAGAAAACCTTCGGTCTTACCGTGCGCGAAAATACGGGATTAAAGGCGTGGGACAAGCAGGTGACGACCTACTCCGTGTACGACTCGAAGAGCAACGAGCTGCTCGGTCACTTCTACTCCGATCTCTTCCCTCGCGAGAACAAGCGTGGAGGAGCGTGGATGAACGGGTTCGTTACCCACGTGAAGCACAACGATCCACTCCCTCACGTTGGCTTGATCGCGGGCAACTTCACCCCACCGACTGATTCAACTCCGTCACTCCTCACACACGATGAGGTAACGACCCTCTTCCACGAGTTCGGTCACCTTATGCACCAGCTCTGCTCTCGCACTGAGATGCGAGGCTTAAGCATGGATGGCGTGGCGTGGGATTTCATCGAGCTTCCATCTCAGATACTTGAGAACTGGTGCTGGGAGCGTGAAGCGCTCGATCTCTTCGCGGCGCACCACGAGACGGGAGAGAACCTTCCGAACGATCTCTTTGAAAAAATGACGAAGGCGAAAAACTTCCGTAGCGCCTCGCACATGATGCGACAGCTCGGATTCTCGACGATCGACTTTAAGCTCCACCGTGAGTACTCGAAAGAGAAGGACGGCCCGATCCTCGACTACTGTCGTGAACAGATGAACACCTTCGCGGCGCTTCCGCTGCCGAAGGACTACGGCATGATCGTTGGCTTCACGCACCTCTTTAGCTCCCCGGTGGGATACGCCTCAGGGTACTACTCGTACCAGTGGGCAGAGGTACTCGACGCGGACGCCTTCTCTCGATTCAAGCGAGAAGGATTCATGAATCCGAAAACGGGCGCTGAATTTCGAGATAAGATCTTGAGCCGGGGAGATACTCAAGATCCCGGAGATCTCTTTAAGAGCTTCATGGGGCGGGAGCCGGACGCTTCGGCGTTGTTAGAGCGGTCGGGATTGCTCGCCTAATCATCTCATTCGAAGCTGTCCCGTGATGTGACTCGACATCGACAGTAGGGCCCAACGCCAGGCGGGCCGTACGGCAACGTGCCTTCACATGCATTCGCATCGGACGACGAACGACACGAGCCGCTAGGAGTGGGTCACAACGTTCTACTAGTCAGGTCTTCCGACGTGAGCCAATCCACCCACGCCCTCGTACGCACACAGATTCTCCATAGTTTCCAACCGCTTAAACGACCGATGTGACGCCTCACAAAACGCTCCGCCGCATGCGTCATCAGCTCCGCCGAGCGCCATAACGATCTTAAGAGGTTAGGAGTTTCGCTTCTCAGATGCTCTGGAATCACATGGCGATCAAAAAGCAACACACAGCACCGCGCTTAATCAGACACCTACCCTTGATCACGGTCGCAATCCTTCTGAGTGGAGTGTATGTCGCGGCTACCGAGCGCTCCGCGACTTCGCCCTTCACCACACCTTCAAAGCTCAACTCATCCACCATACGTTCTCACCAACGCCAGGTCTCACGAATGCATGCGCGGATTCGCGCGATGAGACCTCACCTCAACGGAAACTCAGGAGAGGGATGCTTCGCGACAACAGAGGGAGAGGCCCGAGGAAAGTTGATACAATCTTTGCGTGAGGCCGAGCCGGGCCTATGGGATCCCACGACCGACTTCTCAAGCTGGCTTCCCTCCGCGAGCTCCTTTGTGTGTACCGATGGGTTGCGTCAGGAGGAGGTAGCCGGAATAACGGCTGCCTTGAATGCGCACACTCACGTTAGGCCGCGACTGTCCATCAACGTTGAGGTTGAGAACGCGCCTGAACCCGACGAAGCGCATTCCATTATCCAGGCTTACCTCGGTCAAGATCGATATCGTGAGCATGTAGCCGCATGTCTCGGAAAAAACCAATCGAACAATCGTGAATCTAACGCGAAACTTAATCAGACGATGGCCGAACTCCTCCACCTATCTCGTGAACAAGAAGAGGCGTTAAGACTGTTGCAGGCGAGATTGACAACGCTTGCTCCCGGCCCATTCATGCAAGCCCTTGATGAACAGGGTGAGTTGGTCGTCCTCAATGAACAGCCCGAAAGAGATATGGGCGAGGAACTACGGGAGCTTCTCTCAATTTCTGAGCGTGGATTTTCTATCCTTAGCGAGGAGCAAGCGCGCGCGTATAGAGAGTTCGCCACCGGGAGCGCGTATAGTGAGGTGCTGTCTCAATATAAGCTGACACAGGTCTTCCTCCCCATCCCCGAAGAGATCCGCGAGATGATCAAGAGCAACGAAGAACTGATAAGGCTCAATCAGGCGGAGGAGGAACAACGACAGCAGACTCCAACGATTGGCAACTAAGCCCCGGAATACTCTGAGGCACATCAATGTTTCAGAAAAGCTTCCTACAGGCTTCCTTTCGGGATGACGGCACCTCCTTAGGAATCCCCTACAGCGCGAGGCTATGGGACCCTCTTTCCTCGACCTAGAAATGTAAGGTCGGCTTTAGCGTCGGCCTTTTCCTTCGACCCACTCAATGTGGTCGTTGTAATTCCCTGAGTACCCCGGTCGGCATACACGAGATACGCTTTCCCTTTCACAAAGAAGTTGCTTCCGAGGCCGCAGGTAGCATCATCAAGCGATGTCATTACGGTGCGAACGCTCTTGCGAGAACCTTTCCACACCCGGCTCACTTGAAACGTAATCGTTGCGCGGGACCTCGATTCATCGATCGAGACACTTCGGACGCGACCGAGAAAGATGTGATCGGCATGGCCCTGGAGATACTCCGGATCGGAGGAGTAGTCCGGAAGTGGCATGCACGCAACCGCGCTACGAAGCGTTGCACATGAAAGGAGAGCTACCAGATAGATGAAGCCCCTGCGAACGACCATACGAATCCCCTCCAGAAAAGCGACACCACCCGACGGTGCGCATGAATGATGCTCCTTGGAACCGCGACGGTGTAACGCCGCCATTGTCGGCCCCTTCTTCACTTAATTGTACCGAACGGTCGATGTTCACGTCGATCTATATCTTGGTGACCCTGTAACCTAGTCCCTGCTCAAGCGTTAGGCGGCTTGACAGTTGCAACCGACAGTCATTTTGCTGTCTTAGCCGAGCTACTTTTTCTCGCGCTAGCCCGAACAGAGGGAAAAGACTCACCCCGGGCCCTGAGAAACGTATCAAAGCTCCTAGGACAGCACATCCTCAATCAGCAAGAATCGCATACCGTTTGTACATTCCGTGTTCATCAAACCAAATCAGGAGCCACTCCGAATCGACCCCAAAAAACGACGCACGCTCGGGCCCGGTAACATACAACAGATCGCACCCTACGGATTTGAAATACTGGGTATCGTCCCCCTTCCCTAACATGTACTCAACTTCAGCTCGGCTTTTACCCGGCAGATTTTTGACGACATCACCAAGCATCTTTTGTCGGGGAGTGATGAACTGCCCTTGACCGAAATCCGAGCCAGGCTCTGACCAAACCTCACGAGAGAACAGAGCCTCGTACGACCCGCGCGGCAACTGATAGGGGAGAATACGATTAAGGGCCAAAAATGCCACCAGCATAGAGAGTCCGGCGATCGCGGTATTCCCCGGGATCCTCGTCCATGCTCCGATCGGGCGCTTACGCCCTTTCGCGACAAGCAATTCAATCCCACCCCACATCGCAAGCAGGAGGAGCAACGGTACCGTCAGAAGAATGGAGAGCTGTACCGCACAAACATACCAGGTCGCGTCAAAAGCCGGAAAAACTAGGGCGGGAGTGAATATGAAACCGAAATAAAGAGCGAATGCGATAGTCACGAACCACCACGCTTTCGACCATACCCTCATGATGATCTCCCACTTTTCAGCCGTAGACGACGGATCGGGCCCTCCCCTGTGGTGGTCCTGACCGTCTTGAGGAGTACCACACCAAAGAGGTCACCAAAACACTGGAATAGGGTCGTGACGCTCGACGAGGATACGCTACCACCCTGCTAGCAGGAACCCAACGCTTCCGATATCGTCGGTATACGGTGAAAGCAATGCGCTCATATACTCAAGCAACGGTGTCGACACTACCGAGCAGAATAAACAACTTCCATAAGCGCTTACCTCGAGCCCTCTGCGCGTTGATCTTAATCGGCTTCGCCGTTTCTTCGGCAGGGTGCGGCGGCAGGGGTCTTCAAACAACGGGCGAGCCTCTCGTCGCAACGCTTTCAAACGCGAAACTATGGTCAATCGGAATCGCGCAGGGACCAGATCTTGTCACACTCTCTGAGCGAAGTGTCCCCACGAACCCGGTGCTCTCATGGCGAGACATTCGTCATCCCGATGTCGCGTTTGTCGCCGATCCATTTCTTATACGGCAAAACTCCACGTGGCACCTCTTCTTTGAGCTCTTCAATACGAAGAGCGGCCGGGGTGAGCTCGGAGTCGCCTCAAGCGCGGATCTCTCCTCCTGGCGATTCGAAAAGGTTGTGCTCGCGGAGCCATTTCACCTCTCGTACCCATTCGTGTTTGAGCACGAGGATACCTATTTTATGATCCCCGAATCCCGACAGGCTCACGGCATCCGCCTCTATCGAGCCACCAACTTTCCCTTGAGTTGGACATTTGAACGGGAGCTTATCTCGGGGGATTACTCAGATCCCTCACCGGTATTCTTTCAAGGACGTTGGTGGATATTCGCGTGCAAATCCCCCTACTCCCTCGCCATCTTTTACGCGAATGACCTACGAGGCCCGTGGCATGAACACGCGAAGAGCCCATTCTATGTAGATGATAAAGGTCTCGCTCGACCGGGTGGACGGCCCGTCGTCGTTAACGACCAGCTCGTACGATTCGTTCAGGATAACCGGGAGGGCTACGGCAAGAAGGTCAGGGCGATGGTTGTTGATACCCTCTCACCAACAGAGTTCGCTGAGCATCCGGCCGATCGGGACCCGTTCTTCGCTCCTCACGGTGATCATTGGGCGAGGAACGGAATGCATCATATCTCACCCGTTCAACGTGAAGATAAAACGTGGGTGGCTGCCATCGATGGAAATGGTGATGGGCTTCCAGAGCTCCCGACGCCTCATCAATAACGCCTCGTCTCATCTCGATCCCACAATTACTACCAGGAGATCGAGCTGTTAAGGTGTGGAGGGAGATAACCCCACCAAACTATTCTGACGAAGACATTGAACGATAAGGTTCGCGAGGACCTCGTCCCCCGCGGGAGTAAAATGGATACCATCGCTCAGCATATATTCTGTCTCTCTCTGCGGCGCGGGAAGCTCATCAAATCGCGCCGCGAGATCGCACAGGGGCGATCCTGTCGCCGCAGCGACCTCTCGAACGATGCTCACGTAGTGTTGATGGAGCGGTACAACATCTCGTAGATCGCGAACCCATCGCTGAGCGAGACGCTCAGGCTCCCGCCCCATCACGAGGGAGGAAGGAGCGGTTATCAAGACAGGGATTATACCCTTATGTCGGGATGTGGTGACGATATCTCGCAAAATAGCTTCGAAGTTTGATGCGGGCACCCGAAGACCCTTAGGATCGGAGCGAAAAATCACGTAGGCTCGCTTGAACAGCTCGACTATTTTAAGATGGAACGGCAAAAACGGTAACGGAGCGCTAACCCATGCGATGTCTTGATCGCTCGCCCCAAAGTGCCTCCAGTGATCGTTCCACCCGAAAAAAACGGTGACCACGTTGGGGTGAAGAGGAGCGATATCGCGCTCAAGCTGTCGCAATCCTTGCGCTGAACTCCAGCCACCAACACCAACCGAGAGCCCCTGAAGAGCTCCGTTTCCTGTTTGACTCCGGATCTTTTCAACCACTCGCGCTGGATAGGTACCGAACTGAGTACACGAGTCGCCGAGAAATACGATCTCCGGAGGGACTCGCTGAGCATCGGCAAGCGAGGCCTTGTATGTTTTGGGCACCCAAAAGAGATCCGGGTCGCGAACGTATTCGTCCCGCAACGTCTGAGGATCCGGCCAGCCAAACTGAACCTCCTCAAGAAAAGGCTGCGCGGGAATACCGGAGAGCCGCAAGACGAGCTCGCTCAACACAACTGAGAAAAACACACCTGCTAAGGCGAGGATGACACCTGGGTTGACACCTGGGTACAGGCCTCTCTTCGCTCTTTCTCGAGCCATCACAACCGCCTAGTTCCTGTTAAGAAATCGAACGAAGCCATCATCATCAATAGCGAAGCTAAGCACCACTCCCTATCGGATAGGGTCCCGTCCGATTCCCATCATATGACACCCCTTGCCCTTTACCTTTTTGTCTAACGTCTCAGCTTGTTAGACGGAGCAGACGAGCTAAGGCGTCCGTAGAGCCCCCATAGAAGAGAGCTTGGAGACAGAGCATTTGGGGGATACAATAAAAGAGCCGCCGTTCATTAAGGCGCTCGCGCTGCGTGACGACGTCTACCGGGGCAGGGGATCGTGTACGGTCCTCGTCGAAGTTTGGGGAGCACAGCCATGGCACAACACACAGAGATGAAGTCCATAGACAGCGAAGCCCGGCTTGGGTGGCAAGCAGCTGAGGAGTTACTTCGTCCGTTCGGCGCGGTTGCGGCGAATTTCTCTGAGGCGATACGTCTCCTCGTCCACCACTACGAGGTTGGTTCCAGCCGCCTCCCTCTTGCGGCAGAGAACCACATTATTCGTCTCCTTAAAAATAGTACGATCAAAGCGACCTACTACTTCCTAACTAAAGAACACCGACCACAGGTGTTAAGTCCGGGGAAGTTGATCGACGCGAAGGAGTTCTTCGAGGCCTACTCGCCGATCGAACACGCCGTCATATTGGCGTACTGCTACCTCTCTCGAAACTTAAGTCGTAAAACGGATAAGGATGATTGGGCGTACGTCGAGAACCCACTCTATGAGGCGCTGACCACCGGAGGAATCATCGGCCAAGGAATCCCCGAGGTTGGGCTTGCCTTCGGTCTCTTAAGTAGAGGATTGCGCTATCTCGCCTTCGCGCCCTTTCTGCGCGAGAACCGTCGCGGTTTCAAGGATTACCGTATTCACCTCAAGAGCAAGGATCTCGCATTCGACATATCGTACGAGGAGAGCGCCTTCCAAACCAATAACATTCAGATAGCGGCCATCGTTCTTGAGCGCATGGGGTTCAATCACTCAATGGCGCTTGACTACGTTGCCGCCGCGACCGGCAATAAGGACCACACGCCGAGCCAGCTCTACGGTATTCCGTTCAGCATGGCGGAAGCGCTAATCGATTCCTACATGGAGACCGGAGAGATCCTGGAACGTACTCCCGCATGGACCGGCAAAGAGATGGTCATCTCAGTTGAAGCCCGCGGCGCCATCATGACGAAGCTCAATAAAGCGATGTCCACGAAAGATCGAAACGAATGGCTCAGCAAAGGGAGCTCGAGCATAAATCCGGAGCAAACACCGGAGCTCTTCGTTGAAGCCTAACCTAGAGCGGCCTTCACTTTCTGAAGGCCCTCTTCCATAAAGAAATTAAGGGAGTTCGGATTCGCCAACGCCGAGGCGTTTCCAGCGTCCTCTCCTTTTAGAATTCTCTTCACCGAGAGCTCCGAGAGCTTGCTATTCGATGTCCGTGGCACCTCGGGCGCCTGCACGATAACGGCGGGAACGTAGAACGCGTTTGAACGACGGAGCGTTTCCCGAATTTCGCTGGTGAGCGCCTCTGTCAGAGATTCCCCACTATTAAGCACAACAAAAAGAACAACTTTCTCCGAGGTCGCCCCCTGGGGAACGTATCCAACAGCCAGCGCCTCACGTACCGCGGGAACCTTGTGGAGCGCGGCGTAGATATCCGCGGTGGCGACCCGCACACCAGCGGGCTTAAGGGTCGCGTCGGAGCGCCCTAAAAAGAGTAATCCACCATCCTTTGTTTCTTCAAGAAAATCTCCGTGCCTCCAGACGCCGGGATACTCAGAAAAATAGGCGCCCCGATACGCTTCTCCGTTCGGATCATCAAGGAAATAGATCGGCATCGAGGGCGCTGGATTAACGCACATGAGCTCTCCCTCCTCGCCCACCACTGACTCGCCTGACGAGTTGAAGACACGTACATCGTATCCAAGGCTCTTGCACTGCACCTCTCCTCGAACAACCGGTTTAAGGGGTGTGCCAAGACCGAAGCAGCCAATAATATCCGTACCTCCTGAGATACTTTGGATCCAGAGGGGCTTAATGGCATCAACGATGTAATCGAACTGAGAGGGATAGAGCGTTGAACCGGTTGAAAGGAGCGCTCTCAACGATTCAAGAGAAAAGGCCTCTCCAGGCCGCACTCCCATCTTCTCACTAGCGCCCAGAAACGCCGCGCTCGTCCCGAAATGAGTGAACTTCTCATCCTCCGCCATCCGCCATAGGATGTTCCCCTTCTCAATCAAAGGGTCACCATCATAGAGCGCTATCGTGGCGTCAGCGGCTAACCCCGAGACGAGCCAATTCCACATCATCCAACTCGTCGATGTTTGATAAAAGAGAACATCCCCTGGCCGAACATCTGAGTGCAGTATCTGCTCTTTCTTGTGTTCAAGCAGGGTTCCTCCCGCGCCATGCACTATTCCCTTCGGTTTGCCGGTCGTGCCCGAGGAGAACATGATGTAAACGGGATGCGAAAAGGAGAAGGTTGGAAGGTCCACGGTGCCAGCCGATGTCGCGAGGATAGCGCTAAGGCTTTCACGAGAAGGTATCTTCGTCATGGTAGAGCTATCTCGCCCCGTGCCGAGATAATCCACTAAGATAACGTGTTCAACGGACGGAGTGTTTCGCACCACCTCTTCAAGTATCGGGGTTACGTCAACCTCTTTACCACGCCAGAGATAGGCGAGCGGCGCGATGAATACCTTTGGCTTTACCCTCCCAACACGCGCGAGGAGACCGTCCACTTGATAATCAGTACCACAGCTCGCCCACGTCGCGCCTATGGCGGTCGCCCCGAGCATGCAGATAATCGCTTCTGGAATATTGGGGAGAAATGCAAATACACGCTCTTCGGGCTGTATGCCTTGGGCGCGCAGGTGATCAGCTACCGAGAGCGCCATCTGACGGAGCTCTCGTCGAGTAATCGTTCGTCGGAGACGATCCTCGGACCATGCCGTAATCGCGATCGCGTCGGAGGGCTCTCGGAGTAGGTTCTCCGCGAAATTGATCTGAACATCGGGAAACCATCTCTTCGCGAGCGGTGTCGGTCCCTCCTCCGTCCCCCACACGCTGTGTAAGTCGCCGTGTCCCTTCACATCAACGAACGAGAACACCTCTCTCCAGAAGAGCTCCGGTTCACGTACCGACCACTGATGAAGATCCTCAAATCGTGGGAAGGGCCCGATACCTTTGCGTTGAAGCCCCTCGAGAAAACGACGGAGCGAACACCCCGCCATCAGCGCCGGGCTGGGCTTCCATACGATCGATTCTTCGGAACGTTCGTCACTCATCTTCTTGAAAACGGTCAGGAATCACGTGGGCTCATCCGTTGTCATCAACTCTACACGACACCTCGCGGGGCGTCATTGGATTTATCTCACCACCCTGCGGGATATCCGCAGGTGTCTATACATGGTATGGATATTTCATGATTGATCCTCGCTATATGGACCGCGCTCTCGACCTCGCCGCTCGTGGTGGTCGCTCGGTTATGCCTAATCCGATGGTTGGAGCCGTGATCGTGCACAGCGATACGATCATCGGCGAGGGCTACCACCAAGCGTATGGAGGTCCCCACGCTGAGGTATTCGCGATTCAATCCGTACGTGATAGGTCGCTTCTCAAGGACTCCACGATCTACGTCTCACTTGAGCCATGCTCTCATTTCGGCAAAACCCCTCCATGCGCCGACCTCGTTATTGAGTCCGGAATTAAAACCGTTGTCGTGGGATGCAAGGACCCTAATCCAAAGGTGGCGGGTCAAGGGATACAGAAGCTACGCGACGCGGGGATAACCGTTTACGAGGGGGTTCGTGAACGTGAGTGCGTCATGCTCAATCGTCGCTTCATCCTCTTCCAACGAATGAAGCGTCCGTATGTGATCTTAAAGTGGGCGGAGACCGCCGATAGATTCATCGCGCGCGAGGACGGCTCTTCGAAATGGATCAGCTCCGAATTCTCTCGGCGTACCACCCATCGGTGGCGCTCTCAGGAGATGAGCATCCTCGTCGGAACAAAAACAGCTCTCATTGATGATCCGCATCTAACCGTTCGGCACGTGGAGGGCGTGAATCCACTTCGACTCGTTATCGATACCAACCTCGCCCTTCCCTCATCGCTCGCGCTCTTTAACAACGAGGTGGAGACCTGGATATTCAACGCCTCCCTCGAGAAGCGCGAAAACCTTACCGAATGGAAGCGTATCGATCCCACTCGCTCAATACCGGAGCAGGTCCTCGAGGAGCTTTTCGCCGCGAAAAAATTGTCGGTCATTATCGAGGGCGGATCCCAGACGCTGCAACGTTTCATCGACGCTGGTCTCTGGGATGAAGCTCGTGTGTTCCAAAGCAAGAAGACATTTGGAGGCGGCATACCGGCTCCCTCACTGGGTGTCGAGGGGCACACCACGATGCCCTCCGGCAAAGATAGGATCGAAGTATTTCAACACCCAGATTTAGCGTCCCGCTTGGGCATTGGCGATAGTTCTATCCTTCGGGTCGAGACCGATCTGGTTTAAGGAGCCCCGGTTTTCATCGTGAACGTGCACGCAACTAGAACTCCGCTACCTGCAACCTGCTATCTCGAGCACTCCTCAGTTCACGTTTATGTGAGCGTTCACTTCGCGCCAAATCTCTGAAAACCTAATCCCACAAAGAGTCACGTGGCCAGGTGAGCTTCATCTCGATGTACGAAAGAAGGAGAAGCATGTAGTGATCAACCGGCATATCTTCACACATCTCCGGCACCGTGAGCTGGGCGGCCGCTGAGCCGACACGACCTCCCCCATTCACGGAGATCAATTCAGCTATGTATTCGGCGTCAATCGGCGCTTCCGTTCGCACGGAGATGTGAACGCGTTCACCTGTATGTACACTCGCCCGTCCCGGACCTCCAGCGGGTTGCATGACACCGCATACTACCATCGCTATCGGTAAATCGTCGCTCTGGTGTTGTCGCTTCTCCGCGGCATGGAGGAGATCCGCGCAGGCACCAATACAATGCGCGCTCTCAGCGACCCCCGCGTAGGATACAAGCACACGGGCGATAACGTCTTTAACGGTCACTTTTGGATATACCTTGGTATGCGCCTGGGCGTAACGAACCAGTCCCTCATGATGGCCCGCGAGCACATCGAACGACTTACACGCTGACATATCGAAGTGACCTTCGGTAGCGCCGACTGCCCACCGAACGTGCGGTGACACATCATCAGATAGGGGGCCCGCGATCTGCTGGCTGGCGTCTGTGCGCGCTCCCATGTTTACAAGAAGCGCGAGTCGGGCGTCATCCTCGGAGGACCAAGTCATATGACGAAACCGTTCGTGATTCTTCGCCAACTCGAGTACCCGATACACAAGGGCGGCGGTGCATCCGGCCTCTGGAGCGGAGATAACCCCCGGCTCGTGGCGAGCATCACCGTGGTGATCCAGGACAACATCCGCTTCACATCCTTTCAGACGGATGTCGCTCTCAAGGCTCGGCGGCAAAACAGCGGTGCTGTGCAGTCCCGTTTGATCGACAACCACAATTGCGACAGAGCCATGAGGCGCGGCGTCAAAAACTCCCGGCAAGACCGAGAGAGGCTCCGTCCTCGCGCCACACACCTGACGGAGAGACTCACACAACACACCGTCATGCATCCAGCGAACGGTGATGTCTCCGGGTAAGAGCCCCCGAATCAAGCGGTCCATACCAAGACATCCCGCCATCGCGTCGGCGTCGGGGTCTCGATGAGCGACGATCACAAAGGTTCGCTTACCTGAATGGTAGAGTTGTTCAAGTTTGAGGATGATCGATACGAGGTCCGCGTCGAGCTGCGGAGAAAAAGGGCCCGACGTGGTCGACAGATCACGATCGTTTAACTGCGGGTTTGCGGATGTCGATCTCGTCGCATCCATATCGGTACACGTCCATTCCTAACGTGGGGGGAAGCCGAGCGGGGATGTTGCTCCCGACACAGGCCGTTTGTAAAGCCCCCTCAGTTTGAAATGAGATATGGAACGGTCGTTTTACGTCCGATTACGTCGAAAAGAGACGCCACCTCTGGCCTATCTCTTGGGACCAGGCAGCACCGCGTCGAGGAACCATCCCACCTTCTCGGACCGCTCTCGGTGGAACTGTCTCAACCGCTGCTCCTCCATCCGCTGTTGTCGCTCAGCCTCTCGCTGAGCACGAATGGCCATTTGGTCGTTGTACCGTTGTTGGCGCTCGGCGATCTGCGCCTCGACCATGCGTTGTCGTATAGGATCGACTGGCACCCCACCCTGTTGTCCGGGCTGCGCGACAGGCGAAGGGGGTTGATATGTCGCGGTCGCGCCCGGCACCACGATGTTGGGAAGGATCCCAGTGGCAGGGGGTACGGGTATAGGTTGAGCCACGTTCGTTGGGGGCGCGACCTGCGGCGCCACGGTAGGTGCCGCTGATACCACGCCACCGTTCACCGGCGAAGAAACAGGAGCGCCCTGAGCAGGAGCCACATTCACGACAGGATACGCCCGGTCCACCCCATCAGGTCCGCGGAGAATCACATAGGTAGGCTGAGGACTTGTCGGAGCGGGCGCTGCCCCCTCCTGCGCCTTCGCTGGCTCACTATTCGTAAGGGCGAGCGACATCGCCGCGATGCTCGCTAAACGGCGCAATCCACCGGTCTGCGAGACCCCTTCCTGAGAGATGTCGGTCTTAGTTGATGATGCGGTAGTCACACCCACGACAGAGGTGTTCGTTGCTGGGGATAGGGATGCCATACATTCTCCTTGTGCCTGGGGGGGGGGATTCCCTGCCAATTCGCGAGGCCTATAGAGATCATTATCACGATTGGGTGGCAAAGGTAGAAGGTATGAGGTCTTAGCCTACGAAAGCGCCTTAAAGGAGCTATTTCGAACTATTGAAAGCAAACCCAAGGCTGACTCTAGGGTCCACCCTATATCGCTAAACCGAGGAGGTGATAGCAGGTCTTACTTGATGGCCGCTCCTTTGGATCTGGATGGAGCATACTGAAGAGCACCGCTTGCATGTCCTTCGGAACGATCTCTCCTGACGCTGCCTTGAGTGAACGATGTAGCTCGACCCTCTCCTGCGCCACTTTGATCTGACGCTCGGGATTACCAAAAGCGAGAGGAAATGCATCGGGAGCATCCTCGATAATCTGCAGCACCGTGGCCGCGGCGCAAAACACATCCGCTGCCTGTCCGTACTGCGGGAGCCCATTGATATGCTCCGGACTACGACAGACTGGAGTGCCTAGGGTTTTATTGCCGACGTAGTGCTGGGGAATATCATCGATTTTAAAACTCAATCCGAAATCGATGAGTTTCACTTTAAAATCTTGATCGAGGTCAAGCGACCCATCGTTTCGAATGCTTCCCTGGACGCAAATGTTGTCCTCCTTGACGTCATAGTGGCAGAAGTTCTCAGCATGCAACTCAGAAAGACATCGAAATAGTTGACTCGCGAAACTGCGGAGTTGAGTCATGGAGAAGCGGCTCTCTTGGTCTACACGTAATGAACGAAGAGTGATACCGGCATCCGCTATATGAAGCGTTCGAGTGTTATTATCATGCTTGAGAATTTCAGGAGTAATTCCCTTTCCACTTAACCCTCTCAGCGCGTTAAGCTCGGCCATATACGATGGTTTATCAGCGAACTTTTTTACGAACGCGCCATTCTCTTGAGACGTGCTTGTTTGATCGAACTTACTCATACAAGAGAGATCCGATTGGCGCTCTATCGTGCTTCTGAAATTTCGGGGAGAGACGAGGCTATTTGCTGTGGGAATTTCGTAGGGTGCGGGGATTGCGTAGGCGGGCGGTAGCAACTCAAGAGGAGGAGGTCGTTCGAAAGGGGAGCAATTTCCGGCGACCAGGAATGGTCGCCCTCCCGTCGTACCGACCCGTGACCTGGGAGGGCGGTCATTCCTGACCGCCGTGTTGCAGGGGGCCAAGGTCAATCGCGATACCAAGTATTTTCGGCTAGCGGCCTGTCGCGAGCTGCGTTGAGGGAAAATGGTCGCTGCGTTACCACGGACAGGACCCTAACCTCCCCTTTCACCGTGGATTTCTCCTAACCCCGCTTACTGGCTCCCTCTCCCGTGCTGTGGTACCTTTCCCCCATAATCCTTCCTCTCTATTTTCGGTGTGTATGGCCACTTCTCTCTTTTCAGATATTCAAATGGCGGTTCCCGACGCGATCCTCGGGATCACTGAGGCGTTCCGTAACGACCCAACCCCATCAAAGGTAAACCTCGGGGTCGGCGTGTATCAGGACGCGAATGGAAAGATCCCCGTGCTCAACGCCGTGCTTCAGGCGGCTAAACTGTGGGCTTCCCAAGAGGACACCAAGACCTACCTTCCCATCGACGGTGTGCCCGCCTTTGTTCAGGCGAATCAAGAGCTCCTCTTCGGCAAGGATTCCTCCCTGCTCAAAGAGAAGCGAGTCGCGACCGTTCAGTCAGTCGGCGGTAGTGGCGGTTTGAAGCTCGGTATCGAGTTCATCAAACGCTTCATGGGACAGGACACGATCTACATCAGCGACCCAAGCTGGGAAAATCACCGCGTGATCTTCGAAGCCGCGGGGATGAAAGTAGAGACCTACCCGTACTACGACTCGAAGACCTTCGGACTCCGAGCGGATGACATGCTCGCGACACTGAGAACCTTAAAGCCTCGCACTCCCGTCCTTCTCCACGCGTGCTGCCACAATCCAACCGGTGTGGATCTCGACGACAAAACCTGGAAGGAGGTCGTCGATATCTGCGCGGAGCGCGAGCTTATTCCGTTCGTCGACTTCGCCTACCAGGGCTTTGCTGAGGGGATCGTTCCCGACTCTCGACCGATTCAGCTCCTCGTTGAGAAGGGCCTTACGTTCTTCGTGGCGAACTCATTCGCGAAGTCATTTTCGATCTACCGTGAACGCGTGGGCGCCATTTCGGTTGTAACAGGCTCACAAAAAGAAGCGGCCGCCGTCACGAGCCAACTCAAACGAATCGTGCGGATGATCTACTCCTCGCCCCCGTCTTACGGCGCCCAATTGGTGGCTATCGTCCTCACCCATCCGGAGCTTCGCCCAATGTGGGAGAATGAGCTCGGCGAGATGCGCGAGCGCATTCATGAAATGCGTCACCTCTTCGCCAAGAAGCTGAAAGAGGTCCTTCCCGATCTCGACTTCTCGTTTATCCTCAATCAAAGAGGGATGTTCTCGTACTCGGGACTCTCCGTTGACGTGATGAAGGCGCTTCGCGAGAAGTACCATGTCTACGGCCTCGACAGTGGGCGTATCTGCGTTGCCGCGCTCAATCACAACAACATCGACTACGTGTGTGAATCTGTAGCGTCACTCGTTAAGGGTGCCTAACACATGAAGCTCCAAGCTCTCCTGCTCTCACTCCTTTCGTGTATCACCACGGCGGCCGCGCAGGAGAGCTTTAATCTCAAACCGATAGCCCAAGGGTTCGCGGATCCGGTCGCCATTACATCCATCGCAAGCGATCCTTCTAAGATATTTGTCTTAGAGAGAACCGGCACTGTCGCGATTGTTGAGAACGGCAAACGGGCTAAGCGCGACCTCCTCGACATCGAGGATATTCTCTCCCCTCAAGAGAACGCCGGGCTCTCAAGCATCGCGTTCCCACCCAACTACGCGCAGAGCAAGGAGCTCTACGTCACCTATACGGACAAGCAAGGCGACACGATCGTTGGGCGCTTCCCCACAAAAACGGGAGAAACGGCCGATGAGGATTCCCTAATCGTGGTGCTGAAGGTAGTTCAGCCTCATCCTCACGCGCATCGAAGCACAATCACGTTTGCTGGCGAGCATTCGCTGCTCATAGGGCTTGGGGACGCTCCCCGCAAACCAGGCGCCGCATCGCTCGCGCAGAACCCTCGTTCGCTCTTCGGAAAGATCTTACGGATAGGCGTCGCGGATCCAACACGCTACACGATCCCTTCAGACAACCCCTTCGCGAAGAGAAACAACGCCGCTGGAGAAGTGTGGGCCCTAGGGGTTCAAAATCCCCTCTCCATCTCATTCGATCCAACAACCAAAAAGGTCATGCTTGTCGATTCTGGTCGAGAGATTCAAGAGCTCGACCTCGTTGAGGGTGGAAAGAACTATGGGTGGAATATAGCAGAGGGCGGGAAGTGCGTGGCCGCTGCGTGCGACTTATCGCACGTTACGCCTCCGGTTTATTCCTACCCCGCCGAGGCTCGAAGTACCGCGGTAGGAGGATTTTTTTATTCCGGAGCGCGAATACCGAGCCTCCAAGGAGCGTTCATATACGCGGATTCTCACACAAAGACCCTCTTCAAGCTAACTCCAAGCGGTGCCACGTGGACTGCGACTCCAATCGCTCACGCAAGCTTTCCTATCGTAGCGGTGGGTCAGGGAGCGCAGGGTGAGATATATGTCGCGACGGGGGATGGGAGTGTGTCGGTGGTGACCCCCTGACATAACACCATCCGGAGGGCCCATGTCCTCATGGGCCGGAAGATGCACGAAAGGCCAAGAGCGAGTTCCGGCCCGCCAGGAGACGGGCCCTCCGGATGGACCATGCAAGATAGCGACGATGTCGTTACAAACCCGGCGGACAGACGAACCCCGTCCCTACTTCGGTGGCAACTCAAACGCCTGGCACTCAGATTGAAACTTGCACTCTCCGTGCGAACCGTCACAGAACGGTTGTTTCTTCGAGGCGCCACATCGGCACAGCGAGATAGCGGTGCGTCCGTTCAGGTTGAACACGTTACCGGCGGCGTCACAGATCTCAAAGTCCGTCCCCTCTACACGAAAAGGGCCATTGTTTTTAACCGTAATCTTTATCTTTGCATCGCTCATGTTAGTACCCCTTATTGAAGTGATTTACGGAAGTCATCGAGCTTCGCGATCGACTCTTTTGTCTCGTTTGCCTTACCCTTCGTCTCCTCGACGAGCTCGGCAGGCGCGTTCGCTACAAAATCCTGGTTCGACAGGTTCCGCTCGATACCCGCAAGCGTCTTCTGCAACTTCTCAATACGGGCTGAGAGCTTGCTCGTGATATCCTTCGCATCGATGTCAGATGGCAACGCAAGATATCCGATACCTCCATCGAACTTAAAAGGAACGTGTCCTGCAGGTGTTGATTGTTGCGCGTGTTCAGAGAACTCACTTATCACACCTATCGTTTGTGCCACGCCCCGAACTGGCTCGAAGTTGCTCTTAGCATTCCCTGATAAGAAGAGGAGCTTTGATGAGAGCGAGATCTTAGGCGAGATATTGAGAGTCTGCTTCACATCTCGAACTCCACGCACGATCGATGCCATAAGCCCGATCTGCGCCTCGGCTGACTCATCTTTTCGGTAGAGGTCTGCGTTTGGCCACGATGAGAGCGCGATAGAGCGGGAATCCCCGGTTTCGGCGGCATCGGTGATCCCCTGCTTCTGCAACGTCTGCCATAACTCTTCAGTTACGAACGGCATGTACGGATGAAGGAGCTTCAAGATCGTGCGCTGACACACAAGGGCAACTTCGAGCGCCTTACGCTTCGACTCACCTCCCGCCCACAACCGGGTCTTGATGATCTCAAGGTACCAATCGCAGTAATCATCCCAGAAGAAGCTCCGGATAGCGCCAACGGCGTGAACGATATCGCTCTTGTTGAGGTAATCATCATGGACACGGATCACCTCACCCAAGCGAGATATAATCCACGTATCCTCAAGCGCAGAGAGATCGAGGCGAGTTGAGTCGCTCGAAATCTTCTCGTCGCCAAGGTTTCCGAGAAGGAGTCGAGTTGCATTCCACAACTTAATGACGAGTCCTTGCCCGTTCCTGAAAATATCGTCGTGGAGCTTCGTATCTTGTCGCCCCATCGGATAGTTCATCGCGATAGAGACGCGCACGGCGTCCGTTCCGAACTGATCAAAGAGGTCAAGCGGGTCGGGAGAGTTCCCGAGCGACTTCGAGAGCTTTCGCCCCTGAGAGTCACGAACGAGTCCGTGGAGGGCGAGCGTGTGGAACGGAATCTCCCCAAGCAACTCAAGACCGGCGATAATCATTCGAGCGTCCCAGAAGGGCAAGATGTCACGTCCAGACATGAGCCAGTTGTTCGGATACCAGAACTCGAGTTCCGGAGTTTTGTCTGGCCAACCCAGGGTCGAGAAAGGCCACAGCTGCGACGAGAACCACGTATCAAGTACATCCTCATCCTGACGCAGATTAGTGTTCCCACACTTCTCGCACGAATGAGGAGCCTCAACCTTAGCGGTTACGTGGTCGCACGAATCACAGTAGTACACAGGGATTCGGTGCCCCCACCACAACTGCCGCGAGATACACCAATCCTGAATAGTATCCATCCAGTGGAAGTAGTCGTGCTTCTCAGATTCAGGAATAATCGTGAGCGAACCGTTAACAACGACCTCCTTGGCCCTCTCGGCCAATGATCGCATCTTTACAAACCATTGGTCCGAAACCTTCGGCTCAAGAACGCTCTTACACCGATAGCATTCACCAACGGCGTGAGAATGCTTCTCGATCTTCTCCATAAAGCCGAGCGCTTCAAGATCCGCAACAACTTTTTTGCGAGCTTGGTAGCGATCGAGTCCCGCGTAGGCAGCGCCAGCAGCATCGGTCATCTTGCCGTCATCACCGATAACGGTCTCAAGGGGAAGATTATGCTTCAACGCGGCCTGATAATCGTTCGGATCGTGAGCCGGGGTGAGCTTAACGACACCGGTTCCAAATTTTCGATCCACGAAATCATCGGCGATAACAGGGATAGTCCTATTTTGAATCGGAAGGAGTACCTTTCGGCCAACGATCGAGGTGTATCGTGGGTCCTCTGGATGAACCGCTACGCCGGTATCACCAAGCATCGTTTCAGGACGGGTCGTGGCGACGATAAGGAACTCGTTCGTCGCGTTTCCTTTGTCGTCAACAAGTGGATACTTGAGGTGCCAGAGATGGCTGCCGTGCGTACCATGCTCAACCTCATCATCGGCGAGCGCCGTCATACAGACGGTACACCAATTCACCATTCGCTTACCGCGATAGATGAGTCCCTTGTCAAAGAGCTGTACGAACGCCGTAAGAACGGCCTTCATCATCCCTTCATCCATCGTAAATCGCTCACGCTCCCAATCACACGAGCATCCGAGACGCTTGAGCTGCTCGATGATGATGCTTCCGTGCTTCTCTTTAAACTCCCAAACGCGCTTTAAGAACTCCTCGCGTCCGAGGTCGCGCATCTTGATCCCTTCCTTCTCAAGGGCGCGCTTAACCACGTTCTGCGTGGCGATACCGGCGTGGTCGGTTCCGGGAATCCAAACCGCCGCGTAGCCACGCATACGGTGCCATCGGGTCATGACATCTTGAGGGACATTGTCGAGGACGTGTCCCATATGAAGAATGCCCGTCACGTTCGGTGGCGGGATAACGACGCAGAACGGCTTCTTGGATGTATCAACGGTGCCCCGCGATACCTTGAGGCTATCCCACATCTGAGAAATTCTCTTTTCTGCCTCTCCGTGAACGAACTGTTTGGGCATCTCCTCGGCGGACATGAGCACTCCGTAACGATTAAAACTCTATAAAAGTAGTGGCTTTGAGACCTTAGGGGGTCTGAACAAGCCTCGTTAGCCTACCACCGGAAGGCGAGCGTGTCACGGTCGAGGTCCCCGCCTATTCCAACCTCCCTAAACCCCTTTCATGCCTACTTTTGCCCTCCGCCCCACCTCAGGGTGTTTTGCCTTCTAGCGGCGAGCGTAGGTCCCGTATACCTTATCACCACACTATGAAAAATCAGAAAATCCTCATCGCCGCTCTGCTCGCACTAACCCTTCCAGCCACGATACCCAGCGCCGAAGAGGTACAGAGCTCCATGCAAAAGCTCCTCACCCCCCTTCGTACCCTTCAGCCGTTTTTGACCGATGAGGATAAGTTCACCGACAGCGACAACTCAGACGAGATCCATAAGCAATTGCTGGAGCTTCGACGCGACTTCCACTCCCTTGAAAGGATCCCGACCAAGTACCGTTCGCAGCCGGGGTTCGAAGAGAGCGTGAAGAACGTCGCCGAGCTTTTGGATGACGCCAGCCGTCGTTTCGACGAGGGAAAAAAGGAGTACGCGTGGTGGAGACTTCAACGCCTTCCAACCGATTGCTTCTCCTGTCACGCGACCTACAAGGTGACGAGCCAGTACTCGAACACCGCGATGGTGGAGGAATCGTTGAATCCCCTTGAGCGCGCTCGATTCCTCTTGGCGACCCGCCAATTCGCGGAAGCAAAAAAGACCCTCACCATGGCGCTCGAAGATCCCACCTATCGCCTCTATGACGACCAGATACTCCGCAGCCTTCTTCTGATTGAGACACGGGTCTCAAGGGACCCGAAGGAGAGCCTAACCATGTTTAAGGGGATTCTCAAATCAGGCGACCTTCCGCTCGACGACGCTCATACCGTTGAACGATGGCTCAAGGGTTTGGAGAACTGGTCGAAAGCACCTGCCGTTAGTGGAGCTAACAAACTCGCGACCGGAGAGAAGTTAGTTCGCGCCGGGGCGACTCGAGGGATCGATTACGCGCAAGATGATGTCGCCCTCCTGCGAGGCACCGCCTTGATTCACGAGAGCCTTGAAGCAGGGAATCTCAGCGAACCGCAACGTCGAAAGGCTATCTACCTCCTTGGGTATGCCTATAACCAAATTCCTCAATTCTTCACCGAGGGATGGGACGAGCTCTACCTTGAGAAGTGTATTGAAGAGTTTCCAAAATCCCAAGAAGCCAAGTGGGCATACAACATCTACAGCGATAGAGTCATGAATGACTTCACAGGAAGTGGCGGCAGCAACATTCCCGCGGAGGTAAAGCTCCACCTCGAAGATCTTCGTAAGAAGGCGTACGGGGAGGCGGAGTTCGCTCCTAAGGCCTAACAGAAGCGGTTTCAGCGACTACCGTCCTACGGCCTAATCCTCCGTGAAATTACTTTGCGTGTTAGCCCGAGCGCGGTGCTCATCCATCGCGACTCTTTTTGCGATCATATCGTCTCGTCCATAAAGCCCCCTACTCTAGACGTGCATGGCTCGTAAGGCGGTTATACATGGCTCTTCGTTGAGCATGTGTGATCGTCTCGCACAAAACAGGAGGACAGCACATGGCACAAGAGGAGAAAGGCACGAAGCGCTTACGAGGATTCGCCGCTATGGATGCTGATAAGCAGCGTCAGATAGCCAGCAAAGGTGGAAAGATCGCGCACCAGCGCGGCAACGCGCATGAGTTTACCCCAGAAGAAGCTCGTGAAGCTGGACGGAAAGGTGGTGTAGCCGTAAGCAGAGATAGGAAGCACATGGCTGAGATCGGGCGCCTCGGAGGAGAGGCCCGGAGTCAGAGTCGAGGCCAACAACAGCAACCCCCACAATAGGTGGAGGTTCTCGCGAACCAGGACAAAGGGGTGGTGAGGTCCCTTGCCCTACTTCCAAACGTTCTCAGAAACCTTCGCTCCAAGACTCTCAAGAGCCGCGCGCGCGCGCGGGCTGATACGTCCTCGTATACGAATCTCAACCGAGGAGAACGCCTCCTCTTTCGTTACTCGATTTTTAAAGTCATCGAATATCCCTGATACCTCCTGGGTCCAGAAAAGGTAATCGACCGCAAGAGGCACGATGAGTACTCCTTTCTTCGTCACACCGGCGGGGATATAGAGAGAGCTTACGATCTTTTTAAGGGGAGTATCCTTCTGCACCTTCTCAAGATATTCAGCGACAGACACAAAATACAGAGTCGATGGCTCATTCTTCGCTTGAAGCGCGGCCTTAATATAGAGCGATCGTCCCGCCACGGTTGGCCCAAGCGCGGTCATCGAAGCCGTTACAAAGCGACGCGTCCATGGATTGTACGCTTTGCTACTCTGGAACTGCTCGATCATGTCATCCGGAACTTCGAGAGCTCGAAGCTCAGCTTTGTTCTTCGCTTTAATAACATCGGGATCTTCATAGAGAGAGAGCTGCTCAGCGCGACCGTACCAACGGTTGAAGGTCGTAAGTTGACCAAGCAGTCCCAGTCCCGGCACGAATCGGAAGGCGAATCCTACCGCGGTTCCCAGCCCAGCGACCCGCACGACCTCGTCCTGAAGCATCTTATTCGAGCTATAGGGATTCACCTGAAGCTTTTGAAACAGCTCTCGCTCGCGGCCGGTATAGCCGAT
>JBIJBE010000067.1:0-10364 GCA_044345405.1 Bdellovibrionota bacterium
ACAGACAACTGATTTCGACCCTCGCTTGACCCATCTCGGCGGTACAAGTAGCGGCTGCCTACTACAGTTCAGCTACTTACAAAAAAGCGATCGATCATCCTATCCTTCTCGCGCAGAAAGGGTTCCGAGTTGAGGTGGAGAACGGCACCGATTCCTTCAACAAGAAGATCCGAAACGCCGTGACCAGCAAGATCCCCAACATCGTCATCATCGGCAACAAAGAAGTCGAGGAAGGGACGATTACCCTTCGTCGCTACTGCGTGAAGGAACAAGCCACGATGCCGCAAGGGGATTTCGTCGCTCGACTCGAGCGGCTAAACCGAGAGCGCGTCATGGACAACTTCGCGGACACTGCCACATAGTCACTTCGGCGACTCGAGCTTTTCAGTCGGGCAGAGGCGCGCTCGCTGAAATCGCTGCATGACGAGGAAGGTGATTGCTCCGGTAACGGCGTAACTTGAGAGCCTCATGACGTCGACTAAGAGCCCCTGAGCCACGGCGTTTTGAGTCAGTTTTGACGCCGTCTCGACGAGGGTACTTTGACTGATGGCGGACATCGTCACCATCATCGGCGCTATCATGACGGACATCTCAGCGACTTGACGGAACAACCGACGAACTGGCGCGAGCGACAGCCTCGAGACTTCAGCATCGGGTCGTAATGTGACCTGATATCCGAAACGATTAGTCCGGGACTCTTTCGATAGATCCGTGCTTATGAGGCTCGTCACGAACCTATCTAAACGAGAAACCGGACTCAACGAAATAGTTACTCGCGTTGCCACTCCGCCTATCGAGCAAGACATCTCACGCTTCCACGACGCCTCTTGCGGTCGTTTGAGATCGATTTGTGTCGCCTCGTCGCTGATTCTTTTAAGCTCGGCGATCGCCTCGCGATCACCCCCCATCTGTTTGCGTAAAATCAGTTCACAGACCTTAAAGGCCTCTTTACTTGGCGTGAAACCCTCAAGTATTCGGTATTTCTCTATGCACGTAGGAAGCTTGCTCGCATGATCCTTCAAACTCTGCAGCGTCGCCCGAACATCCGTATTGAGCACATGAATATTTGGTCCTCCTACCGAGAAACGGGCTACGATACCGTCCGCTAACTTCTCGCCAAGGAAGATGTTTCCAAGGGTGCTACTCGGGGCTTTGAGAGCTGAAAAAACACCTCCACTCGAGGAGCACTCGGTCGTCCTAGGTTCGACACTTTGGGCAGCGGCGCGCTCTGCGTCCGGTGGCTGTACCCCTGTTGTTCGAGTGTCGATCTGTCCCATGTAGTCGATATGAAAGAAACGACAGGACGCGTCTCAGAATATCCACTGGAATAAGTCCTGGCTTGCCTCACTAATTAGACTTACGCCACAACCTATGATACCTAAACCGACCTATCCATACTCATACCGACAGCTACCATCGAATTATAGGGGTGATTTACCCCAATTCGGTCAGCTCGCCCACTTTGTAATCTTTAAGTGTCTTCTAGGTCCTCACCCCTGGTCGCCTAGACGCAAAAACGGTAAAGATCATTCCCAATACGGGTAGATGAGTGATGACAACGTCTCACGGCTAACAGCACACAAAGCGCTGTAAGTCGTGGTGATGACGTTTCGTTGGTTCTAATGGGTTTTACCCAAGGAGAAACATCATGCACAAGCCTGACCAGGTCTGTCGGGTGTGTCAGCAACCCTCACCAATCTCAAGTTTTGGAGAAGTCTGCTCGAATGAATGCGCTGAGCGTCTTTCGGAGACGGAGTACTATGAACTTGAGCTAGTGGAGGCGGTTGCGGAACTGAGCGGGTTTGAGGAGGGAGTTTACCTTCCATTATTCCTCAAACTCGCGCGTGCCGAGGCCCAGTTGAAGTTCCTTGAGAACGGTATGCGTAACATCTCGCGGAGTGACCACATGGCCGCTACACCGAGCGACTCGCTCGAGGTTCGGGAGTGGAAAAAAGCTCAGCGGGAGCACGACACTTGGGCACTGTCTCTCGTAAAGAGTCCTTTGCGACGATTGCGGAAAAAAGTGCGCCAACTCGAGGAACAACTACGAGAGATTGACCAACGGTGGCAATCTCTCTCTGCCCAGAAGGAGGCCACGCTTGAGAAATTGAGCAAGGCGCGTGGAGACTAGGGATGTTTTGTGAAGTTCTGAGTGGGAACCGACACGCGTTGGTGACTACCTCACCGGTTTATCCAACGCGCGTCATCCCACTCCATAGTTTCCGCGGCAAGACTGCGATACTCACTACCGCCACACCGCCCGACCTTTCCACCCGATCCTCTTCGTTGTGTTGAATCGCCGCGTTAAAGGCAATCGCAGGGACCAACTCGACACCTCAAACCTGCCTCCCTGGTACAACCTACTTTGAAACCCCGCCTCCCTGGTACAACCTACTTTGAAACCCCAGGACCATACTTTTCCTTGATGAACCGAAGCAAACTAAGAGGAGACGCGCTTTAATTGCAGTTTTTAACAATAGACAGATCGAGAAGTGCGGAAATCTATTGGTGAACACCGGCGAACTGTGGAGACGGACGGTTAGTTCGAACTTGCACTCTATGGAGAAAAAATAAAGCTTTTGGAGGCCATTTAACCTGACAACGGGAAAGCAAAGCCGGGGGGAAACCAAGGAATAAAAGTACCCGGCGGCCAATCGACGCGGATGCCAGCCTTAGCCTTGCGGTAACACTCCTTGCAGCGAGCGATGGTAAGTCGAAACGATTCAAGAAGTGATAGCCGTAGCTCTTTGTCGCTACAGATAACAAAGATCTTTCGCTCCTTTTTCTTCGGCTTGTGAGGCTTCATGTAGGGAGTTCGCTGTAAAGCCTCTCGAGAGGCACTCTTGGTGTGAGACTTAGCCCGAGCTACAGCGTTAGCGCGCTCTTTCTCCCTTACTCGAGCTATAATTCTTTGGCGAATCCGTTCAATCTCTTGAGGGGTCGTTATTCCAAAGGTCTCTAACCATTTAAAGGGCTTGATAACGAGCGGGTGCCGTACCGCTTTCTCAGAGTCTCTAAGCTCTCGATAGAGAGCCTCGTCTTGCCGTTGAGATAAAAGGCGCTTATTTGGGATCTGAGGGATCTCAGAAACGGGATACCACCGAGCTTCAATTTCCACTTCAGTGTCAATTGATGGGGCGGAATCTTTAAATGCGGCCCAAGAGCTGAGGCCGGGATACTGATCAATGGATTCACAGAGTCCAGCATTGGACGGGTTACAATAGATGTAGACTACCCGCTCAATCGCATCCTCTAGTGTGGCGATATAAAGCACCCCTGTTCTCTTCTCCCATAGAGAGAGAGAGGAAAGCCCAAGAAGAGCTTTGACAGCATCGGTAGTCTTCTTTTTGAGTTCCATGTGAAACTTGCTTAGGTTTTCCTCCGTGATTGACACGGCCATGGAGTGACTGTGACTATTCATGTCGACGAAATGACAGAGCTCCACCTTGTTGTCTCTCTGCGTCCTTCCGAGAATGCCTAAACGGATCTCGTTAGAGGTTTGGGTCGGGGGCATAGGAAGAGAGTCCTTCGCTCGAGGGACAATCTCATAAACCGATTTATTTGAATAAGTGCGGCAGTTTCGTGGCATACCGACGTATCGCCGCGCCCGTCTGGAAGTTGCGTGAAAAAGTTGGGTGTTCCAGGGAACGGCGAAAGTACCGTGTACCCACGGCCATTAAGTTAAGCTCCAACCTGCCTAAAACACGGCTTTTCTAGCGAATTTCTGGAAGTGCAAACTCTTGGCGTTTGATTTCAAGGACAGTCGTTCCTTGTCTTTGAATCTATCGGGACGTTGCAAGGTGGGGCTGATCATGAACAATCGCCTTACCCGATCCTCAAAGTCTGGCGGTGGATCAAACATGAGTAGGATGATGGAATCTTTGATGGCGTGAAAGGAGATGGCTTTGTTCACCTGCTGTCGATATCGTGTTCTCTTAGACGCCAGTTCGCCATTTACTTCCGCAGACAGTATTGTCTCCAAACCACTCACGAAGAGGGTGGAGAAGAAATCTTGCTTGATAGCCTCAACTGTTCTGCCCGTGAAGTTATCAATGGCAAGACGACTCTTAATAGCTTGAAAGAACGTCTCGATTCTCCATCGCTTGTAGTAGAGCTTTTTGAAATCTTTTAGTGGGTATCGTTTTTGATCGAGAAGCGATGTCGCTAAGACCTCTACTTCCCCATCCCCGAGGACGATCCTAAGAAATCTCATGTGCAAACTATGCGGCAGCTCCGCGTCGTCATTGAACCGAGCCGGACGTTCAACTTCAGCGACAATATCGTTGCGAGTGGCATCGGTGAATAGTTGATGATAGCTCGCATAGGTTTTCTCCTTGATGCGAACGATAAAATCAGCTTTTCGTGCCGTTATTTCAGCAAAAAAAGCGTATGAACCGAAACCTCGGTCAGCCATGAGAATGTCTCCAGCTTCGAGGATCTCAAGGTGCTGTAATGATGCCATGATATCATTCGTTCTGCCGGGATGAATGCTCCCCACCAGCGGTATCTCGTTGAGCACATCATACAGGACGGAGACTTTCGCTTCGACGTTGTCACACGCGACTTCCTGACGATCGTTCATATACCGGACCGTGCCGAACGATTCGATGAGTTCCTTGCTTGTCGGAAGACGGAGAGTCGATCCATCGATTGCTAATAACCGGTGTCCCTTAAATCGCTTATGACCTCTGTCGTTGTACATTGGCTTCACCACGCACTCTTCAAGGAGTTCGATAAAAGCCGTATATCGAAATTTCTGACGAGCCTGGCTAAGGGCGCTCGCTGAGATGTACTCGTCAGCGTCGCGACACCACTCGTTCAATACGCGCTGGAGGGATTTGACGCTTTTTCTCAGCAGGAGGGTTAGCACTGTCGCGAAAGGGAGTTTGCGTTGTCTGGTAAAACTTCTCTCATCTCTTCGATGTCTTCGCAGGAATGTAGCGGAATCAGTTATAGTGGTGAAGGTTTTTAAAGTAGGCAGCATTTTTTATTTGCTGCGCGTCTACTCCATTCCATTAGCCAGGATAACTCTATGGTATCGCAAAACTTCTCGGTTAGATACTCCTTAACTTAATGGCCGTGACCGTGTACCAGTGAGCGGGACCAGGGAGCGGGGCGAAAATACGGTGTACCAGGGAGCGGGCGAAAGTACCGTGTACCAGTGAGCGACCAGTGAGCGGGGCGAAAGTACGGTGTACCAGGGAGCGGAGCGCAACTCCCGGAACTCGGAGTTGCGAAGACTGACGCCCCGAATCGTGAGTACCGCAGCTAGCGGTCGCAAACGCATAAGAGGATGCGTGAATCGCTCGTCCGTCCACACCGTTTCCGTGCAAAGACTCCGCGAGAGAAGCCCTCGCGACGACGACCCGATCAGGGGCCCGGCGATTCAGGTGAGAGAGCGCTATCTCTAGCTGAGGAACACTTCCATCTTGATAGATCGTTCCGGCAACCGGAAATTCGATTCGTTCCCCTCTCTCTCCCAGGTGTCGACGAAAACCAACTCCTCGCAACAAGACGGGTCGCTGAGCGATATCATTAACGCTCTGATTCGGCAGCTCTCTCCGTATCAATCGAGTATCCTCCGCCTCGGAGAATACCAGGCTTACAACACCATAGCCTTTTACCACGACAGACACGTTGATTGGGGCTATGCGCACTGTACAGTCTCTGTTCGGACACTCTCCATCCTTCAGAAGAAAAGGGAGCCTACGCAGTGAAAGAAGATCCCCTCGAATGGTCACGTTCGGCGAAAAAGACGCCGGCAGCGCTTCAGCGTAACCACACTGCAGAGCACATAGGGAGATGGCCAACGTTGTCATCCACCCTGAGATCTGTCGTCGATGAAACGTGCGCGGTTTGAAAAACATGAGGTCCGGGAAAAAGACGCTATACGCCATGGTATATAACGGCGACTAGCCATGGCACCATGAGGTTTTACGGCGCACTCAGTCCGATCCCGCATCCCAGAGGATCCCGATAATCCCCTGAAACAACTACGAGGGCTCTATTAAAAGAAATTTCGAGAGCTCCGCGTCTTCGTGACCAATACCTACTCGTAGCAACACATGAAACGCGGAATCCCCCCCCTGGAAGTCGCCTACACCTACAGCGTCTGTTATGCTTTCGCTTTGAGGATATCACAGTCATGTTGACGCCGAAGCAACATCCCAAACATAAGCCGGCAGGGCCTGAATCAAACGTTACCCCCGACGCCACAGCCTCTTCCTACACACAGATGCGAGAAGCATCTCTTACGGTTCCCAAGCCATTTCCTCATAACCTTGTAGATGCCAGATCCCACTTCTCGCCTCCTCGCTCGTCACTGATAGAGCGAGGAATCACCGCCGCGTGCCGAGAGTATCCGTCGGCTCTGCTTCACCTCATACGCTTCCTTCCGGTATCTTTCACAACGAAATCACGAGTGGCAGAGTCTGTTCTGAGGGAACTTTCCTTTGAGGTTGCGATTGAGATACTGCCGAGACTTCGGTTCCCACGCTACGTCGAGAACGAACTCACCCAGACTTTCGCCGAAAAGGCTATTCAACGGTTTTCTTCGGCCGAATCATTCTGGAAGGCCGTAACCTTCAGACAGAAAACCGCACTTCCACCCGACGAACGATTAGCACTGGCTTTGCGGTGCCTTAGGGTAGACCCGGTCAAAACGCTTGGGGTTGTCTCGACATTCGACCTGACAACTCCAAACCTCCAAGTACCATTTGCCCGCAGTGTGCTTTATTGCTCTGACGTAGCGGCGGTGTGCACGTTGCCGTGGCTGTCGTCACTTGGAACCTCCGATCCAGCAGGCGCGATGGAACTCGCTACTCTCTGCCTCTCGCACGACCCTTTTCATACGGCGAAGCATCTCGACAGGTTCGGGCTTCCGCTCTCTCCGCTCATTGATAAGCTCCTGGATGAAGTCGGGGCGCGATATCGGTGGAAGATTCTCGCCACAGTGTGCGATCTACCAACACTGCCGGAGAACCTTCGAACGGCTCTGGCTGAGAGTTCTTCTGCCCACTATCCACACGAAACGCTCCGGCGCTTGAATATCTTCAAATTGCCTGAGGGCGACACCGTTATTAATCTTCTTAAGCACGGTCTCTCCCTAAATCCACGTGCTGTGGCGAGTTACGTTCAGAAACATGCCTCGCCTTTTTTTCGAGAGGTGGCTGAACATATTCTATGGCTTTATGTATCGGACATGCCCTGGGAAGCGGCAGACGTCGCCATTCGGGTCGGGATCAATGACCAAAAACTCCTCTGGGTAATAGCCCAAGAAACATTCTCTCGCGATGCCTCTCGCTCTCTGCGCTTTATTCGAGAGAGCAAAATGTTCTCCCAGGAAACATTATGCGAAGCGGCGCTACAACTATCCGCGATTGATCCTATCTCCGTTTCTCGCAGCATCGCGCGATTCGGAAACCTTCCGGCTACAACTATAAAAACTATAGCCCTACGCGTCGCGCCCGCCGACCCCGAACGCGCGCTCACGTATCTCTCAACCTCACATTTTTCAAGCGAGGAGAGCCGTCGAGAGCTTCTTATCTCCATCGCGACATCTCATCGAGGGGCGGCTCTAGCCGCCGAGAATCTCTACAACTGCCATTTCTCACGCCCGCACGACAAATTTGAGGTACTCACACGATGCATCGCAATGAATGCGGAATCTACCATCAAATGTCTTAGCCCTGCGTCTCTCTCGGAACGTATGCACGCAGAGCTCGTCGCACACGTGACAAAGGGAAACGAAAAAGAAGCGAAGCAACTTCTGCATAAAGTCGGCGTTTACTCCTCAAAGGCGCTTGAGGGGCTTTTCGGGCCCGATTTTATAGCCTCATTTGCTCCGGCTCCACACTCAGAATCGGCCACTCTCGCCCGCAAGGCCGTCGCGTCTACCCCAGCTAAAGTGGCGGCAAATATCCACAAGTTTAGCCTACCGCACGAGCGTGACCGCGTTGAGATAGCTGTCGCGTGTGCAAAGCGAGCCCCACGAGCTCTCACAGACAACTTTTTAGCCTTCGGTATTTATTCTGAGAGCGGACGAAAAGACGTCGCCGCGGCGCTACTTCGAACCTCAGCGGAGTCGGTTCGAGAGGCCATCAAGACCTGCGGAGTCACCTCAGATGCCGACATTCAAGACCTCGTAGCTCCCCTGGTTAACGCACGACCCAGAATGCTTGGGGCTTTGAAGAGCCTCACCCAAAAGCCCTGGTCGATACAGTTCTTCACGAGGCTCTTCTCTCAGGCGATTACTGAAGAAAGGTGGTCTCACGCGTTCGACGTCGGTACGATGGCGGCACAAAGCGCCCTGGGGCGCGAACCTCGGCAAGCTGAGAGCCTCAAATCATTCGACGTTCTGCTTGCTGAGATGAAGAAGCTTCCTAACCTATCTGAGCAGACCGCGTATCAGATCTCACTTTTGGAACGAGTGCGGCGAGCCGGCACTATTCCTGAGCGCGCTGTGTTACGTGCCTTCACCATCTTCGACGACAGTAGCGATGCCTTTGTCGTTGAGGTTCTTCAGCAAGGTGGCCCATCGTCCGGGGCGAATATCGTCGAGGAGATGACCCGAGCCTATAGCAGAAAGAAAACGATCCCAGAATCGGACCGAGCGATCATAAGAGAGTTTATCTCCAGCGGGTTTCGAGGGTTCTCTCGAACCACTCTTACTGCGGCGATGAAGGCTTTCGGCAAATCGCCTGACGAAGGCCGACGACTTCTCGCGTCCTGGAAGGCGATCTCCTCGGCCATTCTTCAAGGCAAGCCCCTCGATAGAGAGCTTGAAGAGTCTCCACTTTTCCCAAACCTCATTTACGCGGCGTACCGACCAGTCGACCTTCGAGTAGCTAGCGTGGCAGCGCAGCTTCCCTACATCCCCGATAACTCTCACCATCTGACGCCTTGGAAATATCCCGCCAACGGCTACCCGATACACCTCGTTGAACTCGAGGAGATACGCCTGAAGCAGGACGAAACAATAGATCTCAACTCTCTACGGTCGGCGGCGACTCCGATTCTGTCTCTTTCATCAGCGCAGAGCACCTGCTCTCACGATGAGTTTGTGCAGATCCTTGTCAAAGCGTCTCAGCGTGGGATCGATAGCATTAACAAAGCTAAACTCGTTAAATTCCTCGCTACCCACTCTCGCGATATTCGTGCCGAAGGAACCAATCGAGAGCTTTCCAGCTTGCTCGTTGACAACGTCTCGCCTCAGCATGCGGCTCAAGCAATCGACAGGATGAGATCCTTCTTCAACGTGGTCTATGGGGATATGCTCGATCTAGCCCTCAGGGCCTACTTTGATGGTGGCCGCCTCGAGCTACGAGACCAATTCAAGGCTCGGATAAGGAACATCCTTAAACTACCCGCTGAAGCAGAGATTACGCTCGATCAGATTCGTGAAACCGTGAGAGGAGAGCTCGATAAGGTGTGGCGGCATGAGCGAACACTCCTCAACCGAGAAAGCCGGAAGTTCACACATCAGATCGGGACGATGCATGCCGAATACCGGATGTATCTCAGCAAAGCCCGCTCGGCGTTCTTTGGACGCGCAGGGGCGGGCCTGTGCACTCACGACGACTTGTGGAGCTGGAACGAGGCAAGCTTCCTTCAAATGATCATGGTCGACGAGCGTAAGGGGAGCGTTGTTGGCAACATTCAGCTCCATATCTTTGACGCTCCGGATGGCAAGAGGTCGGTCCTCGCTCGAATCAATCCGACCGAGAAGTTCCTCTTAACTGTTAGCCCAAAGACCCTTGCGACCGAAATGCTCGGGAGTGTTGAAACGTTCGCCAGAGAGAACAACCTGGAAACCTACCTTCCTGGGGCCCACTGTCACCTTCACCTTCTCACCAATCGCGAGTCCTTCGCGCCCCTTCTCAAAGCCAGATACGGGGAGCGTTTTATGCACGACGTTAAGGTATCGGGTTGGTTAGAGGTGAATGAGATATATCGGCTCATGCCGCCAGTTCTCGAGGGAAACACCTCCTCCCCTCAATCAAGCCATTAAGAACGCCGCTATCCGCTTGGTATATTGATTCCGCCTCGGTACGCGAGAATACTCGACCTCCTACCATCACTTACGAAGATCCCGTTAAAGCCGTCGCCAAGAAATGATCATTGCTCTGCTGAAGTGCACGTCCCGCGCTATCAACTCCATCTTCGCTGTCCCTCAGCGCACACCAGCATGCGCTCTACCTTAATGTCAGCGGGCCCCACCTAAACGAAGGCCTTCGGGGCACTTGATCTGCTCCCCCCAAATAGTACCAGAATGATGTAGAGTTTCCTCTAATCAGGAGGAACGAATGAAGAAGAGATACACTGAGGAGCAGATCGTAAAGATCCTCAAAGAGGTGGAAGCGACA
>JBIJBE010000014.1:0-81169 GCA_044345405.1 Bdellovibrionota bacterium
TTCGTTCGTGGCACGAACCTTCTCAGTGAGAAAGTGCGTAATCATGTGTCATATATCAAGGACGTCGCGCCACTCCCCGGAGCCTCCGCGATGGCTGGATTTCGAGTGCGGTTTTAACTCCGAGCGCCCCTTGTTATGAAAATCCTGTAGCTGACCTCTATCGAGGGTCGGGTCGGGTATACGGTTCAAACTCATCGTCATCGGTCCTTCCGTCTTCCTTGCGCGAGGGCTTTGTTCGGTTTCCGAGCTTCTCGGCCGCGTTTTGCAAAAAGGCGAGGTCAAGAGCGGTAGTGTCATCATCAAACTCGAAAACGTGAGTCTTACTCGTGGTACCTTTAGGACGCGGAGGCGAGGCGTTCGTATCGCCACCCTCATGAGCGCTCACAAGGCCGAGAAGTTCTCTCATGATCGTCGCGAGCTTGCGACTCTGCTCCGACAGTCCAGACGCGTTGCGTAACGTATCTCCCGCCAGAAGCGAATTTCGTTGAGCCGCTTGGTCCATCTGATTCATCGCTGTGGAGGTCTGATGAACTCCGATGGTCTGTTCCCGCGTCGCCTCTGAGATCCGCTGGATCTGCTTGGTAATCTCCTTAGTATCCCGCGAGATCTCGTTAAAGATAGCGAGCGCCTCTTTGCTGACGGTCAGTCCATCAGAGACCCGCTGATGCGTCATCTCAACGATCTCGTTTACGTGTTTTTTGCTTGTTTCGAGGAGTGATTGAATCTCCTTAGCCGCCTTGCCGCTGATCTCCGCCAAATTACCGAATTCCTCGGCCACGACGGCGAAGCCCCGCCCGTGTTGCCCCGCTCGGGCAGCCTCAATCGAGGCGTTGAACGAGAGAAGCTGCGTCTTGAACACGATATCGTTAATCACCGAGGTTTTGCCGGAAATCTCCGCGATGATATCCACCATCTCTCGTAGCTGAGTGTTAGCTTGATTGATAGCTTCGGTGGAGGACGCTAATCGCTCCATGATGCGGTTGCCGTCCTGTGTTCTCTCCGCCATGCGCCTAACATTTGTGAGAGACTCAATTGACGAGTCACTGGTTTGGGCGATCATACTCGACATCTCAGTCATGGACGCGACGCTCTCTTGCACCGCGGCCGCTTGTTGGGTCGCGCTTTGCGCGAGATCCTCGGCGTAGACGGACATCTTCTGCGATGAGATGTTTACCTCAGACGCGCTCGCGCCGAGCGCCGTGATGACCTCTCCTATCGGGCGAATGATTGAGCGAAGGGTTATAAGCACAAGCACAATGATACACGCCACACCCAAGAGCACAGCGGAGAGTACGCTGTTTTGTAGTGAGTGGGCGAACGCGATATTCTGACCACGCTCCTTCTGCCACAGGGCGTGTATCATGCTTTTCGTGTCCGAGGTTCCGGTTCGCATCGTCTCATAGATTTCAAGAAAGGACTGGAGTTGAGAGGCGCGCGTCTCAGGGTTTTTGCTCGCGCTCACCGGGAGCGCCGTGGCGAGGTTTTTAAAACGCTCAACGTGCCTTCTACTGTCGGCTACGTTCCATGTCACCTCCACGGGCATAGGAATTGAGGCGAGTTGCGCATGTCGATTCTCGACATCCCGTGAGTCACGTTCGAGCTTCGCCTTGATTGCGTCGAGTGCCGCCGGGTCGTGAGCCTGTGCTTGTTCGGTGGACATCCAACTCAGGACATCAGCGCGGAGCGAGTTTTGGGCCGATTCGAGCGCGTCGACCGCCTCAAGCACTACTCGATAGCCAGCGGCGTTATCGCGTTGCGGATGAAGACGTTCGATCCCCATGTACCCCACAGTTCCAACCGTAACGCATACCAGTACGTTCAACACGGTGAGCACGTAGAGTCGAGTTTTAATATTCATCGTTGGATCCTCTGGCTGAATGCATCGCCATCCGCGCTCATACAGTCACGTTCGGGGGGATTCCCTGGATAGGGTATCGGGCGTTTACCGGCGCGGCTTGAGAGTAACTCGTATGGGCATATCTTTCAGGTGGTTGGGACCGATTTGCGGGGAGGGCGAAGTGGCCGGCCGGCCCGCCACGCCGCGTAGTCTCGTCATTTAGGACTAAAGATAGTGAAGGTTTGTTTCGATCCTCATAGTGGGATTGAACGACTCCGATGGGCATAAACATAGAAATAGACCGAGAGCTTATTGAAAGTTTCGTCGATGACGCGACCGAGGCGCTGCATGCCTTCGAGGCCGCCACCATCGCTCTTCGTTCCGGGCAAAAGAATGAGACCCTCGAGGAGCTCTTTTGTGTCGCCCACAATTTAAAGGGCGCGTCGATGTGCATCGGGATCGAACCGTTCGGGGAGTTCATGCACCGAGTAGAGGATGTCATCCAATGCATGATTAACGGTGGGGTTCCTCAAAGCGAGCGTGTCGTGCTCGTGCTGCTCGCGGCGCATCGATGCATGATGCACTGGGTCGGTGCCTTACTCATGGACGCCTCTTTTGTACCCGAAACCGAATCTCTGCTGAAGGACCTTGACTCCCTCGTTAGACAACGCGAAACGCCGACCTCAAAAACGCCTGTGCCAGAGGAACGTGAGGCTCTTGATGAGCACCGTGACGATGAGGATTACGAGGATGATGAGGAGGATCTTCAGGCCCTATTCCAGATGCACCGAAAGATCTACGAGGAGGATCTGCGAGAGAGGGAGGAGCTTGAGCGCCAAGGTAGCAAGAGCGACACAGACTCCTCGGACGCTCTGGTGGACGCGGTGGATCCCACCGCGCGTTTCGCGTCGAAAAAGCGAGGTAGGGCCCAACGTTCACAGGAGACATTTCGCGTCTCGGCGCACAAGCTCGATGAGTTGGTGCAGTTGATTAGTGAGCTCTCGATTCATCAAGCGATTATCCAGGAGGCGCGTCGGGGCGATGAGTTGCCCACAAAAGCCGCCGCGCATGCTCTTCAGTTGAGTTATAAGTTAGTGAAGGAGCTCCACGCGAAGGCGCTTGAGCTTCGTATGCAACCTCTCTCGGTGCTCATGCAGAAGCTCGAGCGTAATGCCCTTGACCTCGCCGTAATGCAGGGGAAACGGGTTAAGGTAATCGTTGAGGGCGGGGATGTTCAGTTCGATAAAACAGTTCTCGACAAGATGTCCGATCCCCTCGTGCACGTGATTCGAAACGCCGTGGACCATGGCATTGAGCCGTCATCTCAACGAGAGGCGGCGGGCAAACCGCCGGAGGCGACCCTCAAAATCTCAGCGACGCAGGATGTGGGGTCTGTATCCATCGTTGTTTCGGATGATGGTCGAGGGATGGATGACGAGGCGATCTTCGCCTCCGCTGTTCGAAAGGGTATCATACATCCGACCGCCAAACTTACCTCAGAGCAGATTAAAAAGTTGATATTCATTCAGGGAGTTTCCACCGCGCCTAAGCTTACCGAGATCTCTGGGCGCGGAGTAGGCATGGATATCGTGATGCGCACCGTTCAGTCGCTGAGGGGGCAGATCCACATCGCGAGCACCGTAGGTACGGGGACCCGGCTTCGTATCTCCCTTCCGACGAGCTTGAGCATTATTGACGCTCTGGTGGTGCGTGTTCAAGACGCTCGATACGCTGTGGCGATGAACGAGCTCACCGAGATTATCGATCTGAGTCGGCATCCGATAGAGCGCACGGGAGCCGGGGGATATATCCTCTCACTTCGGGGGGAGGTGATTCCAGTTGAGGCGCTGGTTGATTACATGCCCACTCCACATATTCACCACGTTCAAGGAAAGTTTTTGGTTGCGGGCCGGAATAATCGGTGTCCGGCGTTACTCGTTCGCGACGCCGGTCAATCGGTTGCGTTCGCGATTGATAGGATCGTGTCGCAACAACAGGTTGTCGTCCGTCCCTTAAGTGACCAGTTAGACGGTCTCCAGGGCCTTCGTGGATGCACGATCCTCGGCGATGGTGAACCGGGGGTTATTCTAAGTTTGCCAGACCTGGCGCGAAGCTATTTTTCATCGGTCGGAGGAGAGTAAGCGATGAGCGAGAGTACTCAGCTACAAGAGGATGATACTCGGTTTCTCCTTTTTAGGGTTGGAGGGCAGTTGTATGGAACCCCGCTGCTTGGAATCCGAGAGGTGGTAGAGCCGCAGGAACCCAAACCTATCCCCAACACGGTCTCGTTTTTCAGCGGGGTTATCAATCTTCGCGGCCAAGTAATCGGCATTATCGATCTCCGGAAGCGCTTCGGTTGCGAAGCGACCCGCCACCCAAGGATGGCGCTCATGATCTTCACGACCGAGTCAGGACCTCTAGGCGCTCTGGTAGATGAGATCGATTCGGTCGCTAAAATCCCGCCGACGAATATTGAGTCGAAAGCGGTGATTCGCACGCATGTTCCATCCGACTATTTCATCGGGATCGGTAACCATGAGGAGCGACTGATCTCGTTGATAGATCTGAACAAGATATTGGGCACCGAGGAGTTGAAGGCGGCTCACGCCATCCGAGATTAAGCCGCTATGACGACACGTTCCTCGAACTATAAGCTCAACGACGAGGAACGCGACTTCGTGTTCGCGCTGATCGAGCGGGTTACCGGTACGTGCCAGGAGGGGACGTATCGTCGGGAGGTGTTAGCCTCGAATGTCGAACGTCGCATTCGCTATGTTGGAGCACCCTCTCTGCGGGCATATCTTACCTACGCGACGACCGATGCGAGCGAGGGTGAGCTTCTTCTCTCCGCTTTAACCATTCACACCACGAGTTGGTTTCGAGAGGCTCCCCATTTTCATAAATTCGAGGCGATGATCCGACAACGGCTCGTCGAACACAAAATCAATTCGATTCGAGTTTTATGCGCGGCGTGCTCCACGGGAGAGGAGGCCTACTCAATAGCGTTTACCCTTGAGCATATCCGAAGGAGCGCTCCGGGCTTCGAGTATCACGTTCATGGTGTTGATATTGATCCGCTCTCCGTTGAACACGCTTCCCGGGGGATGTACGGAGAGGTTGCGTTGCCCATCATTCCAGGGCCATATCGTGAGTTTTGTTTGGTGGGCACCGGACAGCGACGCGGTTTTTTCACACCGAATAGGGATGTTCGAAGTCGGTGTTCCTTCGGAGTGGCCGATCTCAGGACATTTGGGAGGGAAAATCGGGATTCGTTCGACTATATCTTTTGCCGAAACGTTCTCATTTACTTCAAGTCCGATGATGTTAGTGCTTTGGTGAAGGGGCTTCTAACCTCTCTTCGGGTCGATGGGGCTCTTTTTCTCGGACACAGCGAAGCTATCGACGCCACGAGGTACGGAATACGCTTCCTTGGCGATTCGACATATCTTAAGAGAGCTTCATTCCTCGACGCCACTTCCGTGGTCGGGGACGGATGTCGGGTTCTCGTGGTAGATGATTCCCTCGCCGCTCGGAAAGCGCTTGAACGAGCTCTGGAGAGGGGCGGCATTCAGGCGTTTTCTGTCGCCTCCGCTGATGAGGCGACAGAATTTTTGGAGCGAAACTCCGTTGATGTCATCACCCTCGACGTCACCATGCCCGGTCTGGATGGACCGACGTGGCTCAATTCTCGACGGATTGCGGGGCTTGATATTCCGGTTGTGATCGTGAGCGAGAGTGGGCCCGCTCAAGCGACCGCCATTCTTGGGGCACTCGAAAATGGGGCCCAGGATTATATTGAAAAATCAACGATCAACGGCCCTGAGTTCGCCGAAAAACTGATCGCCATCTCCCAATCGTATAAGCCGGGCCACAGCACGCCATCAGCCGCAGCCTTTTCGAAGCCAACGGTAAGCCGAGAGCGTCCAGACCTTATTTTGGTAGGCGCTAGCACAGGTGGAACGGAGGCGGTTATGCGCCTGCTTGAAACTATGCCCCCCAATAGCCCGCCTATAGTGGTTGTTCAGCATATTTCATCTTATTTCGCCCGAGCTTTCGCGCAGCGGGTCGCGCACAACGCGAACCTCCGACTCGGAGTTTGCGCGGAGGGCACCCTGCTTGAAGCGGGAACCATCTACGTTGCCGATGATGAACGACACATCGGGGTCGGGGGAAAGGGGGGGCGGTTGAGTATCATCCGGTCCGATGGTCCCCCAATCAATCGCCACCGACCGAGCGTCGATTTCCTCTTTAAATCTGCCGCCGTACTCTCCAACGTGCGGGTTTCGGCTGTTCTTCTTACCGGCATGGGCGCCGATGGCGCTGAAGGTATGAAAGAGCTCCATGACCGGGGTGCGATTACCTTTTGCCAAGATGAGCAATCGTGTGTGGTGTTCGGGATGCCGCGTGAAGCGATATCGCTGGGGGCCGCGGATATTGTCGCGCGTCCTGAGGAGATCCGGCAGCACTTGGAGTGGCAGATATCGCAATCGACCGGAAAGTCACGACGGCGGTCTTCACCGACCGGACGACAGAGCCGCGATGGAGAGCGAGTGTTGTAATGTTGGGCTTCTCGGCGCGGCTTTACACCACGGAGCCGCACACGGCGCTATTCGCCAAATCGTAGTAGCTTTTCCGCGACGACTGGTGGTGTTCCCCCCACGTGGACGAACAGTTCCGCCGCGTCATCTTCGAGATTTCTCTGAAGCTCGTTGATGAGTTCAATCTTATTGTCGTGTGGTACGTTGGAGGAGTTAATGGCGGCAACTAAGCGTCGCTTGTTTTCAAGGAGGTGGTCGAACTTTGATAGAGAACCGTTGAAGCTCTCTTTGACCGCTGAGGCGAAATTCGAGATCGCCTGGACAGATGGGCCGACGATGCGGTTCTTTGAATGTTGAACATCATACGGGATGCGCTGGAGGTCGTGGCGACGAATGGCCCGCTCAATATCAGCGGAGGTTCCGCTGGTAGGCGAGAACAGGTCCCATGTTGGCCTAAAATCTAAATCCTCACCTCCCGCAATCGATCGTGGCATCCCGTGCGTCCCCGATACGACGCCGATTACTCGCCCCTCAAGGTTTACAAGTGGTGACCCGCTATGTCCAGGCTCGACAGAGCCGGTGAGAAGGAGCGCGGCGTTGCCGCTGAGTTGTTGAGGGGTATCGAGTAGACGAAGACCGTCCAATACAAGACATTTCCCCCCGGAGAAACCGGCGGAGCACACGGGAGTGAACTGAGGGAATGATGTTGACGTTTCCAGTTCGAGGGCTCTCGCCTTGAAGCGCTCAGCGAGGAGGGGATCCTTGGGAGTGTCAACGATAAGGAAGGCAACATCGTCCGAGGACTTGAAATGTCGATCCGAGGCGAGAACTCGAGATTGTAACGTGGCTGAATGGGAGATGCCCTTAATATGCCCGCTGAAAAACTCAAGGGAGATAGTTGCCGTTGGGGGAGTGTCCATGAAGTTATGGGCCACGGTCAGCACCACCATCCTATTCGGACCTACGATGTCAGCGAGTGCCTCCGGCGTTTGAATCAAGACCCCTGACCCGACCTTTGGCGACGCCTTCTCTCCGGGGACCGAGCCGAGTTCGGAGGGGACGAGAATCTTGCACATTGCGTGAAGGGTCTTATGAACTACTTCAGGACTGACGGCTATCCTCTCTGGACTAGCTCTTTCTACTCCCAAGGCAGTGCCGGTTCCAGATGAAGCTGGGAAGAAGGTAGCGGTGGAAAAAGCGCTCAGGGCTCCAAGGAATGTGCGACGCGTGTGGAGGTCTGTCATAAGGAGTTTGGCGTTCCCGGAAGAATAAGCCCCATGAGAAACAACGGTACACGGCTCCCTGCCTTTAAGCTAGGGTTAGGTCAAATCAGAGCCACCTCATAATTATACTAAAAGTAGAAAACGAGCGGTGTAGGCGAGCGACTCAAAAAAATAAAACGTTTCGCTTGTTCGCGCGATCGGGGGCACTTTCGAGAAGCGACGGGCGAATCGAACGTCTTGGGGCAAAGCGATAGTAACACGTTCGAACAGATCAATTCTCTAGGTATCACAGGGTATCGCACGGTAGCTCCCGTTTGGAAGGCGCGCGTGAATCGACCCGCATGCGGAGTTGGGGCTCAGTGAGCGGTGTCTTCCGCGCTACCACCTATCTTTTTATTTCATCCTTTCGCCGCACTTCGGTATAACGCCATCCGTTGGTGTAGTGTCTCTCCTACGGCTCCTCGCGACGCGATGGAAAACGTGGAGTGCTGTTGTTATCGGAGTTGCTATGATGGACTTTCCTGTACCTTCCTCACATCCTAACAATCCTCAGGCCAGAGAGGGGATCGAACGAATTGTATCGCCCGTGCCGATTGAGAATAAAGGTCGAGGGGATTCAGAGGGAAGATCAGGCGGTGACAGCGAATCGAGGAGGCAGCGCAAGGGAACTGGGCTAATCGTTCGAGAGTCCGCTCTCGCCAAATATTGTGGTGATCTAACAGCGGCGGCGAGGGCGCATAAACTCGATCCGGTGCTCAACCGCGATGAGGAGATCGAGCGAGTGGTGACGATCCTCTCCAAGCGCGGAAAATGTAACGCGATGCTTATTGGAGAGGCGGGAGTTGGAAAGACGGCTCTCGTTGAGGGGCTTGCCCAACGTATCGTTGAGGAGACAGTTCCAGAGTGCCTTCTTGGCAAAAGAATATTGGCGCTCGATGTGAGCGCGCTCGTGGCGGGGGCCGAATATCGGGGTCAATTTGAGGAACGCGTTCAGGCTATTCTCAAAGAGATCTCGGCGTTCAACGATGTCATCCTCTTTATCGATGAGTTCCACACCATCGTATCGCTCGGTGGCGCCGGCGGAGAGCTGAACGCGGGAAATATCCTCAAGCCACCTTTGGCAAGAGGGGAGTTCCAATGTATTGGAGCGACGACTCTGAACGAGTACCGACGTGGCGTCGAGAAGGATAGCGCGTTGGCTCGACGATTCGAAGCGGTGTTAGTGAATGCGCCCACTCCTGACCAAGCGATCTCGATGCTTGAAGGGGTGCGCTCGCGATACGAGGAGCACCATCACGTGCGGTACACGGAAGGAGCTCTTCGCGCCGCTGTCGTTCTCTCTGACCGTTATATATCGCGAGGACAACTTCCAGATAAGGCGCTCGATGTGATTGACGAAGCAGGTTCCGCTAAGAATGTGAATTCGTTCTCTTCAGGCTGCTCGGCCCTCTTTCCTGAGTACAGATTCCAACGACGACCGGTCGTGACAGAGAGGGATGTCGCGGGAGTTGTAGCTAAAATAAGTGGTATTCCGGTGAACGATATCACCGCGGAGGAGAGCGCTAAGCTGTGTACCCTTGAGTCCTCACTGAAGGAAGTGATCATCGGACAAGACGCGGCGTGCGAGAAGATCGCGAAGGCTGTCATCAGAGGACGAGCGGGATTGCAGGGGGACAGACCCAGCTCGTTTCTTTTCGTGGGACCTACCGGCGTTGGAAAGACGCAGATCGTGAAGGAGTTGGCGAAGCGTATTTTTGGAGACGAGAAGGCCCTCATACCGATAGACATGTCGGAGTACATGGAGGCGCACAGTGTCTCCCGATTGATCGGCGCTCCTCCGGGGTACATCGGCTACGAGGATGGGGGACAGTTGACGGAGCGTATTCGACGACATCCCAACTCTATCATCCTCTTGGATGAGTTCGAGAAGGCGCATCCTAACGTAAGCAAACTCTTGCTCCAGGCCCTTGAGGAGGGACGATTGACCGACGGACAGGGTCGCCAGGTTAGCCTCAAGAATTCGATCGTGGTTATGACCTCCAATATTGGCGCTCAGACCGACACCGCGAGTAGCGGCGGATTCGGTTTCGCCGCGGTAGTGGCTGACCATACTACGACCGGTAATGGGGCAAAAAAGGTGACTCAACAGCACTACCTTGAGGCGGTGAAAGATACCTTGCCCCCTGAGTTCGTGAATCGGATCGGGTGTATCGTCGCGTTTGATCCGTTGAGCCGCGCCGACCAGAGGAAAATTCTCGACCTTCAGTTGCAGGAGCTTGTGGTTCTCCTTCGGGACACCAAAGGGGTCACGCTCAAGGTCTCCGAGGAGTCTCGCGCGGTCCTTCTCGCAAAGGGATTTAGCGAGAGTTACGGAGCTCGGCCGTTACGTCGGGCTATTCAGGACCTTTTGACGGATAAGATCGCGGACGCCCTCTTGGGACTCGACAAAACTGAAGGGTTAGTATTTACCGCGACTCCGACCGGGTACTCACTTTCGCTCGACACCTCGAAGCTCGATACCTCGAAGCTCGATACCTCAGAGCGGGCATACGTTGAGTGAGAGCTGGGTAGGGGAGAGGTGAGATGGTGGGAATAAAGAACCAAAAAACGCCGCGAGAGAGACAGGGGCTCTCTCTCGCGGCGTCCAAGAAACCTTACTTCGAGTTGCGCTTGTTCGCCCTGGCACGCTCGAATCCAGCCTGAAGGGCCTTCTTGAGCCGTGGGGGCACTGATAAGGAGTCGGGGTCTTCAAGGTTGACGGGCAGCCCCGCCTTTAACCGACCCGAAACCCACCTCGTGAGAAGTCGCTCAAAGCTGCCGGTCCTCGTCGACACGTAACGCGAGAACGCGTCCACGAGGTCTGTCGATCCGGTTTTTTGACGGGAGAACTCGCTCTCGCCCGAGTAGTCGGGCCTCCGGGGGTCTGTCACATCGACTTCGATGTAGATCTCAGATACTTCTCGTACCATGGTAGAGAACTCCGTTTCTTTAAGAGAGAACCAACTGGGGTGGAAAACCTTTTCCCACCATCCATCCCTTCCTGTTTTGTTGTGTAAGCGTCTAGTGGCTTACAGGCACGCGGAAGAGGTCGATGGTGTTAGGTGATCGAGCGCTTCGTGGCTAAGCTCACGAGAGCTGAGGATGAAAAGCACAGCAAGATCACTGTTGTGGTTACCCGTAACCTGGAAGTTGAAAGAGCGTAGAAGCGCTCGACACTCTAAACCAAAACTAGGTGGATTAAAATGAAAAATGTAGGGGATGGGTAGTTCGCCGCTACGCTGATGCCTGGTCACGTTTGAAAAAGCGCATGAGACTACCTAGGATTCCCCGAGAGGGCTCGCGGGCGATCGGAGAGGCCGCGGTAAGAACGGTGTCGTGTCGCGTGGCTGGATCTCGCTCCGACAGCATGATCTCCCGCCGAAGCTTGAAGTAGGTCAGGGTGATCTCCTCACAGGCGGTTCGTAGCTCGAGATGTTGAGCGGGGGTCTCGCCCCTATGGTACAGGACGTGAGCGCCAAAGACGAGTGCTGCCTCCATAGGGTCAGCTGGCTGTAGGCGAATGCCGGGTTCGACCCTTACCTTGGAGAGGGCGCGGTAGGCTTCCCACGCGTCGCGAGCCGCGGTCGCTTCGACAAAGAGCTCTATGGGATAGGTGCGCCGATGAGAGAGTGGGGGCCGATTAACCGTCGCCCAAGAATCGAGCGCGAGAAGGGTGGCGTCTGAGAACAGGTGTCTCCCAGTTGTCCGCTCGCTTAGGGAGTTAAGTGCACGGAGGGCCTCCTGGTCGGTCATTCCGCTCGGCACCGTGATGGATGAACGGGTCTCCGTTTCGACTAATGATTTGACGATCTCCGCTCCCGCTCGAGCGAACTTCAGTTCAGCGACTATCTCCCTCGCTGGCGAGAGAGAGGTGCTGTTGTTGACAGACAATGGATCGTCCGGAATGGAGATAGGTGCGTCGTCGCCGACGATGCGGAGGACCGGACGGGAGTTGTCAGGTTGCCTGGATAGACCCATAGGGTGGCATGGTACAACAATTCGCGATGCTATGACGTGGCATCGGCCATTTTTCCACTAAAAGTGTAAAATAGAGGGGTTGCGGCGTCTCACATGTAGTAAGTTCTTCCCCGTCTTTTCGACCCTCTTCCTCCCTCTCTGCCCCTTGATCCTCATCATCGTCCTCAGATGCAGAGGGCCGCCCCGGGACGGCTCGTCGCTAGAGCCCCAGAACGCGCTCCGCATGGGACATGATTCCGCGGACCTCATCCGGACCGGTAAAGAGAAGGACGCGGATCGGGTTCGTCCCATCCATGAATTCAAGGATTCGACTCACCGTTCCGACGACCTCTTTTGTTCCTTGAAGAACAACAGGACTCCCGGACATCCCTCCGATCTCAGCAATATCCCGCAGAAAGGCCCGAGGAATCTTCAGGCCGAAGAGAAGGTGTTGTCGGGGGGGCGACTCCACGAAGGGAACCGAGGGAGTGATGACATACGGTAGTCGGAAGGGAGTGCCCACGAATTTGAAGAGATCGGATCCGAAGCCGACCACCTCGACGGACCGCGAACAGAGGTTTGCGTTCCTCACTGAGGTGTCCGCGAGTCGACCCCGGGGCGGTTGGGTGCGATCGCCTCTATTGCCCCTAATCTCCTTCGCGCTCATCACTCCCACGTCATAGTGCCAATCATACACCGCTTTCTCCTCGATCTGCCACGCCGCACCACGAAAGACGTGCTCGTTTGAAAGGTACATCTCACGTTGCGTGACCCCTGTTCCTACGGTGAGAAGCACACCGGAACCGTGCGATGGATGGATGTCGGGGTCGGAGTAGGTCGGGTTTCTAATGGTTGGCATCTCGACCCTGGTTCTCGTGCGCCACCGATCCATCCACCCTGATCGGTCGAGAAACGAAAGGGTTTTAAGGTGCAGTGTTCCATCGCTCTCCACGAAGATCTTTGAGGTGCAGGTCGGGGGCACACCTTCGCTATATCGAGTCGCCTTGCACGAGGGTGCATCGCGTAGGTACTCGATATCCTCGCCGCATCGCAGCTCTGGCGCGCTATAGGAAGAGCGTTGTGTGGGAGTTTCCTGTGCTGCGGTTCGGAATGTGCTCCCCGAGAATGAAGCCGCGCTTAAGCTCAATAGCCCCGACAGGTACTCGCGTCTGGTAATTGATGAAGTGAGTGTGTGTGTCATGTTCCCTCCGTGGATTCTCGCGTGGTAAAGGCGGACGGCGTCCTACGAGTGCCACTAAATGACGCCCATTGCATCAAAAAAGCGCAGGAGCGGATCTCACTGGTATGGATCGGTCTCTTTGAGTTGGATTGTTTGGCGTGACGCAGGACTCACGCGACGCACCTAATTCCACTGAAAGTAGAAAAAAGAGCCGTTGGTAACGACTGAGTAAGATAGGGTTCTCCGGTATTGTAGAATGCCGGTGCATTCTTGACGGAGGAGCCACAGATTGGCGATGTTTGATGCGCTTTTTGGTAACGGGGGTAACGAAGTGGTTGAGAAAAGGGTAACGAACTCGGACGGTGAACGGAGCCAAGGGGCACGGGAAACTTCGCGATGGGAAGCTGCGCTCTCGATCCCTTCGCGCGGAGCGGCGTTCCGAAACATTGAGCATCTTATCGGACCCGAGAAAAATGGGGGCGCATTCCAGGAATCAGCGCTCAACTCGTCGAAAGGTGTCGCGAGCACGTTGACCACCCTTTTTCGTCAGATCTCTCCCTACAGAATCCTCACTCCGGCTGAAGAACGACAGGTAACACGAGCGATTCAATCGAGTCGGCAGGAGTTGCTGGAGGGCTTGTTCTCGTTCCTGCCGGTCGCTCGGGAGGCGGTCGCTCTTCTTCGGGAGGCGACATCGGAGGGGGTTAGCTTTCATCATTCCCGAATCTTGCATGTCAGCACAATCGACTCAGCGGCGGAGAAGCATGCCATTGTGGCCATAGCCAAGCGCAATCTTAAGACTATTGACGTGCTGATGAGTCGCTGCGACGAGCGATGGTTGACGAATGACGGGATGAGAGCGTCGGAGGCTCGGCGCACGGATATCGTCGCAAGCCTTATGAGCGACCGACAAAAGATCGCGACGCTCTTATCTGAGATAGCGATTCGTCCGGCGTTCCTCGCGGATTTTCTCTCTCAATTTGGAGGGCACGTCGCGACAGCGCGCGCCTTGTATGAGAGCGCTGATGAGGGCCTAGATCCCAAGAAGCGAGGCGAGAGCGCGGCCGCGCTCAAGGACCACCTCGAAGCGTCACAGGAGAGCTACGAGACCTTGCTTGAGAGATGGGATAGAGCATCCCGTGCGCACAGCGACTTCCAGGTCGCGAAAGAGATACTCACCACTCGAAATGTTCGGCTCGCTATTTCCGAAGCTAAAAGATTCGCGAACAGGGGGATAGCGCTGGAGGATCTGATTCAAGAGGCGATCAGCGGCCTCATTACCGCCGTTGATAAGTTCGACCCGGGGCGAGGGTGTCGGTTTAGCACCTACGCGACGCCGTGGATCCGACAGGCGATGCTTCGATCTATCGATCACACCGCGCGTACGGTACGGATGCCCGGGCCAGTGCTTGGCGCTATTCGAAAAATTGAGGACTTTCGCCAAGATTTTCGAGGGCGGCACGGACGCAATCCAAGCCCTGACGAGATAGCGGAGGGCCTGAAAGGAAAGAGCCCACATGTGCCCGTTACAGCGGCCTTTGTATGGAACACCCAGGTGGTATCACAGCCGATAATGTCCCTAGAAAGTCGGGATGTAGATAATGTGACCGGGGTGAACATGAGGGGATCTATTATGGATACTCGCGAGTCCACGACGCGTGAAGTGGAGGATAGGAGCGAGGATGAGCGACGAAAGAGCGAGGTCGATCGGGTGCTGTCTAAAAATCTCGATGAGAGACAGTGCCGAATTATTCGTTGGAGGTATGGGCTCGACGGAGATGAGCCGAGAACCCTTGAGGCGATTGGAGATCTCCTCTGTATTACGAAGGAACGAGTTCGGCAGATTGAGTTGAAGGCCATGGAGATTCTTGAGGCGTCGGAGTTGGAGGCAGTGCATAAGCGGGGGAGAGAGTAGCGGCGCGGCCCATCGTGCGAACCAGAGATCCGGGAGCGGCTGTGTTCAAAATCAATATTAAATTGATTGGAATTGAGCGTTATCTCTGAGCATAGCGTTTAGGATAATGATTGTTTTCCGCATAGCCGCGACCAAGGCTACCTTGGCAGCCTTTCCCCGGAGTCTAAGGCTTTGATAGTAGGACTTAATGTTTGGGTTGCATCGAATAGCGGTAAGAGCGCACATGTAGAGCGCGGACCGCACGGCACATCTCCCTCCCCAGATCCTTCGTTTGCCTCTACAAGAGGTGCCACTGTCATCGGCAAACGGAGCAACTCCAACAAGAGCCGCTATGTGTGATTTGGAGAGAGTTCCTAACTCTGGGAGGAACGCGATGAGAGCTGCGGCAGAGAGCTCTCCGACCCCTTTAAAGCCCCTGAGAAGAGAGAGTTTTGAGCCGAACTGAGAAGACTGCGACAGTTGCTTAATCTCAGCCTCAAGAGCCTGTCGTTCCTGGGTAAGCCATTTGATGTGACGTTTAAGGGAACGGATAAGCATCTTATCCTGAATGTCTCCGAGACGATTTTGCTCCTGGGTAATCATGCGTACGATGTCATTTCTTCGCGCCACAAGAGAGCGAAGCGCTTCAAGCTCCTTGCTGGGAGCTGGAGTGGGAGCAACCTCTACGGTCAGAGCGTAACGAGCAATGATACGGGCATCGATAGAGTCGGTCTTCGCAAGCTGTCCGACCCCTTTGGCGAAGTCTCTGATTCGTTTGGGATTAACTATGGCTATCGGTATCGAGAGCTCTGTTGCCACCCGAAAGAGGACCGCATGGTACTTCCCGGTCGACTCTACAACGAGGAACAGCTTGGGAAGCTCCTCCTGTAGTTTTAGCAACTTGGCTTTGATTGCTTGAGCCGTATTGCTGATTCGAAACAAACGGCTATCCCTTCCAACGCAGCAATCAAGCTGAGCCTTTGAGACATCGATTCCTATCACATCACTTTCCGTGGTATTCATAGAACTCCTTGTAGGTGGTCCGGTCTGAGGGAGCTCGTCCTTGTACCAATACGAACTGTGGATATTACCTTATCCCGTTCAGGCGGCTGTTCGAGCTTTATCAGAAAGAACCGAGGAGGCGTTCCTTGCTCCCATGCGCGTTTAAGCTAGGGCGGTCTCGAACTGCCTCCTCGGTGGACCCCTCTTTCTGCCTCTTCTCTCAAAGCTACAAAATTAGGGTCACTACCAACATACAAGGGCGGTCGTTCCCGACCGCCGTGTTAGGGCCCGTAGAGAAGGTCTTTCTCGATACGCGACATTTCCGGCGACCGGCATGTTCCGAGTAGCGTCGAGGGAGGCCGATCACCCTCCCTGGTCGCGCACACGAGATTTTTACCAACAAAAAAACCCCAGAGATCGCTCCCTGAGGCTTCCTTGCGCGCATGCGTTGAAGCGCTTACTTGATCGCCGCCTTGAGAGCGTCGACCTTATCTGTTCGCTCCCAGGAGAAGCTACCATCAGCGCCGGCCTCACGACCGAAGTGGCCGTAGGTGGAGGTCGCGCGATAGATAGGCTTCAAGAGGTCAAGGGAACGGATAATTCCGCGAGGTGTGAGATCGAAGACCTCTTGTACCGCGCTGGATATCTTCGATTCGGGAACCGTTCCTGTGCCGAATGTGTTCACGTACACCGAGACTGGCTTCGCGACTCCGATCGCGTAGGCTACCTGAACTTCGCACTTTCGCGCGAGGCCAGCCGCTACAACGTTCTTGGCGATGTAACGAGCGGCGTATGCCGCCGAGCGGTCCACCTTTGAGGGATCCTTTCCTGAGAAAGCTCCTCCTCCGTGACGAGCGTATCCACCGTAGGTGTCGACGATGATCTTTCGACCAGTGAGACCGCAATCACCAACTGGTCCACCGATAACGAATCGACCAGTAGGATTGATGAGGTAGCGTGTTTTTGGCGTGAGGTAGGTGTCAGGGATTACCTTCTTTACGATCTTCTCAACGACGTACTCCTCTACATCTTTCAAGGAAACGCTCTCCGCGTGTTGCGTTGAGATAACGACGGTATCAACCGCGTGAGGACGTCCATCTCGATATTCCACCGTCACTTGGCTCTTCGCGTCGGGCTTCAGGAAACTCGATTTGTCTGAGTGCCGGGCCTTGGCGAGCGCCTTCACTAATTGGTGCGAGAGAGAGATCGGGAGGGGCATCAGCTCTGGGGTTTCATCGCACGCGAATCCGAACATGAGACCTTGATCGCCGGCGCCTTGTTCCTTGTAGAGTCCCTCGTGATCGTTGACACCCATACTGATGTCCGGGGATTGCTGACTAATGAAGGTCATCACTGAGCAGCTCTGCGCGTCGAAGCCGAGCGCTGGGTCGTTGTAGCCGATATCGTGAATCACTGAGCGGGCGAGCTTCTCGTAGTTTACGTTTTGGGATGATGTAATTTCGCCGGCGAGGATCACCACGTCGTTTTTGACGAGGGTCTCGCACGCGACGCGCGCCGCCGGATCGTTCTTGAGGAAGGCGTCCAACATCGCGTCGCTTAATTGGTCCGCGACCTTGTCTGGATGTCCTTCGGAGACTGACTCGGAGGTGAAGAGGTATTGTTCTGTGGCCACGTTGCGGGGTCCTTCGTTGAAAATAATCGATTGCCGAGCAGGATAGAACGGTGGTGGGGAGCGGGCAAGGGAGAAGTGATGAGGGCTGTGTTAGGGCAGACTGGGGGATAGGCAACCGCTCCTCAGATGTCGCGGTGCTTAACGCTTACCAAGTAGTGTTCCGTATCGGCCCGTTTGGCGAGCGCCTCCGCTATCGCGACCGAGCGATGTTTGCCGCCGGTGCACCCTATCCCGACGTTAAGGTATGCCTTCCCCTCTCCCTGGTACCGGGGCAGGAGGAACGCCAGGAGATTCGAATATCGATCGACGAACTCGGAAGCCTCGGGGGTTCCAAATACATACTCCCGAACCGCCGGGTCTCGGCCGTCCTGTTGTCGAAGCTCCTCAACGAAATGGGGGTTTCGAAGAAAGCGAACATCCACCACGAGGTCGCAATCGAGGGGAATTCCGTGTTTGAACCCAAAGGAGAGGAAGTTAATCCGCATGCTCGATCGTCCGACCGATCCCAGGGAATCCAAGAACTGCCGGAGCTCGCGACGCAGGGCGTGGATGTTGAACGTGGAGGTGTCTATGAGGAAATCTGCCGCTTCCTTAATGGGTTGGAGACGCGTTCGTTCACGGGCGATAGTGTCCCTGAGGGTGGTGTCCTTAGCCGCGTCAAAGCCTGGGTGCGGGCGTCGCGTTTCGCTGTAGCGGCGGACTATCGACTGATCGTCCGCGTCTAGAAAGATGACCTTTAGATTTTCAGGGCGGTTTCCCTTGCTCTCAATAATGGAGAGGAGTTGTACGCGGCTCTCCCGTGAGTCGACGTCGATGAGTAGAGCCGTGTTTCTATATCGGGCGACAGTCGCCTTTGAGAGATCGAAAAACTGACCGAGAAGAGGAACTGGAAGGTTGTCGACTACATAGTACCCACTGTCCGCGAGCAGGGCCATGGCGGAGGATTTTCCAGCGCCAGAGAGCCCTGTCACGATGATCAGTGAGTTAATGTGGTCAAATCGAAGCGGGGGGTTCAATGGTGTTTCGTTACCTTCTCTTTATGTTTGCGAAGTTGCTGCGAGAGCGCGTCGGTCAACTTGTCTATCGACGCGTAGAGACTATCACTCTCCTCTTTCACAATGAAGTCATGACCTGAAAGGTGCATGGAGATTTCAGCGATCTGTCGGGTCTTCTCAACCTTGAGAACAACGTGGGCATCCGTGTCGGCGTGAGCGAACTTTTGCACGCAGTGTTTTACCTTCTCAGTGGCGTACTGCTTGATCGCGTCGGTCGAGTCGATATTAAGAAAGGCGATGCTTACGTTGATTACTTTTGCTGAGTCAACCATACGGTCTCCGTTTATACACTACACGTTAGTAAAAACTTTCGCACCCTCACGCGCATCGGTGGTGAGGGAAAGACGTGCTAGGCAACCGACGCATTCGAAAATCGAAGCTCGGGCCGCGACGTGCATCCACATAAGCAGGTTATCCACCCTAGATTGTGAAAGTAAAGAGCAAAGTGGGACGGTGGTAGCGCGTTTTGTTTGTTCGCTCCGTCGAGATGGTGATGGTGTCCCCATGGTGTCGCCTTCACAGGAGTATTCGGAAGGTTTCGAGGTGAACATGAACGTTTGAGCCTAATAGGATGGATTAGTGAGTGGTAATGTATTTTGCTGAGTAGAACGGGCTACTTTCCTATGCCCAATGGGGCTCCTCTCTCCTCAGAGAGTTTCGTAGAGACCCCATTTTTAGATGATCTTCTTTCGTTGAGACGAGGAGGCGATACCGAGGCTTTCGCGGTACTTCGCGACGGTGCGTCGGGCGATATCGATCTTTTCCGCCTTAAGGGTCTCGACGATCTGTTGGTCGCTGATCGGGTTCGCTGGAGCCTCCGCCGCGACGATCGCCTTAATTCTCTCCTTAACGGAGGATGAGGAGATGTCACCGGTGGAGGTTTTAATGCCAGAGGTGAAGAAGAATTTCAGCTCAAAGATACCTTGAGGTGTGTGCACGTACTTGTCAGTGGTCACACGGCTTACGGTGGACTCGTGCATGTCGATGTCATCGGCGACATCTTTGAGCACGAGAGGTTTGAGTCGCTCGATCCCTTGTTCGAGGAAGGGACGTTGAAACTTCATGATACTCTCGGTGACTCGGTAAATCGTTTGTTGTCGCTGCTGGATGCTCTTGATCAGCCACGAGGCCGCGCGAAGACGCTCGGTGAGGTAGGTTTTGTTCGCGGAGTCCGGTTCTCTGAGTAGTTCGGAGTAGTATGGACTGATACGAAGACGGGGAATTCCCTCCTCGTTGAGGGTGATTACCCAGTCGTTTCCTACTTTTTGAACGTACACATCAGGAACGACGTAGCGGGTTGTCTCGTCTGAGTATGCGCGTCCCGGTTTAGGATCGAGCGTTCGAATTGATCTGATGGCGCGAGCGACATCGTCTATTAGTACTCGCTCCGCCTTTGCGATCTGGTCGTATTTACGTTTTTCGAGCTTATCGGTGTGATTTCTAATGATACGGGATTCGAGGCTTTCTCCGAGACCTCGGAACTCAAGCTGGGTGAGGAGACACTCCTGTAAGGAGCGGGTACACGAGCCCACGGGCTCAAAGAAGCGGAGGGCGTCCGCAACCATCGCGACATCCTCAACGTCACTTGAGGTAGCCGCCGCTATCTCCTCATACGAACACTCGAGGTAGCCATCACGATCGAGGTTTCCGGCTATGTGTTGGGCTATCAGTCGATCTTGTGCGGAGAAATCGTGGAGTCGGACCTGATTGAGGAGGTGTTGCTCAAGACTCGCTCCCGCGGCTGACGCGACCTCTTGGAGAGGTCGCTCGTCGTACTCCGATTGTCCCTTAGCTGACGCCGACCCTCGATAGTCGGTGAAGGCGTCAGAGAAATCGTCCCAGTCTGCCTTCGGCTCGACAGCGGTGCTGTTCCCGAGGGATTCGTCAGAGGTTCCGCTTGTATTGGGATTCGAGAGGATCGTTGGTTCGTGAGGGTGCTGTTCAGGAGAAGGAAGACCGTGGGCTTGAACCTCCTCACGCATCTCTTCGAGCGCTGGGTTCTCTAATAACTCCCGTTCAATAGCTTCCTTGTACTCAAGTCGCCCCAATTGGAGCAGCTTGATCGCCTGCTGAAGCTGGGGGGTCATCAGCAGTGATTGACCCATTTTTTGAACGAGCTTTGTTTCTAAACCCATACCGTTCTGTTTACCTCATTGGGACGGCATTCTAGAGCAGTCCCTCTGTTACTAGATGACCAAAGTGGGGGTGATCGAACGCAGAAAAGTTGCCACTCTATGCAAAAATCGATCACATCGCCCTGGGACATGAGGAGTAGGCGCTAAAAAGGTAGGTCTTTCGGCATGTTGGCGGACAGAGGCGTTGTTTGACGATCGGCCGATCGTACGAAGCGGTGACCTGGGCAAAGCCGACGAGGGCATCCTCCTGTCGTATTGTGCTACAGCGAGAGTGAAGGGGGACGCCTAGAGCCGGAAGTCACCACCGAGGTAGTATCGCTTCGCTTTCTCAGAGTTCGCGATAGCCATCGGAGTGCCCTCTTCAAGAACCCGACCATCGACCAGGATGTAGGCGCGGGTGCAGATCCCGAGGGTCTCGCGCACGTTGTGGTCGGTGATGAGAACTCCGATCCCCTTCATTTGAAGGGAGGAGATGAGCTCCTGGATATCCTTGATAGCAAGGGGATCGATACCGGCGAATGGTTCGTCGAGCAGGATGAATTGCGGATTCCGCGAGAGGCATCTCGCGATCTCGACACGACGTCGCTCGCCACCGGAGAGCGCGCTCGCCATGCTATCCCGAAGTCCCCACAATCCAAGCTCCTCGAGGAGCTCTTTAAGGCGGGCCTCTCGAGCTTGTGACGAGGGGAAGCTCATCGTCTCGAGGATGGCGAGAACGTTCTCTCGAACGGTCAGTTTTCGAAAAACTGAGGCCTCCTGTGGAAGGTATCCGATACCAAGGTGCGCACGGGCATACATCGGTTGCTTCGTAACATCGGAACCGTTCAGGGTCACGCTCCCGGTGTCGGGAGCGACTACCCCTACGCACATGTAGAAGGTGGTTGTTTTGCCTGCGCCGTTCGGTCCGAGGAGCCCAACGATCTCACCCGCGTTAACGGATATTGAGACGCCGTGAACGACCTTACGGCCGCCGTACTGTTTGGTTACGTCATTCGTTCGAAGGGTATTGGTCATGAGTGCGCGAGTCGCTAGCGGTGATTCCGTTGTGGGCGATGACGACCGCCGTGGTGGTGGTGGTGTCCATCGTGCCCATGATCTCCAGCCTCATGAAGGAGTGGCTTCAAGAGGGTTATTCGCTGTGCATCTTCCTTCGAGAGGCACGTTACCTCAAGTAGGGATATGAGATCGGGAAGGAGGGATGATCGCTTGAAGGCGTTCACCTTGAGCGCTTTCGGTGGTACCGAACGTACGCGCGACCAAAGTCCGAGAAGAAGTTGAATGCGCTCGCGCTCCTTTTTAGGAACAACGAGACGGGTGAAGCACGACGCGAGACGCTCTGAGAGGTCAGATGCCTCGGGAAGTCGCTCTGCCAGGTCTGAGAGCCAGACAGAGTCTCCCGCGATAAACATCGCGACGATTGTCAGAATCACGGTGGTTGAGGGAGCCTCGTCCTCGGCTACCATTTCATCGATCCGCTCCAGACATTGGCTGAAATCGCTCTCGGCGCTGAGGAGCCTGCCGTTGTTTTCAAGAAGCTCTGGAAGGATGAACTCAAGGATTCCGGTTTCACCCAGAAGGTGGAGGATAGTAAGGAGGTGTCCGGAGGTGAAATCCTTCTTGAGTTCGTCGAAAACTCTGACCTGAGAGCTCTGGGTGATGAGACTGGCGTTGGCGAGAATGGCGTCCCAGCATCCGTTATTAATACGGAAGCCGTTTCGAGCGGAGTGGCGCACGACGCGTAGCATTCGCACCGGGTCCTCTCGAAAACGCGTCGCCGGATCGCCAATGACTCGAACGATCCCATCCTTCAGATCCTGCATGCCGCCGACGTAGTCGAGGATCTCCATAGTGGAGACATCTAGGAAGAGTCCGTTAATCGTAAGATCTCGTCGGAACGCGTCGGTGGCCTCGGTGCCGTAAATGTTATCGCTCGCCACCGGAGCGGAGGTTGGATCGCCCTCAGTCGCTTCGGGAGGTTCGACCGTATCTCGGAACGTTGAAACCTCGATATTCTTACCGTGCGCGAAGTAGAGATGCGCGAGCTTGAATCGACGCCCAATAATACGACAATTCCGAAAGAGGGATTTTATCTCGCGAGGCGTAGCGTCCGTTGAGATATCGAAATCCTTCGGTGTCTTGCCAAGCACGAGGTCTCGAACTCCTCCGCCGACAACGTAGGCTTTGAAGCCCGCGCGCTGTAGTCGGTAGACTATTTTCCTCGCGTCGTCATCGATCTGGTTTTTCCGAATCGGGTGGTCGCTTGGACCGTAGATCGTCGCGGCGATCTCCTCGACGTTTTCTGCTATGGTGTGGTCGGACTGGGACATCTCTTAGGAACTTTTATCGTGGGTACTTCTACAACTAACCCGTACATCGTTCGTCAGGGGAGTGCGCACTCGTGCGCGTCTCTCTCTGTCGCAACTACGTGGTGCGTACTCCTTCGTCTTGATAAGTACGCACAGAGCACCCCCGGTCGATCCTTTCTCTGTGAATTCGCTCAACCTGCGTCGTGGACGAATGGATGAGACAGTAAAATCAGCACGTTGAGCATCGGGCACTCTGCCCCATAGTGTAGGGTGCCCCGCCGGATTTCTCAAGGGAATAGCCGGCTGAAGGGGTCGCCAAACCAAGTTTGCCCGAATTTTCGAGGTTTTTTGAGCGGAGAGATCCGGCTGGATGAGTCAAACGTCCCGATCCGGCTCGTTGCTAATGCTAGTTATTACAGGGGGTTGTGACGAGCTTTGCGCTGGTGGACGCAGCTCGTAAAGGTGCTCAAGTTTCCGCCATACCCTTCCGACTGTCTCTCTACAGGCGGTGATAGTGAATCCGCCGCCCAGGCTCTTTTGGGCAGTAGGCAGTGAGATGTTTCTCAAGAAGTGCCGATTCATCAGGCATGCGGTTCTAAGTCTGATGTGAGGGAAGTTTACAAGCGGTGTTGTGGCGACGGTAGTACCCAAACAGACGAGGTTGGTACGACACTCACTTATTACTCACGGAGGAGTAATATATGGATAGAGGCATTTTCCCACACGAAATGACGGACCCTGATTTTCAGTGGCTGATCAAAAATTATTGCGAAACGAGAGGGCCGGTCGCCATTGTCGACTCCGGTTGTCTACCCCTCGTAATGGTTCTTCTGGACGAGAATGCTAAAGCGCTCGTCAATCAGGAGATATTCTCCCATAACATTATGGGTGTGCTGGCCGGCGGCTCTGATGAGGCTGCTCCGGTTGAGGACACGAAGAAAGAGGGATGATCCCCTAGGACAGCGGGTGTCTCGCCCGTTTCTATGGAATCATATCGAGCTCTCGGTACGACTCCGCGAGTATCTCACACGGCGCGTCGCTCGAGAGAGCGCTCCACAGCGACTTGCCGCACGAAGCGTAGTACTCGCCTGGATCGAGGGGAGGTACGAATGGGGCTGGTGTCTGTCGCGCGACCTGCGCGGCAAGGCGCCGGTCTACCTTGCCGTCCTTCGAGTCTTTGACCCAACCGAAAAGCCATAGGGCGCCCGATATTGAGCAGCAGATTACCAAGACCGTTACGAAGAGAAGGATCTCCGCCTCACCTTCCTGACCCCGTTTTGAGCGATAGAGCTTCGTCATTGTGACCTTGCGAGAAGAGGGGCCCGATTCGTTAGGTATTCGTCCCCTCACTAGTCATCTATCGTTATGGTCCGAATTAGTTCGGATGTGCTCTACGCCAATCCCATTAACTTGCTGATATTATTGAGCTTGGCCGTGTGGCTTAGCGCTGTTCACCGGGATGGAGTCAGGAAGACCCTTACTTCTGACTATACTTGCTGGTCACCGGTCACCCCAACCCAGCTAACCCGTTCCCGAAAAGCTGGATGGGCGACAACCGCTTCGAGCCCCGTTCGGTGGTCGATTGACCATGCGACCCTGGGCTCCTCAACCACGATGAGGGACGGTCGAGTCGCGGTACCCAAAAGCATGGCGTGCGCGATCGCGAGAAGTCTGCGCTGCTGAGTCGTCAGTAGTGTGACCGGCATTCCGAGTGGAAGCTCCGTGAGTCCCAGTAACGAAGCGAGCTCGACCACCTCCTTCATCTTGGGAAGGGCTCGTAAGGTCTCCCGCGATGCGGAGATGGTGGCGTTTAAGATCTCCCACAACGTTCTCCCTTTGAAGGTGATCTCACGAGCCGGTGAACGGAACCGAGAGCCCCAACAGGTATGACACGGCTCGCTTATGGCGGAGATTGCGTTCTCGTTGATGAGGATTCCGGTTCCTTTACAGGCGCTACACACCATGGATGACTGACGGAGTTGTCCGAGTAGGAGGTCCCGAGCGGTAAGGCCGAGCATCTTCGCTTGATGGGAAGCGGCGAACATCTTCGCGAGCGGTTCGATAACGCCGAGAGCGTGCGCTATCAATCGCGAGTGACTCGATTTCGCGGGGAAGAGTGGTATGAAGTGCGGCGTGAACGCCGAGACGGGTTCTGATGCTATAAGATCGTGGGGTGAGCCGGAGAGGTGGTCGTAGAGAGCCGCCGCCATTCGGCGATCGTTCAGCGACGATGGGATCGTAAGTTCACTCCACACACCGCGCCCCGCCTTAATCCGAAGTGGTGGTTCGGTGTGGATGGTAATGGTCGTCACCGGCCGAGCGCTCTCTACTTGAGAGCTCGGTGGCGGAGCTGAATGCGGCTCGGCTTCTGTTATCCACACGAGAGGTGACGTTGTAGAGGTCCGTTCAACGAGATCTTTGACGCCTGAGAGGAGGTCGTGTGAGAAGAGTGCTGACGGCGCGGTGAAAAGGCGAAGCTCGGTTTTGCTCTCTGCGCTCCGTGAATGGGCAATCAATACGAGCGACGCGAGCGTCCGAGGGGCGAGCTCTGTCGTGCTCGCGTTGAGGGGGATCTCCGTCAAGGATAGTGCGGGGAGGTATTCTTTTTGGATATCACTGAAGAGAGTGTCCGCCATCGTACCGGTGAGCGCTCGCTGTAACGGCGACGCGAGAAGTTCGGCGAGTGGGATGCCGTCGATGATTCGATATCCCTCATGCGTCGGGCGCGCTGTCCCTGGGCGTTCGATAAGCTCCCGCGCTACCGATGATCTACATGGAGAGAGGGTTAGGTCGCACCGCGCGCACCTGCCGTTCCACCCGAACTCCTCGATCGAATTCCCGTGTGTGATGGTGAGCCACGATTCTTTAAGTTGTCGAGTGCTTGAGAGAATTGGTTCCAGCTTCTGAAGGGGGGCGCGTTCGCAGGTGAGGGAGTCGATTCGAACCGAACTGCGTCCTTGGATTGGCGATGACGCGGTGAAGCCATTCTCGCCGGCCCACGACGATATCTCCTCAATCGAACCTGTCAGCTCGATTCGAAGGTCGTTCCCTCGTTGGGTTGAGAGAAGATGGTCGCAGAGTTCCACCGCGGTATGAAAGAGTGAGAGTGGCTGGGCGCAGTTTGGGCAGCTCGCCCAACGACTCCTCATCGCGGCGGCGACGAGTGGCTCCGTAAGTTCAAGAAGCGAGGCGACGCTTTGTTGGCGACCGTGGAGCTCTTCAAGTGCGTGGTAACGAACACGAGGACATATGGCGCTCATATCGGAGTTGGGGAGGGGGGGAGGTATCCCGCCCGCCCGAATCTCCTCGATAAAGCGCTCACGTTGCTCCGCGCGAGCCGCCACACCGTGTATCCAGACCAGCTCTGTATCTCCGTGTGCATCGGGCGCGATGATACGCACTCCTCGCTCAGGGATGCCGGTGTCTACCGTGATGACCGCCTGTGAGCGATCGATCGGAGAGCCGGTCGCAAGGGAGTAAAATCGTTGTGGGGAGAACGCGCGTAAGGGCATGGGTTCTTGGATGGTACGATCCGATATGGGTTGGGGCAAGATTGGCATGTGTCGTTGACGATTACGTCGACGTGGACCGTCTCACGTGGACGGTCGACGTTTGTCGGGTTACGTCAGACGTAGACGTGGGCCGTCATCGGGTTAGACATGAGGTCTCGACTATGGCAGGCGGATGGCGAAGCATGGGGGGTATTACCGTTGCCCGTCAAATAAAGAGGCGAACGCTGTCCTTGACGATTACGTCGACGGGGATCGTCAAATCTACGCAGCCTTCGAAAGCCGGGCCTTAATAACCTCGATACGATCGATAACCGTAGTCTTGTAGTTCTCTAGGAGCTCCGGTGTGGTCGCCTCGAAACGCATCACGAGCACAGGTTGTGTGTTCGACGCGCGCACGAGACCCCATCCATGCTCGAAGGTGACGCGAACGCCATCGATCGTGTCGACCTGGAACTCCTTGAAGGCGGATTGAGCCTCTTGGGCGATCTTGAACTTAATCTCCTCTGGGCAGTCTACTCGCATCTCAGGGGTCGATACCATCGGTGTGAGATCAGAGAGGAGGGACGAGAGTGCTCCCTTCTGGTGGCTCATAATCTCAACCAATCTATTTGAGGCATAGAGCGCGTCATCGAATCCGAAGAATCGGTGCTTAAAGAAGATGTGACCGCTCATCTCTCCGGCGAGGTCGCCGTGTGTTTCAAGCAGCTTGCCCTTGATGAGGGAGTGGCCTGTCTTCCACATGATCGCATTCGCGCCCTTAGCCTTTAGGTCGGAGAACAGGGTGTTAGAGCACTTCACATCGCCGATGATCGTGGCCCCTGGCTTCTCTTGAAGGATTGCTCGTCCGTAGATGAGGAGGAGCATATCTCCGAATACCACATCACCCTTTTCGTCGACGACGCCGATACGATCCGCGTCACCATCCCAGCCGATTCCGAAGTCAGCTTTGTGCTCCTTCACGGCTTGAATGAGGTCCTTAATGTTTTTGAGTTCTGTTGGATCTGGGTGGTGGTTTGGGAATCGGCCATCTGGATCGCAGAACAGCTCAATCACCTCAACACCGAGTCCACGAAGAACCTCTGGGCCGATCATTCCACCAACACCGTTTCCAGCGTCAACAACAACTTTCAACTTGCGAGGCCCCATGTGCGCCTTCGAGTTCTCGATAAGGTAGCTGATGTACGAAGGTCGGATGTCGACCGTTGAGATCGTGCCACGCTTCGCGGCGGGTTGCTTGTTGAGTACCTTTTCGCAGCGGGTCTTGAGGTCTTGAATCTGGGCGCCCGAGAGTGTCTTCTTTCCAAGGAGTATCTTGAATCCGTTCATGCTCGGTGGATTGTGGCTTCCCGTCACCTGAATGCCGCCGCCGAGGTCCTGTGAGAATACGGAGAAGTAGAGCTGCGGGGTCGGTCCCATGCCGGACATCACCACGTCGAGTCCCTCATCGGCCATGCCTTCGGCGAGCGCTTGAGCGTATCCCGGCGAGCTGAGTCGGCAATCGTACCCGATACCGATTCGGTTCATGTTGTTCTCGATAGCCAGCGTTGCATACGCGCGGCCAAGGACGCGAGCGAACTCGGGGGTCAGCTCAGTATCAACGGTTCCTCGGATGTCGTATTCGCGAAAGATGACAGGATTTATCTTCATAGTGGGCCCCTTATACTACCCCCGGGCCAATATTTAAAGCCTCTTGTCGACAGCGTGTTTCTTAAAGAGGTCGTTCTTGAAGAAGGCGTCGAGGCGCTCCTTGGTCTTCTGTTTTTGTAGAATCTGACGAACCTCATCCTTCAGTTTGTCTTCATCTACCTCAGCGGGGCTTTCGCCCTCGTTTCCAACGCGTTCCTCAACGAAAAAGAGCTGGATATCGCCTGGAGTCTCGAGGGGAGGGGTGTGCTCGCCAGCGCGAAGTGGGCTGACCGCCTCGGCGATCGCGGGGCTCAGGTCTTGGAGTGGGATGACCCCGATCAGGCTTCCCTCTCCGGATGTCGCTGTGTCAGAGAGCCGTTTCGCCACCTCGGGAAAGCTCGCTCCCCCTTCGAGTGCGGTATTGACCTGCATCAGGCGCGCCTTAACGTCTTCCATAGTCCGTCCCTCTTTGGAGATGACGAGGTGGTGAAGCTTGATATTCTGTCCGCCGTTTTTCAGCTCTGGGTGGTTCGCGATGTATTCCTCGATCTCGGAGTCGCTCACACTCGTTCCACCTCGAGCCATAGATGATCCGAGCTTCGCTTTGAGGATGTCTATCTTAATCTGTTGTTTGTAGGCGGAGACGCTCCGTCCCTCTTTTGCCAACGCTGCTTGGAATTCCCCTTCGGAGAGACCGTTACGTTGCATCACCTCTTGCATGTACTCCTGTACCTCGGCGTCGGTGACGTTGACTCGCTTTGCTTTCGACTCCTCCTCAAGGAGCTTTTCTAGGATGATCTGATCGAGAACTCGACTCGCCTCGGGCTCCTTCCCGGCCTCCGCGAGCGTTAAGCGGCGGGGCGCGAGCCGGGCGTTAAGGTCGCTGAGGGTAATCGGTTTGTCGTCAACTGACCCGACGATGGCGTCGATGACGAGTTCCTGTGGGGCGGCCTCGACCTTTTTTTCGGTCTTTTTAGATGGAGCGGCTACGCAGTCCGGGGTGGTAGCGAGGAGTAGTCCTAAGATGAGGGCGCGAGCGGCCAGGTTTTTCATACCGCGCAATCTTATGCGGTCACCTGGAGACCCGCAAGTCAGGGTTGGGCGAAGGCGATTAAGGTGAGGGCTTGTTGGGTGCGACGGTAGAGATCTGGGAGGGTTATCTCGGCGTCTTTCTCAAATACTATCGTAAAGGTGTTACTCCGTCCGAAGCGGTAGAGATGAGGGTTCTTTTGCACTAATCCGAGCGCCTTCAGTCCATCAACCCGTGTGTTCGGTCCGGGGCGGTAGCCATCGCGGAGGAGCGCCAAGGGGCTAAAGGTAAGGGACGCCTTAACGGGTGTGACCTCCGCCTTGACCACTCCAAAGGAGCGCAAGAGTCCTCGGTACCTCATCAGGATCATGAGGTTGTCCACCTCGATGGAGCACGGTCCGAACCGATCCTCCATCTCCCGTTGTAGGTCGAACGCCTCATCCTCAGAGCGAATGTTGGAGAGCCGTTGGTAGAGCACGAGTCGTTCGCCGATGTCAGGAACGTAGGTGTCCGGGATGAAGGCGTCGACGCCAACGATCCGTACGTCCGGATCGACGATATCCTCAAGGAGTGGCTCATCACCTTTGAGATCGCTCACTGCTTCTTGCAGGATACGACAGTACATATCGAACCCAACCGAGAGTACGTTTCCGGATTGCTCTTTGCCGAGGAGGTTCCCAGCTCCCCGAATCTCAAGATCTCGGATCGCTAAATTGAAGCCCACGCCGAGCGAGTCGAGCGATTGAAGAACCTTCAAACGCTCGTGAGCCTCTCCGGTGAGCGACCGCATGTGTGGCACGAGGAAGTAGGCGTACGCTTGTCGTTTGCTGCGTCCTACGCGACCGCGGAGCTGATAGAGCTGCGCGAGCCCGAAATGATCCGCTTTATCGATAATGATCGTGTTCGCGTTCGGAACGTCCAAGCCTGATTCGATGATCGTGGTGGACACCAGAACATCGAGCTCACGGTCAACGAATCGCTTCATGATCCGTTCAAGGGTCGTCTCGCTCATCTGTCCGTGCGCGAAGTCGAAGCGAGCCTCTGGAACGAGCTCCGCTAGTTTCGCGGTCGCGAGGGCGATATTCTGCACGCGATTGTGGAGGAAGAATACCTGTCCTCCTCGACGAAGCTCTCGAAGAATGGCGTCTCGAATGAGGGCGTCGTCACGCTCCGCGATGTAGGTGTGAACCACTTTTCTATCGACGGGGGCAGTGTGAATGAGGCTGATATCCCGAATTCCGAGAAGGGACATATGGAGCGTTCGCGGGATTGGGGTGGCGGTAAGGGTAAGGACGTCCACATTGCTTCGGTACGAGCGGAGTCGCTCCTTTTGCTTAACCCCAAATCGGTGTTCCTCATCGATGATGAGGAGGCCGAGATCTTTGAACTGCACATCGGGTTGCAGGAGCTTGTGAGTGCCGATGATGATATCCACTTCGCCGTGCGCCAGCGCGTCGAGGGTCTTTTGGTTCTCCTCTGGGGGGTAGAATCGGCTTACGGCGGCGACCTTAACGGGGTATCCCTTAAATCGTTCAGCGAAGTTCTTTTTGTGTTGCTCGACAAGGATCGTTGTCGGTACGAGCACCGCGACCTGTCTCGCGTGTTGGGTCGCTTTGAAGGCGGCGCGGATCGCGACCTCGGTCTTACCGAACCCCACATCGCCGCACACCATGCGGTCCATCGGCTTATCGCTCGAGAGATCGGTGAGCGCTTCTTGGATAGCTTTTCGTTGATCGGGGGTTTCATCATACGGGAAGGTGTCGGCGAACCGTTCATCCTCGGCCCCCTCTGGCTCGTAGCGCCATCCCTTCACCACAGTACGGGTGGCGTAGAGGCGGATGAGGTCACCCGCGAGGGTAACGATAGAATCACGAATCTTCTGCTTCGTGTTCACCCATCGGGTAGATCCGAGCTTATCGATTCGTGGTGATTGTCCCTCGGCGGCGACGAACTTTTGAATCTTTCCGATCTGGTGCGCGGGGAGGTAAAGCCGACTGTCGGCGTACTCGATCTGAAGGAAGTCGCCGAGCACCCCTTCAACGGTGAGGTGTTTCAGCCCTTGATATAGCCCCACGCCGTAATCGAAGTGAACGATGTGATCGCCCTCCTTCAAGAGTGAGAGGGAGCTTAAGAGCCGCTTCGCGCTGATACGGGGAGCCGATCCCGATCGATACGATCGCTCTCCGAAGATCTCATTCTCTGAGATGAAGATGATCTTCTCATCGAGGAGTCGAAATCCCGCGTGAAGGTGACCAACGAGGATGGCGACCGGTGGTCGCCGGGTCGTAACCCACCCCATCGCGGTGGTCTCGACGATCGGGGCGTCGGTGTTGATGTCGAGTAAGATAGTGTGCAGCCGCTGCGCGCGGGATCGTGAGCCCACACTAAACGCGATCGAAAATTTCTTGCGGCGCCACGTGTCGAGGAACTCTTTGAGCGGTTGGAAGGCGTTTCCACTTCCGACCGCCGTTTTCATCTGGGTCGCGAGGTCAAGAAGGCTCTCGGTCTTGAGGTTTTCGTGTGAGTCGTGTGTGGCGGAGTCGTCGATGCCGCCGACATCGCACGTTGTGACCTCGGCGACCTCGCGCCATGTCGTATCGAAATCAAAGAAGACCTCATCGACCTTCGGGATAAGATGCTGTTCATCGATCAGTCGAACCGAGCGATCGTGCGCGTTCTCAAGGAACTCCTCAAGCGATCGTTGAATCTTATGCGAGTCTAGAGCGAATACCTTGGTGTCCTTGGGCAGGAGTCGGGTGAGGCTGGTGACGCTTGGGGCGAAGATGTACTGCAGAAGCTCGAGACTTGGATACTCGGCGCGTTGGTCGAGCGCTTGGAGCACCTTTTCAACCTCGCGGAGTGGGGTGCCGATCGCCATCGCTCGCTCTTTAAGGGTCGTGGTGATTCGCTCTTTGGCATTAGCGTACCAGGAAGGTAGTGGGAACTCCTTAACGGGAAGGATTGAGACCGAAGAGAGGTCTCCCAGAGATCGTTGTGATTCTGGATCGAAGGTAACGAGTCGAACGACCTTGTTAAACTCGAACTCGATACGAACTGGGTGAGGGGTGTTGCCCGGGAAGAGGTCGATAACCGCGCCTTTGATGGCGAGATCTCCTACCTGTGTGACGCTCTTCGTTGTGTTGAAGCCGCCATCCACGAGGGTTGCGACGAAGGGATCTCGATTGATGAGGCTCCCAACGTGGATGTCGACCTTCAGTTGATCAAGATAATCGGGTGGGATGATCTTTTGAACGAGCGCCTCGGCTGATGTGACCACAGTAAAGGAGGGTGCATGGGTTATTTCGTAAAGGGTTTGGATCCGTTGGGCTGAGATCTCAATGCCGGGAGAGACGGGCTCAAGGGGAAGCGTCTCCCACGAGGGAAAAACTGAGACGCCAGCGGTTCCCTGAAAGAAGCGCAGGTCCTCCAGGACATCTTCGACCTCCTTCCGATCCGCGCAGATGATGAGCGCTTTAGGGTGATTCCGCACTTCTCGCGCAAGGAACCACCCTGCGGCGGAGCCGTGTAGTCCTAGAATCTTCCGAGCATGTGTGAGTGAGGTGGGGGTCATACCGTAGGCCGAGCTCGTCATCCCGCGCCAAGGAGGTGTTCCTGAGGAGGAGGTCGAAAGGTCATAATACGACTGACCATGGTAGGCGTAAAGGGAGCTCGCTTGGATCGTGGCTTATAGTACCCGGTAGTGAAAAGGTATCCCCGATAAGATGTTGTGTCGGATGACTCTGATGCCGGCGTTCGCGCCTTGAGACGTTCGTTTACTATCACGTTCCCCAAGGTTGTCATGCTCGTCGAGCGACAGCTTCGAATTGGGCGTGCTCTGGAGCGAATCTCAATTGATGCTACATCGCACTGTCAGTAAGAGAGCTATTGATGAAAATAAGCCGAAAACAGATGAAGATCTTCTGATGTCGAGCGTCCTTTCATACCTTTTCTTTCCTCGGAGGCGTCTCACACGCGTCAGTATTCAGGTCTTCTCGCGCAAACACTCGGCGCCGTGCTGAGTCTTCACTACGCGCGACTTGGGAGTCGCTATTTTGTTGTTTTCTGGGATAAGCGGCTTTGTGGGTGCTATTGCGTTAAGGGGGCGTTGTACCCAGGCGCTACCTGTTCTTTCTAGTTTGATAACGAACCGGTTTGAGGGGTAGGTTACTGAAGGGTGGTCGTCAAGGATGGTCGGCGTGAGTAAGGTAAGGCGTTGTGATAGCCTCTAGGGGCTATCCCTCAGTTCGGGCTACGGTCGCCCGTTTAGGTTCGCGAAGCTCCCCGAATCCCAGGCTGGACCTCGCGACAGTGTAGCTATAGGTGATGTATGACCTTGTCCCGTGACCACGGAATGCCACGACTCGAGGGTGTCTCATTCCCGACAAGTGGGTGCAGAGAGACGCATCAGTTTGAGCGTCGCATCGAGGCGATGGAGGCGCGCATGCGAGAAGCTGGGCTTCCTAATGACCACTTTCCGTTCATCTCAGCTTGGTGCATGGCGCGCCCTGAATGGAATACGCTCAAAGAGAATTATAATCTGTATGACGCGGTGTGCGTTCTTAAGGGCCTTCGTCCGGTGGCTCTCCTCCCAACCGTAGATCTTGACCGCAAGGATCGGTTTAATGCCTATCTTCTGCGCTCACTAGAGGCAGGTGGTATCGTAGTGCGCAAGAGCCCTTACGCGGCGGACCTAATTGTTGGCGCTCAAGATCGAGTTGAAGCGGTTGAGGGGGTATTTCGGAAGTACTCCGAAGAAGGACGATTCTCCGACCTGTATCACCGAGAGCTCGGACGGGCTCTCGGATACTCAGACAAAGCGATCGAGCGTTTCCTGACTGCGCTTTCGAGGGGACAGTCTCCCAGTGTGGTGAGTATTATTGAATCGGCTCTTCCCGCGGATGATGACTCCTATCTTCGTGTGAGCCTTCCGAATGGCCAGGTCGTGGCGGTCTGTTAGAGCGGCAGGGCTTTTCCTCTCCCCCGTAGCAACAATGTGGCGCTTCCTTCGATTGTGCTCCATGCATTCGAGAGGAGACAGGTATGACTATCGAGGAGTTGATTCAACGAGCTGTTCCGCCAGAGGCCTCAGACCTTCACCTGGTGGAGGGATATGTCCCTAGAGCGCGACTGCATGGGGCGCTCAGAGAGCTCCAAGGGCCGTCCATTTCGGAGGAACGCTTCACAGCGCTTCTCTATACACTTCTCGCCGATGATCTCCGTGAGGCGTTCACTCGAGGACTCGATGTCGATACCGCTCGTTCATTGGCGGGGGAGCGGTGGAGAATCCACGGGTATACCCAACGAGCGGGACGAGCTCTCTCGCTCCGTCGAATTCCCAATCTCATCCCTGATCTTGCCGGTCTAGGTCTCCCAGAGGGCGTTCATCGATGGGGGGCACTTCGAAGTGGGCTGGTGCTCATCACCGGTCCTACCGGCTCGGGCAAATCAACAACGGCAGCCGCTCTTCTTGATCTCATAAATGGGCGTGACGCCAGGCACGTCGTGACGATAGAGAATCCTATCGAGTTTCTTCACAACAATCGATCGTGTCTTGTCTCTCAGCGTGAGGTAGGTGCTCATGTCGGCTCGTTTACCGATGCTCTTCGTTCAGCGCTTCGAGAGGATCCGGACATTATCTTTGTTGGGGAGATGAGAGATCTGGAGACGATACGACTGGCGTTGCAGGCCGCTGAGACCGGGCATCTTGTGATCTCGACCTTACACACCTCAAGCGCCGCGAAAACAGTGGCAAGGGTCGTTGATGTTTTTCCGGCGGAACAGCAACCGCAGATTCGAGCGATCCTCGCGGATACCCTTGAGGGGATCGTCGCCCAGGAGCTCGTTGTCAATCGGCAGGGTGAGCGTTCCCTCGTCGCGGAGGTTTTGCTCGCCACCCCAGCGGTGCGTTCCCTCATTCGTGACGGTAAAACGCATCACCTCGAGCATGTGATACAAACCTCGGCTTCGGTTGGTATGCGTTCTCGGGAGGCCAGTCTTCGCGGTCTCCGGGAGCGGGGGCTCCTCGAATAAATGGCCTGTCAGTTCGGACTAAAACGTTCTCTCCTATTGCGGTGTGGGGGGCGCTTAGGTTACCACCCGAGCATGAGCATAGAGCGACGCCCACTATTCCCCTTTACTGTTCTGATACTACTCCTTGTCCGTTGCGTGCCGTTTGCGCATGGTGAAATACCGACCGCTCCGACTATCACAGTCGGTGTTATTCTCCCGCTCACGGGGTCGGCCGCGAACTTTGGTGGCATCGCCCAGAGGGGGATTGAGCTCGCGCTTGAGGGCCTCTCTCCTGAGGACCGCGCGAGGACTCACGTTATCTACGAGGATGATGGGCTGGTGAACTCACGCTCGGTAACCGCGGCCCGAAAGCTCCTCTCCGTCGACAAGGTGGATGCGTTGATTACCTGGTCCTCGGGGACAGCTCTAACCGTGGCAAGCATCCTTGAGGCGTCTCGTGTACCTCAAATCGCGATAGCGTCGGATCCTGCCGTCGTGCGGGGAAAAAAATTCTCTTTCACCTACTGGCCTCTGCCAGAAGATGAGGCGCGAACGGTGTCTGAATACCTAGTAAGGTTCGGCAAGAAGCGCGTAGCCATCATCACTCTCACGCACAACGGCGCGCTTGCCATCAGGGACGCGTTCACGAGGTTGTTCGTGGAAGAGGGCGGGGGAACGGTCGCGGCGAATGAGGAGGTATCGGGTGATGTTGTTGATTTTCGAGCGGTGATGAGTCGAATTAAAGCTAAAGGGCCAATCGACGCGTTTGTTCCGATTCTTTTCCCAGGGCAACTCGCCGTTAGTATCAAGCAGGCGCGTGAGTCTGGAATCACAGCTTCGCTCGTTGGGTTCGAAACGTTCGAAGATCGGGATGAGTTCCACGCAAGTGGTGGCTTGATGGTTGGAGCGGTCTATGGGACCGGGGCGGATCCTGACGCTACGTTTGTCGAAAGATATCGGAACAAATATCCCGCCACATCATATTACACCGCGAATCAAACGTACGATGCTCTTAACCTTTTGGTTGCGGCTACTCGACATGCCAAGGATGGTCCGACGATCGCTGAGTTCCTTCGAACAAGAAAGGACTATCCCACCGCCTCCGGCTTGGCTAGCTCGACTGGGGATAACCGCTTTCGTTTACCCACAGCGCTCAAGCGGTTGGATGCGGCTGGTACACCGGAAGTTGTTCGTGAATGATTGCACGACTCTGGATGACAGATTCTGACACCTGGACGTAAGATTGTGTTGCCCCTAATTCCTCGGTGTCTATACTACCGCAGCCTATCCCAGACTTGGTTCAAAACATGGAGTTTGCTCCGCAGCCTGTTCGAGTTCCATCCAAGGTCCATTCGGAGGGAGTCCCTTCCCTGCTGGAGGGGACCTTGCCCCGACCTCCTTCACCTGAGGCCCTTGAGCGTCATGGTGTTATCGCTCCCGATGGCTCGCTGTGCGTTGGGCTCTTCAAGTTGCCTGTGGAGATGATGAGCTCCCGGTTGCGTGATACGGCGAGACTTACGGATCGAATTCCAAAAGCGTTCCCAACCGTTCATCAACTGCAGCGAGTTCTCATCGATAGCAACATCCGCATTCCTCCCGCAGCTTTAGATTTCCCGGCCGCGTTCGCGACCTTCAAGAGGGCTATGGATGGAGACCTTCGAGGAGTTCATTTCACCGATACCGCGCGAACCCTAGATCGTCTCGCTGTCGGTCAGTCGGTCTCGCCTACTGAGATCTCAGCGCTGAGAAGCACGCTCCTGGAGGCGGCGCACATCGCGACGGTGTGCGTCGGTATCGACGCAACCCATTTTGAGGCGCTCAATTACCGCTCTCGACTTCAACGCGGGAAGGATTGGTTGGTTGACAAGGTTGGCGCGACGAAGGTTGGGGATCCGCGAATTCACGCTCGACTGACCTCAATGCTGTTTGAGGACCTCAGTCCGATGGAGATCCGGGTTGATACGGATGTATGGGCGCAGAGGCTTTCGTTATCGTCCGATGGCTCCACGCTCGTTCGTACCCTCTGCGCCGCGGAGCATAACGTAGCGGACGTGCTCTCCAGCGGCTCTTTTGAGCGAGTCGTTCGTTCGAGTGCGGGAGATTTGAAAGGGAATTTTGTTCTATCGTCCAGTGATGCGAGCGCCCCCGTCTTTGCCGTGGAGCACACAATTAGAGACGTGTTCGCCGCCCTTCAGTTGGGCCAGTCCGCCTCCCGACTGCTCACCGAACTCGATGGTCGCAAGGTAGACTTGGTGCGGTTGTGTCGATTCGTCGATCGGGAAACCGCCTTGGGAGTTCGAAGCAATGTAAACCGCTTGTCTCCGCAGGCGCACGCGCGTCTGGGAGATGTCGATGCGTGGGCTGAGCGATTTGATAGCCCGGGTGTGCATGTGTTTTCCGATGAGGAGCGCCACGAGCTTGCCATTCTCCTCCTCGACGCCGAGTTGTGTCTGAATGCCGTTGGACATCTGCAAAATGTCGTAGTGGCAGAGGAGCGCCGCTCATTCTGGCGCGGCTTATGGCCGGCGTCCGTGCGGGACAGAGAGGTTTCGTGTGCTCTTGAGCTTGTGAATACGCTGCCCGCTCCACTCTCGAACGACTGCCAAGGGGCCGCTACGGTAGTAACGAACGCGGCGATGCTCCTTGGATTCTCTGGCGAAGATAGGGGAAAGGGGGCCGGTTGGCGGGTTCCGGAAAACCCCTTAGCGTCGCTCACATGGGCGTTGAATCGCGCCGTATGAACGGTGCAAGGTATCGGACAGGTCTCCGTAGTACGAATAAATAGCAGTTCTTTCCGAGAGTCTTCCACTTCTTAGGTCGTGGTGAGATCGGGTATACTAGTTGTAGTGGGAATCGCGGAGGAGTGGCTATGGACGAAACTACCAAGAAGATTATCGACACCATCTCGGTTGTGTATCCGAAGCCCACGCAGATCCCAACGGGACAGTCGTGCTCGGTTTTCTACGATTGCTTTCAACTCTCTCCAAGCGATCTCGCCCGACTCGCGGCTGAGGCTGTGGGGGACGTAGACCACGATACCTTCGATATCGTGGTCGGGCTCGCGTATAGTGGAATCCTGTTCGCATCCGCTGTCGCGGGTGGCAAAAAGGTAGGGATTCTCCAAAAAGACGGGCAGCTCTTTGGGCCCTCATTGAAGGGACTTCGGGTTATCGTCGCTGACGACGTTGTACACTCAGGTGGTCGGATGCGAGAGGCTGCTTCGAAGGTGGCCGCCGCCGGCGGAGAGGTTATCGGCTTTGCGTGCATCGTCGATCGCTCGGCTGGGAAGTTCACCAACGGTATCCCTTCAGAAAAGAACGGCGAAATGGGGCCATTGTGGAGTGCATTCCAGACCGATATGGAATAAACTTTTCATACTCTCACATACAAAACCCGTTCCGGAGTTATCATGACCGTTAAGAATCCCTGGCAGCGCCGAGGCAGCAAGCTCGTATACTCAAATCCGTGGATCACGGTTCGTGAGGATGATGTCATTACGCCTGGCGGTAAACCGGGTATTTACGGCGTCGTCGAGACCCGAATCGCCACCGGGGTTGTCGCCCTTACCGAGAAGAACGAGATCTATCTCGTTGGGCAATATCGCTACCCCGTTGATCAGTATTCTTGGGAGATCCCCGAGGGGGGATCTGAGATTGATGAGGACCCGATGGTGACCGCGAAGCGGGAGCTTCGTGAGGAGACGGGGCTTGAGGCCGAGTCGTGGGAGCAGCTCGGTGGTGAGATTCACCTCAGTAATTGCTTTTCATCGGAGCGAGGGTTTCTCTATCTCGCCCGAGGATTGCGAGAGGGGGTCGCTGAACCGGATCACACAGAGGAGCTTCAGGTAAAGAAGATCCCTTTCGCCGAGTGCCTCGCGATGGTTGATCGCGGGGAGATAAAGGACAGCCTTACCGTTATCGCCGTCTTACGTATCGCACGTGTTTTGGGTACGAGGAGCGCGTGAACTTTCTCTCGACCCGTTCATCGAAGAGTCTCGTTCGGGAAGGGCTTCTCGACGCGGCCAAGATGGGCGCGACCGAGACCTATCTCGGCGCGTTCGGCGTCTTTCTCGGAGGCGCTCCCCTTCAGATAGGGGCACTCGCGACCTTGCCACCTCTTATAGGGGCGATCACACAGTCGATCGGGATGCGGCTCAGCGAGCGCGCGACGAGTCGTCGAGGTATCGTGGCGAGCCTCATGAGGCTTCAGTCCCTCTTGTTACTCCCAATAGCTTCTATCCCATTTCTTTTTGATTCGGGATCGAAGGCGGTTACCGCCCTGATCGGTGTCGTTGTGCTGTATCATATCACGATCGGTCTGATCGCCCCGGTATGGAATAGTTTGGTGGGAGACCTCCTACCGCCACTATCGCGTGGTGAGTTCTTCGGATTTCGCAATAAGTGGATGGCGATCGTAACCTTTAGCGCTGTGGTGCTCGCGGGTCAAACGATCCATTGGTTTAACGAGTTCGGCCTTGAGGCCTGGGGATTCGTCCTCGTCTTCCTTTTCTCCGCGGTTGCTCGGTGGTTCTCCGCTTCGGCCTTTAGGGGAGTGGACGACGTATCGCTGCACGTGCCCGATGAATCAAAGTTCACCTTCTGGCAATTTATCGCCCGGGCGCGGTACTCCAACTTTGTGAAGTTCGTATTTTTCGTTTCGTGTATGAACTTTGCGGCCTCGATCTCGGGTCCATACTTCGCGATGTACATGCTGAAGGACCTCTCGCTCTCCTACGCGGATTACACCGTGGTGGTCGCCGCCGCCGTGCTCGCGCAGTTCGTCGTGATGCGCTCGTGGGGCGCGATGAGTGACCAGTTCGGTAATCGAACGATCTTGAAGGTGTGTGGCACGTTGGTGGCGTTTAACCCCGTATTGTGGTTGATCTCGTCGAATTTCTGGTACGTGCTCTTCATTCAATTTTATAGTGGGATCTTTTGGGCGGGGTTTACCTTGGCGGCGGCGAACTTTGTGTTCGACGCCGTAACGCCTCCAAAGAGAGCGAGGTGTGTCGCCTACCAGGCGATTATCAACGGCTTCCTCGTTTTTAGCGGATCGTGTGTTGGTGGTTGGGTGGTGCATCTGGTCCCGGACGTATGGGTAGAACACCTTGGTTTATGGGTGCCGCACTCGAAGTTCCTCGCGCTGTTCGTACTCTCTGGCGTCCTGAGAATGGGGGTGATGCTGTTCCTCTTCCCCGCCTTTAAAGAGGTGCGACAGGTCGAAAGTATTCGAGGTCATCAGCTCCTGATCCGGGTGACTTCGCTCCGCCCGTTGTGGGGTGGAACCTTCTCGTTTATCTCGCAGCGGTATTCGGAGCGGCGGGGGAGGAGGGAGTAGGATACAGCTATTTCTACCCGGGACTTGGGAGGGCGACCGTCCTCGGTCGCCGTGTTTCGTCCGGCGAAATCGATGCGCGATGCGCGATTTTTCGGCGACCGGGGACGGTCGCCCTCCCGCCATTCCGGGCCGTAAGCGTCAGGACTACGACTTCAACGACCCCACCCCCTGCGTCCCCGCATACTGCCCCCGTTCGTTCATCGTCACACGAACGGCGGCCGTATCGGCATCATGCTGGAAGCAGAGCAACGCGTTTTCGGTTCGCGCTCTTTCAAGGAAGCTGTGCTTCTCCAGGAGCAGGGTCTCCGCGCACACGTCGTATCCCATGTGGTAGGCGAGGGGAACGTGGTGAGCTGTTGGTATAAGATCTGTCGCGAAGAAGAGTTTATCGCTGCCGTCGGTGATCTCGATCCACTGCTGTCCCTTGGTGTGACCATCGACACGATGCACAACAAGGCCTGGCACGATCTCAGAGGTTCCCTCATAGAGCGATAGTTTCGCTTTCGCGAGCGGCTTAACATTCTCCGGAAGGTAGCTCGCCCGGTCTTTGAGTGTCGGATTGTTCGCGTGTTCCCAATTCGCTTTTTGCAGATGGATCGTCGCGTCGGGGAATGATAGCTCCACGCCGCCGTCTGGTGTGGGCGAGGTAATGCCTCCCGCGTGGTCGAAATGGAGGTGAGTGAGAATAACATCGGTCACCGATTTCGGATCGAAGCCCCATGATTCCTTTGGGGTATTCTTGATGCCGTAGATCTGTCGTTGCTTGTCAGACCACTTCTCACCCATCCCAACATCGACGAGAAAGCGTCTCGTTCCGATGTCGATGAGAAGGGAGCGGCACGCGAGGCTGATGCAATTTTCGGTGTCTCCTGGGATGCTGCGAGACCATAGATTCTTAGGGACGGACCCGAACATACAGCCACCATCCAATCGAAAGTGACCGAAGATAACCTCTGAGATGGTGAACGCGCCGATCTTCATGATGAATCCCCTTAGGTAAGGATATACCCTTCTAGGCTTTGCGCCACGAAGGTTCTCGCTTCTGTGTGAATGCTGTCAGCCCCTCGGTCGCCTCCGATCCGAGGCTCAAGAGAGCGCTTCGATCGGCGAGCTCATGAAGGAAGGGAAGGTATTCCCGTTCGGTCACATCGAGAAGGGCCTGTTTCGAAGCCTGGAGGGCATGTGGTCCCTGCTTGATGAGTCTCTTGCACAGGGCGTCGGCCTCACTATCGAGCGATGCCTTCGCGTGGACGGCGGTCACGAGTCCGATCTCAAGCGCTCTCGCGGCGGAGATCCGCTCGCCCGTCATGATCATCTGGGTCAGCGCCTTCTTCTGTACGACGCGACTGAGCGGCGCCATCACCACCATCGCGGCTAGTCCAATTCCCACTTCGGGGAGGCCGAACACGGCGTCGTCCGAAGCCAGGGTAATGTCACACGCCGCGGCGAGCCCGCATCCACCGGCGAGCGCGAACCCATGCACACGAGCGACAACGGGCACCGGACAGAGGTTTATCTTTTCGATGAGGGAGGCGATGGAAGCGAAGAACGCTCTCCGAGCGGATGGCGCGGGATTGTTGACGAGCTCCGCGATGTCCGCTCCGGCGCAGAACGCCTCCGTCCCGGCGCCACTCAATACCACACATCGAGCGAGTGGGTTTGTTGCCACCCCATCAAATGCCTCAGTGAGGAGCTTGATGGCTAGGGAGCTCAGGCTATTTCGAGCCTCAGGTCGATTAATAGTAATTGAGACGATTCCCGCGGCTTCGGTGACGAGAACTGGAGCGGAGGTCATGTGACTACCTCATAAGAGAGAAGAGCTTGAGCGTGTTCGATGTAGTTATCGCCGCAACCTCTTCAAGCGACAACCCTTTTATTTCCGCAAGACGTTTCGCTGTTTGAGCCACAAAAGCTGGCTCACATCGCTTGCCTCGATGGGGCTCTGGAGCCAGGAACGGAGCGTCTGTCTCGATTAAGATCTGCTCAAGTGGAATAGCCTTGCAGATATCTCGCACCTCTTGGGCCTTCTTAAAGGTGAGAAGTCCGGGGAAGGAGACGTAGAACCCCATCTCCCATAAGCGGGCCGCGAACTCGGCATTCTCCGCGAAGCAATGAAAAACCCCGCCAACTTCCCCCGCGTTCCGCTCTTTAAGCAGAGCGAAGCTCTGTTCCCCTGCCTGACGCGAATGGATGATGAGCGGCTTTTTGACCTTCTTCGCCAGTTCAATCTGCTGTTCGAAGCGCTCGTATTGTTTATCGACTGGCGCCCAATCACGATAAAAATCGAGTCCCGTCTCTCCGATCGCGACGACCTTAGGGTGTCGGGCGCGTTCTTCGAAAATACCGAGGTCTATCTCATGGGCCGCGTCATGGGGATGCACGCCGGCGCTCGCCCAGACAAAGGAATGCTCTTCGGCGAGCGCGATTGCGCGTCCAGATCCCTCAAGCCCCTTGCCGGTGCCGATGGTGAGCATTCGAGTAACCCCCGCGGCTCGTGCGCGCTCAATGACAGCGGCTCGATCCTCATCAAACTCTTTCGAGTCGAGGTGTGTGTGGGAGTCAGTGATATCCATCGTGCTTAGCGAACGCGCGCGCCAGAAACGATCGGCTTATCTGGGGTGAGAAGCGCGAGTGTCCCATCTCCGTCGGTCGACGCGGCGAGGAGCATGCCGTTGCTTTCTACGCCCATCAGCTTGGCCGGTTTCAAATTAGCGACGATAACGATCTGTTTGCCGACAAGTTGCTCAGGCGTATAGTAAGGCGCGATGCCAGAAACGATCTGTCGCTTTCCGAGCTCACCAACATCAACCTGGATCTGATAGAGCTTCTTCGATTTAGGAACCAACTCAACGCTCACGATCGTCGCTGTACGAAGTTTCACTCGCGCGAAGAGGTCGATATCAATGAGGTCCTCAGTAGCTGGCGCCGCCACCGGGGCGCTCTGAGCTGGTGCCGCGTCAGTTGGTTGAGCCGCTGTTGTTGGTGTAGTTGGGAGTTTTTCTGATGAGTTTTCCATACGTTCTCCTAAGGCCCGACAGTGTCAGCCAAGCAGGTCTAAAAGTCCAGAGCGGGGTTTTAAACCCGTAAACGTGCACGTGCACGTAAACGTGAACGTACCCGGTATTGCTAGTGGTACCTTTGCGGGGTTAGGTGCCTGCTATGCATCGTCCTCTTTCGGGCATGTTTACGTTTACGAGCATGTGCACGTTCACGTACGAACCTCCACATGCACAACTTGGTAAGGGAGTATTTTGCTTACCGGCCATCAATAAGCAGATCGCCCAATGTCGGATGTTGGCGAGGGGTTATCTGATAGGTATGTGAGAGCGCTCTGTCGCAGCTCTGCAGGGTCTTGAAGAGGGTGAGCGTTGGGTTTACGTGTCTGTCGAGAATAAGGTATTCGGCATCGAGCGCGTTCTGAAGCGCGGTGCCCCATACCGCGGCCGCGCTCGAATCCGCGCTGGTCGCCAAGAGGCGTTGACGTATCGTGGTGCGAAGAAAGGTGAGTCGTTCCTTGATCTGATTTTTGTCAGCTCCCCACTCTTGAGCGGCTCGAGCGACTACCGCGTGGTCTCCAAGCCACGCTCTTTCCACAACAGCTCGAACATCCTCCCACATCTCTGATTGAGCCTGGAGTGAGTCGAGGGACGCGGCGGACCCGTCCGCGAGGAGGGTGAGTGCCTCAGAGATCTCATGGATGCCCCTAAGGTTAATGATCTCTTTAATCTCTTCCGTCGACAATCGATCGAAGAAGAACCGTTGGCACCGTGAGAGGATTGTCGCGGGGAGTCTGGATGGATTCGCGAGCACGAGGATGAAGTACGTATCTGGGCGAGGCTCCTCAAGGGATTTAAGGATAGTATTCGCTCCAACGATCGAGATCTCATCCGCGTCATTCAGAATCGCGACTTTTTTGCCCCCCATGAAGGGCTTGAGGCTCATCTTCTCGAGCGCTTGTCGGATATCATCGACGGTCGCGCCCCGCTCACCGCTAAACGTGAGGGTGATAAGATCGGGGTGAGTGTTGGACTCAAAGAGGGTGCAGGTTCGACAGGTGCCGCATCCACCTTGTGGAGCGCTCTCTTTTTGTTCGCACAGGAGCTGGCGCGCCACCTCGCGGGCGATCCGATTCTTGCCGATTCCGTGAAGTCCAGAAAATACCAACGCCGACGGGAGTCGATCGGAGCGAACGAGTTCAGCGAGCTCCTTTCTTTGCGTTGTGTGGCCGATGATGGATGTCACGTTGGTACTGTAGGATTAATTGTTCTCGGGAGGAAGAGTAAAGGGGGTGTTTAGAGACCGCACGCTCGAGCTGCCTCCTCGCAAAGCTCTTCGGGCGTTTTTCGGGCGTCGAGGACGAGGAATGGGACCGTGGACTCTTTGGCGCACTCCAGAAATCCCTCTCGAATCCTCGTGTGAAAGGCAAGCTCCTCATCCTCGAATGAATCCTTGGCGCTGGAATTGCGGGAAGCTATCCGTTTAACGGCCTCCTCGGGGGCAAGGTCGAGCAGGATGACGAGGTTGGGAACCGTTCCCTGAATAGCGAGGTCGTTCGCTTGGTCCAGAAGGTTTCGATCGATTCCCCGACCGTGTCCTTGGAACGTGATAGTGGAGTAGATAAATCGATCGGTGAGAACCCAAGCGCCTCGCGCGAGGCTGGGCCGGATGACTTTGTCGATGTGCTCGGCGCGGTCCGCGGCAAAGAGAAGGAGCTCTGCCCGCGAGGACTTCTTCTCTCCCTTCCAGTCTAGAAGAAGCTTTCGAATCTCCACCCCAAGTGGGGTTCCGCCCGGTTCCCGCGTGTCGCATACGGAATATCCCTTCGAGGCGAGCTTCGCTGAAACAAGCTTGTGAAGGGTCGATTTGCCACACCCATTTATCCCTTCGAAGGCGATGAATGCTGGAGATGTGGTGAGGGTGAAGTTTGAAGAGACGAGCATACGTGGAGAGAGTGGTACTTGAAGTGAGTAGGCATGTACAGAGAACTTTTAAATGATGCTCTGCCCGGGATAAAAATAGTGAATTCCTTGAGTGCGGAGGCGTCGACTGAGGGATTGAACGAAATGAGGGCGCTTCTCTGCGATTGTGCGGGCACCTTGAAGCGACCGGGCCGAATCTGTGCTTTTAGGTGGGACATGAACGACTTTAGTCTTGAATGAGCGGTCTTTTCGTTGGTCAATGAGGGGGGCGGAGGCGCTTGCTCCTTTAAGTGCTTGTAATTGCTTTGTAATTTTTCTTATTGCAGCAACGTACCGTTCTTGGAATAGTGCTCCACGTGGACGTTAGTCCGTTTGAACGTAAAATGTGGAGATTCGTATGAAAAAGATGATTCTCGCCGCCCTTCTTGCAGTAGGCGGCGCTACAACAGCTTCAGCTGATCCGTTGATGAAGTACACTTATGCTGACGTGTCGTACCAGTGGGCACACGTTGATGCTGAGGGCCTCAACGATTCCAATGGAGTTGATACCAAGCTTTCTTACAGCCCGCTTGAGAACCTTGCGGCTGAGTTCGGATACAACTACGCTAACTCAGGCTTCACTGGCCAAAGCGTAAACATCGACCAAAGCTTCTTCCGTTATGGTCTTGCTGGTTACTACTCATACTGCAACGGCATCGACCTTGTAGCACGAGTAGGTGCTTCGCACGTTAACATCGATTCTCAAGGAGATGCTGATGATGACGGCGTATACACAGGACTCGCTGTTCGTCACCAGCTCACAGATACCGTTGAGGTTGATGCTGAGGCTCTCTACGACAACGTAAACAGCATCTACAACGTATCAGGCGGTCAGTGGACATACACTGGAACTGTTCTTAACACGTTGACTGAGGACCTCGCTCTCAAGCTTACAGCTGGGATCGATGCTGACACAGACATCTTCCTTACCGGCGGTATTCGCTTGGCAATGTAAGTTGTAGCGTCAGGCTCAACGAAAAGGCGCTCCGCAAGGGGCGCCTTTTTTTTGCGCACAGGTTCGAAAAATGGGGTATTTGGGGGGAAAAAGTGTTTCCCTGTCGCGAGTAAGGTGCTAATAAATCAATGTTTTTCACTGACTAAGGCGTCCTATGCCGTTTCGAGCGCGCACAGCTGTTCCAGCGTGTCTCGTGTCATCCCCGGCTCTCAGGCCCCCTTTGTGCGCAGCAGAAAGTCACGTTATCAACGTGTTGTGGACCTTTCTCTCGGTAGTTGAGGAGTTCTAATGGCTACAATTAAAACAAGTCTTCAAAATGAATCACGAGATCGATACCTCACCTACGCTCTGAGTGTTGTATCGGGTCGCGCTCTTCCCGACGTCCGTGATGGTTTGAAGCCGGTTCAGCGCCGTATCCTCTACGCGATGTTGCAGAACCTGAACCTCAAGCCATCCTCTAGTCACCGTAAGTCAGCCGCTGTCGTGGGAGAGGTGCTCGCTCGTTTCCATCCGCACGGAGATGTCGCGTGCTATGAAGCGATGGTCCGAATGGCGCAGGACTTCTCGCTGCGGTATCCACTCGTCGATGGTCAAGGAAACTTCGGATCGCTCGATGGTGATAACGCGGCCGCGTATCGATATACCGAAGCGAAGCTTCGAGAGCTCGCGCTTGAGGTAATCGGGGAGATCAACGAGGAGACCGTCGCGTTCCGTGACAACTTCGACGCAACCGTTGTTGAACCGGTCGTTCTTCCAAGTCGTGTCCCGAATCTTCTTATTAACGGAGCGACCGGAATCGCGGTGGGAATGGCGACTAGTATTCCGCCCCACAATCTTAAAGACACGATCAAGGCGATCGTTGAGCTCGCGAAGGACCCAGAGCTCACCACATCAAAACTTACCACCATCATAAAGGCTCCTGATTTTCCGACCGGGTGTAACATTCTCAACTCTCAGAAGGAGCTCGTTGAGATGTATGAAACGGGGCGTGGCTCCGTTCGTATGCGCGGAGAGTGGGCGGTCGAAGAACAGGCTCGCGGTAAACAGGTGATCGTGGTGTCCTCGATTCCGTACGCCGTTAACAAAGCGACCGTTGTTGAGCGAATCGCTGGTCTTATCGTTGATCGCAAAGTGCCGCAGCTTGTGGATGTTCGTGATGAGTCGACCGATGAAGTTCGGATCGTTCTTGAGCTCGCGAGTGGCGCTGATCCGGAGGTCGCGATGGCGTACCTCTTCAAGAATACCCCTCTGGAGTCGAACTTCGCGGTAAATCTTACCGCGTTGGTTCCTGCGGAAGGCGGATCGACGAGACCCGAGCTCCTCTCCCTTAAGGGGTGCTTGAGGCACTTCCTCGATTTCCGAATGGATGTGACTCAAAAACGACTTGAGTTCGAGCGCAGACAGCTTCTCGATCGTATCCACATCTTAGAGGGATTGGTAACGATCTACGACGCGCTCGATGAGGCGATTAAGATCGTTCGCAAGAGCGATGGTCGTAGCGACGCCGCTGAGAAGTTGCGCGCGCGATTTAAGCTCTCTGAGGCGCAGTCCTTCGCGGTTGTTGATATGCGAATCTATCAACTCTCCCGCACGAACATCGACGAGATTAAGAAAGAGCTCGCTGAGAAAGAAAAACGAGTTAAAGAGATTGAGAAACTCCTCAAGAGTAAAGCAGCGCTTCAAGGGCTCGTATGCTCTGAGCTTGAGGCGCTCGCCGAGAAATATGGCGATCGACGCAAGTCGAAGCTCATCAAGGATAACGTAGATATTGAGTTCGATGAGACCGCCTACGTTGTTCAAGAGGACGTGCATGCCATCATCACCGCTGATGGATGGGTGAAGCGCATTCGTCGTACCAACGATCTCAGCTCGACTCGGCTGCGAGAGGGCGATGCGCTGTTGTCAGGGCATGCACTCACGACGCTCGATTCAGTGGCTCTTATTACAAGTCTGGGTACGCTCTTTGTGCTGAAGGTCTCGGACTTCCCAGCTTCGACCGGATATGGAACGCCGATTCAAAAGTTGCTGAAGTTTAAAGACGGAGAGCGAATTGTCAGCTCGTTCGGTATCCCAGCGAGTGCCGCGGCTCCAACGGTCTCGGCGAGTGGACAGGCTGAGTTGCCACTCGGTGGTGCCGCGACCGGCGCGTCGTCTCAAGACCGTCGACTTAAGGATGGAGATACTTTGGTGCTTGTTGGCACAAAGGGTACTGGCTACGCGCTTACCCTCACTGAGCTTGGCGAGACAAAGCGAACGGGACGGCGAATTATGAAGCTTCGTGACGGAGAGTTCTTGTCGGCCGTCGCTCCGCTCAGCCCGATGATGGTGTTTATTACCCAAGATGGGTCAGGACTCGCGATCGCGCAGTCTGAGATCCCGGTGCGTGACAGCGCCGCCGTTGGTGTTGCCCTCATGGGAGTGCGAGATGATGATAACCTCGTCGCGTGCTGTGGAGTCGCGTCGCCGAAGATGAAGGGAACGCTCCTCTTGAGCCTGAAGTCGGGCAAGACTAAGGATGTCCCCCTCTCTGAGGTTACGAAGGGGCATCGCGCCTTGAAGGGAACTAAGGTGTACTCGCGTGACGAGATCGTCGGCGCGACCGTTGTTGATGGTTAAGAGGGTTTGAGAAGGGGAGATCGTTACGATGGCAAAGGGAAGTTACAGCGCAGCCGATATCGAGGTCCTTGAGGGGCTTGAGCCGGTCCGAAAGCGTCCGGGTATGTACATCGGAGGCACAGACGGACATCAGGGCCTCCATCACCTCGTGAAAGAGATCCTGGATAACGCGGTGGATGAGGCGATGAACGGTCATGCCGATACCATCACCGTGACGCTTCACAAAGATGGTGAGAGCGTGACGATCGAGGATAACGGCCGTGGCATTCCGGTTGATATCCATCCGAAGTTTAAGAAGCCAGCGTTAGAGATCATCCTTACGACCCTTCACGCGGGTGGTAAGTTCAGCGACCACAACTACGTAACCGCGGGAGGTCTTCATGGAGTGGGAGCTTCCGTTGTGAACGCGCTCTCGGAGAAGCTTGAGGCGATCGTGTGTCGCGATGGTTTTGAGTGGAAGCAGACCTTCTCGCGAGGAAAGACCGACGGGCCGATTAAGAAGCTTGGAGCTTCCCGCAAGAAGGGAACCAAGATCTTCTTCCGTCCTGACCCGGAGATCTTCAAAACTATCGAGTTCTCCGCCTCTCGCGTTGAGAAGATTATCGAAGAGAAATCCTTCCTCTATAAGGGACTCAAGATCGTCTTCAAGAATCAAAAGGATGACACCGAGAAGACCTTCTTCTATCCAGATGGAATCAAATCGTTCCTGAAATCGACCCTTGAGAGTGAGAATCAGCCTCCGATTGGTGGTGAGTGCTTCGATCTCGATCGCGCGAACGGTATTAAGATCGAGGTGGCGTTCTGCTGGACGGAGGCCACCCAGGAGCGCATTCTTTCCTACGTCAACGGTATACACACGAAAGGCGGCGGAACTCACGAGGATGGATTCAAGAGCGGTCTGGCGAAAGCGCTCCGTAACTACATCTCGGTACACAACCTCGCGAAGGGCGTAAAGCTCACCGGTGAGGATATCCGAGAGGGGTTGGTCGCGATCTTGTCGGTCAGCGTGCCGGGAGCGGTGAGCCAACTTCAGTTCCAAGGTCAAACGAAGGATCGATTGAATAATCCTGAGATCGAGAGCCCGGTCGACGCGCTCACGAGAACCTTTGAAAATATCCTTAACTCGAAGCCGAGTGTCGCCAACGCTCTCGTTGAGCGAATTACGCTCGCCGCGAAAGCTCGTGCCGCTGCGCGCTCCGCTTCGGCGAGTGTGAGCCGAAAGGTAGGTATAAGTCACCGCCTGAACCTTCCAGGTAAGTTGGCGGATTGCTCGTCTACGAAGCCAGATAACTCAGAGCTCTTTATTGTAGAGGGAGACTCCGCGGGTGGAAGCGCCAAGCAGGGGCGTGACAGGGCGACCCAGGCCGTGTTGCCGCTTCGAGGAAAGATCCTCAACTCGGTGGCTACGAGCAATCAGAAGATCGCTGAGAATAAAGAGCTTGTGGACCTCGTGTCGGCCCTTGGCTGTGGTCAGGGTAAAGATATCCGTCTCGATAAGCTTCGTTACTCAAAGGTCATCATCCTTACCGATGCCGACGCCGATGGAATGCACATCTCGGCGCTCCTCATGGCCTTCTTCTTCCGATTCTTGAGGCCGCTCGTTCAGGCGGGCCACCTCTATATCGGTATCTCACCCCTCTATCGCTTGAAGTTTGGAAGCGGCTCTAAGGAGGAAGATGTCTGGGTGTACTCAGATGAGGAGAAGGAGAGGGTACTCAAGGAGCGTGGAAACCGTTCCAAGCTGCACATCACCCGATTCAAAGGTTTGGGAGAGATGAACCCAGATACCCTCTGGGAGACCACCCTCAACCCTCGCTCTCGAAAGTTGCTCCAGATCACCATCGACGAGGTGGCCGAGGTAGAAAGCATGCTCGAAAGTTTGATGGGTAAAGATTCTTCCGATCGCTACCGGATGATCCAAGAGAACGCCCATCGTATCGAAGTTGATGTGTAGGGGATTTTAATGTTAGTAAATTCAGTGTGTTGCAAGTTTCTAGAGGGGTTTTTCCTTCAATGAGATCGGAGAACTTCTGAGGGGAGGCCTCGAGAACGACGTTCCGTTCATAAGGTCCTAACTTCTCTCCGTATTTACACGGTCCCTCTCTCTATACTATGAATCATGTGGTTTTAACGGATACTATGAAAGAAGAGCTGTACGCTAACGTTGCCTGCGCGTGTGATGTCTACAGTTCATCCGAGAAAGCTAAAGTTGTGTCAGGATGTGTGTTCTCGGTTAGTTAGGCCCAGATGGCTAAAGGCATTTTCAAGTTCATTAAAGACTCCCTCCCTAAGCTCGGCAGCTCAGAGCCCTTGTGGGTCACAAACGAGCAGGAGCCCACGTTTAAGACCGTTGAGCTAGGCGATAAGGGCCCAGACCTCGTTCTGCTGCACGGATTATTCGGAGCCCTTTCAAATTGGGATACCGTTCAGCCCCTTATGGCTGAGTACTCTAAAACTATCGCGTTGAGCCTTCCGCTTCTTACCGCGCATCGCTCGGAAGTTAAGGTTAAAGCGCTCGCCATGTACGCCGAGTACTTCGTGCGCAGTAGAGGATTCGCTCCCGTGAGCCTATGCGGAAACTCGCTCGGTGGTCATGTTGCTCTTCGAACGTATTTCGCCGCGCCAGAGCTCGTAGATTGCCTTATTCTTACAGCTACCAGTGGACTCTACGAGCACTCAGTTGACGCGCTCCCTGTTCGCCCCGGACGCGAGTTCGTTGAGGAGCACATGCGAAAGGTGTTCGTGAACCATGAGTTCGTGACCGAAGAAGCTGTAATGGAGATCGTAAGAATCCTTGAGGACAGGGGGCGAGTGCTCAACCTGATCCATGCCGCTCGAAGCGCGAAGAAGGATAATCTCAAAGATCTTTTAGGTGAAATTAAGGTTCCGACCCTCCTCCTCTGGGGAGAGGACGATCAGGTTACCACGATGGAGGTCGCTGAGATGTTCCATCAGCTCATACCGAACTCGCAACTGGTTACGATCAAGAAGTGCGGACACGCTCCGATGATCGAGCATCCAGAGTGGTTCTCTGAGCAGGTTAAGACGTTCCTCAAGAAGCACTCGCGTCACGCCGCGTCGATGCCGGCGTAAACTACAGCACTGCTCCTGAGACATGTTGTTTCGTTGAATCACCACCACCATTTCTACAGGGAGGTAGATGTATGGAGAGAGAGACAATCAGTACCGCTTTTCCCCTCGGCTCACGGTTGCCGTCGTTCGAACTTCTCAATGTCGATGGAAAGCGCATTGGCTCTGAGTATCTTTCGGGATGCAAAGCTGGCCTAGTGGCGTTCCTCTGTAACCACTGCCCATACGTGAAGGGGAGCGAGGACATGCTCATCTCCATCGTGCAGAGATTTGAGGCGGATGGTCTTAAGACACTCGTCATTAACAGTAATGACGCAGTGAAGTATCCAGACGACAGCTATGAAAAGATGAAGGAGAAGGCGGTGGCCCACTCATTGCCGTATCCATACCTTCATGATGAGTCGCAGGAGGTCGCTCGCTTGTTCGATGCCGCCTGTACACCGGAGTTCTATCTCTTCGACCGTGAGGGCAAGCTCGCGTATCACGGCACTATTAATGATAGCCCACGCGATCCGTCTCGTGTCACAAAAGATTTTCTCTCGAAGGCTATTGAGGCGGTGCTTGAGGGACGAACACCTGAGCCCCAATTCGTGCATCCCCTAGGATGCTCGATAAAGTGGAAGTAGTGGAGCGCGTTCGCGCATACAAAGATTTTAGAAAGGAGAATGTTAGTAATGTCACTTGATCTCGCAAACCTTCAAAAGCTCGCGAATACCGTCCGGACGCTCTCGATCGACGCGATCCAAAAAGCGAATAGCGGACATCCAGGACTCCCGCTCGGGGCCGCTGATTTCACCTCAGTACTGTGGGCGAACTATCTTCGTTTTAATCCGAAGGATCCAACATGGATCAATCGCGATCGTTTCGTACTCTCAGCGGGTCACGGGTGCATGGTGCTTTACTCGATGTTGCACCTCTTCGGGTACGACCTTCCGATGAGTCAGCTTCAGAGCTTCCGTCAGTGGGAGAGTATTACTCCGGGGCATCCTGAATTCGGTATAACCCCTGGCGTTGAGTGCACTACAGGGCCGCTTGGTCAGGGCGCCGCGAACAGCGTCGGACTCGCGCTCTCGGGCAAGATGCTCGCGGCTCGGTATGGACAGGACGTCTTCAATTACCGCGTATTCTCGTTGGTGAGCGATGGCGACCTCATGGAGGGCGTTGCCGCTGAGGCCGCTTCGATGGCGGGCCACCTTCAACTTGATAACCTCGTCTACCTCTGGGATGACAACAAGATCTCCCTCGCGGGTGAAACTGAGGTGTGCTTCACCGAGGATGTGGCGAAGCGATTCGAGTCATACGGCTGGTTCGTTCAGACGATCGATGGTCACGATATGAAGGCTGTCGCCGCGGCGCTCGATAAAGCTACTTCGCAGAAGGGTAAGCCGAGCCTTATCTGCTGCAGAACAGTTCTCGGATTCGGAAGCCCGAACAAGAAGAATACGCACGATGTTCACGGCGCGCCTCTTGGCGCTGACGAGGTCAAGGCAACCAAGCGTGAGCTTGGATGGCCAGAGGACGCACAGTTCCTTGTACCTGACGATGTGAAGGCGTTCTGCGCCGCGAGCATCGAGAAGAAGGTTCAAGGCCAAGCGGCGTGGAATACGACTTACTCGGCATGGCGCTCAGCGAACGGAGAGCTCGCGAAGAAGTTGGACGCGCAGCTTACCCGAGCGATCGATCCGAAGCTTAAGGATGAGCTTCTCGCCGCGTTCAAGGAGCCGAAGAAGGACGCCACCCGTAACCTTTCGGGTAAAGCTATTCAGCTCATCTCGAAGTACGTACCTTCCTTCATCGGAGGTTCCGCTGACCTCGACCCATCAACGAAGACCGCGGTCTCTGGTGGTGGAGATGTCGAGCACAGAAATTACGGTGGCTTGAATATCCGATGGGGTGTTCGAGAGGCCGCGATGGGTTCCGCCTCAAACGGATTGGCGTATACCCAGTCGTGGATTCCATATACCGCGACCTTCCTCGTGTTCTCGGATTATATGCGTCCGGCGATGCGTGTTGGCGCGATCTCTCACCTGCAAGCGCTCTACATCTTCACCCACGATAGCTTCTGGGTAGGAGAGGATGGGCCAACGCACGAGCCGATCGAGCACACGATGAGCCTTCGTATTATCCCGAATATGCACGTGTTCCGACCCGCTGATGGTGTTGAGGTGGCGATGAGCTACTACGCCGCCCTTACTCGTAAGAACGGACCAGCTTCGCTTCTCTTTAGCCGGCAGAACTTGGTGCCGCTGACTCGACCATCGTCGTTCAGTCCGGATGATGTGTTGAAGGGAGCGTACGCTCTCAACGAGGTAGCACAACCAAAGCTTCTCATCGTGGCCACAGGTTCTGAGGTTGGCGCCGCGGTTGAGGCAGCTCAAGCGCTTGAGGCCGAGGGCACACCTACCCGTGTGATTTCTATGCCGTGCGTTGAGCTGTTCAAGGCGCAATCCGATGCGTTCAAGTCGGCGCTTCTTCCGAAGGGTGTTCCTACCGTTGTTGTCGAGGCGGGGACGACGATCGGGTGGAGTAACCTTCTTGGACGAGACCTGCTCGCGATCGGAATCGATCACTATGGAGCATCAGCGCCAGGTGAAGTTCTCTGCGAGAAGTTCGGCTTCACGGGTAAGGCTGTGAAGGAGAAGATCTCGGCGTGGATTAAGAAGTAATTCGACACCGCGAAATGATCAAAAGCCTCAAGGAGCGTGAGCTCCCTGAGGCTTTTCTATTTCTTACATTCGTTCGTACACCGGCGGTGCTCTACGCGGCCGAGCGTGTTGGTGATTGAGCGTCTGAGCTATGCACCAGATGGTCGGGATGATCGATCGTAGTGCCATCGCATCCGCTTCGAACGACCTGCTCGACTCTCCAGCGATATTGGTTGATATCCTTAGTAAGCCACGCGACACCCCACGCCCGCACGATTGGAGCGACCTCCTTCCACTTTGAGACGAGCTCTGGTGTCACAAGGTCAGCGCGAGGACACAACTGCTCAACCTCAAGGCGAGCGGCGATGCGGAGCACCCGCTCGTCCGCGTATCGGACGAGGTAGGCCCGTGGGATTTCAGGGGCTAATTCTTTCACCGCTTGAAGCATGGTTGGGCGCCCGGAGGTGAACACTACATTATCCTCCATGTTGTGCTCTTTGATCGCTTTCACAAGCGCCGCGGGCAGTTCGGCTTGACCGGATTTCAGCTCGACGTGGTATCGGAACGTCCTACCGTATTCTCGAAAGAGGTCCCCGAGGGTCATCATGCGGGCATCTGAGAATTTTGGATCCTTATGACTTCCCATATCGAGGTGTTCAAGACATCCATGATAGGGGAGGTCGCGAATTCGGCCGGGATGGCCGTATGCCTTTAACGTCTCGTCATGGCACAGAACGATCTCGCCATCTTTAGAGAGTTGCGTATCGATCTCTACGTGGCGGGCGCCGAGGTTCTTCGCGAGGTCGAATGCTAAACGTGAGTGGTCAGGCGCGTATCCCGAGGCGCCTCGGTGAGCGATGATAAGAAAGTTATCTGGCACCGCAACTGGAAAGGGAGTCAGTAACGACGAGCGAAGGCTGGTTTGCTCAAGCCTTCTAAATTCGGGAGTTGTTGGTATGTGGAGCTCCTTGACGCGGTTGTCAGAGGAAGGGCTTGGGGTCAGGTGCGGGGGGAGCGACAACATGACTGGTCCTATAAATATGTACTATCGAAGGGTTATGCACCCTCTCGAACGGTAGGTTTCCTAGCGGTGTAAGCTATCAAATCGCATGGGTTTATTGGCCTTTCACGAGATGCTCGGAGGCGTTGGTATGGGGCAAATATCACCTTGCAAAGAGACGCTCCCGAGCTAGATACTACGAGGGTTACCTTTTGCTTCGGGGGCTCCATGAAAAAGATAGTCTTAGGAACGGTCGTTTCTCTTCTCGCTACATCGTCCGTCTACGCCGCGGAGAAGCCCATCAAGGGAACCTTGGGATCCATTCCATCCACCGGCACCAAGTTGCTCGCGATAGCGGACGATGGAAGGTCCTCCTCTGTGGTCATCTCAAAAAAGGCTTTCTCGATCGTTCCACCGGGCAAGACCGCTCGATTGTATCTCCTCAAAGATGGAAAGATTACGGGACAGCTCGTTGTCTCGAAATGTAGAGGCTCCGCTAAGAAGCCAACGGCGTGTTCCAAGACGCAGGTGTATACCGCTATTAAAGCGGGTAAGGATTTAGGAGCGCTCTCAAGAGCTGGTCTCGTGTACGTAAGCAAAGCGGTCTCACTCGGATCCGTCAATTCCAGTGATAAGGTTACCGCGAAGAATTTTGTACCGATCGGTTTGGGTACGACCGGACTTCCGGTCGTAGGAAGCTCGCGAGCCGCCTCCGCGATGTTCTCGCTTGCCGCGACCTCTGTCGATATCGACAGGGACGGTTTAGTTGAGGCGCTCGACGCTGACGATAACAACAACGGCGTGATAGATAACTACGATTCCTCTAAGGTCGCGCAGCCCGCTAACTCGTTTCGGGTGTTTTCCAATCTGAAGCTCGACATGGATGAGAGCATTAACCTTCACGCGACCGGCCTCTCTACATCGGTTGTCGATCTGGCGCTCAGGTACGCTCAAACCCTTGCGATAGAGGTCGCTGGAGGTGTCGGAGAAACAACGGAACTCGATTGCGGAGGTCTTACCTATTGCTCTACTGGAGGAACCGGATCTTCGCCACCACCGATTGGGACACCATTTCCTTATATTCCTGGTGGTGTCTTCGATTCTGACGGGGATGGTTTCGGATCGATTGAAAAGGGACCTACAGGGGACTTTCAATTAAAGACTGGGGCGACTTCGTCATCTATCGCTGGTGGGGATACGCTCATCGAGCGAGTGACCTCCGCACGTGGCGCCGAGCGTCAGATCCCGGGAGTTCTCAATTTCGTGTTCACGAGTACTCCCGCGTTGAAGACGATAGGAGGGAATTCGATTCCTACGCAGACTATCGATTACGCGCTCACAAGCAACCGAATCGGAAGCTTCAACAACTGTGTCACGGTTCCCGCGACTGGTCCCGTGGTTGTTACGCTGTCAGGATGGCGGCCGCAGCGGCCCGGGGTCGCAGCGGCGGGTGAGGGGGCGTATGTTGATATCGGAAACTCCCTTATCACGATCGATATTCCGAACGCTCCCAGCGCTCTTGGAACGGGTAGCCCGAGTCGTGGACCTGGCAATTGCGTCGCGAGCGCGTATCAAGAGAGTGACCCGAATTTGAGCATCGGCAGCGAAGGTCTTCAGGACAACAAGGGGGACGTTGACGCGAGCGCTTCGAATACCTTCGAGTTCGCTATCAACGTGACCGACTGCTTAGCGGCCGCTCAGGGTGGGGCGATCTCGTGGGCGCCAGGGGAACAGCTGCAACTTGATCTGCAATTTCGCAGCCGGGATGGTGATAACGCCGCCCAGAAGTTTTGTCTGAAACGGGCCGTTCCTGAAGGATAGTCTCGTAGGGGGACTGAGCTCCTAGCGCCATAACAGCGGTTCGAACGGGCGTCTCTCACGTGCCGCGGGGGAAATCCTGTCCTGTTCCCCGGGCCTAACGCCATGAAAACACGATTCTTTTTGCTCGCTATCACCTGGGCTGCCTGATGGTCGGTCCTTTTTGCGGTATGCTGTAACAAGGGAGCGGCCTCCGGGTAGCCGTAAGCATCTTATTTCCTTGGGGTCTTTTTATGTGCCCCTCTGCGTACTGGAAGATGGAAAGATGACAGCCTACCGCTTCCGATGTGTTGAAGTGCTGATGACGGCCATCCTATGGAGCCTCGGCTCCATCTCGGCCGTGTACGCCGCGAGCCAGACGGTTGGCACCACCACCAACCCGGGCGATGTGCAGATTGTGGTCGATGATCTCGGAGCGGTTCGGTTCGTCAGTAATGATAACAATCAAATTCAAGACCAATGGATCTGTCAGAACGCTGAGTGCTCCGACCTCAGTAACGGCATTACTATCGCGTTCGATGATGGAGCCTCAAAACAGTTTCGTACTCGATTCTTTGCGGCGGGCACCCTCGTTACTCCCGTCAGCAACACGAAGGATGGAAACAAGGTAATTACCGTCTACCGATTGGGGAGCTCCCCTAATGATCCGTTGGTAACTCAAGAGGTCATCCTCGATCCGCCAAACCGACTCTATGACATCGCTTGGACGATATCGATTCCGAGTGGGGGAGTTTCGATAACATCGCTCCAGTTCGTGCACGGAGGAGACACCAACCTTTTAGGTAACGATTACGGGTACGGAACATGGGATGCCAGTTCACATACCGTGAGTGTTCGGCCAGATCCGAGTGAGGGTTCTGGAGCGATGAGTCTTATCGGAGTAACCCCTCCTGACGCGTTTGAGGCCAGAAATTACACGCAAGTCAAACAACGCGGGGAGACATTCTCACTAGCGAATGTGGTTGAACCAGCTACCGTCGATATCGGCATGGCCCTTCAGTGGAATCTTAACACTTTATCGGCTGGAGGTTCCGTTACGATTCGGAACGTCGTCCTGCTCAACACTACCACCGATCCCGCGACTCCCACTCCGAGCGCGGGAACACCCGCCGCGACCGCTACTCCGACGAGAACGTCGACCCCTGAGAATACCCCAACCGCCACAGCAACCGGAACGGCGACAAATACGCCAACGTCCACGATTTCGGCTACGCCAACCGAAACGGCAACCTCCACCGTAACTCCGACAGTAACGGTGACCCCAACCGTCACCTCCACAGCGACACCCGGGTTCAATTCGACCCCGGATCCAGGTATCGGCGGCGTTGCGCCTCCCGTATTTGATGGTTTAGCCGGCGGCGCGACAAGCGCTTCGCGCCCGATCCTAAAGGGCTCCTCGACGATTGGAGGCTCGGTCTCAATTATGATCGATAGCGTAAGCGTAGGCAGCGCTCCCGTTGCCAAGGACGGAACCTTCTCATTTCAGGTGCCATCACCGCTCGCCGTCGGAGCTCATGAGGTGAAAGGAAAAACGGTCCTCTCTGATGGTAGCGAGAGCGCCTACTCACTCCCTGTCATCATCACGGTTCGGCGAGAGGCTGTTCTTGATTTTGATGGTGATGGCATTACGGATTTGACGGGGCACACTGTGAGAGGCGCTCGAACCATCTTCCAGAGTCTCTTGAGCACCTCAAGCAAAATCAGCTCCGCTTCGATCGATGGGTGGTTTCCGGCACCCGCGGATTACGATGGTGACGGTCGGTGGGATGTCGGCGCCATAGGGGTCGCGAACGAGGCGTTGATATGGAGCATCAAACCTAGTGGAACTGGCGTACTTACAGCCCGATCATTCGGAAGTTCGGGAGATATAGCTCTGGTGGGATGCCGCTTTGGCGATTCAGGTGAATACTCACTTGCGGTAGTGAAGGGGCGCTACGTGCGGTATCGCACACTCACCGGCCGATCTCGAGGTGCGTTCGCCGTCGACGCCTCCGATATGGGACAGGTCCTTGGATGCGGTGATGTTGATGGGGATGGAGTTGATGAGTTAATAGTCTCGACTCGTGAGAGCCGAGGGATTAATCGTGTGACCGCGGTGAATCGCTCGGGTAAGCGCCGCTACGTGAAGAACATCTCGCGGTTCGTGAACGCGTTCATCGCTCGTGAGGTAGAGTCTGGGGCTCCAGTACTCGGTGCTCTGCGTGGAACAGGAAGGGATAGTAAGTCCTCTGAGCTTCGGGCGCTTCGTGGAACTTTTGATTTCCCGATTGTGCAGCTTCCAAGCTCGCTCGATGTGGCCTCTGGCACCTTTGTGCGCGGGGATGGTGCCTCTTTAACAAGTGGCATTACCTGGCAGAGAAGGGGGACCCGAGATGTCCTTCGCCTGTTGTCGCTCGAGAAAACGCCGACTAAGGTGCTTAAACTCGCCAAGGGATATCGAGTCACCAAACCGCAAGATAGTCGACGAGTCGCCGGCTCTCGTGGGAAGCGATAGTCTTTGCGGGCTCCACTCGACTTTAGAGTGTCGAACGATCTCCCCACCTACCATGTACAGAACATCTTCCGCGACATTCCGGAAATTGTCTCCGAGTATCTTGAGATTTAGAGATACTGAGGATGAGGCGCCCAACACCGTCCGCACCTTTGCCTCGGCACCTTGAAAATCGATGTGAGCTTTGCGAGTCGCCGTCAGCGCCTCCATCTTTCGTGCCCGACTCGCGATGTTAGACGCCAGGTCGCCGAACCGTTCGAGAACGTTGTTGATCTTGAGGCCCGGCCGCGGGGCTTGAGGGTCCAATCGACGATGATGACGTGGACGATGGACGTGGGACCACGACGGTAACCCTCTACATGTATCGGTTGACTTTGTACCGTCCTCGTCGACGTCACCGACAAACCTGCTGGCGCGAGCGCACGGGTAGGAGTCATAAAAAACGCGAGCCGGGAAGCTAGTTCCCAGCTCGCGTCTCATGAAGAACCACAAAGGTAGTTTTAGTACTCTTTGTCGATCTCGTCGTCAGATACCTTCTCGCCGTTGATAGCGCGGCGGAGAAGTTGGCTCGGCTTGAACTTCACAACGCGACGAGCGCGAAGGATGATCGTTTCACGAGTTTGAGGATTGCGTCCCCGACGAGCTGGCTTTGACTTAACTTCGTAGCATCCGAAGCCTGACAGCATCACCTTCGCCTCTTTATCGAGAGCCTCTTTGATAAGCTCTACGTAATCTTCCACGATGTCCGCGGCCTTCTGCTTATCGATATCGATAGCAGCGTAAATCGCGTCAGCGAGGTCAGCTTTAGTTAAACAGTAACGTGTATTGCCCATATAGGAGCTCTCCCCTTGAAGGTATCGATCGGAATTCAATTAACGTACTAATCAAGCAATGACAAGTGGTTACACGCAAGTAGCCGGAACCGTGTCAATCGCCTGTACAGCTCTCTCGCTCGAGGATGGCTCTAACTACCTGAATATCTTAGCTTTGTGATTTGTGCCCGAAATTGGCAAAAACCAAACAACGCTATGAAATCGGCGGGTTGGGACCCCTCGACGAACGGGTTTTAAGCCGTTCGCCAGATCGCTTCCATATACCTAAGACGCTCCAAAGAGGGGGAAAAGATTCAATAACTTAGAAAATTTGCTCCTCTTTCGCCCCCACGGGTGCACGGCAGAGCTTAACGCCGAATTCCTTGTCTTACTGGTAGTTAGGTCTCCTGTACGAACATTCAGACGTGAACGTGCTCGTGCTCGTAAACGTGAACGTCCCCACGATCCGAGAGGTAACCTGGAGCGCATGTAGTCACGTTGGTTGTCGCGACCTTACCGCAGTGTTACGCACCGCGCTCTCATCCGGCACGAGCCGGAGCTGTCGGGTACCTTCACGTTCACGTTTACGAGCACGTTCACGTGGGCAGATCATATGGGTCGAAAGCGCGCTTACTCGATCTCCGGAAGGGGACTGAAGAGATTTTCGAGATCCGCCTTGGCGAGCTTAAGTGTCGAGAGTCCGTTCTCATTGACGAGCGCGTCAACGAGCTTCGACTTCTTCTCTTTAAGCGCCATGATCTTCTGTTCAACAGAATCTTCAGTGACCAATCGGTACACGGAAACCGTTTTGTTCTGACCGATACGGTGCGCTCGATCGACAGCTTGGCTCTCCACCGCTGGGTTCCACCATGGGTCGTAGATGATCACGGTGTCGGCCGCCATCAAGTTGAGACCGGCGCCTCCAGCCTTCAAGCTGATAAGGAAGAGGCGAACGGACTCGTCCTGAGAGAACTGATCGATAAGTTCCTGACGGTTACGTGTAGCTCCATCGAGGTAGAGGTACTTGGTCTGCTGTTCATCCAACCACGTGCGGATGATGTTCAGCATTCCCCGGAATTGACTAAACAGGAGTATCTTTCGTCCTGACTCAAGGGCCTCGATCGTAAGATCTTTGAGAAGGTTGAACTTACCCGAATCGTATCCAGCGAGGTCCTCAAACGCCTCGATGGAGTTCGGATGATTACATACCTGTCGCAACCGGAGGAGGGCGGCCAAGATAGAAACGCTCGCTCCCGCGACCCCCTTCTTTTTAATGGCGTCGAAGACCTTCGGCCGAACCTCGTTGAGGATCTGCGCGTACATCTGTCGCTGACTTGGGGTCATGTCCACGTGGAGCACTGACTCAATCTTTGGTGGAAGCTCCTTCTCAACGTCCGCTTTAAGGCGTCGAAGGATGAAGGGGCGGGTTTTCCCGTTCAGAAGCTGAGCGACCTGTACCGAGGTCCCACCCTCGAGGATCGGACGTTCGATATTGGCTCTGAAGAACTCGTAGGATCCAAGGTACCCCGGCATGAGGAAATCCATGATCGACCAAAGTTCCATCGGTCGATTCTCGGTGGGAGTTCCGGTCAAGGCCAAGCGATGGCGGGCTCTAATAGCTTTCGCCGCTTTGGTGGTCGCCGCTTGTGGATTCTTAATATTTTGAGCCTCATCGAGTACGATGTGTGAGAACTCGTATCGCTCGAGGTCATACCGATCGACCCGCAAGAGGGCGTAGGAGGTGAGCACGATATCCGTATCGGGGATCTGCTCGAAGAGCGCTTTCCGTCCCGGACCGTGCAACATAATGCTGCTCATCTCCGGGGTGAACTTCTTAATCTCGTAGCTCCAGTTGGTGATAACGGAGGTTGGCGCGACGATCAAGATCGGCTTCTTCGCCCCCTTCTTCTTGCCCCGCTTGTCCTTCAAGCTTTGGAAGAAGGCGAGGGTCTGAACCGTTTTTCCGAGACCCATCTCATCCGCGAGGATTCCACCGAGCTCAAACTCATAGAGGAAGTTAAGCCAGCTCACGCCCTCCTCTTGGTAGTGGCGAAGTTTTCCGATGAATCCCTTCGATGGTTTGACAGGTTTAATCTCTGAGAAGGTTGAGAGCTTCTCATTGAGCGCCGCGAGTTTGCGATCGAGGGAGATCGAGAAACCGGTGTCGGTAATTCGTCCGAGGCTTATCGCTTGAGCGAGAGAGAGCTTCGTCTTGATCGTGTTGCTCACCCGCGCGTTTGGATCGACCATGCCAAGGATGGTGCGAAGGTGCGCCATGCTGCCGCCAGGAATGCGCGCGTACGCCCCGCTATCGAGACGGGTCCATCGATCGGCGTCTCCACGTGCGTTTTTAAATACCGCGGAGAGGGGGAGGTTGGCGTTGTTCTGCACGACGGAGACGTGACAGTCGAACCAATCAATGCTTCCTCCGGCAAGACCTGAGGAGGTCGCGTTCTCCAGGGCGTCGAGATCCTTCTTAGCGGACGCGCCAGAGAGGGAAACCGCGATCTTAAGTTCCGCGAATCGAATTCCTTTCTTGACCGCCTCAAGTCCGACTACCTTCCATCTTTCTCCAAGTTGGTTGCTCGTTTCGTGCGCGAAGTCGAGCGCTGAGTCCCCTTGAATCGAGTATCGGCGGGGTTCCGGTGTCGTGGAGAACCCGAGGGTCGTGAGTAACGTGATGGCTTCGCGCTCCAGCTGCTTGTTTCTGAGGTAGACGACGTTTGAGTTGTTCGCGGGAACGGGATACTCGAAATCGAGGGCGGCCGATATCTCGATACTTCTGTGCGATGTGAAGTGATCGGAGGCCACGTCCCGACGCTCCAGGTGAAGGATCGGGGTAGGGTCCTTAACTTCAACAGAGGGTTGAAGCTCACTGTTCGCGACCTTTAGAGATGGGGTGGAGGTGCCCTCAAGTTCCATGAGGACCTCAAGGATTGGACCGACCTGAGGGCGGCTCAGATTGAGGGTCTGGTTTGGGCCGAAGATAGACGCGATGCGAGCGCCTTGGGGTGATAGTCGATAGATCCGGTTGCCGACAAAGGTCCAGAAAGGTCCGGTTCCGAAGATGTCGCGAGTCTTCTCGATCTCTAGAGAGCCCTCGCTCGCTGGGGTTATCCAGTGCATCGATATCTCTAGGTTCGATGATCTCCACGAGAGGGTAAGCGCCGCCGAGAGTGGCTCGTGGCTAAGGGTGATCGGTTGAAGGTTGTTGATCTCTAAAACTGTCTCAAACTCCTCAATGAGTCCGAGCACGAGTTCGATCCCCTTGCTTGAGTTGATGTACCATAGGCGACTCGCTTCGTCCCAAGAACCCTCGTCCTCAAGAATTTGAAGCAGAAGATTATCGAGGGCTCGAGTAGAGGTAGGCCGAAATCCATCGAAAATAGTGGGTTCTTGCTCCTGTTCATCAAAGAGCACCTTCATGCCGAGTCTGTCACTGTTGAGGTCGAGTACGATGGCGACTTGCGGGGTTATCGACGCTACCGTTGAGCTCTGCCCGGTCAGATCCGGTGTTGACGCTTGGGCGTCGAGAGTTTGTATGTCTCGAAGCGCTTGGGCGATATCGCTCGGGGATGACGCGTTCACGCGGAACGTGGACTCTCGTTCGGAGAAGCCTCCACGAGGCTCAAAGAACTCGAGCTCGGCCGCTCTCCACAACATCGCTACCGCGTGCGGGCACCACTGCTCTTGGAGATCCTCGCGTGAGCAGCAGGAACATACCGCGTCTACCTCATGGGAGGAGACAACGTGGAGTGAGACCGAGTGCGTGGTGTTCTCATCCTCGCGCACGATCCCGGAGATGACGTGATTGCTTGAGCTGCACTCTCCGACCATGTCTTGAGACGCCCACCCGATGCCCCGCTCTACAACAGAAAATGGAGCAAGCTTTTTGAGGTGGCTGAGGATTTTGGACTTGGAGGAGGGGTGCGAACCAATCATCCGAACACGGTAGCATAGGCGATGGATTTTAGGCAGAGGGGGGAGGGGGAAATCCGGCTTGAAATCATGTAAACCCGCCCGATCCCCAAAAGAGAGACCCGCCGGGTACGGGAGCGTTCACGTTCACGTGCGCGTGAACGAGCAACGGGGGATGGTAGGTGGTGGGGAGGAGAGGGCGATAGTCGATTTTTCTTAAAGAGTTACTTCCGTTTATCCCCCTCTCGCTATAGCATCCCTCCGTATGGAAAAGCGGTATTCGTTCCCACGTGAAAAGATGAAGATCCTCCTCTTGGAGGGGGTGCACCAAGCCTGTACGGACCGATTCTCTCAATCGGGATACCAGCCAGAGCTTCTCAAGAACGCGTTGACCGAGGAGGAGCTCCTCAGGGTGATTCCTGGTGTTCACGTGCTTGGTATTCGCTCGAAGACGCAGGTGTCTAAAAAGGTGCTGGACGCCGCTGAAAGCCTCCTCGCTATCGGGTGTTTTTGTATCGGAACGGACCAAGTAGATCTTTCGGCCGCGGCCGTGCGGGGAGTACCGGTCTACAACGCCCCATTCAGTAATACTCGAAGCGTCGCCGAGCTTGCGATGGCTGAGATGGTCATGTTAGCTCGTCGCGCCGCGCACAAGAGTCAGCTTCTGCACCGAGGGGTATGGGAGAAGTCAGCTGAGGGGTGCGTGGAGGTTCGAAACAAGACCGTTGGTTTAATCGGATACGGACACATCGGTCCACAGGTGGGGCTTCTTGCCGAGTCGTTTGGCATGAAGGTGTACTACTTCGATATCGTCGGAAAGCTCCCGTTCGGTAACGCGACCCCAGTGGCCTCCCTTGAGGAACTGCTCAAGGTGTCCGACTTCGTTTCGTTGCACGTTCCCGAGACCGCCGAAACAAGAAACATGATCGGCGCTCGAGAATTGGGATTGATGAAGAAGGGCGCGTTCCTTCTCAACCTCAGTCGCGGCAAGGTGGTTGATCTTGAGGCGGTGCGTGACGCCCTTCACTCGGGAACCCTTGGTGGCGCGGCTATCGACGTGTTTCCTCAGGAGCCGGCTTCGAATGACGATCCGTTCTCTACTCCCCTTATGGGAGTGGATAACGTCATCCTTACGCCGCACATCGGTGGAAGCACGATCGAGGCGCAGCGCAATATCGGCCTCGAGGTCGCGACGACTCTGCTTAAGTTTATAGAGGTGGGAAGCACCACCGGTTCTGTGAACTTCCCTCAGGTGGAATTGCCGCTTGTACGAGATAGTCACCGAATCCTGAACATCCACCGGAATGTCCCGGGTGTGTTGAGCTCAATTAATACGATCATCGCCGAGATGGGTGGAAACATCCAGGCGCAGTACCTTAACACCCTCGGGGAGGTTGGTTACTTGATTATCGATGTTGATCACCAGATCTCGCAGGTGGTGAAGGGTAAGATCGACGAACTTCCGACAAGTATCAAAACGAGACTCCTCTTCTAAGACACGTCGCACTATGAAAACAGCAGTCATTGGGGGCGGTATCACCGGACTCGTAGCGGCCTACGAGCTCGTTAAGGCGGGCTATCGCCCTCTCATCATCGAGCCGGGGCAGTTTGGTGGAATGGTCAGGTCGAAATCGTTAGACGGCTTTACCTTGGAGCAGGGGCCGAACGTTCTCGTTGAGCGTCCCGCGATGAAGGAGTTGCTCACGGAGTTGGGGCTGATGGATCGGGTTCGTTATCCGATCGTGAATCCGTACGGTCAGTTCGTGTGGTGTCGTGGTCGGCCGATGAAGGTGCCGAGTGGATTGGGCGAGTTTCTAAGAAGCCCACTTTTTGCGTGGTCAACGAAGCTCTCGCTCCCGTTCAAGTTGTGTATGCCGGGGCTGCTGAAGCCACGAGCCGATGATGTATCGATCCTTGAGTTCTTTACTCCGATCATCGGAGAGGAGTCCGTGCGTGATCTCCTCGATCCGGTGTTAAAAGGCATTTATGGTGGCGACGTTGAGAAGTTGAGCGCTCGTACGATCTTTCCTGGGTTGTGGGATGCCGCGACGCGAGGATTGTCGTTGATAGGGTATATGCGACGCAGACCACGAGGTAGCCGCCCCTCGATTATGGTATTAGAGGGTGGAACGCAAACGGTTACCGATACCCTCGCCGAACGTATTCGCGGACGAGCGGACAAGCTTGAGGCTGGCGTGGATAGAATCGAACAGCTCTCTCCACGTGGGTACCGGCTTGTGTGCTCCGATGGTTCTTTGGTTGATGTTGACGCGTGTGTCGTGACGCCTGCAGGATCGCCGCTCGCCACCATGGTGGAAGGGCTCGATCCTCACTTCGCTACCATGATTCGTGGGCAGGAGTACGCGTCGCTCTCGGTTGTTCACCTCGCGGTGTCACGACGGGAGCCTTTGATTAAGGACGCCTTTGGGGTCCTGTTTCAAGCGGGACAGCCGAACGATCTATTGGGGGTGATGTTTAACTCTCAGCTTTTCCCTCATGTAGCGCCGCCGGATAAACACATCCTGACAGCGATGATTGGAGGCGCGCAGGCTCGCTCGAAAGTCGTCGATGAGGCGAGCTTGCGGGAACGGTTACCGCGACAGCTCTCTGAGTTGCTCGGTGTATCGAGCGTAGAGTGGTTGAGTCTCACCTCGTGGCGGGACGCGGTTCCGCAACTCAAAGTTGGGCACCACAACGTTATCGCGGCGCTCGACAAAGCCGAGAGTGATCATCCTGGCCTTGTGTTCGCGGGGATTGATCGCGGAGGTGTGGGAGTTACCGATCGTGTTCGTGTAGCTCGCGAGGCCGTTCAGCGTGTGTATCGAAAGGTCTCAGAAGTAAGAAGCGTAGCGTAGGAGCGTGAAATGGATAAGAAGGCTTGTGAATTCGGATGTCGGGGCTCGAAGGATAAGATCGGAGTTCTGATCGCGCAGCTTGGCACTCCTGAAGCCCCAACCGCGAAGGCGGTTCGTCCCTATCTTCGGCAGTTCCTCTCGGACCGTCGTGTTATCGAGGTGAATCGAGTGTTGTGGTGGATTCTGCTGAACTGCCTCATCTTAGTTACTCGGCCGAAGAGATCCGCGCGATTGTACTCGCGGATTTGGGGAAAGGATGAATCTCCGCTCCTCACCATTACCAGAAAGCAGACTCTCGGCGTGGCCGAACGGCTGCGGTCAAAGTTTCCGAACGTCGAGGTTGAGTTCGGAATGCGGTACGGTAAGCCGAGCTTGGAGAGTGGAGTCGATAGATTGATAGAGAAGGGGTGTTCCAAGATCCTCCTCTTTCCGATGTACCCGCAGTATTCCGCGGCGACAACAGCGTCCACCTACGACGCCGTTTTACCTCATATCCTTAAACGTCGATGGGTTCCAACGGTGCGAGTGGCGGAACCGTACTTCGCTCATCCCAAGTACATTGAGGCGTTGGCGACAACGATCAATGAGCATGTCGCTTCGATGCCGTACCAGCCTGAGCGTTTAGTGCTCTCGTACCACGGGATTCCGCAGAAGTATGTGTCTAAGGGAGATCCGTATTGTTGTCAGTGCGTGGAGACAACGGGCGCGTTGCTCCCTCGTCTCTCGCTTCCAACCGAGAAGGTAATTCACACCTTCCAATCGCGATTCGGACGCGATCCGTGGTTGACCCCCTACACCGACGAGACTCTGGAGGAGCTCGGGCACTCAGGAGTTAAAAAGATCGCTATCTGCGCCCCTGGATTCACGGCTGATTGTTTGGAGACCCTCGATGAGTTGGGGAACGAAGGGCACGAACAGTTCACTGAGGCGGGAGGAGAGGAGATATCCGTCGTTCCATGTCTGAACGATCATCCGGCGTGGCTTGATGGAATGACGGAGATAATTCGAGAGGAGCTTGGCAGCTGGATCGATGGGCAGGCTCGAAACGCGCACGATTGCGTGATTACGTGCCCTCTCAAGAGCGTCGCCTAGGCGGTCTCGGTGGGTGGTATCCGACCTCGTTATGCGTTAGGGTGGGGTCCATGAAGAAGCTCGTTCAGCTCCTTGTCGGATGCTCGATTAGCGCCATCATGATGTACGTGGCGTTTAAAGACCTCGATACCGCGCAGCTCAAAGATAACCTATCGAAGATTTCGTGGTGGCCGGTCCTGCCCTACACAGGGGTGATGTTCTTGCATTTCTATCTTCGCTCGCTTCGATGGCGATATCTGCTGCCCCCTCCACAGGGTGAGTTGCCCGCGCTGCGGAAGCTCTTTGATTCATTGATGTTGGGAAATCTCAGTAGCTATCTCTTGCCGTTTCGGCTCGGTGAATTCGTGCGCCCCTTGGTTCTCTCTCGCTGGTCTGAGTACAGCTTCGCGTCCTCTTTCATCTCGGTCGTTATAGAGAGGTTCTTTGATCTCTCCGCCGTCTTAATATCCTTCGCGATAGTTGTGCCGCTTCTTCCTGAGCTTCCAAGTTGGGCAACGTTCGGCGCGTACTCGCTCGGGACCATCGCGCTCGCGCTACTCGCGTTCTTGGTTCTGGGGTGTCTCTTTCCCGCTCTGATTCGCGCGGTGGTTACGTTCGTGGTCAAGCCTCTTCCAGATGGTCTCGGGCGGTTCGCGACCCGATTGTCCGGCGACCTTCTCGACGGCGCCGCTGTCATCAAGACCCCAGCCAGACTGGGGGCGATCGTCGCGCTCACGGGATTGGTATGGGTGACCTCGTTCCTTCAGTTTTACGCGATCCTCTTTATGTTCCCTCACGAGCAGCACTCCCTCTTAATGAGCGTCACGCTGTGCGTCTTCGTCTCATTAGCGGTTGCTCTCCCCTCCGCTCCGGGTTTTGTTGGGGTGTTTCAGTTGGGGTGCGTCGCGGCGGCTTCTCTCTTCGCGTACCCGCTCGCGGCGGCTCAGCTCTACTCGATTATCATTCATCTGCTCTCCTTCCTGTTTGTCATCGGTATCGGCTTCTGGGTTTTGACCATTCACGACCTCACACTCTTCGAACTTAAGAAAGCGGCTGAGCGGGACTCCTGATTTTGTGAGGGTGTTCACTGATTGCGCACCGGTGGGCCATCGGTTGCCTCCTTTGTCCGCGATTTACCCTTCCTGTGGCCTCTAAGTCGCTCATGAGAGGGGTGGGCACACCTTTTGCCTCAGTTCTTTCGTAGGTCACGCGAGCAGGAAGAACTCGTAGGTGACGAACACCTTCGCAAAGGATGTAGTATGCGGATTAACACCACACATCTCCTCTTCGCCTTCGCTTTCGGCATGGGACTCTCGCTTATCCTCTCCTTTCCAACCCGCTCGAGTGGAACCGTGCGGATCGAGGGAGAGCGTTCTCGCAACCTTTCCGATGTCGGTAGAATTATCAAGAGGGACATCGGAGACTCTCCGCACCTCGTCGTAGATTCCTCAAAACGCTCCCTGACGATTCATCGCCAGGGTGATGCTCCCCTCGTACTCAAAGCGCAGGGAACGCACGCGATGAAGCCGGGGACATTCTCCATCTCACGAAAGGAAGCGAACCCGCTGTGGCAGGCGCCACCAACCTACTTCCTGCGACGTGGACTCCCAGTTCCTCCTGAGGGAAGTCCTGCGCGAGCGATGCGGGGAGCCCTTGGCGCTCAAGCTCTCTTTCTCGATCAGGGCCGCGCTATCCACGCGGGCGCGGTGTGGAATGATGATGTTGGAGGCATTAAGCTCTCCTCTAAAGATATGGCGATGCTCTTCGATGCGGTTGGGGTAGGCGCTACGGTTGAGGTTCGGTAGCCGGGTTACTCTCGCGAATGTGTGATGTGAGTTTCGCTCACTTTCGGATGCTCCTCTCCTTCGTCTATATCCCGGCCAGACGCGTCCTTTCGCTTGGTTTTGACGATAGGCTTGGGAGGTTGTGGAGCTTGCGGCCTTAGCGACGCGAGGAGCGAGCGCTCAAGATGCTTGAGCACGTTCGCCATCAACGTTATCAAACGCTCCAGTAGGCCGCCTTGATAGGGAAAGTAAGGGTTTTTAAGGATGCCGTGCGCCTGTCCCCGCGTAGCCTGGGGGCGGGGCTCTTTTTCTTGCCCCAACATCGGTTCGAGATCGGGCCCTGTTGGCACGTTGAGCGAGGAGACCTTTCTTTTTTCAGGTCGAGCGCTGAGACGAACAACGCTGATCGATTGAATTGACGCGGAGGAGAGGTCCGTGTTCGCGGCGTCGGTTACCTCGTGTCGAAGGGATTCCTGGGTCTTGGAGGCGTGAAGGTCCGTGAGGTCGTGTGCCTCCTGGTGCGTTCCGCTTGTGAGTGAGCTTCGATTTCGCTCAGACATGATACGCCTCGCCTCAATAACCTACCCTTTAAGTATGGAGGTTATTGAGGCAAATGTGCCCTAAAATCCAATCCAAGTCCAAGACCTGGGTAGTATGAGCTGTAGGACCGGAGTACGAGGTCTTCGTAGTGGGTCGCTAACTCGCTGATTCCAATGATGGCGGGCGTTCTCGGGCGAGGGTGATGTGGTTTGACGCCAGCGTTTCAAGGCGATGTCGAGTGTCTTATTCGAGTCCGGTGGCCAGGAGGATCCAACGATGCTCAGAGGGGGCTCCGCCTCGTCCGGGCCCGATTGCGGCCCAGCTTTTAGCCTTAAAAATGAAGTGAATCATGCCATCGCTCGCCTTAGCTCCCGCGGGGGGATTTGGGTCCTTCATGCCGGCGGGCACCGCTTGCTTTACGACGGCGTCGAATTGAGGGCTGCCCGAACCCTCGATGAGTCGCATCGTCACGAAGCGGCCCTCAGGAGAGAGTATCGCTTCTATCGTTGTGAAGTCGTTTATGCGACGCACCTCGCTCATCGAGAGCTTCTCCCATCCCTGTGAGCGTAGTTGCGCGAAGACCTGCACCGCGACTCGACGAACGAATCCGGCGTACGTGTTTGCTTTAGCGTTGAGAAGGGTGATGTCTCCATCGGGAAGATTCGGGAGGTGGTCGCTCACGCCACCTGAGCCAACGAAGGTCGCTCCGCTCCCCGGTGGACGGGAGAAGGCCTCATAGTTGGAGAGGTCAGGGGTGCTCTGCGATGCTTTGGCTGCCGTGGCTTGAGCGTTTTTGGCGACGTTACCGAACTTCATCGCGAGGGTCGCGTCGTCGAGTTTGAGGTCCTTGAGGTTCAGCTCCTTGTGCGGGTTGGCGCGTGGAGCGGGTTGCTTCGCTGGCGGTTCCTTGATCGGTTCGGTCTTCGTCTGCGGTTCCTTAGGAGGAGCTTGGCGTGAGGTTTGCGACTTCGACTCCGGCATTGGAGGTTGCGGAGCCGCAGGCGGGTTCGGAGCTCCCCCCTCGGTGCCCCGGTTGACCTGCTCCTTGATGGCGGTTGCGTCCACGTCCGATAGTCGGTCGGTGTTCTCAGGTGGCTTCTCAGCTTTGACCTGGGGAGGTGAGACTATCTGTTGTTTGCGAGTGGGCTGTCGCGGGGGCTCAAAGGTCACGTCTATTGCGGTTGTTTCCGGGACTGGGAGCACGGGCGCCCGAAGAATAAAGACAACGATGAGGAGATGGAGGGCTATGGAAACCCCTAATCCGACTCGTTGTTCTGTGGTAATCCCCATAGACTTGCCGCTCTTCACCTAATGGCGTAACCTAGCAGAGCCTAAGGGTTAGTAACAGTCGAGCCGAAGGTGAGCCGCGAAAATTAGTCCCGCGGCCTGTTCGCGAACGGAGATAAGGAGTCCATAAAAGATGTTAAGCACAGGGCACTTGGGAATCGTAGCACTCTTGATCGTTATCCTCTTCGGAACGAAGCGTTTGCCTGAGCTCGGAACAGGACTTGGAAAGGCGATCAACAATTTCAAGTCATCGTTCCGCGAGGGGAATGAGCTTGATGTCACGCCAGCTGACGCTCAGTCAAAGACTCCCCAGGAGGAGTCGAAGTAGGCCTCAGTAAGATATCGCTGATGCGTGATGAGAAGGGACCCTGCGGGGTCCTTTTTTGTATTCGACGTTGGGGGAGGGCGACGATTCCTCGTCGCCGAGATATCGCATATCGCGAAGGACGCCCGCTTTCCCATGATTGCGAATCGTGACTAGCAAATCCTAGCGATTACTTCGGCCTCTTAACCGAAAAGATGCGCGCGGAGAAGTACTTCACCTGTGATGGATCGAATTCAGACGTACCCATCTCTTCGTCCATCTGGCGTCCGTCTAGGAGCGCTATGGTGAAGGGCACGGCCTCTCGCGCTTTGATGGAGCTGTCCTTCGCCGCAAGCGCATGCTGATACCTTCCGATCCTCTCAAGCGAGAGATCGGAGACGTTCTCGTTCGCGAGCGCTGAGCGGAGTGGGGCTCGCGAGCTGGCGATAATCTCTCCTCGTCCGTTGAACCCGATAACCTCGAGCTTGACGTCTTTAAAGGATCTACCGCTCTCGTTTAAGACGGTGCCAGTTACGACCGGAATGAACTCTCTATTTCTCGTCTTCTTGAATGAGATGCGGAGGTTTCTTACTCCCAACGCGGAAGGAGGGGTCGATTGAACCGATTCCTTCATAGCTGATGGGGTCACATAGTTTATGAGCGCGTCAACCGACTGCGGACTTACTTGGGCGCAGTACGATAATCCGAGGAGCACGGCAAGCGATCCGAGTACCGGAATTCCCATCGAGATCAGGCTCTGTGTGCGGGCCGAGAAACGGCGAGGCTCTGTTGATGCCGCGCTCTGCGTTTCAGTTCGGCGTGGCTGTGGAGTTGGGCGATAGCTCTCAGTGTCGCTTACGGGCCGAGCCTTTGGTGTCGCTTCAACCGTGCTCGGTTGCTTTGGAGTGGCTGAAGGTTGGGGCTTTGCGCGGTTCTGTGTCAGCGCGTGTTCGGGGAGTGTTGGAGGCGGGTCCGCCAGCACGAACTGACGTGAAGAGAGCGAAGGCGTCGGTGTTGGTGCTGGTGTGACTACGAAGCCGTTTGGTGGTGGGGCCTGGTCGGTGGTGACGAAATCGCGTGGTGCCGGGGTCTCCTCTATCGCAGGTGCGCTAAAGGTTATCTCCTCCGTGACGTTCTCTATGACGTTTACTTCCTCCACCTGTGTTTCTTCGATGGTGCGAGAGAGAAGGGAGAGCTCTGAACGACTTTTAAGGGGTGGTTCACTCGGCGCGTCGAAATTCGGCTCGATAAACGCTTTAGGAGCTGAGGTATTCGAACCAAGCGAGAAGTCTGACGGCTTGATGAGAGACTCAGGGAGTGGTTCGCGGGTTCGTGATTGGTGAGCCCGATGAGAAGTTCCACCGTGGGTAAGCGATTGAACGTTGACGCCGCCGAGGGGAAGCATGTTCGCCGGCGCGTCCTTCATGATGAAGATGTCATCGCAGCGGGAGCAGTGGAATCGTGGGGTTTCAAGGGCCGCTACAGCCGCGGTCTCGACCGCGAAGCTCGTTTTGCACGAGGGGCACACGACAACGATGTGGGGCGCTGGAGCCTCAAATCCCACCGTATCAGACGATCGTTGTCGGTAGCTTTTCGTACCAACAGACTCCATACGTAACGCCTTTGGAAGCATGCTCAGTTACTACGCTTGCGATAGCCCTGTAGGTATCCCGGCTGTTCCGCGCCTTTTGAGGCGGAGCGGGCTAACTACTCTGTACTAGGTAAGATGCCTCTGGGGGCCATCTCGCCGATCCCTGTCGTGATTTTTCCCCGGAGAGGGTAAGTTCCCCAAAGATTACGCGGTAGTATAAGGTCTGTGGGGAAACCGCACTAGGTATAATCTTCATCTGTCTACCGATTTTTTTCGAAATGTCCCCGGAACACTTCCTCGGTTTCCCCAAAGGGGGTAGCTTCTTCTGTCCATGTCTCGTCGTCGCCACCAACATCCGCACCGTAAAGATTCTCCCTCGCCCCGTCGTGAGTCCTCCCCTCGTCGTGAGTCCTCCCCTCGTCGTGAGGGCAGCTCTCACGCGCCTCGCCGTGATCCCTCACCGCAGGGGGAGTTCATCATGGGGAGAAACTGCCTCGAGGAGGTGATGAAGAAAGCTCCTGGTCGTTTGCTGGAGGTGTATCTCGCTGAGTCGCGCGACGAAGGTCACGGTCGTGCTGGTGGTCGGCGAGCTGATATCTCTGAGAAGCTTCAGGAGTTAAGGGTGCCGGTGCGCGAGGTCTCCCGACGAGACCTCGAGTCGATTGTGAATTCCGATTCTCATCAAGGTGTTGTGGCGCGTGTGTCGCCCCGGTCGTACCTCTCATTTGACGATCTTCTTGAGAGCGTTCGAGAGGTCGACGCTATTTCCATTCTTGCCCTTGATGGCGTTCTGGACCCGCAAAATTTCGGCGCGATCTTACGAGCCGCTGAGTGCTTCGGTATCGACGCGGTGCTCTGGTCGAAAAATCGAGGAGCGCCTATCGGTCCGGTGGTTTCCAAGGTCAGTGTGGGAGCGAGTGAACTCGTGCCGCTGTGTGTCGTTTCAAATCTTCACCGCGCGTTGGAGCAGTTGAAAGAGGCTGGAGCTTGGCTTGCCGGCACGATGGTCTCCCCGGACGCCACCTCGTTAGATACCTTTGAGTTTCCGGAGAAGAGCGTCATCGTGATGGGGGCTGAGGGGGAGGGGATTCATCAGCTGATTGAGAAGAGCCTCGATTTTAAGGTGTATCTCTCTATGGCGGGGGCTATCGATTCCCTGAACGTCTCCCAGGCCACAGCGGTGTTCCTTCACGAGCTCGCAAAGCAGCGTAGACAAAAACGACCGCTTAAAGTAACTTAAAGTTCGAGGTGACGAGCCAGATGTCAGCAACTGAAAGTTACAGTCGATTCTTCGAGGTAAGGTTGGAGCTCTTTGATGGGCCACTCGACCTTTTGTTACACCTCGTTAAAAAGCGAGAGCTCCCGATCGAAAAGGTCTCCCTCGCGGAGGTTACGGGTCAGTACCTGGAGTGCATCAAGGCCCTTCGCTACTACGATGTTGAGGTTGCCGCTGAATATCTCGTTATCGCCGCGACGATGCTCTCGGTAAAAGCGAGCGTTCTCCTGAACGACCCTGTCGAGCTCATCCCGGATGAAAATGGCGAGCTCGTCGATCCACACGAAGTTCTGATCAATCGACTGAAAGAGCTTGAAGCGTTCCGCGCCGCGGCCGCCAACCTCAACGATCGACCTGTGCTCGGACACGATGTGTTCAGCCCACCGGTGAAAGCGAAGAAGATCGACCCATCTCTTATCCCGATAGCTCAACATGAGTCCGAACTTCTCGTTCGCGCGTTTCACGCAGTGCTCTCCCGTCTCGGGGAGAAGGGCGCGGTCATGTCCATCTCGATGGACCCAGTAACCGTTGTTGAGCGGATGCGCACTGTTGTTGATACCCTCAAGTCGAAAGGAGGAGGGGGGACTTTCGCCGAGCTTCTCGGCGATTCGTTCGATAGACGCTCGGTTATCGGAGTATTCGTAGCGGTCCTCGAGCTGTGCCGTCGTGGCATGTTGTCGGTCGCGCAGGAAGGTGTATGCGGAGAGATCCGTCTCTCGCTCTCGGAGATCAAGGAAGGGGCTGAAGCTCCACTTGAGGACGAGGCGGTCGAGGTCGCGGCGTAACCGGATCAACGGCGGAAGTACTACGTAGGTAAGGTGAAATAAGATGACAGCTGAAGATGTAGTTGAGTCGAAGCAGGAAGGGGAAACAACTTCCCAAGAGGTAGTTAGCGACAACGTCGTTGAAGAGAGCGTCGCTTGTGAGCATGCCGCTACTGAGCAGGCCGTTACTGAGCAGGAAGGTACCGCGCAGGAAAACGTCGATACAGAGAGCGCTCAAGCTGAAGAATCCGTACAAGCTGAGGTGGTTGAGGCCCAAGCATCTGAGCAGGCCCCCGCACCACAGTCCGTCGACGGCACTCCCGAGGGACAGCAGGGCCCGCAGTTAACTCAGGACCAAAGGGTTGGACTTCTTGAGGCGCTCCTTCTCGCCAGTGGCGACCCACTTCCCATTACCCGTATTGAGGAGCTTCTTGGGTGTTCAAAAGCTGATGTGTTAGCGCTCGCTGAAACACTTAAGGAAACGTACTCGGCTGAGAGCCGTGGGCTTGAGGTGGTGAACGTATCTTCAAAGTTGCAGCTTCGGACGAAGGCGATCTTCGCCGAGTACGTTCGAAACCTAATCGCTGTGAAGCCACGTAAGCTCTCGCAGGCAGCGCTTGAGACCCTTGCGGTTATCGCGTACCAGCAGCCGGTGGTGAAGAGTGAGGTTGATAAGATTCGTGGAGTCGATGTCGCTCCAACCATCAAGACCCTCCTTGAGCGTAAGCTCGTAAAGATCCTTGGCTATCAAGCGACGGTTGGGCAGCCAGCTCTCTACGGGACAACAGAGGATTTCCTCAGTATCTTCGGGCTTACATCCCTCGCGGAGCTTCCATCGCTGAGAGATCTCAAGGCTCTCGTAAAGGAGCCGGGTGAGGCCTTAGAGAGCGGATCCGAGGACAATGAAGAGGGCGCAGAGGAGGAGGTCGCTGAGGAAGGTGACTCCTCAACTTCCGTTGAAACTTCAGAGACTGAAGTAGCGGCACCAGTGCAATAACAGAGCAAAGCTCATTCAAAGATAGCGGTATGATAGAAGTTCGGCTCCAGAAGTTTTTAGCTGAATGTGGTGTTGGTTCCCGTCGAAAGATGGAGCAATTCATCAAAGAGGGACGGGTGCGTGTCAACGGACAGGTTGTCACTGAACTGGGTCGCAAGATCGACCCGTCGGTTGATCAGGTCGAGGTGAATCGCAAGCCCGTTCGCCCAGCTCCGAAGGGGATCCTTTTGCTCAACAAGCCGCGAGGAGTGGTTTCGACCTTGAGCGATCCTGAAGGTCGTCGAACGGTATCTGAGTTCGTCACCAAGCATTACGCGTCATATTTCCCGGTGGGACGTCTCGATTGGGATTCAACGGGTCTCATCATTCTTACGAACGATGGCGAGATGGCTGAGAAGTTGATGCACCCCCGCTTCGGTTTCGAGCGTGTCTACGAAGCCCGTGTTGAAGGTAGTGTGCCGCAGGCCGCGCTGGATAAGCTCCGAAGAGGTATCCGTCTCTCGGATGGTCTCGTGCAAGCCGAGGCCACGATCATGAGCAACGACGACAACACCACCTGGGTGGAAGTGCGGATTAAAGAGGGGCGCAATCGAGTCGTTCGACGTGTGTTTGAAAAGCTCGGCCACCCCGTGATGAAGCTCAAGCGAACGGTGTACGGTCCATTCAAGATCGGCCGGCTTCAGGTCGGACAGGTCCGTGTTCTCACCGCTCGCGAGTATCTCCAAGTTCGCCGGAAGGTGATGACCTTCAAGGGCGAGGAATCATCTCCCGCAGAGCGCGAGCCAAAGATGAAACCAGAGCGTCGCCCTGAAGGTCGGCTCTCCGATTGGGAGCGCGAGCGACCCCGGCTCAAGCCGTCCCGCCCTGAGGGAACTCGAAGGGACCGTGATGAAGACACTCGCCGCGCACCTCGCGGAGCGCGTTCTGAGAAGCCTCGTGACTCTGGTGCCGGAGATCGCCGCAAACGAACATTTGAAGAACGGTCCGAGGGAACTCGAAGGGCTCGCCCCGAGGGCTCGACAAGAGGTCAACCCAAGGGGAACAGAGGGGCTCGCCCCGAGGGCTCGACAAGGGCTCGCCCCGAGGGTACTCGAGGGGAACGAACCCAGAGTGGCCGAGGTGATGGCGCTCGTCGAGATGGAGCGCGCCGAGATACTACTCGTTCTCGTGACGGAGGCGCATCCCGAGGTGGTCGTTCCAAGACACCTCGCCGTGGTGGACGTTCACGTTAGTCATGAGATGGCGCACCGCCAGCCGATCCCCTTTGCGTCCTCAGTGGTAAAAATAGATTACCTCCGGCGCTTGTGAACTAAAGGAGTGCTGACGGAATAGACTCACTTGAAGCCTCGACGGTAGTTTTCTACCTGTGTGCTTCCGGTGGATCGCTATGCTCGCACAAAACCGCCTCCCATGAGCGACGCACCGAATTGAACAAGATAATACGTGTCGCACGGGCGAGGTCGTCTTTCATGAGAACCCTCTCCGTGAGCTCTCCACGCGCAACGAGCGTTCTGCGATAGCAGCCGTCGAGAAGCCCACTCGTGACGGGAGGGGTGTAGAGCGTTCCGTCAAGTTCAAGCGCGATATTCGCGATCTTTGTTTCGGTAATCTCGCCCCGCTCGTTCCAGAGAATCACATCGTGTGCCGATGGATCATGCGGAATCGCGTTCTCGTACGCGCGCCGATCGGTTGTCTTTCGGTAGAGCGAGCGATCTGATGTTGAGACGGGGGCCTGAGCGAGCGAAAGGTGATACGGCGTCGGTAGCGGTTGGAGGGGAGTGCAATCCGTTTTGAATGAGCCTTCAGTCGAGAGAAAAAGCCTGATTCGGAAAGGCTTATCGTGAGCGCTCAGTTCGCGTTCGACATCTTGGAGCTTTGCCAGAGCATCCCCCCTCTTAAAGTGCCATCCAAAGTACTCCGCCCCTCGGGACATTCGCTCGAGGTGCTCATCGACGAGAAAGAATCCGTTCGAAGGTTCCCACAAGATTGTCTCGAATAGTTCGCACTCGAGCGGAGAGCGAGTGATGGCGGCGGACTTTGCGAGGCACTCCTCATACTCATCAGCGCTTGAAGAGTCCCACACAATCCCACTTCCAACGCCGTACTCGGTTGTGCCGCGAGCGTAATCGATCAGCGCGGTTCGAATCGCGACGTTGAACCACGCTCGATTATGTGGAGCGATAACGCCAACAGCGCCTGTATAGATTCGACGTGGAGTTGATTCCTGCTCCGCGATGATACGCATCGTCGCCGCCTTCGGCGCGCCGGTAATCGAGGCCGCTGGAAAGAGGGCGGTAAAGATATCCACGAGGGAGGCGTCGGTTGTCGCTGTGACCTCGCTCGTCATCTGGAACATCGGAGGATACTTCTCGATCGAGCAAACCGAAGGCCACTGAACGGATCCTCGATGAGCGATACGGCTGAGGTCGTTGCGCGTCATATCAACGATCATGATATTCTCAGCCCGGTTCTTGAGCGAGGTTTGAAGCTCATGAGCGAGCGCGCGGTCCTCCTCCAGGGTGCGCCCTCTGGGGCTTGTTCCCTTCATCGGACGACTCACGAGAGAGGTGCCGTTTTTCGAGAAGAAGAGCTCCGGTGACGCGCTTACGATCGCGAACTCGTCGGTATGGATAAGGCACCCATAGGCGCCCCCCTGACTCCTCGTCATCTGACTCAAGAGCTGAACTGGGTCTGGCGTGACCGCTGTGGTGAGCCGGAATGAGTAGTTCGTTTGGTAGGTGTCGCCTCGCGCGATCGCCTCTTTAACCGCGCTGACAGCGGAAAGGTACCCCTCCTTTGTGATTGAAGGTGTCCAAGAGAGGGGGGCGAGTTCTGCTGTGTTCGGAAGGGCTGTAAGGGGAGTAGGGGACCGGAAGGTGGCGAACCACACACTCGGAAAGGAGCTCTCCTCCCGAACCTCCAGCGCCGGATCAAAGCCAGATGCCGCCTCATAGCTGACCCATCCTACTGCCCACAGCCCCTCGGTTGCGCAGGTTCGTTCGACCTCTCCCAATGTCGTTACGACATCGGTCGTCGAGCGAGCCGTATAGAGCCCCACCGGGCTCGAAAAGTGGAGCCAGTTCCGGTTTTCTGGGTCAAACGTGATGGCGTAAACGGGCGTACTCATGGGACTGGTTAAGGGTGGCACTTAATAGGGAGAAAGTAAAAAGAGGGGCAAGCAAGCGATATAATTCGCACCTTCCGCAGTGATAATCCCTCAGTTTGCTTGCACCTGCATAGGTCCCCGTGTATAGTCCTTCACCTAGTCGTCACGTTTGTTCTAGGCGACGTCCCTTGATGCGGGGTAGAGCAGCCCGGTTAGCTCGTCAGGCTCATAACCTGGAGGTCGTGGGTTCAAATCCCACCCCCGCTTCCATTTCTTCCTATCAAAACTTGGCGGAGCCAAGATTTTGATGACGGGTTAGGGGGGGAATCCCCCTAACTACCCCTGCGATTATTTCCTATCAAAACTTAGCTTCGTTAAGATTTTGATGACGGGTTAGGGGGGAATCCCCTAACTACCCCTGCGATTATTTCCTATCAAAACTTAGCTTCGTTAAGATTTTGATGACGGGTTAGGGTGTTCCCCCTAACAACCTCCATCGTGTTTCCTATCGAAACTTAGCTTCGCTAAGATTTCGATGACGGGTTAGGGAGTTCCCCCTAACGACCTCCATTGTGTTTCCTATCGAAACTTAGCTTCGCTAAGATTTCGATGACGGGTTAGGGGGGAATCCCCTAACTACCCCTTACAGCTTCTCTCCTATCAAAACTTGGCGGAGCCTCGCCCCGTGACACCGGAGGGCGCGCATTCCTGCGCGCCGGTGCTGCACAAGTGTTTCGATTGCGGACTGTCGTCGCGTGAGGCGGATGTCTATGGCCGTGTGTGACATTGTGGCGACCAGGAATGGTCGCCCTCCCGTCGTGCGCCCCGTGACATCGGAGGGCGCGCATTCCTGCGCGCCGGTGCTGCACAAATGTTTCGATCGCGGGTTCCGGCCCGTCAGGAGACGGGCCTTGCGGACTGTCGTCGCGTGAGGCGGATGTCTGTCGTGATGCGCGATATTTCGGCGACCGGGGACGG
>JBIJBE010000068.1:0-9981 GCA_044345405.1 Bdellovibrionota bacterium
TGACCCGGGCGAGCCCCCAACGGGCGGTGTGAATACCTGGAAGGTCTCCAAGCATCGGAATCTCTAATCCCGTATCGTCCGCAAGGCACGGCCGGTTGAAGTGCTTGGCGTAGGACTCCGCCTTCAGCAAGGCGTTTCCACTATAGGTGTCCGCGACCTCCGGAACCTCGGGAGCCGGCCCCAGCGCCACGAGCTGCGGGTCCGCGAGGCCTATCACTGCGAATCCAAGGCGAGACGCGAAACGGCTTATCTCATCGAGCTTGCCGAGATTAGAGGTCCCTACGAGGAGTGGTCGCGCCAATTCGGGTGGAAGCATAGAGCCTCGTCATATCATCTTACTCGCCCGCCACTATAGTGGTACTATATCCTTTATGGAATCTGATATCCTCGCCTCCATCTTTACCCCTTCCACGACACAACTCTTGGTCGCGGCCCTCCTAGGAATGCTGATAGGTCTTGAGCGCGAGGTGGCTGGCAAGGATCCGAGTATCCGCACGTTCTCCCTCATCGCGACCGGGAGTTGTCTCTTCGCGATCCTTTCCCTGGAAAGCTTTCATGAATACCACGTTGGGGACCCGACCCGTATAGCGGCGCAAATCATCCCGGGCATCGGGTTCCTTGGCGCGGGAACGATCTTCCGATCAAAATTTGGAGTCTCGGGATTCACCACCGCCGCGTTGATGTGGATGACGGCCGGTATCGGTATGGCAGTGGGGCTCGGACGCCTCGATCTCGGGGTTACGTCCACCTTTATCGCTCTCTTCATCACTCTCTTTTTGCGATTAATTCACAACACCGTGCGCAAGTACCGGAAGCTTCCCTACGATCACAGCAAAGACACTCAATAGCGGCGCGTAACCGATTAAGCTATCTTTCGCGCGCCACCATTAACCACCGTCTGATACATGGCGACCTCGTGCGGACTCCCAACGATCAGCGCTGACCGCTCGTGAATATCGTTCGGCACAACATCAACGACCCGTCGCTCACCGTTAATGGCAAGGCCTCCCGCTTGCTCCATGATGAAGGCGAGCGGCATGCATTCGTACAACAAGCGAAGCCTTCCGGTTGGGCGCTTACTATCCGCGGGATAAAGAAAGATTCCACCCTTTCGTAAGGTTCGATCGAAGTCAGCGACGAGCGACCCCACGTACCGTCCAGTATAGGGGCCCTTTGGAGTTGCTTTTTCTCCCTTCAGGCATTGAACGAAATCACGCACCCCGTCGCTCCAGTACGCGGTGTTTCCCTCATTCACGCTGTAAATTCCTCCCGACGCGGGCACCTTGATATTCTCCTCGGTCAAAACGAATTCACCGATACTCGGATCGAGTGTGAAGCTATGCACGCCACTCCCCGTGCTGTACACGAATGATGTCTTCGCGCCGTAAACGGAGTAACCCGCCGCTACGATCTCCGTGCCGGGTTGCCGAAAATCATCCAATACCGCCCCACGTGTCAGATCCTTTTTCTTAAAAATACAAAAGATCGTACCGGTCGGAATGCTCGAACCTATATTCGACGAACCGTCAAGCGGATCGAACGCGAGCACATACTTTCCCTCACTATGAGAGGCGTCGGTAGAGATGACACTATCGCGCTCTTCAGAGACGAGGAGGCCGAAATGTCCCGAGGAGCCGAGCACCTCAACAAGCACCTCGTCAGCCTCTTCATCGAGCACCTTAACCTCATCGCCGTGAAGATTCGTCTCGCCCGTATAGCCATGCAATCCTTTAAAGCCCGCTGTCGCGACCATCTGACTAATCAGCTTAACGCCGAGCGAGATAGACACCAGCAGATCAGAGAGCTCGCCCGTGCTGTCCGGGTATCTACGACGCTGGGCGTGAATGAAGCGACTAAGGGTCTGTGTTGGAATCATGAGAGAGGATCCTTCCTTTCGTTGCACGACCGGGCAGAATACGCCAAGCGGACTCACCTGAGGTCAGAGTTGCGCGCCATCAAAAGGCGCCTGCGAAACACGTGGTTAACCGCGAAAGAAGAAAGGCAGCGAGCTTCGAACGTCCCGGGTAGATCCGGTAATGCGGCTCAGCGTGGCCTCCTATGAGAGCTGATTTCCTTAGTATACCGGATCCGCACGCCACTGCCCAAGGAGATTTAGGCGGGGCCGGTTGAGAGCCGCCCCGCGCTCTATCGTAGAGACGAAACCAGCCTAACCACCTGAATAGCATGCATATTATTGATATCCACCCCTCGAGAACAGGCCCCGTGAAGTTGCGGAAACGCGACGGCGCTAGGAAACTCCCCCATAACTGCTCCAGGGAGAATGAGGAGGCCGGACCACAACTCCGACCATCTCTGGGGGGCTGCCATGATTCATCAAGATAGGACCGACAGGGCCGTCGAGCTGGCCAAGCAGGAAAATCTGTACGCGCGGCTGGGCGTATCCTCAAACGCCGGGACCGAGGAGATCACCCACGCGTATCGTCAATTAGCTCGCTCTCTTCACCCGGACCGTAAACTGAGCGGGCAGTGCGATACTCAGGAGGCGTTCGCGAGAATCAACGACGCTCACGAAATTCTCAAAGATCTTGCGCGCAGAAGCGAATACGACAGAGAGCAGGCGAGAAGCTCACATTCTCACGAATCGTGGGCGGGCCGCGCACAGGTGGATTCTGAGCATCGAGAGCGCTACAGGTCGAGCCAAGCCGACCTTGATCAAGAAATTCGCGACCTTCACCTCCCTGCGTTGAAGCTTCTCTCTATTGAGGCTTCCACGGAGGGCATCCTTCGCTGGCTCTCCAACCCGCCCGAGAGCCCCACATCCCCCGGGAAATTCGATTTGGTTATCAAGGCGGCGGTCGGACTCAAACTCATCGATTCAATCGATGCGCGAGAAGCTCCACATATTATGCACAACCTGAGGAAAGCCCTCACGATGGTAGGCGGTACCAAAGGATCGGAGGCTCGCGAGCTCGAGGATACCCTCAAGAAAACAGGTTTCTGGGATGATCACTTCTTTGAGACGGGCGAGATTACGGCGGCACGCGCACTTAATGCCCAACATATCCTTGCACACCTCATACGGGACCATTGCAAGCACTCCCAATCGCTCAGCGTAGGAATCCTTGCCGGCAGATTCAGCGCTCTCAAAGAGGACCTCGTCACCTCAGGATGGATAACTCATGAGGGTGTCAGTGACTCGCCAATAGTAAAGGATGCGCTCCGATCCGTATCCCAGGGTTTTGCGCGAAGAATTGAGCAAGAACGCTATGCTTTCTCCTTAGCGCTTCTTACCGATGACGTACACGGGTTTCTCAAACGGAACGCGCTCACCCTTCCAGATGACTGCAAAGCGTCCCTTACCAACACATACGTCACCTGGATTACAGAACACCTCGGTCAGCTACGTGGCGGTGAGTGGGTCAGAGAAGCCGCGGTGAAAAAGTTTATGAAACTCATTCAAGCGACTGATAGCATGGGACTGTGTGTCGGGGAGGACCTCCGGTATCACCCTCTCTTCTCGTCACGACCGCGAGCGCGCGCCTGACCGCCGCTATAAAGCGGAAGGTCGTTACGCGCTCGTTGTGCTGAGACGCCGTACCGTCCCCGGCAGCGGAGCCTGTGGGAGAGTAACAACAAATTTCGCGCCACTTGGATGATTGTCGAATACCCGAATTTCGCCCTGATGTTCAGAGATAACGGAACTCACAATAGCTAAACCGAGCCCCGTGCCTCCACGCTTCGTCGTAAAGTACGGCTCAAAGATTCGATTCTTATCGGACGGCGGAATGCCGGGTCCATTGTCGGCGATCTCAACAACCGCGCGTCTCGACCTCTTGTCGAAGAAAATCGAGACGCTCACCTCCGGTCGCGGATTGACCTCTCCCTGCGTCGCGACAGCGGCAACCGCGTTGTTGAGGATGTTGATGAGAACGCCCCGAATCTGCTCAGGGTCGACTAACATCTCCGGCACTCGTTCATCACCGGTAAGGGTGAAGGCGATAGTAGGGTGCTGCGCCGTGAAATTGGTGACCGTCGCTCGAACCAACGCCGCGAGATCGGTAGAGACAAATCTCGCCATCGGCATCCGACCGTACTCCGAGAACTCGTTCGCGAGCCGTTTAATAATCTCAACGTGCTCGACGATCGATCGGGTACAATCCTCAACAGACTCCGAAACCGGGGTATTGATGAGCAAGCGCTCAAGACGCTGCGCGGAGAGCTGCAGCGGCGTAAGGGGGTTCTTAATCTCGTGCGCGATCCGTCGAGCCACATCCCTCCACGCGGCGAGATGCTGAGAGCGAGAGAGTTCGGTGATATCATCGAAGAGAAGGACGTACCCGAGGGAAAGCCCCTCGGCTCCAACGATCCGTCCCGCCGTACACACCACCAGCAGCTCACGACCCCCCGTGTGTACCCTCATCTCCACCTCGGCGACCGCTGTACCGGCGGATGATTCGGTAGACTTCATTGCCTCTATGATCGGGAGGATAGAATCGAAATCACTCGCGCGCATAAGGTCGGAGAGGAGCGCGCCCTGCTCGTAGTTTATGTAATCGATCTCAAGGAGCGCCCCCGCCGCGCTATTGACGGCGGTCACCCTTGAGTTTGTATCGAGCGAGATAACGCCAACGGCGAGATTCGAAAGGATAGTGTCGATCAAAAGCCGCCCCCGCTCCGCTGTGTCTCGTGAGGATCGAAGGTCCCGCAACATCTGATTGAAGGAACCAACGAGGAACCCCACCTCGTCGTCTCTCATCGGCGGAAGCTCAAAGTCGTAATTTCCTCGCGCGACGCTCCTGGTTCCCTCCGCGAGCTTTTGGATCGGGCCCGTAATCTGCTTAGAAACGAAGAAGGCGACCCAGATAGCGCCAAATATCGTAATCAAATTGAACAACGCCAAGGTGAGGAGGAAGTTGCTCTTAAGAGGGTGCTTGAGCGTTTTTAGACCCTCATACTCCTGAAAGGAGTCATTGACGATCCGTTGCGCGTGCACTATCTCCGGGTCCATACGATACGATACAACGAGAATTCGTCCACCGAGCACACCGTACCACCGAATAAACTGACCGGCTCCACGCTCCTCGACTCGAACCGCCGACTTGCCTCGGAGGGCCTCTCGGATCGCGTCCGACGAGAGCGGAGGTTCCTGGAACGACTCGACCTGCGCTGTCGGATGAGATGATTCCTCAAGAACCACCCCGTTCGCGTCGAGCACCTTAATCGAGAAGAGGTCGTTCAGCATCCGCAACTCCTCAAGCCGAGAGACCGTTGGCGTGCCGGTAGAACTGTGCCGGAGAAGATCCTCTCGAATTCGCTCTCCTGTAGCTTTTACGGAGAGCTTCACACCCGCCACATGCTGCCGCGCTATGGAGAGGGAGCTCGAGACGGCGCTCTCGACGTGTGTGCTAAAAAAGAGTTCGACGGCCTCATTGATCAAACCGCTCGCGACGAAGAACGAGAGGGTCATCGGCACGAGCGCGATCAGCACGAATGAGCCCATGAGCCGTGAACGGAGCTTGGCGCCGAGAATCCCTCGACGCCGCTCAAACATGAGCTTCACCACATTTCGCCCCACCATCACAATCAGGACGAGCAACGCCATGATGTTGAGGTTTACCAGGGTGAAAACGAGAAGATTATTGAAAAGAGATTCGTTCTCAGGGGCCGAACCGAACAGCACGAATCCCGCGAGGAGCGACAGGAGGGCAAGGCTCACACCAAGAGCCCACGCCATCTTTCCCTGTATAAGGTTCAACAGTTTCATGGACACTACTCTTGGCGCCCCTCGGTCAAACGAGGCTCACCGCTCTCCTTGGGATGCACAGAGAAGCCCATCCACCCTGAATCGGACTCCACAACGTTGACGATGCCAAAAGTCAAGATCTGCGAGAGGTGCGCGACCGTTCGATTCACACTCCCCTTACATACGAAAACAGTTCGAGCCTGAAGATACGCCCTGTCGTGACTGAGAATGTTCTCCTCGTCCCGAGCGAGAAATGAAAGCGGCAGGTTCTCAGCGGTGACGGTCGCGACTATCGCGTCTTTTTGAGACGGTATCTCCACAGCGACCGGATCGGCCTCATCCCCTAACCGGTCAGTAACTACCTTGTAGCTCTCGGTGATCGAATCGAAGGAGACCGAATGGTGCTGTGTTCGTTCCTGAGCGCACGCGTCGAGCCAACTACTCCGCTTCCGACATAAGCGCATCTCGAAGCGAAGCTTCGCCTCACGACCCGCCTCAAGGCACTCCGCCATCTCCTCCTGAACGCCTGTGGCGCGAATCGTGACAGAGGTCATCGAGGAATCCACCCAGTGAACGTGAAAGAACGAACTCCCCATGGCGAGGAGTCCGATCAGGATGGAGGCGCGCTGTAAAAACGATCTCATGGGGCGTACCGCTCTATTCCCTGGTAAATAGCGAACCCTGCGTCGGACGGGGCTGATAGGCGCGACCAAGGTGGGTATACGCGCGTTCAGTGGCCTCACGTCCTCGCTTCGTCCGCGCGATAAATCCTTCTTGAAGAAGGTAGGGCTCAAAAACATCCTCCAGGGTCTCTCGATCCTCACCCAACGCGGCGGCGATGGTCTCAATTCCAACTGGCCCACCATCGAACTTATCGATCATAAGGGAGAGGAATGCCCTATCCGTGCGATCGAGACCGAAACTATCGATCTCAAGCAACTCGAGCGCGCTCCTGGCGGTCTCGGCGGTCAACGCGCCCCCCGCGCACTCCTCAGCGTAATCTCGGGCCCGCTTAAGGAGCCGATTCGCGATTCGAGGAGTTCCTCGGGAACGGGATGCAATCTCTTTCGCGGCGCCATCGTCACATCCAACGTTCAAGATAGTAGCGGAGCGTTTCACAATGCTCTGAAGATCCTCTGCCGAATAAAAATCTAATCGATGCACGATACCGAATCGATCACGGAGCGGAGAGGTCAACATACCGGAGCGGGTCGTCGCGCCTACCAAGGTAAAGGGACGAACGGGGATCTTTATAGATCGAGCGGCGGGGCCCTGTCCGATCACGATATCAAGCTCAAAATCCTCCATAGCCGGATAGAGAACCTCCTCTACCACGCGGGGCAAGCGGTGGATCTCGTCGATGAAGAGGACATCTTTGTCCTGGAGCGCCGTCAGGATAGCGGCGAGGTCTCCTGGTCGCTCAATAGCGGGGCCTGAGGTACTCTTAAACCCCACCCCAAGCTCACCGGAAATTATGCGCGCAAGTGAGGTCTTACCGAGTCCGGGCGGCCCGTGCAGCAACACATGGTCGAGGGCTTCGCCACGACGCTTTGAGGCGCTGCAGGCGATCTGGAGGTTATGTCGGACGTGCTCCTGACCAACATACTCGTCGAAGCGACTAGGTCGAAGTGAAACGACGAGCGACTCCTCGTCACGAAGAGCTTCCCCCTGGGAGAGCCGAGAACTGGTCGCGTGAACCACACTCCCCCAGGTCTCAACATCTTCGTCGCGTTCTTCGATATCCCCTTCTGTCACGTCTCGGCCTGTCATATCTGGTTGATACTACACTGATTTATCACGATCGGGACAGAGGCCATTGAGAGAGGAACGCTCCCGAAAATGCAAATACTATCAAGTCGTTACGCTATACGTACCGCAGCGCCTCTCGGATCAACTCGCCCACATCGCCAACGGTGCCTCGACCCTGCAGCGCTTGAGACACCGCGCTCTCGGCATCACGCTTCGCGAAGCCAAGCACCTCAAGAGCCGATACGGCGTCAGAAGAGAGCACCTCCCCAGGGGCCTCAGCGCTCCGCTCAACGGAAACCATTGCCCGCAACGAATCAGCGCGCTCGCCCGCCATATTGGCGACGAGGTCTCGCAACTCAACCACGATGCGCTCGGCCTTCTTCTTTCCAACCCCTTTGATGGACATGAGCGCGCGTACATCTCCGGAGCCGATCGCCCGCAAAAGATCTCGAATAGCCACATTAGAGACAACGTCGAGAGATGACCGAGGCCCCATACCGGAAACCCGGTTCAGGAGGAGGAATATGTGCCGTTCGGCGACGCTGTCGAACCCAAAAAGTCGAATGGCGGATTCCCGTACGTCGGTGTAAACACTAAAGGTGGCTCGCGTACCGAGCGAGAGCCGAGAGAGGAGCGCCGTGGTGCAGGCAACATCGTATCCCACACCGTTAACATCAAGAACTATGCTATCGCCGTCGATCTCAACAACCTCTCCGTGCAGTCTACTAATCATTCTTTACTCCTCGCGTACCACGCCGAACGTATTTCGAACCTCACAGACTATAATCCTTTCCACGCATCATGCCAGGTAAAAAGGCCAAAAAGGCCTCTCCTAAAGGACCTCAGAAGGGCCCCTCGAAGGGCGCTCCCAAAGGACCGACAAAAGCCAAAGCGAAGCCGAGAGCGGCACCAACACGAGCGGCGCCGCCTCCCCCACCGCTCAAACCACGACGGTGGGTCAAGATCCTCATCCCCCTCGTTATCATCATCGCCGTTGGACTCACAATCCTGTGGAGACGGATCGACGCTCAAGTGGCACGGAGACTCGCGTCTTTCGAGGCGCCCTCTATCCCGGTCGTCTACTCCGCCCCCCTCGATCTTCGAAGCGTCATTGTGCGAACCAACGAGGAGGGAAGCACTTCACAAACTCTCCTCAAAGGCATCCTCTTCGATCGCCGCTACACTGAGGTAACCTCCCAACCATCTCGCCCCGGTGAGTTCCTTCTCACCGCCGACGCGCTCACGATCTTCACACGCGACTTCACGACGGCGACAGGCACGGTCAACAAAGCTCGCAAGATCACCCTTTCGCTCGGTGACGGGAAGGAGGCGAACGCTCCAGCGGCGAAGGCTCAGAAGGCCCTCCTTGAGCCGCAAATCATCTCCTTCCTTGGCGCCCAAGAGATGCGCGCGAGTCGCTTCGTGTCTCTGGATCACATTCCGCGAAGCGTTCCGAACGCGGTCATGGCGATCGAGGATGAGCGTTTCTACGCACACTTCGGTATCGACATCTTCGGAATCACCCGCGCGCTCGTTCGAAACATAATCGCGGGCCGGCTCGTTCAGGGAGGAAGCACCCTCACCCAACAGCTCGCGAAGAACCTATTTCTATCACCAAAGAAGACTATCACTCGAAAACTTCTTGAGATTCCCACCGCGCTAAGCCTTGAGAGCCACCTCTCGAAGAAGCAGCTCCTTGAGCTCTATTTGAACGAGGTCTACCTCGGACAGGAGGGATCGATCTCCATTCACGGTATGCCACAGGCATCCACGAACCTCTTCGGAAAAAATATCGCGGACATATCTATCGAAGAAGCGGCCACCCTCGCCGGCATCATCAAAGCCCCTTCCTATTACAACCCCCGCAAGCACCCCGAGCGAGCAAGGGAGCGTCGCGATATCGTCCTCTCAAAGATGAAAGATCTCGGATTCATCACCCCGGCTGAGTATACGACCGCGGTTACAAAACCCCTTCGAATCGCCTCTCAACAGGAGCACCGAAGGATCGCGCAATTCTTCACCTCAACCCTTGAGGCGGAACTCTCGCAAACTATCGATATCGAAAACGCCCCCTCGACCGGCCTCTCCGTCTACACAGGACTCGACCTTGGTATGCAACGGTGCGCCGAGGAGGCGATCGAGCGTGGAGTTGCCGCCATCGAGGCCGCGAATCCGAAACTCAAGCGAAACGACAAGCAGCTTCAGGCGGCACTCGTCGCTATCGAGCCGTACTCCGGACTCGTGAGAAGTTGGGTGGGAGGTCGAGACTTCGCGGAGAGTCAATTTAATCGGGTAAACCTGGCGATGCGACAGATCGGGTCAACCGTGAAGCCCTTCCTCTACCTCACCGCGCTCGACGGGACGTTAAACTCCTATAAGACAGCCACGGCGGTATCCATCCTTGAAGATAAGCCGATGCAGATTACGACCGGCAATCGGGTCGCGTGGAACCCTGAAAACTATGATCACGAGTTCCGCGGCGACGTTACCTTGAGATACGCCCTCGAGCACTCGCTCAACATGCCCGC